>CAJUPM010000028.1 GCA_910588425.1 uncultured Christensenellaceae bacterium | reverse complement strand
CTTGATGGTATTGAGCTCTTCCTCGGTCGCCAGCTCCATGGCCGCGATGTGGTAATCGTTGATCATCGGGTCGCCCAGCTCGTCGTTTTTATAGGAGAATTCCAGGACAGTCGACTTCATCTTGGTTCCCTCCGGGAGTCCAAGGCGCTTGGAAAGGCTGCCGGCGGCAATATTTCTGACGATCACTTCCAGCGGAACGATCTGCACTCTCTTGACGATGGTTTCCCGATCCGAAATCTCCTCCACATAGTGCGTCTTGATGCCCGCTTTTTCCAGCATCCGGAACATATGGTTGGAGACTTTGTTATTGACGACGCCCTTGCCGACGATGGTCCCCTTCTTCAGGCCGTTAAACGCCGTGGCATCATCCTTATAATCGACGATGACATAATCGGGGTTGTCCGTCTCAAAAACTTTCTTCGCCTTGCCTTCATACATCTGGTTGGTCTTTTTCATTTTGCTGCCTCCGCCTGCAGCTGTTCATCCGCCTGGATGACCTTCTGCTGCATTTCAAATTTATAATCTTTGAGAGCTTTTCTGATGCTCTCATATTTTACTGCAAGAATCTGCGCCGCCAAAATCGCCGCGTTCGCCGCGCCGTTGACGGCCACCGTCGCCACCGGAATGCCATCCGGCATCTGCACCGTCGAGAGCAGAGAATCCAGCCCATCCATCATGGAAGATCTGATGGGAAGGCCGATGACGGGAATCGCCGCATGCCCGGCCATCACGCCGGCCAGATGCGCCGCCTTTCCTGCCGCCGCAATGATCACCTCCACGCCCCGCTCCTCTGCCGTCTTTGCGAATTCTGCCGCAATTTCCGGCGAACGATGCGCCGAAATCACCCGCGCTTCAAATGAAATCCCAAATTTTTCCAGCGTCTCCAGCGTCTTGCCCACAACGCTCATGTCGTTTTTGGATCCCATGACGACTGCAACTTTCATCTTCTCTCTCCTTTTGTTTCTTACTTTCCAACTGCACTTATTATTTTAAAGATTCCGCCGTATGCTGTCAACGAAATCGCATATCCTTTTTATAGAAAATATAAATAAAGTTCGGAATATCCCGAACTTTATTGCACCTCTCTATTCAAATGATATTAGATGTACCGTTTCCCCGGCCTTTCGCTCTATGCCGTCATCTTTGCTCCAAAAATTCGCGGTTGACCAGGTTTTCGGGCAGGGTCTGCCGGCAGAGCAGGCAGACGATCTGCTCCAGTGCAATGCGCTTTGCCGCCCGGTAGGATTCTTCGGAAAAAAATGCCGCATGCGGCGTAACAACCGCGTTTTCCAAACCAAATATCTCACTTTTTGCATGCCGTTCTCCCTCCTCAATCACATCTACCGCCGCCGCACAAATCTGCCCTTCCTTTAGCGCGCGCACCAGCGCCGCCTCATCCACCACAGCACCCCGGGCGGTATTGATGAAAAAGGCATCGCGCTTCATCCGCTGAAACTGCTCCCATCCCATCATATGCCAGGTCTGGGGGCAGAGCGGCGTGTGCATGGAGACGATATCTGCGCCCTCCAGCAACTCTTCCAGCGTCTCGGCCTTTTGCGCGCCGAATTTTTCCAAAAACTCCGCCGTCTTCGTGGGCGCATAGACCAGCAGCTTCATGCCGAGCGCACGCAGGATCGGGGCCATCAGCTGTGGGATCGCGCCAAAAAACACCATGCCAAATGTCATCCCCTGAATGCGGCGCGCGGGGTACCCCTGGATCGCCTTCCACTCCCCGCGCTGTACACTGCGATCCAAAAACGTAATTTTGCGCACCAGATCAATCGCCATGCCCACTGTATGCACCGCGACCTCTTCCGCGCAAAACCCCGGTGCATTGGTTACGCAAATGCCCGCCTTGGCCGCCGCCAGGATATCGATGTTGTTATACCCGATGCTTTGCAAGGCCAGAATTTTGACCCCATCCAAATGCTCCGCGACCTCAGCCGTGATCTGGTCATATCCGATCACCGCCCCCTGCGCCCCTTCCAGCAGTTCCCATAAGGGGCGGACGCCTTCTCTATCCTGCACTTCTATCAGTTCCAGATCCCAAATGCCCCATTCCCTGAGCAGTTCCCTCTCATATGCGAGCCCACCGCTCAAATTGAGATAGACGACTCTTTTTTTGCTTTCGGGAGAAATATTTGCAATTTTACATTTAAAATCTTTCTTTTTATCTTCCAAGGCTGCCATCTCTATCCCCCTTTCAGTTTCTTCTATTTCTGCATTATATTCTGCATTTTCAATTTTGTCAAATGATATTTGGCCATACTTTCTCATCACAATTTTGCATAATTGTACTTTTAATCTTTCAAATAGAAAAAGAGCGCTTATGCGCTCTTTCCCAGCTCTCTCTGCTGCAATCCCTATGTCGAAAAAATTTTCCTTTATATCAGCTGTGCAAAAAAGGAGGCCCCAATCACAGTCAAAATTCCGGAAATCACAATGGCAAGGCTGCTCATCGCGCCTTCCACCTCTCCCATCTCCATGGCTTTTGCCGTCCCAATCGCATGTGCCGCACAGCCCACAGACAGCCCTTTCGCGATGGGATGGCGAATGCGCAGCAACCGGCAAGCGCCTTCCGCCACCATATTGCCGAAAATTCCCGTGATGATAATCGAGGCTACCGTGAGCGTCTCAATGCCGCCAAGCTCCTTGGAAACGCCGATGCCAATCGCCGTCGTGATGGATTTTGGCAGCAGCGTAACGTACTGCTCGTGCGTCAGGCCAAAAAGCAGGGAGAGCAGATAGACGCTCAGCATACTGGCTATCACCCCGGCCAGAGCCGCCAGCAAAATCGCTTTCCAGTTCTTTTTCAGCAAATCAAGCTGCTGGTAAAGCGGGATGGCTAGGCAAACTGTCGCGGGCGTGAGCAGATAGCTCAGGTACTTGGCGCCCTCATAATAGGTCTGATAGTCGATTCGGAAAACAGTCAGCGCCGCCATCACAAAGACAACCGCCAGAAGCAGCGGGTTGAAGATTGCCAATTTGCACTTCCGCTTGAGAAAGCCGCCCAGCTCATAGCCCAA
>CAJUPM010000027.1 GCA_910588425.1 uncultured Christensenellaceae bacterium | reverse complement strand
CTGGTCCATGACGCTGCTGGTCATCGTGCTGTTGCCCATCTCCTTGGCGCTGGTCATGCTCATCGTCAAAAAATCGCAGAAGTATTTCCGCGCACAGCAGGAATATACCGGCCATATCAACGGCCATGTGGAAGAGGCCTATGGCGGGCATAACGTCATCAAGCTGTTCAATAATGAGCAAAAGAGCATCGAGGAGTTTGATGCGCTCAATCATACCCTCGCCTCTGCGGCGCGCAAATCCCAGTTTCTCTCAGGCATCATGATGCCCATCATGAGCCTGGTAGGCAATCTCGGCTATGTCGGCGTCTCGATTCTTGGCGGCATTCTGGCCATGCAGGGCTCCATCACCGTCGGCGAGATCCAGTCCTTCATCCAGTATGTCCGCAGCTTCACGCAGCCCATCAACCAGATCGCGCAGATCACCAACCAGCTGCAATCCACAGCGGCGGCGGCCGAGCGCATCTTCGAATTTCTCGAGGAAACCGAGGAGCCCTCTTCCATCCAAAACCCTGCCTCCACGCAGAATATCCAGGGGCACGTCGCGTTTGAAAACGTACACTTCGGCTATAGCGAAGATAAGATCATCATCAACGATTTCTCCGCAGATATCGCCGCCGGCAAAAAAATCGCCATCGTCGGGCCGACGGGTGCCGGCAAAACCACAATGGTCAAACTGCTCATGCGGTTCTACGATGTCAATAGCGGCCGCATTCTAGTCGATGGCGTAGACATCCGCGATTATGATCGGACGCAGCTGCGCCGCTGCTTCGGCATGGTTTTGCAAGATACCTGGCTCTTTTCCGGCACCATCATGGAAAACATCCGCTACGGCAATCTGAATGCCACGGATGAGCAGGTCTACGAGGCAGCCAAAGCCGCCCGGGTCGATCGCTTTATCCGCACGCTGCCCGGCGGCTACCAAATGGTGCTCAATGAAGAGACGGGCAACGTCTCCCAAGGGCAGAAGCAGCTGCTCACCATTGCCCGGGCCATGGTTGCAGATCCCAAAATCCTGATTTTGGATGAAGCCACCAGCTCTGTCGATACCCGCACGGAGATCCTCATCCAGCAGGCGATGAATAATCTGATGAAAGGCCGCACGAGCTTTATCATCGCCCACCGTCTTTCCACCATCCGGGATGCAGATCTGATTCTCGTCATGCGGGACGGCGATATCGTCGAACAGGGCAGCCACGAAGAGCTTTTGAAGAAAAACGGTTTCTATGCCGAGCTGTATAACTCCCAGTTTGAAAAGACGGCATAGCCCAAAAAGAGCTTGCAGGTTTGCAAGCTCTCTTTCGTTCAAATGAAAGAGAGAGCCAATCTTCGGCTCTCTTTTTTTATTTCCTCTTATCCCATCCGCGCCCGGATCACCCGCAGAATGTTTTCATGCGTGATTTTGTCCAAATCCGCCTGCGTATAGCCCCGGCGGCGGAAAATTTCTAGAAGCTTCGGAATATGCCGCGCGCTGTAAAAATCCGAAAGGTGCGCGTCTTCCTCATCCATATAATCCGCAAAGTCAAAGCCCAGCGCCACATGATCAATGCCCATTTTTTCGATCATATAATCCATATGGTCGACCAGCCGCTCCATGTTCCAAAGCGGCTGCTCCTGCTGCACAAATTCCGGGTATGCGTTTAACCCGACGACGCCGCCAATCTCCCGAATAAACGCCAGCTGATCGTCCTTCAAATTCCGCGGATGCGGGCAAAGCGTGTAGGAGTTGGAATGCGATGCCATGATGGGCTCTTTGACGATCTTTGCAATGTCCCAAAAGCTCTTTTCATTGATGTGCGAAACGTCCAGAATCATCCCCAGCTCTTCCACTCTCCGAACCAGCGCAGCCCCCGCCTGCGTCAGCCCGCGCCCGGGATCACCCTTCGCCCCGCTGGCCAGCGCATTGTCCTCGTTCCAGGTCAGGCTGACTTCCCGCATCCCCAGCTGATAGAACACCTCGATCAGCGCAATTTCCTCGCCGATATAGCAAAGGCCTTCGCTGCCCAGCATCAGCGCCAGCTTGCCCTCCTGTGCCGCATCCAGGAAATCCTGCGCGCATTTAGCCACCGCGACGATCTGCCGATTGTCATTCAGCTCCGCGCTCATGTTCAAAAACATGCTGCGCGCCTTTTTGTGCAAAAGCTCTTCCTTTTGATAAGGATTGATGAACAGCGGCGCAAACATGCCGGTAACACCGCCCTCTTTGAGCCTCTCGCTGTGATTCTCCGAAATCGCGCTGCGGCTGCCCCCAGCGCGCCGGTTGTCTACGTCCATAAACAGATCCGAATGAATATCAAATAACATATTGCCCTCCTAAAGCATCGCCGCAAAGGCGTCAAATACCGCTTGTGCCTTGCTGTCCTTTTCCGCCATCATCTCGGGATGGAACTGCACGGCATAGCATTTTCTCGCCGGATCCTCCATCGCCTCGATGATGCCGTCCCCCGCTCTGGCTGTCACACAAAACCCCGGGGCAACTGCATCCACCGCCTGATGGTGAAAACTATTGACCATGGCACGCCGCCCAAAAATCTTTTCCAGCCAGCTTCCCGGCTCAACCTCAATCTCATGGGAAGGCAAATAGCGCTCACAGGTCTGATCATGCCCAAAAATCTGCGGGCCTGCGCTCAAAACGTCCTGCAAGAGCGTCCCCCCGAAATAGACATTCATCAGCTGAATGCCCCGGCAAATGCCCAAAACCGGCTTTTTCTGCGCCATCGCCGCATCCAGGATCTTCATCTCATATTCATCCCGCATCCCGTCCACTTTCCCCAAATTCCGGTGGGGCTGCTGGCCGTAATAGCTCGGCGCGATGTCGTATCCGCCGCTTAAGAGCACGCCGTCCATGCGGGAAACCTGCTCCCGAATTGCCCGCTCATCTGTGGTTACGGGCAGCAAAAAAGGCAGCGCGCCCGCCCGGATCACCGCCTCCGAATATTCTCTGCTAATCCCGGATCGGTATTCATCCGTCCGGGAACAAGTAATGCCGATTGTTTTCATGCTCCTGCCTCCTGTTACATTTATTCGCTGCCACATCCGCTTATTCCTTCCATGTTTACAAGACTCTTGCAGGATGCCCCAAAAAGATTTATACTTACGATCAAAGATTTTTCATATCTTCGCTATTTTACACAACAGGAGGAATCAAAATGCCAGGACCAGGAGGAAGAGGCCCGGGAGGGCCAAGAGGCGGCATGGGCCCAGGTGGATTTGGAAGGCCATCTCCAGGAGGGCCCCGCGCCGGCATTTTCGGGCCAAGAGGCGGCGGGCCTAGGCCGGGCCCCGGCGGCTTTCATGGCGGCCCGGGGCATCATGGTCCCGGCGGTTTTCACGGCGGTCCCGGGCACCATCATGGCCCTGGTATGCCCCCTCCTCATCACCATCATCATGGCCCGCGGTGGGGCTTTGGCTTTGGCCCGCGCCCAGGCGGTTTCTGGGGGCCGCCCCGGCCTCCGCGTCCCCCGCGCCATTACTACGGCGGCGGTGGCGGCGGGTGTGGCTGCCTCATCGCGATTTTCGCTTTGCTTGTAATCGCAGGGCTGTTCTTTTCCTTGAGCAGCTGGGGTTGGTGGTTTTAACCGCCAGCCCTGCTTTTTCTTGGCCGCGTTTGCTCTGGCAGCGCGGCCCTTTCTTTTGAGAAAACATGGGCTCCCATTTCCCCGGATCAAAAAAGGCGCCGCTGCTGCCGCGCCTTTTTTCTGTTTCTTCTATCGAATTTGCCCCATGCCCTTGACGATGTATTTGTAGCTCGTCAACTCTCTCGGCCCCATCGGGCCTCTGGCATGAAGCTTTTGCGTGCTGATGCCAATTTCAGCGCCAAAGCCAAACTCTTCGCCATCTGTAAACCGCGTCGAAGCGTTGACGTAAACCGCCGCCGCATCCACGTGCCCTGTGAAGTAGTCCGCACTGGCCATATCGTTTGTAACGATACATTCCGAGTGCTTTGTCCCGTAATCATTGATATGCCGCACAGCCTGCTCCACATCCTTCACTACTTTGACCGCGATAATATAGTCGAGAAACTCCGTGCGGTAATCCTCTTCGGATACAGGCAGCGCCCCATAGCGCTGGCAGAACGCATCGCCGCGGATCTCCACGCCCTTCTCCTTCAGCGCCGCAAAGATTCTGGGCAAAAAGACATCCGCG
>CAJUPM010000026.1 GCA_910588425.1 uncultured Christensenellaceae bacterium | reverse complement strand
GTCTCCTTCGCGGAGGACGGCTCGGTTATCTACCCCTACGAGCATGTGGATTTCAACGACAAAAAGGTGCGCAAAGAGCTGACTGCCGTGCCAAAGCCGTATGTCCCGGCCTGGAAATTCTGGCTCAACCCCAGGTGGTTCTGCTATCACTTTGTCTATTCCTTCCTCATCAAGAAATACGGCAAGTATATCGTGGCCTGGTTCAAGGGCAAATTCCGGTTGCTGCGCCAGGGCAAGCTGAAAAAGGAAAACTTCTGGCACAGCTAGAGAGGAGCGCGGCTCATGCAAAAGAGAAAAATGGTGATCCACTGCGCCTCGGGCATGGAAAATTCGGGCGACGAGGCGATTTTGCAGGTGCTTCTGCGCCGGTATACCCCGGATTTTGAGGTTACCGTCATCTCGCTCAGCCCGGAAAAGACGCTGGCTCTGCACGGGCATCTGGGCATCCGCGCCCTGGGCGAGCGGGAGAAAGCCTGCCGGCAGGCCATTGCCGATTGCGATGTATTCATCCTGGGAGGCGGCGGGCTGCTGCAGGATAAGACGACCATCTTCAACCCCTCCCGCTGGCTGGCCAAACTGCGGCTGGCCCAGCGCATGGGCAAAAAAACCTGCCTTTATGCCAACAGCGTGGGCGAACTGCGCTTTGGCATCAACCGGCGCATGGCCGCCCGGGCGCTGAAAAAAGTGCACCTCATCACTCTGCGGGATGCGCTTTCGGCAGAGCTTTTGGAGCGTCTGGGCGTTTCTGGGGCGCAGGTTACGGCAGACCCGGCATTCAGCCTGGATCCGCCCACCCCGGAGGAGCAGGCCGCCGCCCGGCAGAAATACGATCTGCCAGAAAAATACGTCTGTATCGCCATCCGGCACTGGTATGACACGAACGCCGTCATCCCCGTGAAAATCGCGACCCGGCTGGGCCTGCGCAGCAAAAAGAACGCCGCCAGATATGCCAGGTATACCAGCGTGATGGCCGAAGTAACCCAGCGCATCAACAATGAGCTGGGGCTGCCCGCGGTGTTTTTATCCATGTGCCGGGGCAGAGACGCGGGAGTCGCCCGGGATATCTTGGCAAAGCTGCCCCAAAACCTGGGCAATTTTGTCGTGGACGAGCCTTCCATGGCGCCCCAGGACGCCCTGGCCGTCATCGGCCAGAGCAAGCTTCTGCTGGGGATGCGCCTGCACAGCCTGATTTACGCGGCAGACCTGGGCGTTCCCATGGTGCCCATCGTCTATCAGGATAAAGTCGCCGGGCTGGCACAGATGCTGGGCGCGGAGGCTGTGCATGTGGATACCATGGATGCGGACGCGCTTTGGCGGCTTGTTCAGCCTGCGCTGGACGGCCAAATCCGGAAGCGGCACTGCAAATGCAGGAGCGGGAGAGGCAAAACGCGCGCCTGTTCGCCGAGCTGATGCGAAAAGGAGAACAATGAAAGCAAAAACAAAGCAAATTTGCAAAAAGGCCTTCGTCTGGGCCTTTTATCTGCTGGTGCTGGTGTTTATCGTCCTGTATTTCCGGGATATCGACTGGAGCGCCATCAAAAACGTGGAGATCGCCTGGGGGTTCATGGCGCTCTCCTTCGCCGTCCGGATGGCTGGCCTGCTGCTCCAGCCTCTGGCCTGGAATTTACAGCTTCGGCCCTATGGCAATTCCCTGCCCGCGAAAAAACTGTATTCCATCTACGCGCAATCCTGGATCGGGCGGTATATCCCGGGCAAAGTCGCCTGGGTGGGCGGCAAGATTTACTTCGCCACTCAGGAAGGGGTAGATAAAAACGTGGCCGTCATCACCTCGTTTCTGGACAGCATGCTGCAAGTCATCGGAAGTTTGCTGGTTGCGGCGGTGTTTTTCCTGGTCATTCAGCGCGCGCCGGGCGTGGACGACAGCCTGATTTACCTGACCTACGCGCTGACGGCGGCGCTCCTGCTCTGCCTGGTGCCCCGGGTGTTCAACTTCCTGGTGAACCTGGTGCACAAGGTGCTCAAACGCACGGCCATCGGCGAAAAATACCGCATGACCGGCGGGGCGATTTGGGGCAGCACGGCTGTTGTTGTGGGCGCGAAAATTCTCTCGGGCATGGCAGTTGCCATCATCGCGCTCTCCGCCTTCGGCAAGGTCTCTCTGGCAGACTTTTTCTATGTGGTTGCTGCCAACTGCGCGGCCACGGCCATCGGCATGGCGGCGCTCTTCGCTCCGGCCGGGCTGGGCGTGAAGGAGAGTTTGCAGGTGGTTCTGCTAGGGGCGGTGTTCCCCCGGGAAGTGGTGCTGGTGGTGGTAACGCTGGCCAGCCTGCAATCCATCCTGGGCGACCTGGTCTTCTACGCCGCCGCGCGCCTGACCCTCGGCTTCGGCAAAAAGAAAAAGCAGGAGGAGTAAGGGCAAGGGCGGTTCAAGGTCAAGGGCTTTGGGTGAACATGGGGGCACGCCCCCATACCCCCATTAGAAGATGATAAAAAAGCGGTGCAAGTGTGCCGTTTTTTTCGTGGGCAGAAGCAGGGTTGCATAGGCGAAGGGCAAGGGCTTTTGGTAAACATGGGGCTCCGCCCCATACCCCCATGACTGGGAAATGATGGGAGAGCGGCACAGGCAGCCCGCTCTTTTCTCGTTCCTGCGCCTGTTTATCCAATACTAATCTCATTCATGCCGGCATATTTTATAGAAAATCCTGGCCTCCTGCGGAGGGCATACCCAATTGATGGGACGGAGAAATCTGTTAATTCCGCACGCGCTCCTGCGGAGGGCAATACCCGATTGATGGGACAGAGGAACCTGTCAAGCCTGCACGCGGCGCTGGAAACTGGTTTGTCAGAAGGCGCATGCTCTCCCGTTCTCTGTGAATCACACGCGGCGCTGATAATCAGCTTGTCAGCAGGCAAATACTCTCCCATTTTCCGCCCGCCGCACAAAATCTATCTCCGCACTACCCCATTTATCATGCCCCGTTATGGGGTATGGGGTGAAACCCCATGATTAAGAATGGCTCTTTCCCTTAACGGCAAAAAACAGCTTTGCCGTTGCAAAGCGGCGACGCGCCTGCTATAATGGTGCTGATAAGCGCGTAAGGCGCGCAAGCAAAGAAAGGATAACATATGGCAATCGAATATTTCTGCATCAGCGACAGCGATACGGATATGCTGGAACAGATCGTCCAGCTGGAGCGGCAGGTGAACGGCTCCAAAAGCGCGAACCTTGGCTATTTCGAGGCGCAGTCTCTCATCCGCTATGGGCGGGTCTATGCGGCGCTGGAATACGACGAAGTGCTGGGGGCGGCCTATTTCCTGCGGGATTTCGATAACCCCGGCCGGGCGCTCCTTTACAGCATTCTGACCAATCCCCGGGAATCGGGCAAAGGCATCGGGCAGTCCCTGCTTTTGAGCGCGTTTTCGGATTTGGCAGAATCCGGCGTGCGCATGGTGGAAGTGATTTCCAGCCCGCGCAACCAGAAGGCGCTGCGCATCTATCAGCAGGATTTGGGCTTCCGCATCATCAACGCGGCCAGCGAAGAGGATTTGGAGAGCGAGCGGTTTCTCATTCTGCGCAAAAATTTAGGGGAGTCCCGCGCAAACCGGATAGAATAAGCAGGAAGCGTCTGCCTGGCAGGCGCTTTTTACATTTTTGGCAAAAGGAGCAAAGCAAATGCAGTATCGGATATTTGGCGAAAACCTGCCCGCCGTTACCCTTACGATGGAGACGGGCGAGCGCGTATTTACGCAGTCTGGCGGGATGACCTGGATGAGCGACGGCTTTTCTATGGAGACCAACATGCGCGGGGGCGTCATGAAAAGCCTGGGGCGCATGTTTGCCGGGGAATCCATTTTCATGGCGACCTACACGGCCGGGCGGCCGGGCGCGGAAATCACCTTCTCTTCCTCTTTTCCGGGCTCGATTCTGCCGCTGGCGCTGGACGGCCGGGAGTATATCTGCCAGAAGCAGTCGTTTTTATGCGCGACAGAGGGCACCGAGCTCTCCCTTGCTCCGCAGCTTGGCCGGGGCGGTTTCTTCGGCGGCGAAGGGCTGCTCCTGGAGCGGCTCTCCGGCCGGGGCATGGCGTTTCTGGAGCTGGATGGCTCGGTGGTCGAGAAAAATCTCGCGCCGGGCGAGGTCATCAAAGTCAGCACGGGCAACGTCGCGGCATGGGAGGGCAGCGTCTCTTACACTGCCGAGACTGTGCGCGGGTTTGCCAACATCTTCTTTGGCGGTGAGGGCCTGTTTCTGACCGTGCTCCAGGGGCCGGGGAAGGTTTGGCTGCAAACCATCAACATGGCGGATTTTGCCGGGCGCATCCTGCCCTATCTGCCTGCCAGGAGGGATTAGCCATGCGGTTTTACATGAAGCAAAAAGTTTGGAGCTGGCGCGAGGAGTTCTCCATCTGCGACGAGCAGGGCGTCCCCCGCTACTATGTGCGCGGAGAGCTGTTTTCCTGGGGACACAAGCTGCATATCTACGAACCGGGCGGCCGGGAGATCGCGTATCTGGAGCAGAAGCTCTGGAGCTTCCTGCACCGGTTCCGCATCTACATCACGGGCAGTTTTGCGGCGGAGATTGCCGAGCAGTTTGCCTGGTTTTCCCGGCGCTACCAGGTTTTGGGGCCGAACTGGGATGTTGCTGGCGACGTTTTCTCCCACGAATACTCCATCGATGCGCCCTTTGGGCCGGTGGCGCACGTCAGCAAAGAGTGGTTTACCTGGGGCGACAGCTACTGCATCGACGTGCTCAGCCCCCAGGATGAGATTCTGGCCATCTGCGTGGCACTGGGCATCGACTGCTGTCTGGCCGACAGCAATTAGCGGAGGGGAAAAGGTCAGGGGCGGCTCTGAATCATAGGGGCAAGGTCAAGGGCTATTGGTAAACATGGGGCAAAAGGTCAAGAGCCACTCTTAACCATGGGGGCAAGGCCCCCATACCCCCACACTTGGGTATGAGAATGGGGGCAGCGCAAAGAATAAATTTATACAGAATTGGAAGAATTTTACATGAACGCAAAAACCAGCGCAACCGCCGCTGGTTTTATTTTTGTTCTTTGTTTGTTTTGTCCGTATTATCTATATTGCGTATTGCATAGTTGCAGCATTGAATGACCAAAGAATTGAATGAGACGTTGTTATTCTGTGCAATCTGAGCGAGAGATTCGCAAAGTTCTTCCGGAAAGCGGACAGTGTGCGGAAGATTGGTTCCATGCCTCCTTCTTTTAATCTGAAACATAATTTTTCCTTTCGGCTTAATTTATAACTTTTTGAACACAAATCTGTGTTCAGTTACCTTAATTAAACACCATTTGGTGTACTATGTCAATAAAAAGTTATATATAAG
>CAJUPM010000025.1 GCA_910588425.1 uncultured Christensenellaceae bacterium | reverse complement strand
CTGCGAAAATGCTTGAGGTTTTTGGAGTTGACGAGAACAGGCTTTGCCCAGCCCAGCCCAAACAGCAAAAACGAGGCAAACCCAAGCCAATCCATATGCCGCATCGGATCCAGCGACATTCTCCCGAGATTTTTCGCCGTCGGATCGCCCAGTTTATAGGCCATGAACGCATGTGCGCATTCGTGAAACGAAATGGCAATGCACATAGCCAGAAACAGCGAAAGCAGATAGATAAGCCCCTGAGCGGGGTCTGAAAACAGCAGTTGAAAAATTTGCATTGCATCGCTCCTGTATGTTGATTCTTATCCATTATAGCCGTTTGCCACGCGGCTGGCAACCGTTCATTACGCCAGACCGATATTGGGATAGAGCGGCATAGCCAGGCTGAAGATGCCAAGCTCGTCGATAATCTCCCCCTCAAAGCAGAACTGCACCGCACAAACCGCTTCGTCTTCGCACAGCGTATTGACGACGGCATACAGGAACAGATACAGCTCATCTTTCTGCATTCCTTCCAGGCTATAGAGCATTTCTGCGCTGAAATTCACCACAGCGATGTTATCCCGCATCTCTGCGCCCAGCAGCCCCTCGCTGCCCATATCCGCCGGGAAGCAAGGCAGCGCACGGGCCTGCTCTATCTTGAGCGGGCCCTCTGCCAGCTCCTCCAAGTAGGTTTTGAGGTTATGCGCCCGCCCGGAGCGAACCACATGATGGAAGCGCTCCAGATGCTTCCGATCTTTGCCTGGAAAATAGACCAAAACCTCCTCGCCCAGATAGAGCTGCGAGATGCTGAATGTAACGGTATATTTCTCCATCCCCCGGCTGAATTCCATGCTTCTCAGCCCCTGGACGACCCCATGAAAAGAATGATACAGACAGGCCATATGCTGGCGCATCTGCTGATCGCCGCCGCCCTGGAAAAGCTTTTGGGGCGAATCAATGCAGAGCAGGCCATCCCCTCCTATGCTTCCAAAGTTTTCCTGATATGTGAACACATAGTTGGAGAGCAGCGGGCTGAGAAGGTAGCTCTTATACTCAGGCCCCAGCGAAAGCTGATAGAGGATCTCCTGCAAATAGTTTTCCCCTTCAAAGGAAAGTGTACGCACTTCCGGCAGAATATAGCTCTTGCTCTCATCCAAAAAATACAGCGCCACCGGAATGCTCCAAACAGGCTCTGCCGCCTTTTCCAGATAGCTTTCATAAAAGGCAGTCATATCGAGATCCGTCTTGCCCAGCAGGCCGCAGGGCTTGCCCGCGACATAAGCCGGCTCCTCATTAAAAAACAGATTGGCATACTGCACGCCCAGATTATCCACCGCCGTGTTAGAAAGCGCGGCGCAAAGCGCCAGCTTTTTCTGATCGCTTAAGTTCTGCTCGGTCAGCAGATAGATATTGGCAACGCCGCCTGTGATATCGATATTCTTCAGGGTATATTCGCTGCCAAACCCCTCCAGGCCTCTCCCGCTTGGCCCGGCAAGCAGCTCCTCAAAAACCTGTTTGCCTTTTGGCGCGGAGGATACCACTTCTATCTCCCTCAGCTCGGTTGAGAGCGTATTGCGCTGGGGATCGAGATAATACAGCGTCGCGCGGTATGGTTCATATTCTCCATAGGAGAGCGAATTCTGCGGCTCCAGCGAAGGCAGGCCGGGGATATCGTTTTTCTCTCTTAAAGGGGAACAGCCGCACAGCAGCATGGACGCCAAGATCATACAAATCCATCTTCTGGTTCGCATCTCAATACTCCATAAACTTTTCCAGATCGGAAAAGCGAATTTTCCAGATAGAATTTTCCTGCACCAGGCGCAGCGGATAAGCATACTGGCTGCGCAGCGAAGTGCCCTGCTTGAGGGAATAGTTTACCATAAGCAGCGCGCTGCCCTGGCTGCTCTGCTCCAGCATCTCCGTCACCTGGAAATAATCCAGCACAACGCCGCTGTTCTGGCACCAGGAGACGAACGCATTCTCAGAAGGGCGCTCTGCCTCATTCCCATAGGCGAGATAGTTATAGACCGCCGCATAATTGCGCTCCTTGAGATTGGTTAAAATCTGCTCCATGGTTTTCTGCGCCGAAAGGACTAGCTCTGCATTGCGCCCCATTGGCTCCAAAACGCCTGCGCTGCCCATGCCGATCTCGCTTAAATTGATGCGCTGCCCCGTGCCGTCGCCTTCCCGGTCTACCAGAATCTGCACTTGCGGACAGCCCGTCGCCTCGACCAGCGTGTTGATCACAGAATAGACCGCCAGCTGCTTGACGGCATTGCTCTCCTCAATCGGCCGGGCATTTTCGATAAAACTCCAATCCAAGAACTCCTTGCTCAAAACCACTGTGAGCACTTTTCCCTCTTGTTTGAGCCGCACCACCTGTGTATCCGGGTTGATGATCTGCGCCATGCTGATGGGGACGCTTGGCCCGAGCAGCAGCTCTTCCAGCACCTTTTTTTCCACATTGGCATCCACAG
The DNA here is from genome assembly GCA_910588425.1 of uncultured Christensenellaceae bacterium. Taxonomy (GTDB): domain Bacteria; phylum Bacillota; class Clostridia; order Christensenellales; family Christensenellaceae; genus QANA01. The sequence goes on along the minus strand of CAJUPM010000025.1, from coordinate 6,939 downwards.
AGACCTTTGTTTTGCGCACCTCACGGACGAGCATGCTATATTCCGTATCCGCAAAATACAGCGCGACATAGGTATCCTTGCGGTTTTCCGAGCCGCTGGTCGGATCGATCTGAATTTCCTGCTCCGGCTCCTGCGCCTGGCAGGCAGCGCAAAAAAGCAGTGCCGCCGCAAGAAAAAGACAAAGTAATTTTTTCAAAGCAACCTCCTAAAGCGGGAGCACCAGGGTGAAAACCGATCCCTTGCCCTTCTCGCTCTCAACGTCCACACGCCCGCCATGCATCACCGCGATGCTTCGCACCAAATAGAGCCCCAGCCCAGAGCCTCCCGTCTCCCGGGCGCGCGCCTTATCCACGCGGTAAAACCGCTCAAAAATGCGATCCAGCTCTTCCTTTGCAATGCCCTCTCCCGTATCGGCAATGGCAATATAGGCGAAGTGCGCGTCTTTTTTCAGGCTGACCTGCACACTGCCTCCCTCACCCGTATATTTGATGGCATTTTCCACCAGATTGCGTATCGCCTGCGAAAGCCGCCTTGGGAAGCACTTCGCACAGACAGCCTGCCTGCTGGTATAGGTCAGCAAAATATCCTTTTGCTCGGCAATGGGCCCCAGCGTATCCACAACATTTTGGACCAGCTCACCCAGCTCTGCCTCCTCCATTTTCGCGCCGTTATCGCCGCTCTCAATTCTCGTCATGAGCAGCAGATCGTTGATCAGGCTCGTCATTCGGTCAATCTGTCCGTTGATATCCGAAAGAAAATCTTTATAGATCTCTTCGGGCACCTGCTCCTGATAGAGTATGGATTCCGTCAAAATCTTCATCGAGGTGAGCGGCGTTTTGAGCTCGTGCGATGCGTTGCTCACAAATTCACTGCGCTGCTTATCCACATCCTCCAGCCGGGCCGTCATCGTGTTAAACGCCTTGCCCAGCTCTGCGATTTCGTCCTTTCCCTCTATCTGAACGCGCTTTTTAAAATCCCCTACCGTGATGGCCATCGCGCCTTCCCTCAGCTGCTCCAGCGGGCGAGAGAGATGGCTGGTGAGAAAATAGGAAATGATAGCGACAGCCAGCACTGCGACCCAATAGATGATCGTATAGTTCTGCTTAATCGAGTTGATATTCGAGACGACATCCTGCGTGCTCTGGGAAAACACCGCAACCCCGATGATCTCGGAGTTTTCCACAATGGCAGAGGCGTAGTATCCCGCCCAAAAATCCGCCCCGTCTGTTCCTATTTTATGGAAGCCATAGGAAGTATCCCTTTGTCCGCTCAGTATTTCAATGATCTCCGGCAGCTTTATGCGCACGCCGTTCAGCCGCGAATAGCTGTCGACCTGGACAACGCCGTAGCTATCCAGCAGCAAAACGCGCCCGGAAATATCCTGCCCTTTTTGAAGCGCCTTCTCATAGAGCGCCTGAGCATCCAGCGCGGCAAATTCCCCCGCCACGCGGACGGAAAAATCGCTGACGTCCTGCAAATTGGCGCTGGCTCGGCTTTTGAGCAGATTGTTTTCAATAATATTAGAAGTAACCACCGTAACCAGGGAAAACGCCATCAAAACGACGACAACATAAATTACAATAAACCTCCAGCGAATGGAGGTGAGAAATTTATTTACCAGAAAAATAGTATCACCTTCCCCCAGCTCTGCTCTCTTCTGCCCTTGGCCATGCCCACTCTAATCATCATGCGATGATTTAGTATACTATAAACCGCAAAAAAACTCAATCTCCTCACCACCCGCCCAACATTGCCCCGCTTTTCCGTATGAGATGGCAAAAAGAAGCTATACTAAGAAAAAACAACGAGAGGAATTCATTTGTATGGAGTCTTTATGGTCTAGCACAGCAAATTTGCCAAGCTTTCCTGCCCTGCCCGGCAGTTTGAAAACAGATGTGCTCATTATCGGCGGCGGCATTGCCGGAGTGCTCTGCGCCCATGAACTGCAAAAGCGCGGCGTGGATTACGCTCTCATCGAGGCATCTGAGATTTGCAGCGGCATCACAAAATGCACCACAGCCAAGATCACCGCCCAGCATGGGCTGATCTATGCTTCGCTCTTTGATCGCCTGGGCAAAGAAAAGGCGGCGCTCTATCTGCGCGCCAATTTGCAGGCCATAGAGGCCTATGAAGCCCTTGCGCAAACTATCGACTGCGATTTCGAGAGAAAAGACGCTTTTGTCTATACCCAGCGCTCCCCCAAAAAGATTCAGGAGGAGGCCGCGGCGCTTCAGCTGCTGGGATACCCTGTGCAGATCGAGCATGAGTTGCCGCTTCCCATCCCCATTTTAAGCGCGATCCGCTTTGCATCTCAGGCGCAGTTCCATCCGCTCAAATTCATCGCCGGCATTGCCGCCCCGCTGCATATCTATGAGCATACCCAGGCGCAGGAGCTGACTGAGCGCGGCGTGCAGACGAGCCGCGGGGAAATCCAGGCAAAGAAGATCATCGTGGCGACGCATTTTCCCATCTATAACCGCCATGGCTTCTATCCCGTCAAGCTGTACCAGGAGCGTTCCTATGTTCTGGCGCTGAAAGACGCGCAGGATGTAGGCGGGATGTATATTGATGAAGCCAAGGGCGGCCTCTCTTTCCGCAACGCCGACGGCCTGCTGCTTTTGGGCGGCGGTTCACACCGCACGGGAAAGAACACCGGCGGCTGGGCAGCGCTGGAATCTTTGGCCGCGCAGTATTATCCCAAGGCGAGCACCAGGTTCCGCTGGGCGACGCAGGACTGCATGCCGTTAGACAGTGTCCCCTATATTGGCCCGTATGCTTCCGGCCTTCCTGGCGTCTATGTCGCCACCGGCTTCCAGAAATGGGGCATGAGTACTGCCATGCTTTGCTCCCAGCTTCTGGCCGATTTGGTTACCGGGGCAGAAAACCCGTACGCCCCCGTCTTCACGCCGGAGCGGAGCGTTTGGCATCCGCAGCTTGCCATTAACGCCTTTGAGACGCTGAAAAACCTGCTGACGCCCACGCGCCCCCGCTGCCCGCACCTGGGCTGTGCCTTAAAATGGAATCCCACCGAGCATACCTGGGATTGCTCCTGCCACGGCTCGCGTTTCGATGAAAACGGAGCGCTCATCGATAATCCCGCACAATCCGATCTCAAACTCTGATTCCCCTTTCACGCAGGCAAATGAAAAAGAGAGCAAGCCCAAATACTTGCTCTCTTTTTTGATACAGACTATTTGTTGGAAAAATAGTAGCCGACGCCCCATTTGGTCAAAATATACTGCGGGTGAGCCGGTTCCTCTTCTATTTTCTCTCTCAGGCGGCGGATATGGACGTCTACCGTGCGCAGATCTCCCTTCTGCTTCCAGATCAGCTCCAGCAGCTTCTCCCGCTCAAATACGACGCCCTTATTGCTGATAAACAGCTGCAGCAAATCGAATTCTTTTGCCGTCAGATTCACTTCCCTGCCCGCAATCGTAACGCTTCGGCTGATGAAATCCACCGTCATGTCGTCCACCTTGGCGACGGTGAGGTTCGCCTTTCCCTTCGCATTGTCCAGGCGGCGGAAGATGTTTTTGATGCGCGCTTTGAGCTCCAGCATGTTGAAGGGCTTTGTCATGTAGTCGTCCGCGCCGTATTCCAGCCCCATAATTTTATCAATATCCTCGCCTTTTGCCGTCAGCATGATGATCGGCACATCCGAAACCGCCCGAATCCGCTGGCAGACTTCCATGCCGTCCAGCTTGGGCAGCATCAAATCCAGCAAAACCAAATCGTACTTTTCCGGCTCAAACAGCTCCAGGGCCGCCTCGCCGTCCGTCGCGGCATCCACCACATAGCCTTCCTGCTGCTCCAAATTGAAGCGCAGCCCCTTGATCACACTCGGTTCGTCATCTACGATTAGAATCGTCTTTGCCATTTCCTCTCCCCCATTTTTAAGGCTTTCCTACGGCAATATAAAAGTATCCGGATCGCCGGCCGTCCTTCTGCCGGTGTTCAGCGCCCGCATAAAGCGCATCTCCTCTTCCGTCAAAGAAAAATCAAAAATATCGATGTTTTCCTGCATGCGCTCTTTGTGCACGGATTTCGGAATCACGGTAAAGCCTCTTTGAATCAAATAGCGCAGAGCGACTTGTGCCGCCGTCTTTTTGTGCCGCCGTCCAATCTCGGCAATCTCCTGGTTTTGCAGCATATTTCCCGTACGCATCAAAGGCCGCCAAGCCTGCAAAGCGATATTTTGGCTCTGGCAGTAGGCAATCGTCTCTTCATCCATGAAATAGCCGTGCGCCTCGATCTGGTTGATCATCGGCTGAATCTGCGCATACTGCGCCAGCTCTTCCAAATGATGCTTCTTAAAATTGGAGACGCCAATCGCCTTCACCCTTCCATCCCGGTAAAGCGTTTCCAGCGCCTTCCAGCGCGAAACAAACTCCCTGGCCGGCCAGTGAAGCAGGTAAATATCGATGCGCCCGAGCTTTTTTTCGCTTTCCTCAAAATCCTTGAGCACCGCATCATAGCCCTCTACATCGTTCCAGACTTTTGTCGTCAGCAAAACGTCCTGCATGACGCCCATGGCGGCAAACGCCTGGCCTATCTCCTGCTCATTTTTGTAGAAAGAAGCGGAGTCAAAAGAGCGGTATCCGCATTCATACGCATCTTCCAGAACTTCCCTCATAGAGTTCTGATCCGTTACCCGGTACGTCCCAAAAAACACCTTGGGCAGTGCTAACCCATTGGCCAGCTGTATCTTCTCCATTCCCGCGCTCCTCTCTGCCGGCTACCCTATTTGGCTTCGCCGCGCTTTTGCAGCTCGACCACAATCGCCGATACCACCGGGACATCTTTCCAGGCGCATTCAATCTCCAGCGCGCAGGGCTCACCAGCATTCAGCTGCACGCTCATCTCCAGCCCTTTTTTCTGCTGCATGGTTTGGATGAGCTTTTGCAGGAGCTCGGCCTGCTGCTGCTCAGCCTGAATGCAAATGCGGGCCAGATCAGCGTCCATCGCTCCGTTTATTTGCATTTTAGGTGCCGCCTTGTCCTCCTCCTGCTCTTTGGCAGGTGCATCTTCAACAGAGCTCTGTATCTCTTCTTCTGTCAGTTCCGCCTCATCCGCTTGCTTGGGAGTCTCATCCTCCTGCATAGGTGCATCCAGCTGCGCGGCCTCCTGGCGCTTCTGTTCCAGAATTTCTTCCTGAATATCCAGCTCCTTATTCAGCTCAGCCGCTTCCCGCGCCCGCTGACGCCGCAGCGCGATATTGCCAATGAACATGATGAGGATGGCAAGGAAAAGCACAAGAATGGAGATGGCCAAAATCAGGCCGTATCCGCCTTCCAAAATCGCCAGCAGATATCCCACATCCTCAATATAATATTCAGCTCGTCCCAAAATCAGACCTTGATCTACGCAAAGCTCTGGCGTTTCCTGATTCAGATAAAGCGTCGCAGTTCCTTCTTCTGCCGATACCACGCTGCCCAAATAAATTTTTGTGGAAGTAGGCGCATTTGGATAATAGAACGCCACAACCTTGCCCCGCTCATAGCCCTCTTCCGCCTGGGATAGGCGCACCAAAATCATGGCATCCCTTGGAATCGCATCATACCCGCCGTTGGAGGAACATGCAGACCACCCAAAAACATCCGGAAGCTCGCCCTGCTCGGTATCGCAGGCGGCAAACCAGATGAGCCCTGCCGATAAAATCATAAAGACGGATGCCAGAATTATTCCCAGAACCTGAAATCCGATCTTTGGTTTCTGATACTTTTCTAACTGCTGTTTTACCATATCACTCACCTCTGTTGTTTTCAATTTTAGCTAATTGGAGAGTTGGTTTTGAAACTAGTTTTCCCTATTATAATATAAATAATCATGAAAGTCCACATATTGCGCATGGCCTCTGTCTATTTTTGCCAAATTCAAATTGCCTGCCGCGGCAGGAATTGCGCTCAAGTTTTCGTTGACATTTGACAAAAAAACCATATAATTATATTTGAACGAGATTTGGATTTTTTATTCTAGCCTTCATTTTAAACATATAAATGCCTTGCCGTTTTCGCGCGGCACATTGATATTTTTTTATCAAGGCTCTCCTCTCTCCCGTTCCTTGCAGCATCATAATAAACGATTGGAAGGTATTGATTATGAGTGGATCCAAAAAGAACAAGGTTGTCGTCATTGGGGCCGGAAGAGTTGGCGAATCCGTTGTCTATACCCTCGCGTTAAGCCGCGTCGCCTCTGAAATTGTCATGGTCGATGTCGCGGTAGATCGCGCAAAAGGCAGCGCGCTGGATGTCAACCACGGCCTCGCTTTTCATAAACAGGTTGTTGTGCGCCAGGGCGATTACTCGGATTGCGCAGATGCCAAAGTCGTCATCGTTTCTGCCGGTCTGGCGAGAAAGCCAGGGCAAACCCGCCTGGATCTCGCAAAAAGCAATGTCAATATTGCCCGCTCGATCTCGAAGAGCATTATGGAATACGCGGATGATCCCATCATCGTCGTCATTTCCAATCCTGTCGATGTTCTGACCTATGTCATTCAAAAGGAAACCGGCCTGCCCAGCTCGCGCGTTATCGGCTCCGGAACAATTCTGGATACTGCCCGCCTGCGCTATATGCTCAGCGAAGAGTGCGATGTGGATGTGACGGATGTCAATGCCTATATCCTGGGCGAACACGGCGACAGCCAGGTTCCCGCCTGGAGCTGCGCTACCATCGCCGGGATGCCTCTGCTGGAGTACTGCGATAAAAACGGCATCGAAATCCGTTCCAGGCTTGCTGCCATTGCCGAAGAGACTGCCAAGGCCGGCGGCACGGTTATTTCGCTCAAAGGAGCGACGTATCTGGGCATCGCCATGAATACTTCCCGTATTGTTGATGCAATTTTAGAAGATGAAAAAACAGTGCTTCCCGTCAGTCATGTGCTGAGCGGCGAAGTTTTAGGCATCGAAGATGTAGCCGTCAGCTTCCCCTGCGTTGTCAACG
>CAJUPM010000024.1 GCA_910588425.1 uncultured Christensenellaceae bacterium | reverse complement strand
CGGATATCCTGCTGCTGGATGAGCCCACCAACCACCTGGATCTGCGGGCCACTGAGTGGCTGGAAGAGTTTTTAGCGGCATATAAGGGGACAGTGTTTGTCATCTCGCACGACCGCTTCTTTATCGACCGCTTTGTGAACCGCGTCTTTGAGCTGGAGCACCATCGCCTTGCCTGCTACCGCGGAAACTATTCGGATTTTTCCAAGATAAAGGCAGAGCGCCGGCTGGCGGAAGAGCGTGAGTATCAGAAACAGACCAAAGAGATCAAGAGAATTGAGGGCATCATCGCTCAGCAAAAGACGTTCAGCCAGGAGCGGAACTATATTACCATCCGCAGCAAGCAGAAAGTCATCGATCGGATTGAGAAAAAGCTTGTCCGGCCGGAAGACGGCCCGGCAGGCATTCATTTTTCCATCAGCGCGGCGCGACAGTCGGGCAGGGATGTTTTGCACGCCGAAGAACTCTGCCTTGGCTTCGGGGAGCGCCAGCTCTTTTCAAAAGTCGATTTGGATTTGAAAAAAGGGGAGCGGGCTTTCCTGGTCGGGGATAACGGCACAGGCAAGACGACGCTTTTCCGCGTTTTATTGGGTGAAATTGCGCCGAATCAGGGAAAAATTCAGTTTGGGACGAATGTCCACATCGGCTACTACGATCAGGCGCAGGTCAACCTGAATCCTGAAATGAGCATCATAGAGGCAGTCATCGAGCGATGCGAGGATTTGAGCGTCACTTCCATCCGCACGGCTCTGGGCGCTTTTTTGTTTCACGGGGACGATATTGAAAAAAAGATTGGCACACTCTCGGGCGGAGAGCGCGCCCGGGTTGCACTCTGCATTCTAATGCTCTCCAAGGCAAACCTGTTATTTTTGGATGAGCCCACCAACCACCTGGATATCGCATCCAAAGAAGCGCTGGAGGATGCTCTGCTCGGCTACGACGGGACGCTGCTCGTCGTCTCGCACGACCGCTATTTTATCCGCAAACTGGCGACAAAGGTCTGGGAGCTGGAAAACCAGAAGATCACATGCTATGCCGGCGGCTATCAATATTATCTGGAAGAGCGCGAGAAAAGAAGGAGCGCTTTGCCAGAGGCAGTGCCTGCCAAAAAAGAAAAGAGCGAGAATCCTTTCGTTAAAAAAAGAGAGCAGGAATCCGCTTTGCGCAAGCTGAAAGCGAAAGTTGCGCGTCTGGAAAAAGCCATCGAGGAAACTGAGGAGGAAGCTGCCCGCTGCAAAGAGCAGATCGCCCAGCCGGATTTTGCTTCGGATTATCAGGCATTGATGGAGGCAACAGAGCACCTGCACATTCTAGAAGAAAAACTGCAAGGTTTTTATGCAGAATGGGAAGAATATTCTAGCGCTTTAGAATAAACGAAGGATTTTTTAAAAATGCCGAAAATAGATAGAGAAATTTTGCGAATTTTAAGGTATAATTTTAAGGACGAGCGTCTGCTCGAGATGGCGCTCACGCATTCTTCCCTTGCCCTTGAGGCGGGATATAGCTATGAAAGGCTGGAATTTTTGGGGGACGCCGTGCTGGAGCTGCTGGTCAGCCAGTATCTTTACCGCAAATATCCCCAGGAAGATGAGGGAAGGCTGACGCACCGCCGGGCATCCATCGTCTGCGAGGAAGCTCTTTCCGCCTGGGTGCGCGGTGAAAAATTGCAGGGCTATATCCGGTTTGGGCGCAGTGAGGAACATTCCGGCGGCAGAGAAAAGAACTCCATTCTCTGCGATGTCTGCGAATCCATATTGGGCGCCGTTTATCTGGATGGCGGGCTGGAGGCGGCAAACACCATGGTCTGCCGGATCATCGCCTTTGCAGAGGGTAATTTCTCTGCCCAGCAAAGCAAGGACTATAAGACAGAACTGCAGACTCTCCTGCAAAAAGATGGGGAGGTCTCGCTGGAATATGAGGTTTTGCAGACAGAAGGGCCGCCGCACGATACGACTTTCTTTGTGCAGCTATCTATCGATGGCAAAGCCTGTTCAAAGGGAAAAGGAAAATCTAAAAAGCGCGCCGAGCAGGAAGCGGCAAAGGCAGCTTTAGAAAATTTAAGCAAAGAGGAGAAATAGGGAAATGCTAGATTTTTCAGAGGTTAAGAGGGTCGATCCAGAGCTCTATGATTCCATGGAAAAAGAGCTGAACCGCCAGAGGGGGAACATTGAGCTGATCGCGTCCGAGAATATCGTCTCAAAGGCTGTGTTGCAGGCCATGGGCTCGCATTTGACGAACAAATATGCCGAGGGCTATCCGGGCAAACGCTATTACGGCGGCTGCGAGTTTGTCGATGTTACGGAAAACCTGGCGAGAGAGCGTGCCAAAAAGCTGTTCGGGGCAGAGCACGCCAACGTTCAGCCGCATTCGGGCGCGCAGGCCAATACTGCCGTCTATTTTGCGATGCTGGAGCCCGGCGATACCATTCTCGGCATGAGCCTGGCGCATGGCGGTCATCTGACGCATGGCAGCCCCGTGAATATTTCGGGCAAATACTTCCGCGTCGTCCCTTACGGCGTGGATAACGAGACTGAGATGATCAACTACGATGCCCTGGAAGAGCTTGCCCTCAAAGAAAAGCCCAGGATGATCGTGGCAGGCGCCAGCGCATATCCTAGAGCCATCGATTTCGAGCGGTTTTCGCAGATCGCAAAGAAGGTCGGCGCATATCTCATGGTGGATATGGCGCATATCGCTGGCCTGGTTGCCGCGGGACTGCACCAAAATCCGGTGCCCTATGCCGATTTTGTAACGACGACAACGCATAAAACACTGCGCGGCCCAAGAGGCGGCCTCATTCTCTGCAAGGAAGAGTATGCAAAGCAAATCGATAAGGCAATCTTCCCGGGAACCCAGGGCGGCCCGCTGATGCACGTCATCGCTTCCAAGGCAGTCAGCTTCCAGGAGGCGCTGAGCGATGAGTTTAAGCAGTATCAGCAGCAGATCGTCAAAAATGCCGCGGCGCTGGCAGACCAGCTGAAGAAAAACGGATTCCGCCTGGTATCCGGCGGAACGGATAACCACCTGATGCTGGTAGATGTCTACGAGAAGGGCATTACGGGAAAAGACGCTGAAAAGCTGCTGGATTTGGCGCATATTACCGTCAATAAAAACACGATTCCCAATGAAACGCTCAGTCCGTTTATCGCCAGCGGCATCCGCGTGGGTACGCCGGCCGTTACTTCCCGCGGCTTCAAGGAAGAGCAGTGCCGCCAGATCGCCGATCTGGTGCACCGCCTGCTGACGGCAGAGGATCGCGCTGCGGCTGTGCGTGAAGTATCTGCAAAGGTTGCGGAGCTCTGCAAGCAATTCCCGATTTACGAATAATCAGAAAAAAGAGCGGCCAAGGGCGGCTCTTTTTTTCATTTAAGAGAAAACAAAAAATCGGAGTAAGTTTTACTCCGATTTTTTGTTTGGTGCGATCGATGGGACTTGAACCCATATGGTCTCCCACACGCCCCTCAAACGTGCGCGTCTGCCTATTCCGCCACGATCGCATTCTGCGGGCAACAAACAGAATTATATCCGTTTTACAAAAAAAAGTCAAGTATCTTTTGGCCGCATGGAAAGAAAACGCGCGAAATAGGGGAAGGGAGGCTCTATCCCGCGCATGTTTCAGCCGGCCTGTTCTTGCAAAATCAAGGAAAGCTGCCGGAAGATCTGGGAGGCCAGTTCCTGATCCTCTCTTGGAAGGGCAATCAAGGCCTTGAGCTGAATTGCAATATTGCGCACAATCTCCTCTGGGTTTTCCGAAACAAGAGTCGTCTGCACATTCGAAAACAGCGATTCAAATTCCATACCCAATCCGCTGAAAATTTTTCCCAGCGTTTTGATAGTGGGATTGCCCCGTCCATGTTCAATATCACGCAGCAAGGAAACGCTCAGGCCAATCTGCGCGGCCAACTCCTCTTGCGAAAGCTGTAACTCCTGCCGGCGGCGCCTAATCTTGCTGCCCAGGCTATTTTCTATCTTCATGTTCTGACCTCTTTTTACATTTTTTACCTTTTATTCTATATCATATGTAAAAAACTGGAAATAATCAAGAGGATTTTTGTGAAAAATTGTGGGGGGAGAATAAAAAAATGCCGCAGAACAGCTTGCGGCATTTTTTATTTATAGCCCGAGGTTTTTCCGGAATTTCTGAATCATCCACCAGTGTCCAAGAATCTCAATTCCATCCGAAATGAGGAATACGCCGAGTATGACGCTGATGGCCACCATCGTAATAATGGGTTTGATGAGCGCCAAAATTCCAAAGAGGACGAGCAGAATCCCAATGATCAGCAAAATATACCATTGGCGATCAAACTTCTTGGCCAAAACGGCATGATAGATAGCCATGGCACCCTTTGAGATAACCCAAAGGCTCATCAAGCTCAAAAAGAGGTTCGCAATCAAAGAGGAAGTGGGGTAGATGATGAGCAAAACACCGAGAATGACATCCAAAATGCCATCCAGCAAAATGCCTTTTGCGCCAAACAGCTCTTCCTTCTGAGTGAAATAGGTAGCCAGGGAAAAAGCGCCGGAAAATAAAGCGGCAAGCCCGAGCAGAGAGGCAATGCTCATCAAAGTTTGCGCAGGATGCAGCAAAACATAGACGCCGCATGCGATGAGCAAAATTCCCGAAATGAGCCATAAAATTCTTAAACATGTTTTCATTTGATTCATCCTTTTCGATCTGTTTTCTGTTAAACTTCATTATAGAGGCAATCTAGGGCCTTGTCATCTTTTGGCGATAGACAGCCGAGGATAGTTTGCCGATTATTCGACATAATTATGCAAACATTTTATTATCTTTACATCTTTTTGGGCTTGGCTTATACTAAGCAAAAGGAGAGAAAGCATGAATTTACATTATCGCCCGGGAATGCGCTCAGTAAAAACGGTCATCGCCGTTTTCTTTACGCTTGCAATCTGTTTTTGCCTGAAGCGCATGCAGACAGTCACAGTTGCGGCCATCTCTGCCATCGTCTGTATGCGGCAAAACAACCAGGAGACGCTGCATTTCAGCCTCATGCGGCTTTTGGGTACGGCTCTTGGCGGCCTGATTGGCTTTGCCGCCGCATTTTCCAGCGCATATATTCCTTATTACAGCCAGGGAGTTTTCCTTGCCGTCGTGCCGCTCTTTTTGATTTTCGACCTTTATTTATGCAATGCTTTTCATCTTCAGCAGGCCAGCACGATCTCCTGCACGGTAGCATTATTGGTCGCCTTGAATTTTGAGCGGACACAGCAGGACGCTGTTTTTTACGCGCTCAACCGCGCCATCGATACTTTCATCGGCGCGGGCGTCTCTCTTCTTGTGGATCTGGCCATCGCGCCGGCCAAGGCCAAGCAGGCAGAGGAAGAAACAGAGGAAAAACATGAGGTATCCTGAGATTGTGGCTGGAACCTTTCTGCGCAGAGAAAACCGCTTTATCGGCATCTGCCTGGTTCACGGAAAAAGCGAGCGGGTTCACATCCGTAATACCAGCCGATGCGCAGAGCTGTTTGTGCCGGGAGCATCGGTATTTTTGCAGTATGCGCCGTCCCCGCAGAAAAAAACCGCCTACACGCTCATCGCACTTTATAAAGGAGAGCGCCTGATCAATCTGGATTCTCTCGCGCCAAATAAACTTGTGCTGGAGTATTTAGAGCAGGGCAATCTGCTTCCTGGCATGGAATCTGCGGCAGAAGAACTGCGCGGGGAGGTGCGCTATGGTGATTCCCGCCTGGATGGTGCCTTTGCCGTCGCGGGGCAGAAAGCGTATCTGGAGATCAAGGGGGTTACGCTGGAGCGGGATGGCGCCGCCTATTTTCCGGATGCACCTACCGAGCGCGGCATCCGGCATATTCGTGAGCTCTGCAAGGCGCGCAGGGAAGGCTGCTTGGCCTATCTCGTTTTTGTCATTCAAATGCAGGGCGTGTCTTTTTTTGCGCCTAACTACGCGGCACAGCCCGCCTTTGCCCAGGCACTCCAGGAAGCGCAGAGTGCCGGCGTTGCAATCCTGGCTTATGATTGCCGCGTCCAGCCAGATTGCCTCGAGCTCGGGGCACCTGTGCCCGTAAAAATAGAAGATCGGAGCAGTGAAGAATGGAGACAGTAAAAGTGGGGCCGGTAACGGTCTCACAGCTCAACGACTATTTAAAGCAAAGACTGGAGGCCGACGAGGCTTTGCGCATGGTTTGCGTGGAAGGGGAGATCTCCAATTTCACCGCGCACACTTCCGGCCATCTGTATTTTTCTCTCAAGGATAAAGAGGCATCCATTAAGGCGGTCATGTTCCGCGGATACCGGCAAAAGCTTTCCTTCCTGCCCAAAAATGGCATGAAAGTGGTGATTGTGGGCGATATCTCGTTTTATCCAAAGGCCGGGGCAGTTCAGCTCTATGTGCAGCATATGTTCCCCTCTGGCGTGGGCGAGGTTTACACCGATTTTGAGGCTCTGAAAGCCAAACTTTCGGCAGAAGGCCTATTCGATGCGGCGCATAAAAAGCGCATTCCCAAATACCCGGAAAAAATAGGGATCATCACTTCGCCGACAGGAGCGGCGATTCAGGATATCAGAAATGTGCTGCGGCGGCGCTATCCTATGGCTTTGCAGCGCTTCTGCCCTGTAACTGTGCAGGGAGTTGCCGCGCCTCTGGAGATGATCCGCGCTCTTGGGCAGTTAAACCAGGAAGGAGAGTGCGACGTTATCCTGCTGGCGCGGGGAGGCGGCTCTGGGGAAGATTTATTCGTCTTTAACGATGAGGGGCTTGCCCGGGCAATTTACGCCTCCAAAATCCCAGTCATCACTGGAATCGGGCATGAGATCGACTATACAATTGCGGATTTCGTCGCAGACCTGCGCGCGCCAACCCCTTCCGCGGCCGCAGAGCTTGCCGTGCCCGATCAAAAGGATCTGATGCTCTTGCTGGATCATTTGGAAGAGTCTCTAACGAGCATGATGCTCGAAAAAATACGCACAGCACGAGATAGACTAAAAAGTGCAGAAGTGCAAAGCGAGCAGCAGCTTCGGCTGCAAATAGAGCGGGCAGAGCAGAAAACAGCTTCGCTCTCCGGGCTTCTGCACCAGCAGATGAACGCGCTTTTGCAGAGCAAGCAGGCAGATTTGGAGAAAGGCGCAGTCTATCTGGCGGCAAGAAACCCGCTGTCCCGCTTTGGCGGAGGCTTCGTATATGCGGAGGTGGAAGGAGCGCCGCTGGAAAAGGTAGATCAGCTGCAAATCGGCCAAAGATTATCCATTCAAACAAAAGACGGGCGCGCTTTTGCGCAGGTGCAGAGCATAGAAAAAGGAGCAGAAGAATGAAATTTGAAGAGAATTTACAGCGTTTAGAACAGATCTCGCAGGAGCTGGCGGAAAAGAACTTGCCCCTGGAGCAAGCACTCTCGCTTTATCAGGAAGGGCTGGAGCTATTAAAGGTGAGCAGCAAAACGCTGGAGGATGCGGAAAAACTCGTGGAAAGCCAACAGGAATCTGCCAAAATTTAGTTGTTCTTTCTCCCTCCAGTTGATATAATAAAGCCATCAGCAATACAATTGAATGAACGATCCGCTTTTTGCGCGATGGAAAGAGAGGGGGAGAACATGTTTGATGTAATTTCCGCTGGCGATATTATGATCGATTTTTCCCAGTGCGGCTATGGCCCGAATGGGAACCCTGCCTATGAGATGAACCCAGGCGGAGCGCCGGCAAATATGCTGGTTGCCTGCTCGCTTTTGGGCGGGAAAACCGCTTTTATTGGCAAAGTGGGAGACGACCTTTTCGGCAGGCATGTGGCAAGTGCGTTAAAAAAGTATGGCATCTCGGATGAAGGAGTTGTCTATACCAGAGATGATCATACGATGATCTCCTTTGTCTCCTTCGATGACGAGGGCGACCGCAGTTTCTATTTCGTGGGCAAAGGCGTGGATCATCTGCTGACCCCGGAAGAGATCAGCCAAAGCGTTCTGGAGCGGGCCAACATCATTTACGCGACATATGGCCTTGCAAAAAGTGAATCGGGAAGAGCATCCCTTCAATTTTTGCAGGACTACGCCGAAAAGCACGGCAAGCTGTTTGCCGTCGATCCCAACTACCGCCCGGAAAGCTCACTGCATAACCCGGCCACTGTCAAGCAGGAGTTTACCGAGTATATTGCCAGGGCAGATATCGTCAAGCTATCCGAAGTGGAGCTGAAATTGCTGACCGGCCTTGGGGATTCCCCGGAGGAATGCCGGGAAGGGGCGAAGCGCATCAGCAAAATCGGCCGCGCCAAGCGGGCTGTCTTCATTACGCTTGGCGCAAAAGGCGCATATTACTACTCCAAAGAGGAGAGCGGGTATGACCCTGGGTTTCGCGTTAAGGCTGTGGATACGACGGGCTGCGGCGATTCCTTCCTTGGGGCCATTCTCTATTACCTTGCCTGCGAGCCGCAGACGCCGCTCTCAAAAGTAGTGCGTATCGCTAATGCCGTTGGAGCACTTTGCGCTATGAAGCAGGGCGCATTTGATGCGATGCCGACCAGGGCAGAGGTAGAAGCGTTTTTAGCAAAACAAGGGGCATAAAATAGCAACAAAAAAGCCGAATTTCCCAAACGAAATTCGGCTTTTTTGCAGAAACAAAAGAATTAGTCGCCTCTCAGCAGTAAAACCAACTGCTCAAACATGCGAACGACTAAAGTTTGCCGCTCGGGCGGCATGTGTTGAATAAATTTGAGATAAGAAAAGATAGATTCTCTAATGTAAACCTCATTTTCATTCATGTTGCTCGAGACCAGGGCTCCTGTCGGCACATGCAGCCCTTCGGCAATGCGCTCCAATGTCGCGACTGTCGGGTTGCCCGTTCCATACTCAATCTCGCGCAAGTTAGATGCGCTAATGCCAATTTTTTTTGCCAAATCCTCTTGCGACTGACTGCTCTTCATGCGAAGCTCTTTTAGATTTTTCCCAATAACACCACATAAATTCATTGCCTCATCTATTTCCTTCCACATTAATCCGACATCTATAAAGGTTAGTGGATCTGTTGCAAAAAAGCAACCTAATTAAAATAGCAAAAAAGTATTAATATAGTATTCGGAAATTACAATCACATCATAGAACAATCGGTAAAAATATCGCTTCCGCTATTTTTTCTTTCCATAATAAAACCTTAAGTATTGACATCTTTTTGATAATCCAGTATGATAATAAATGTTTCGGGGGTATAGCGCAGTTGGCTAGCGCGTCTGACTGGCAGTCAGAAGGTCAGGGGTTCAAGTCCCCTTATCTCCACCAAAAAAGGAATCGCTCAGCAAAGCGGTTCTTTTTTTTGCCTTAACAAAGCCAAGCCTCTCGTTTCAATTATAAAAGCTGCGCTATTCTAACAATACAGCACAGAATACCAAGAAGAGCTTATTTTTTATAGACCAGCAAATCGATGATCTGCTGTAAGAGATTTTTGAAAAAGAGTGTGTCTTCCTCCGAAAGCGCAAAATCCTGAAGAGAAAAATAGTCTGGTGCGCTGTGCATCCCTCTTGTCAAGATTTCCTGCAAGCTGATATGGAGCGTATCGGAAATTCTCTCCAGTGTTTGAATGCTCGGGTTGCCGCGGCCTTGCTCAATGCCACGATAGTGCGATACGCTAAGGCTCGTTTCATTTGCCACTGTCTCTTGAGATAAATTCATTTTTGCTCTTATCTCCCTTAGATTTGCTCCGACAAATTTGCATAACTCACTTTTCTTTTCCTTTTCTTGCATCATATAACCCTCCTTTTTTCTCATACAAAAGTAGTCTATCGCAGATACTCCCACAAGATTTATAAATGGCGAAAAGATGACATTATTTGGTTATTTTGTAATATTTTGTATTTTTATAGAGAATCATGGAATTGTAAAAATGAGCGCTTTAA
>CAJUPM010000023.1:4433-10459 GCA_910588425.1 uncultured Christensenellaceae bacterium | reverse complement strand
TGGAGCGGAAGACGAGATTCGAACTCGCGACATTCGCCTTGGCAAGGCGACGCTCTACCACTGAGCCACTCCCGCAAACCCTGCGATTTAGCACGTCAATAATTATAATCACCTGGGCGTGTAAAGTCAAGGCCTTTCGGAAAACTTTTTTTA
This sequence comes from uncultured Christensenellaceae bacterium, assembly GCA_910588425.1. Classification (GTDB taxonomy): domain Bacteria; phylum Bacillota; class Clostridia; order Christensenellales; family Christensenellaceae; genus QANA01. The sequence goes on along the minus strand of CAJUPM010000023.1, from coordinate 10,306 downwards.
AAATGCCATTGACACTTTCCGCTTTTGCTTGCTATGCTAGGGGATAGAAAAAGGATTGGATCAAAAGATATGAAATTGACGATACGAAAAATGGCAAATATCGCAGTCTTTGCAGCATTGGCTGCGGTTTTTTCGCAAATCAGCATACCCATTGGGCCTGTGCCCATCAACTTGGCGCTTTTGGCGGTGTTTGCCGCAGGCGGAATGCTCTCGGCGGCAGAGGCGGTGTTTGCCGTAATGCTGTTCCTGGTGCTTGGAGCGGCAGGCCTTCCAGTGTTTGCGGGGTTCAACGCTGGGCTTGGGGCGCTATTTGGGCCTACTGGGGGATACCTCATTGGATATCTGCCCGCAGCGTTTTTTGCTGGGATCTTCTGCAAAGAGCGCCGCAATTTTTGGAGGTATGCGGCAGGAATGCTTTTGGGGCTGGCAGCATGTTACACGCTGGGAACAGCTTGGTTCGTGCTCAGCGCAAAGGCTGAGATTTGGTATGCCCTGGGCGTCTGTGTTTTCCCGTTTTTACCTGGAGATGCCGTAAAAATTGCATCAGCCGCATTTTTGAGCATAAAAGTGCGGGATGCGTTGGCTTACCATGCACAGGAATAGAAAAGAAAAAATTTCATGCGCACGGCTCTTCTCTTTTTCTGAGAAATTTGATAAAATAATATCGATAAATATTTACTGATGGAAAGAGACTGGAGGTATTCCGTTGAAAACCAGAAAATTTGATACCAAAGTTCAACATTTGAAATACAAAGTGCTGCGGGAAGTGGCGCGGTATGCCTTTGAAGATAAGCTGGATCGGGCGGTGCTGGAAATCCCTTCTCAAATCGTCTCGGGCAAAGAGGCGACGATGCGCTGTTGCATCTATAAGGAGCGGGCGATCGTCGGCGAGCGCATCCGAATGGCGTTTGGGGGAGATAAGGAAAACCCGAACGTCATAGAAGTTTTGGATATTGCCTGCGATGAATGCCCGGTGGGCGGCTATGAAGTGACGGATTCCTGCCGCGGCTGCATTGCGCACCGCTGTGAAGACGTCTGCCCCGTGGGCGCGATCTCCTTTGATAAGCACCAGAAGGCGCATATCAATAAAGAAAAATGCGTCAACTGCGGAAAATGCGCGAGCGTCTGCCCCTATAGCGCCATTGCCAACCGCAAACGCCCTTGCGAAGCGGCCTGCAAAGTTGGGGCGATTGGAAAGGATGAACAGCAGTTTGCCCATATCGATAACAGCAAGTGCATCTCCTGCGGCGCCTGCGTCTACCAGTGCCCGTTTGGCGCGATTATGGATAAATCTTATCTGCTCGAGGTGATCGACCTGATCCGCGGCAGCCAGGATAACACTAAGTATAAGCTGTATGCGGTGGTGGCGCCCTCTATTTCCAGCCAGTTTTCCTATGCGAAGCTGGGGCAGGTGATCAGCGCCATCAAGGCTTTGGGCTTCTATAAAGTCGTGGAAGCGGCGCTGGGCGCGGATATGGTGGCCATGGCAGAGAGCAGGGAGCTCATGGAAAAGGGCTTTTTGACGACCTCCTGCTGCCCGGCGTTTGTAACATATGTGCGCAAGAATTTCCCCGAGCTGCTGGAGCATGTCTCGCATAACCTTTCCCCCATGGCGGCCATCTCTCAGCGCATCAAAGAGGCGGATCCAAAGGCCAAGGTTGTGTTTATCGGGCCATGCACGGCGAAAAAGCTGGAAGTGCGTCAAGAGCGCGTCCGGCCCTATGTGGACAGTGTGCTGACGTTTGAAGAATTGCAGGCGCTCATCGATAGTAGAAATATCGACCCGGCAGAGCTGCCCGAGGAAAAACTGGATAACGCCTCTTACTACGGCCGGATTTTTGCACGGAGCTGTGGCGTGACGGACGCGGTGCGGGAGGCGATCCGCGAGCAGGGCGCTTCGGATTTCCATATCGATCCCGTCACATGCGATGGAATCGAGCAATGCCATAAGGCGCTGCTCAGAGCTTCCAAAGGCCGCCTGCAAAACAATTTTATCGAGGGTATGGCCTGCATTGGCGGCTGTATCGGCGGGGCGGGATGCCTGACGCACGATCCAAGAAACAAGGATCAGGTCGATAAATTCGGAAGAGAGGCCGAGCGCACGATCTCTGAGGCAACGCAGGCCATGGAGGAAGAACTTTTCTAAAAATAGGCGCAAAAAAGAAGCGGAGCTGTGGCTGCGCTTCTTTTTCTTTTCAGGCAATCACACTTCTTTGCGCGCTTTTCTCAAGCGAGCGGGCAGGACGTCAGCGCGAAGCAAGGAAGAAAAATAGCCCGCCTAGAAATGCTCTTGCACCAGCGAGGCCAGCATCTCGGACGGAGATTCGCATTCCTCGAAAAGGCGGTGCAGGGGAACGCCCAGAGCGTGGGCAATCTTGGAGAGAGTGTTGAGCCTGGGGTTTCCGCAGGTATGCTCGATCTCGAAGAGCGCGTTTGGTGTGATTTCAGCATTGAGCGCCAGAGCCAATTGAGAGAGACCGGCTTTTTCCCGCAGACGAAGAATATTCTTCGCGACGATTTGGTTGAGTGCATCCATAAGCTTCTCCTAAAAAATACAATATTGGAAAATTATGGATTAGATTACCCGTGTGCTCAATGGAACGCGAACGCGCTCCACTGCTAATATGCCGGCAGTAGGGAAAGTGTGCGGGTTTTTCGGCAAACCATCTTGGGCAGTTGGCTGTTTTATTCAGCTTTGCCGGAGCTTTTTGCAAAAACTTCTGAGTTGAGCTAAAATAATAAAAGGACGATGCTTTTGTGCAAAATGCCGGGCTAAACGGCGGCAGGTGAGCAGGAAAAACAGGAAAAGGAAGAAGGGCGGAGGCTTGCGGCTGGAGAAATGCCGGGGCAAAGCGCCGCGCCCGAGAAGAGGATGAGCGTCAACCTATATCTTTACCCAGGAATGGAAAAAAGCGGCGGCGAGGAGCGGCTGCGCGCGTGCGCCAGGCATTTTTGCGGCGGCGCAGGGCAGGAGCGCTTTGAGCGCATTGCGCGCACGCCAAAGGGAAAGCCATATTTTCCGGATGCGCCGGAGGTTGCGTGCTCTGTTTCGCATACGGAGGGGTATTGGGCCTGCGCCATATCGGATGGACCGGTTGGGTTGGATGTGGAAAAGATGCGCCCGTGCTCGGCGGAGCAGATCGCCCGGCGCTTTTTTCACCCGCAGGAGGCGCTGTTTGCGGCTCAAAGCCAGAAAGCGTTTTTTCAGGTCTGGACGGCCAAGGAGAGCTATGTGAAGCTTCTCGGCCGGGGGATCGACGCTTCGTTTGGGGATGTTTCGGTGGTTGAGCAGGGGTGCCTCATCCAAAGATTGGGAAAAATTGAATTTTTGCCCATTGCCTTGGGGCCGGAATACTGCATGTGTCTATGCGGAGAGCGCATTCAGACGGTGCGGTGTGTGGCGGCGGGCGAAGATATGCGGCTTATGGAGGATGCTGGCCAAGGCAGGGCCGGCGGATGGAAGGAAGAGGGGCATGAATGTATTTGATTTTGACGGCACAATTTATGACGGAGACAGCACCCGGGATTTTTTTGCGTTTTGCCTGAAAAAATATCCCAGAACCTGGCTCTCTCTTCCAAGAACAGGCATTTGCGCGGCAGGCTTTCTCCTGCATCTGATGCCCAAGACCAGATTCAAACAGAATTTCTATCGGTTTTTGCGAGGCGTCCCGGATGTGGAGCAGGCGGTGGAGCAATTCTGGCAGGAACACATGCAGGGCATCCAGGCGTGGTATCTGAAAGTGAAAAAAGAGGGAGATCTGGTGATCTCCGCTTCTCCGGAGTTTCTGCTGGGAACGCCTTGCAGGCAGCTGGGAATTTTGCCGCCCATCGCGTCCAAAGTGGATGCAAAAACGGGAGTTTATACTGGCGTCAACTGCCATGGAAAGGAAAAAGTGCGGCGTTTCCGCGAGCAGTTTGGACAGGCATCTGTGGAAAATTTCTATTCGGACTCCAAATCCGATGCTCCCATGGCAGAGCTGGCGGCCCAGGCCTTTTTCATCCAAAAGGGGCGGGTGCTCCCGTGGCCATGGTAGGGCAGGAATTGCCGCTTTTTCTATGGAAAATGCTTGACAAACCAGAGGGGCAGAACTATACTGAAAACGTATTCTAAATGTAGGATGGACTCACATATTTTTGTAAGCCATTTGCTTGTTAGAAAAATGGTTTACAAAAATATGTGAGTTCTTTTTAAGCACAAAAGGATATGAATATTAAGAGGAGGTACCTATTTACAATGAATAAAGGTACAGTAAAGTGGTTTAACGCAGGTAAAGGCTTCGGCTTCATTTCGAATGATGACGGCGGCGACGATGTGTTCGTGCATTTCTCCGCAATCGTCTGCGATGGCTTCAAGACTCTTGCAGAAGGCCAGAAAGTTACTTTCGAGACCGAGGCAGACCCCAGAAATAGCGGTAAGCTGCGCGCTGTGAATGTTGTTCCGGTTGAGGAGTAAATAAAATGAAAAATGCCCCTTTTTGGGGCATTTTTTGATCCCAGAAATCTGGAACGCTAGGCAGCGCGGTGCTTTTCTGCTATAATAGACGAAACTGCCCGGCGCATAAACTTGGCGCGGGATGAGAGCAAGGAGAGAGAAGATGGAAATTTTGCTGCGGCCCTGGAAGATGGAGGATGCGAAGAAAATTTGGCGCTATGCCAATAACCGCAAGGTGGCGGAGAATTTGCGGGATGTTTTCCCCTTCCCGTATGCCGAGCAGGATGCCGCCGATTTTATCGGGCACTGCATCAAAGGCGAAGGCCAGGGGCAGATCTGCCGCGCCGTCTGCGCGGATGAGGAGCCTGTGGGCAGCATTGCCGTCTTTTTGGGGCAGGATGTCTACCGCCGGTCGGCCGAACTGGGATATTGGCTGGCCGAGCCTTTCTGGGGTAAGGGGATTATGAGCCAGGCTGTGGCGCAGATCTGCCGGGAAGCTTTTGAACGGTTTGATATTGTCCGCATCTATGCGGAGCCTTATGCCCATAATCAGGGGTCGCGGCGGGTTTTGGAAAAGGCGGGGTTTGCGCTGGAAGGAATTCTCAGGCAGAGCGTATATAAAAACGGGCAGATGCACGATTCCTGCATCTATGCTCTGGTGAAATAGGAGGAACTCGTGAAAAAATTGAAGCTGACAAAAGAGCTGGTGCTCTATGTTGTGTTTGGCGCGCTGACGACGGTCGTGAGCTTTGGCTCCTACTACATCTGCAACACGATGCTGGGCATCCACTACCTGGCCAGCAATATCGTCTCCTGGATTCTGGCTGTGCTGTTCGCATATATCACCAATAAGCTGTTTGTCTTTGAGAGCAAAGGGCTTTCAAAAAAAGAACTGGCGCGGGAATTTTTTGCTTTTATTGCGGCGCGGCTGGTTTCGCTGGGCATGGAAGAGCTGGGATTATGGCTGATGATCGGGACGCTGCACTGGAATGAGAATCTTGCCAAGCTGATCATGCAGGTGGTCGTCGTCATCGCCAACTATGTTTTCAGCAAACTGCTCATTTTTAAGAAAACGGCGGTTGAAGAATAGGCAAGATTCGCGTATAATGAGGGCATCAGTGAAAAACTGAATGAGAGATTTGGAGGAAAGAACATGAAGTATCTATTGGCGCATGATCTTGGGACGAGTGGGGACAAAGTCGCTCTGTTCCAGGAGGATGGCAAGATGCTGGGCAGCGTGATCACCCCCTACGAGACTTTTTATGGGGACGACGGCGTGCGCGAGCAGGACCCGAGCGATTGGTGGAGGGCAGTCTGCGAGGGAACCCGGCAGCTGATGGCGAAAATTGACCCAAAAGATGTCGCCGCGGTCTCTTTTGGCGGCATGGGGCATTGCTGCACCTGCCTGGATGAGCAGGGAAACTTCCTGGATCGCTCGATC
>CAJUPM010000023.1:0-4423 GCA_910588425.1 uncultured Christensenellaceae bacterium | reverse complement strand
CTCGATCCTGTGGAGCGATGTGCGTTCCTACCGAGAGCAGGAGGAGCTGGAGCAGAGCGTCGGGGCAAAAAGATGCTATGAAGTTACCGGGCATAAGCCCTCTTCTTCCTATACCATCACCAAGATGATGTGGATGAAGAAGCACAAGCCTGAAATTTACAGCAAGACGTATAAAGTGCTGACGGCAAAGGATGTCATCGTCTATAAGCTGACGGGCCGGATGTGCACGGATTATTCGGATGCCAGCGGCTATATGGCCTATAACTACCGCACCAAGCAGTGGGATCGGGAGATGATCGAGGCCTGCGGGCTTAATTACTCCATGTTCCCGGAGATCGTCAGCGGCATCGAGGTCGCGGGATATGTTACAAAAGAGGCGGCGGAGGCCTCGGGCCTTGCGGAAGGGACGCCGGTCGTCCCGGGCGGCATGGACGGCGGCGTGGCAGGCGTAGGCCGGGGAACGCTGGCTGAGACGGGCTTCCACCTGGGCACTTCTTCGGGCGCATCGCTCAATGTCCCGGCGGACGTGCTGGATGAACAGCAGCGCTATGAGATCTGGTGCAATATCGACGATCCGGACGAGGTTTCCATGTCTGGCTCGATGAACGCGTTTGGCGGCTCGATCGCCTGGATGCGGGATAACCTCTGCGCCAAAGAGGCACAGCTCGCCAAAGAGACGGGCAAAAATATCTTTGAATTTATCAACGAGAATGCGGCCAAATCTCCTGTGGGCGCGCGGGGGCTCATCTATCTGCCCTACTTGCAGGGCGAGCGCTCCCCGTATTTTAACGCGAAAGCCAGGGGGTGCTTTATTGGCCTGACCATGCAGCATACGCAGGATGATATGAAGCGCGCCGTGATGGAAGGATGTGCGCTGCATCTGGCGCTGATGATGAAACAGCTGGAAGAGATCTCCGGCAAGCAGCCGCCCCAAAAGGCGACGATTTCGGGCGGCGCCAGCAAGAGCAAGCTGGTCTGCCAGATTATGGCGGATGTGATGAACTGCGAGATGATGAATATCAACGTCTCGGATGAAGTTGGCTCGCTGGGCGCGGCGATTTGCGCCGGCGTGGGCGTGGGCATTTTTAAGGATTTCTCGGTGGCCAACCAGTTTGTCGAGATTACGGGGACGACCAAGCCAATCCCCGAAAATGTCAAGCGCTATCAGCAGATTCTGCCTTTGTTTGAGCGCGCTTATGCGGCTCTGGAGCCCATCTTTGAGGAAATCAAAGAATAGCAGAAAAAAGGCCAGGGAAGGCTCGCCGGCTTTCCTTGGCTTTTTCTTTTTGCATGAAAATTTGAGCAAAGGCATACTTGGGGGGGAACGATGAAATATCTATTGGCGCATGATATTGGAACCAGCGGAGACAAGGCGGCGCTTTTCTCGGCGGATGGGCACCTAATTGCCAGCAAGACAGTCTCTTACCAGACGTTCTATGCCCAGGGCGGCGCCATCGAGCAGCGCCCGCAGGATTGGTGGGAAGCCGTCTGCCAGGCGACCAGGGCTGTAATGGCAGGAGTCGATCCGGCGCAGATCGCGGCGGTCTGCTTTGGAGGCATGGGGCATTGCTGCACGTGCCTGGATGAGCAGGGCAATTTCCTGGCGCCCTCTCTTCTATGGAGCGACAGCCGAAGCGGCCAGGAGCAGGCAGAGCTGGAGGCGGCATTTGGCGCGAAAAAGTGCTATGAAGTTACCGGGCACAAATGCTCCACGGCCTATACCATCACCAAGCTCATGTGGATTAAGAAGCATTGGCCGGAGGTTTATCAGAAAACGCACAAAGTGCTGACCGCAAAAGACGTTATCGTCTATCGGCTGACGGGGCGGATGTGCACGGATTATTCGGATGCCTGTGGCTATATGGCCTATGACTATAAGAAGATGGCGTGGGCTCCGGAGATCATCGCGGCAGCCGGCCTGCGGCAGGAGCTTTTTCCGGAGATTGTCAGCGGCCGGGAAGTGGCTGGGTATGTTACCCGGCAGGCGGCGGCAGAGACCGGCCTTGCGGAGGGGACGCCGGTCGTCCCGGGCGGCATGGATGGGCAGGTGGCCAATATCGGCGCTGGGACGCTGGGCGAGACCAACTTCCATCTGGGTACGTCTACCACAGCGCGGCTGCATGTGCCGGCAGATATCACGGATCCGCAGGAGCGGTATGAGTTCTGGGCGGGCATCCAGCCGGGCACAGGCGATCTCGCGGGGACGATGAACGCCTTTGGCGGCTCGATCGCCTGGATGCGGCAAAACCTCTGCGGCCGGGAAGAGAAACTGGCGGCGCAGGCGGGCGCGCCAGTCTTTGAGGCTCTGGCGGAGCGGGCGGCGCAGTCGCCCGTGGGCGCGAGGGGGCTCATCTTCCTGCCTTTTTTACAGGGCGAGCGCACGCCCTATTTCGATGCCAGGGCAAAGGGCTGTTTTCTGGGGCTTTCCATGCACCATACAGATGCGGATCTCAAGCGGGCAGTCTTTGAGGGGGCGGCTTTACACCTGGCCATGATGATGGAAGATCTGGCCCAGCTTTCGGGAAAGCCCGCGCCCCAAACGGCATCGGTTGCCGGGGGAGCGGCGGGCAGCGATCTCGTCTGCCAGATGATGGCGGATGCCATGGGATGCAGGATGCTGCGCTTGAGCGTGGGCGGGGAAGTCGGCTCGCTGGGGGCGGCAGTCTGCGGCGGCGTGGGCGTCGGCCTTTATTCGGATTTCTCTGCGGCAAACGAGTTTTTGTCCGTGGAAAAAGAGTTTGAGCCCAATTTGGTGCACGCGCAGATTTATCGGGAAAAGCTCGCGCTGTACCGCAAATGCTATCCGGCACTCAAAGAGATTTTTGCAAAACAGGCGTAACCGCTTGAATGCGGCCGCGGCTTTATACTATAATGGATGTGGCAGAAGGGATGGGGAAAGAGGATGGATCGCGTAACACTGGAGACAAAGCTGGATAAAAAAGAATACAGAGCTATCAGCTACTGGAACGCCTTTTGCAAGACGCCCACGCTGATCATCTTATCTGTGCTCTGCGTCGCCATCGGCGGGCTGAATTTGTTGCTAAATCCGCAGGGTGTCATGCTGTATTTGAGCCTGGTGCTGGTGCTATACCCGGTTTTGCTGATTGGCGTGCTCTCCTTTGGCATTTACCGCATGAATAAATCCCACGATGTGGAGAAAGCGACGCACGCGCGCTATACCGTGAGCGCAGAGGGAATTGAGACCGAGCTTTTGCAGAGAGAAGGGCATGCTGTTACAGGATGGGGAGAGATTTACCGCGCCTATGAGAACCGGCGCTATTTCATCCTGTTTGTCAACCGCTCACAGCTGATCGCCATGAAAAAAGAGCAGCTCCCGGAAGGCGGCGAGCAGGCACTGCGCGAAATTTTGAAGGAAAATCTGGGAAAACGCTGCAAAATCCGCTGAAAACCGCTCTGCTTTGCGCCATTTTTGCAGGATATATTGTAAGAAAAGCAGAATTGTTGTATAATAGATCAAACTAGGCGGGGAGTGTGGGCGATGGGAAAGATAACCGTGAATATCGCTGGAAAAGAATATCGCATTGTTTCGGATGAGAGCGGCGAATACGTCAATCAGCTGGCCTATACGCTCAATCAGCAGATTGCCGAGACGGCCAAAAGCTATGTCGGCGTTGGCAACGCTTCGATTACCACACTGGTCGCGCTGAACCTGACGGACGAATTGCAGAAATCCCGCGCGATGCTGCAAGATCTGGAAGAGCAGGTCCAGCAAATGCGGGAGGCTCTGCGCAAAGCGGAGATTGAGCTGAGCATGAAAACGCCCGCTCAGCCCGGCGGAAATGCGGAGCTGCGAAGGCTTCAGGAACTCTGCCAGAAGCTGGAGGAGGAAAACCGGCAGTTAAAGCAGGGGCATTTTAAGAGGAAAAATCATTGAGAATGGAAATGCGCGTGGTCTCACGCGCATTTTTTGCTTTTGGGACGGATGATTAGATGGAAAAGATAAAAAGAATGGAATTATTGGCTCCGGCAGGGGACATGCAGTCTGCTAGGGCGGCCTTTTCGGCCGGGGCAGATGCCTGCTATATTGGAGGGAGCTTCAGCGCCAGGGCATATGCGGCGACTTTTGCAAAAGAGGAGATGCTGGCGCTGATTGAGTATGCGCATTTGCGCGGCAAGCGGGTGCACGCGGCCATCAATATCATGCTCAAGCAGAGCGAAGTGCCGCGGGCGCTGGAAGAGGCGGCTTTCCTCTATGAGGCGGGGGTAGATGCCATTATCGCCTCGGATTTGGGGTTTATTGCGCAGGCGCACAGGCTCTTCCCCGGTCTGCCCATTCATGCCAGCACGCAGATGGGCGTGCAGGATGCGGCCGGGGCGCGGCTGGCGGCAGAGCTGGGATGCAGCCGGGTCTTTTTCTGCTTCGCTCCCGGGGTAACCCCGAACTTGGTTTTCTGGCCCACTA
>CAJUPM010000022.1 GCA_910588425.1 uncultured Christensenellaceae bacterium | reverse complement strand
CTGCTCGGTCTGCGGCAATTTGACAGACCGCGAAAAGTGCTATATCTGCGAGGATGAACAGCGCGATGCCGGCACGATCTGCGTGGTGCGGGATTCCAGGGATGTGATGGCCATTGAGCGGGCAGGGGAATACCGGGGCGTTTACCACGTGCTGGGCGGGACGATCTCGCCGCTGGACGGCATTGGCCCGGACGATCTGCGCATCAAGGAATTGCTGAATCGGGCAAAGCAGGGCGTGCGGGAAGTGATTTTGGCGACCAACCCGGACGTTCAGGGGGAGGCGACGGCCGTCTATCTCTCACGGCTGCTGACGCCGCTGGGCATCAAAGTAACCCGCATTGCCCATGGTGTTCCTGTGGGCGGCGAGCTGGAATATACGGATGACGTGACGCTGATGAAATCCATCGAGGGGCGCACAGAGTTCTAAAAGAATATTTTTGGAAAAATTGGAAAGAATCACCTGTAAGGCAAATATATATAGTGCAGGTGATTTTTTATGTTTGAAAACAAAATGGAAAAACAGGATAACAGGCTCAAAGAGGAGGCGCGCCGGGCGCTGGCCGCATGGAAGGCGGCGGAAGAGTTTTTGAACCATGCTTCTGATCCCGCGCTGGTGGATTTCGCGATCTACGATCTGGAGGCGGCGAAAAAGAAATACCTTTATTTGCTGGGCCTATTGCGCCAGGATATGAAGAGCGCGAAACTGCAGGAGCCGGAGCCAGCGCTGTTGGAACAGCAAGAGCAGGCGTGATGTGAGATAGAGGAGGGGCTGACGCATGAACTGGGAGGCAGTGATATACTTTGCCATTGGGCTGGCATTGCTCTATTTGATTGGAAAATTACTGCTTTCGATGAAATGGCTCCTGCGGCTGCTCTTTAACTCGATTTTAGGCGGTGTGGCGCTGGCACTGCTCAACTTGATTTTGGCGCAGTTTTCCATTGGCATTGCGCTGACGCCGGTCAATGCGATGATTGTCGGCCTGCTCGGCCTTCCGGGTGTGCTGCTGTTATTTTTGATCCGCCTGATTTTGCTTTAATCCCGTTTTTTGCTATAATAGAGGCAAGAGAAACGGGAGAAAAGCGAGATGTATCAAAACTTTCGAGAGGTTTATGAGGCGGCGCAAAACTGCCAGGCCTGCGCCCTGGCGCAGACGCGCAGAAACGTCGTTTTCGGAGAGGGCAGCGCAAAATCCGGCGTGATGTTCATTGGCGAAGGGCCAGGGGAGCAGGAGGACAGGACAGGCCGTCCCTTTGTCGGCCCGGCAGGGCAACTGCTGGACAAGATGATCGCGGCCATTGATCTAAAGCGGGAGGATGTTTATATTGCCAACATCGTCAAATGCCGCCCGCCTTATAATGCCGATCCGAGGCCGGAATATGCCCAGGCCTGCATGGGATATCTGCGTGAACAGGTGCGCTATGTGCACCCGAAAGTCATCGTTTTGCTGGGGCGCATCGCCTGCCAGAATCTCTTGGGGGAAAAGCAGGGCATCACGCGGCTGCATGGGCAGGTTTTTCGGCGCAAGGGTTTTGCGCTCATCCCGACATATCATCCCTCTGCGCTGCTGCGCAACCCGGATCTCAAGCGGGATGCATGGGAAGATTTCAAAATAATTAGAAAAGTGCTGGAGGAAGGCGTATGAATCTTTCCTGGCAGTACAAGCGATTGCAGATGCTCGCCCAGGGGAAGGGGGAGCTTGTTTTGGGTTCTGGGAATCAAAGTGCGCAGATCATGCTCATCGGAGAGGCGCCGGGCAGGGAGGAGGTGCAGGCCGGGCGGCCATTCGTGGGCAAGGCAGGCAGAAACCTGGATTCCTTCTTAGAGGCGACGAGGCTGGCCCGGGAGGAGCTTTACCTGACCAACGTCGTGAAATTCCGGCCGGTGCGCATCAGCCCCAAGGGGACGGCCTCCAACCGGCCGCCCACGCAGCAGGAGATCGCGCTTTGCACTCCTTATCTGAAGGCGGAGATTGAGCAGGTGAGCCCGCGGCTGATTCTGACTTTGGGCAATATCGCCTTGCAGGCTATGCTGGGAAGGGAGGCCAAGATTGGGCAGTATCACGGGAGGGAAGCGCTGACGGCGGGCGGTAAAACTGTTTTTGCGCTCTATCACCCGGCCAGCATTATTTACAACCCGAAATTGAAGCAGACATATGCCGAGGATTTGGCCCGGCTGCGCGCTTATTTGACAAAAAGGGACAAATCGGCTAGTATAGAGGAATTAAAGCGGGAGGCAGAAGAATGGAACGAAAAAAGGTGATATACCTCGTTATTATCGCAGTGCTGTCGGCAGCGCTCATTGCTTCACTGCTCACTTACTACTTCACGACCAAAAGCATCGAACGCGGCGAGCTGTATTTAAAAGGCCAGAGCTATGAAGAACTGATGAAGTATTTCGAGCTGGAAAAAGTCAAGAACATGATAGACGAATACTATATCCGAGATGTGCAGGCAGAAGAGCTCCTAAATGGAACGCTTTCTGGCATGGTGGAGCACTTGGGAGACGGGTATTCCGCCTTCTATACGGAGGAGGATTACCGCTATTTCGATGAAAAGAGCGCAGGGAGCTATATTGGCCTTGGGATGCTGCTGCGCAAGGATGGAGATGATTACCCGGTTGTGCGGCAAGTTTTCCCAGGCACGCCGGCATATGATGCGGGAATTGCGGCAGGAGATCGGGTTCTTCGCGTGGATGAGAAGGACACGCGCGGCATGGATATTGACGGTGTTTTGGGCCGTATCCGGGGCATTGAGGGCACGAAGGCCAAGATTACACTGCAATCCGGCCAGGAGAGCAGAGAGGTTGAACTGCCGCGCAGGGTAACGGACATGCAGATGGTCATGACGGATATGGTCAATGCGAAGGTGGGATACGTCAATATCGTGGAATTTTCAGGCAGCGCTGTGGACGATTTTAAGAAGGCCATTGCGGCGATAGAGGGCGAAGGCGCTCAAGGGGTGGTCATCGATTTGCGGGGCAACCAGGGCGGGAATATCAGCCAGGCGATGGAGATCGCCGACCTGCTTTTGGATGAGGGGCAGATCGCCTATGTGATGGGAAGGGAGAAGGTGAGCATCACATGGAAATCCTCCAAAAGCGTGGATTACGACAAGCCGATTGTCATTCTGACGGATGGGCAGACGGAAGGCGTGAGCGAGGTGTTTGCGGCGGCATTGCAGGAGCGCGGCAGGGCGCAGGTTTTGGGCAAAAAAACCATGGGCAGAGCCGTCATGACCTCCTTCTTTGAAGTGCCCTCTACGGGAAATGTGGTCAAGCTCGTGACGGGCAGATACTGCACGGCAGGCGGAGCGGAGATCGACAAAAACGGCGTGAGTCCAGATGTGGAATACAGCGAGGCAGATGCAGAAGAGCAGATGACCATTCTCACAAAAGCGGCAGAGCTGCTTGGAATGCAATAGGGAAAAAGAAAAGCTGGCAGGTTTTCTGCCAGCTTTTTTGTTTAGAGCTGAATGAATTTTGTGGCGATGGTGCTGCAAAACGCGGCATCGTGCTCGACAAAGATCATAGTTGGCGCACAGGCGGCGATGAGCGTTTCGATTTGCCCGCGCGAATAGATATCGATAAAATTCAGCGGCTCATCCCAGATATAGATATGCGCGCTCTCGCACAGGCTTCTGGCGATGAGCACTTTTTTCTTCTGGCCGCCGGAAAATTTCGCCATATCCTTTTCAAACTGCACTCTCTCAAAATCCATTTTGCGGAGCAGAGCTTTGAACAGGCTTTCATCGATCTGGTTTTCTCGCGCATAGGCAGACAGGCTTCCGCACAGATGCGAAGTATCCTGGCTGACATAGGAGAAAACCAGCCCGGAAGCGAGGGAGAGCGTTCCGGTATGCTGGATGGGCGCTCCTAGAATCAATTTGAGCAGACTGCTTTTGCCGCTCCCATTTTTGCCTTGCAGGGCGACGCGATCGCCTTGCCGGATCTCGAAGGAGAGGGGAGAGCAGACGGCTCCGCCGCCATAGACAGGAGCGACCTCATCAAAGCGGGCCAAAATGCCGGCGTGGTGCACCAGCGGATGCAACTTCAGATTTTCTGCGCTCTCCGCGTTTTTGAGCAGCTGGGATTTTTGCTCGATGGCCTTTTCCTGCCGCGCCTCGATGGCTTTGGAGCGCTTCATCATCTTTGCGGCTTTATGCCCGACAAAGCCTTTGTCTGCCGCGCCGCTTTTGGATGCCTCCACGCGATCCGACCACGCGGCGCTTTGCCGGGCGGAGGCTTTGAGCCTTTTGATATCGCGCCTGAGCCGCTCATTTTGCGCGGCCTCGGCCTCCTGCTGCTGGCTGAAGTTTTCTATCCAGGAGGAGAAATTGCCGCTTTGCACCTGGATATTGGCCCGATTCAGGGCAAGAATGTGATCGACGCAGGAATCGAGGAAACGGCGATCGTGCGAGACCAAAATAAAGCCCTTTTTCTTTTGCAAATAAGCGGCGACGATTTCCCGGGCCCCGGCATCCAGATGATTGGTTGGCTCATCGATGAGCAGGAAGCGCCCTTCCTTTAGAAAGAGCGCGGCCAGCAGTGCCTTGGTTTGCTCGCCGTTTGAGAGCGTCTCAAACGGACGCCAGAGAATTTGTGCATCGACATCCAGATAGGAGAGCTCTCGGAGCAGCTCCCATTCTTCGGCCATGGGGCAGACCGCCCAGAGCGCGTCGATAGTGAGTTGGCTTGGATCTGAAATGGAATAGGGAAAATAATCAAATGGAACCGAAGAGATGATTTTGCCGCTATACTCATATTTGCCAAGCAGGAGATTGAGAAACGTGGTCTTTCCCCGGCCATTTCTGCCGACAAAGCCCAGCTTCCAATCTGTATCGATTGTGAAGCTGACGTGTTCAAAAATAGGGTCGTAACTGGAAGAATAGGAAAATGATAAATCTTCCACTCGAATCATTGACATAAATGCATTACCTCCTTTGCCTTTTTGGGGCAAACGCGGCACTGCGGTGATTGGAGAGGGGGATTCTATCTCACCTGATGCCGCTGCTATTTGCCGTAAACTGTAAGAATCAGGCGCATGTTCCGAAACCTCCGTTCAAAGATTTGGCCGGCCGCTTTTGGGCAGACAGCCGACCTAATTATAGCATAAGGCATCTGGCGAGGCAATGCAGGCGAAGAAAAAAGCAAAATGCTTGGCGCACACAAAAAAGCCGAAGGAAATTTTCCTTCGGCTTTGAAGTTTAGATAGGGCTAAGGACTGGGCGAGGGAGAAGGCTCCGGCGAGGGCGAAACGCTGGGCGAGGGAGACGGGGATGGGCTAGGCGAGGGAGACGGCTCGATAAACGATGCCTGCATCTCGCGCTTCGCGGCCAGCAGATTGTTCGTCGCCGCCTGGATTGCCGCGACAGATTTGGTATCTTCGCTGGCATTGAGCGCATTTCTCACAGCGGTAATCAGCGAGATCAGACGGTTTTTCTGCGCCTGACTCAGGCGCCCTTCGGTATATAAGTAGAGCTCGGCTTCCTCGATGGCGGCGTTTGCCTCGGAGATCGCCGCGGGCATTCCGGATTGCTCCAGCGCCCACTGCTCGGTATGCACCGGGCATTCGCCTGTGGGGACGGCATCCGGGGAATCGTCGGAAGAAGCGCCGGTAACCAGGTTGGGGAAGATCCCGGCAAGAGATTCTTCGCTGAGCTGTGCATACGGGCTATCCTCCGGGATAACGACGCCGCTGACGCTCTGAATCGAGGTTTCGGGGCAATATGGCCCGGGCGCGCAGTTGCCTTCGGCACATATCTTGGCGGCTGAGGCATGCATATTGCAGACTTCAGTTGGCGCATCGCCTGCGGCGAAGTAATCCGTTACCGGGGGATGGAAGGTATCGGCACTGCAGGCATCGGTGCACTTTAATCCGGAGACGCCGCAGACGGTATAGCGCGTGACGCCGTAATCCGAAGCATCGCCTTCTAAAATAGGCCGATCCTCTTTGCCTTCCAAAATGGCTTTCATATACCGCTGCCATAGAATGGCGGCGTTGCTGCCTTGCTGACCGGGCATCTTTTTATATTCATCGTGGCCGATCCAGAGCGAGCTGGTATAGTAGCCGGTCATGCCGGAGAAGGCGATGCCGCGGTTGCTGTGGTTGGTGCCGGTCTTCCCGGCAACAGTAAAGCCATTGATGCGGGCGTTGGTTCCCGTTCCGGACTGCACGGCATTTTTCAGGGCATCCACCAGCATAAAGGCGGTGGAGGGCTTGAACACCTGGCGTACCTCCTGGACATCTTCTGCATTTAAAATGACATTCCCATTCTTATCTACAACTTTTGTGAACGCCATAGGCTCGCGGTATTCGCCGCCGTTGGCGATGCAGGAATAGGCGCCGGCCATTTCCAGAGTGGAGATGCCGCTGGTTCCAAGGGCCAGGCCGATGCCGTCTTTGTTGATGGTATCAGGGCTGATGCCCAGCGCCATCAGATAGTCATAGGAAGTATCGACGCTGACATGCTCTACCAAAGTGCGTGCGGCGACGATATTGAGCGAGCTTGTGATACCTTTGCGAATGGTCGTTGGCCCATAGCTCTTGCCGTGGCTGGTGGTAGGATAGCCCTCATCCGTGCCCCAGCCGGGAATGCGCGCCTTGATATTGGGGATCATGCTGCTAAGGCCGAGGCCTTTTTCAAATGCCGGGCCATAGACGGCAAGGGGCTTAATAGAGGAGCCTACGGGCATGCGGCTTTGATAGGCGCGGTTTTGGAGCAGGCGCGCCGTCGGGACATCCCGGCTGCCCACCATGCCCTTGATTTGGCCGGTTTTATGATCGATGACGACGGCCGCGGCCTGGGGCTGGCGAATTTCTATCGTCGTCCCATTGGGACCGGGCTGCTTGATGATGCTGTCGCTGGCAGAAAAGCGGTAGTAGCCATCATAATTGGCGATGGTATCCTGCAATTTGTGCTGAACATCTGGGTCTACCGTCAGATAGATGGAGTAGCCTTTGGTGCGCAGCTCGTTTTGAACGGCAGATCGGTTTTGCGGCGTATCCTCCAAGCCGCGCGCTTTGAGCAAGTGTGTTACGACATCGTGAATGCCATACTCTACAAAATGCGGCATATCGTAGATTTCATTGGCCGAGCTTTTTTCCAGCACAGTGAACTCATCGTTCAGCGCTTCGTTCATCTCATCCAGGGAGATATAGCCGGCGGTATACATGCGCCTGAGCACTGTTTCGATGCGCTCATTTAGCTTTGTAGGATCTTTATAGACATAGTAGGCGCGGCGCGGGCTGTACAGCCAGGGATACTGCGTGATACCGGCCAGGCAGGCGCACTCGCGCAGCGTGAGTTCATTCAGCTCCTTGCCGAAATAGTCCTTTGCGGCGACTTTGACGCCGTAGATCGTGCCGCCAAGGGGGATGGTATTGAGATAGGCCTCCAGAATCTGGTCTTTGCTATATTCCTTTTCCAGCTGAATGGCCAGGTTTGCCTCCTGAATTTTACGCTTATAGGAGCGTTCGGAGGAGAGAAGCTGGTTCTTGATGAGCTGCTGGGTGATGGTGGAGCCGCCGCTCGTCTTTGCGCTGGACATATTGCCGACAAACGAGCTTAGAATGCGCTTGAGATCGATGCCGTTATGATGATAGAAGCGCACATCTTCCACGGCGATGACGGCCTGCTGAAGCTGAAGAGGGATCTCGTCCAGCGAGGCGTATTCGCGGTTTTCCGTTCCGGAATAGGTGGTAATGAGATTGCCGTTGGCATCGTAGATATAGGAAGTCAGCGCGTTATCTGCCAGCACTTCCAAATCCAGATCAGGCGTCGTGCCCAGATACGCATTGGCGACGCCGAAAACAGCGCCGATGCCCGCCGCCATAAAGACGAGCAGCGCCAGGCCGAAAATTTTGGCCGTTGTGATGATGGTGCCGAGCGCATAGGAGGGTTTCTTCTTCCGCGGACAAAACAGAGAAGCCGGCGCGGCCTTTTGGCCGCTTGCTTTGCTGCCTGATGCGCGGGATTTTTGGCTGGCCTGTTTCAGCTCCTTGGAGTTGAACACGATAGTTGCGCCGTCTTCAGGTTTCTGCGCGCCGGATTTGGCGGCAGAAGAGCTGGAAACAGGCCTGGAAGCAGAGGATTGCTTCCTGCCGCGGGAGAACAGCGAGGAGAAGAAATCACTGCACCTCGCAAACAGAGCGCGGAACCAGCTTTGGATATGTTGAAAGAATCGGGATATGCTCTGGGAAAAGCCAGGAGATTTTTTTCCTTTGCTCATGGATTCCTCCTAATTAAGAGAACTTAGAATTATATACAGCATATTATAGCATAGATAGATAGGAAAGGCGAAACATTATACTGAAAATTTACAATCGCGCCCAGCTTGGCACGGCGGGCAGGAGGGGAGGGGTATGAAGAAGAAAAGAGCGAGGCGCTTGCTGATTTTAGGCGCGCTGATGTTGTTTTTGCTGGCTTTATATTTCTATCTCGATTGGGGGCTGCGGGAAAACCTGCTGGTGCAGGGAGAGGCGCAGCTGAACAATATTGCAATTTCCATCATGAATACATCTGTCAGCGAGGTTCTGCAAAGGCACTATCCGGCCCGGGATTTGCTCAAAATAGAAAAGGATGAGCAGGGAAGAGTGGCGATGGTGAGTGCAGATGCGGCCGAGATGAACCAGATTGTCTATGAATGCGTGGAACTGGCGCAGGAGAAGATCGCGCAGCTGGAACGGGACAAAATTCCCATTCCGCTGGGCAACGCCATCGGCTCGCGGCTATTTTCCGGCAAGGGGCCGGATATCCGGATTGGCGTTTTGCCTATGGGCGCCGTGAGTGCGGAGTATTTTACTGAGTTTTACGCCGCGGGGATTAACCAGACGCGCTACAAAATTTACATGGTACTAAAAAGCGATATGGCGCTGGTGGTTGGCCGATCCAGCCAGAGCGTGCATATCGAGAGCCAGGTGCTCATCGCGGATGCGATTATCGTCGGGACAGTGCCGCAGTCTTATGCGAATCTGGACGGAGCCAGAGGCTTTATCGATCTGACACCTTGAAAACTGAATGGCGATGTGATAAAATAAATCGGATTATTTCTTAAAGAGTTGAGGTGTTTTTATTTATGTCAGGGCATTCCAAATGGGCGACGATCAAACGCAAAAAGGAAAAGACGGATGCGGCAAGGGGCAAGGTTTTTACGAAAATTGTCCGCGAGCTTGCTGTGGCCGTGAAGGAAGGCGGCGGCCCGGACCCGAGCATGAACCCAAGACTGCGCGATACCATTGCGAAGGCAAAGGCAAACAACATGCCCAATGATAACATCGATCGGGCCATTAAAAAGGCATCGGGCGAGCTTGGAAATATCAACTATGAGAATATCACTTACGAAGGTTATGGCGTGGGCGGAGTCGCGGTGATTATTGACGTTTTGACGGACAATAAGAACCGGACGGCGGCGGAAATCCGGCACGCGCTTTCCAAAAACGGCGGCTCTCTTGGGACGACAGGATGCGTGGCCTGGATGTTTGACGCCAAGGGCGTGATTACCGTGGAGCAGAGCGAGGGCGTTTCGGAAGAGGAGCTGATGATGACGGCTCTGGATGCAGGCGCAGAAGATTTTAACGCGGAAGACGGCGTTTATGAGATTCTGACGGATCCGGCGGATTTCTCCCAGGTGCGCGAAGCGCTGGAGGCGGCGGGATATGCGTTCCTCTCGGCAGAGATGGATAAAATTGCCCAGACGAGCGTCGAGCTGACGGCGGAGCAGCAGGAGAGCGTGGAAGCGATGCTGGATATGCTGGAGGACAATGACGACGTTCAAAACGTTTATCACAACGCCCAGCTGGATGAAGAGTAGAAAAATAATTTGGCCTTACATAACCTGCCAAACTTTGGCAGGTTTTATTTTGCCGAAACAAGGGGACTGCTATGAAAGAGATAACGGTCATTATGGAGGAAGGCTGCCCCTATTGCGAGGAGGCAGAAAAACTGATCCAAATAGTGCAAAAAGAATATCCGGAAGTGCATATCTGCCGGATTGGAAGCGATACAAAAGAGAGCGAGCCCTACGATTTCTATTTCCTGCCCGCCGGATTTATCGGCGAGAAGCGCGTTTTTCACGGCGCATGCACGGAAAAGGAAATCCGCCGGGCTTTTGAAGAGGCAAACCAGGATAAAGCAGACTAAAAATGCCATACTAACCCCAAAGGATCATTCCGGAGGGGTTTTATGATGCACAAAGAGACGAACAAAAGGAAATACAGGCAGCGCAGATGGATTACGGCGGTGCTTTTTTTGGCAGTTGCCGTTACGGGGTTTTTATACGCCAGGCGGCAACCCGGCATGCTGGCGGAGGAGGCGGGAACGGACGGCGAGACGCTCACATTTCACGCGGAAGTTTCCCTGCGCTATCACTACGCCCTTTGCGGGCACGATATGGAGCAGGAGGCAGATGCGCGCCGCTACATTGGCCTGACGCAGGAGCAGCTGACGGAGGAGTTCCCGGGTTATGCGGTAAAAAAGTTCTCTCCCGATCAGGCAATCCTGCAAAAGCAATACCCCTGCTACTGCCCCAGCCACATTCTGGCTTATTTGGAGGGGGAGGAAGTTGTGCTCAAGCAGTGCACAGCATTTGAAGAGAATTTTGAGGAGGTACAGCGCATTTCGATTCGGGCTGAGCAGCTGTCGGCAGAGGATAGGGAGGCGCTGATGGCGGGAAAGGTCTTTGCCGATGCAAACGCGGCCAAAAGTTTTCTGGCTCCCTACCAGGTTTTTAGGCAGGAGCAGCATTGAAATAGGCGCGCCGCTCCGCTATAATAATAGAAAACAGCAAAGGCGGAGCGGGAGATGGAGCAGGTTAGGATGCTGGCAGAGCAGGCAAAGCGGGCCAGCGAGATACTGGGAATTTTAAAAGAAGAGCAGAAAAACGCGGCGCTGGAGAAAATGGCGCAGGCTCTGCTGGATCATACGCAGGAGATTCTGGCTGCCAACGCACAGGATCTGGAGACTGCCCGGCAAAGGGGGACGAGCCAGGCCATGATGGATCGGCTGGCGCTGACGCCAGAGCGGATTGCCGGCATGGCGGAAGGCATCCGCAAGGTGATCGCACTGCCAGACCCGGTGGGAGAGGTTTTGGAAGAGTGGACGGCGCAGAGTGGCATTCGGATAGAGAAAAGGAGAGTGCCGTTTGGGGTTGTCGGGATCATCTATGAGGCGCGGCCAAACGTAACATCGGATGCGGCGGCGCTCTGCATCAAGACGGGCAACGCGGCGCTGTTAAAGGGCGGGAGCGATGCGCTGAGCTCTAACCTGGCCATTGCCGGGGTGCTGAAAGAGGCGCTTGCGGCGGCGGGGCTTCCAAGAGAGGCCATTGGCATGATCGCCGATCCTTCCAGAGAAGCGGCAAATGAAATGATGCGCATGAACGATCTGGTGGATGTGCTGATCCCAAGGGGCGGCGCGGGGCTGATTGCGGCGGTGGTAAGCAATGCGACGGTTCCGGTGATCGAGACGGGCGTGGGCAACTGCCATGTATATGCCGACGAGAGCGCGGATTTGCAGATGGCGGAGCGCATTATTATCAATGCAACCGGTCGGCGTACGTGCCGTCGGCCCAAGGGAACGCGAGTTCGGCGAAGCGG
>CAJUPM010000021.1 GCA_910588425.1 uncultured Christensenellaceae bacterium | reverse complement strand
TTGCAAGCACCGTCGTGATTGCTGCCGTCAGCGTCGTCTTGCCGTGGTCTACGTGGCCAATCGTGCCGATGTTGACATGCGGCTTATTTCTCTGAAATACTTCCTTTGCCATTCTCTTTCTCCTTTTTTACTTGCTTTCGTGCGTAAGCCTGACTAGAATGTGGTAGTCACGTGGTATTCTGGAGCGGGTGATGGGAATCGAACCCACGTAGCCAGCTTGGGAAGCTGGAACTCTACCATTGAGTTACACCCGCATAACCACGTGCTGTTCTTATTCTATAATCCCTCCCTGTTTTTGTCAATAGAAAAGCCCTAAAATAAAGAAAGTGCGGAGGAAAATTTCTCCGCACTTTTTGTCATTATTTTTCCCTTGTTTTCTAGGAAGATGCGCTGGGCAGCGCAGGCGCCGGCTCGCCGGAAGGCAATGCGCTGGGCGCGGCAGAAGGCGCCTCGGAAGGCGAGGGCGAAGGCGACGGGCCGACGGCCAGCGTTCCCGGGAAGGCCTTATACGTCTCGGTGGAAAACAGTTCCTTTTCCCCAATCTGTTTGCCGCTCTGCTTATCCTTTTTAATCTTCCAGACTTTTACCTGGACAAAGTTGTGCCGCGGCTTGACCCACTGGGATGCTTCGGGCTTGAGCTCGGGGTCTACCGTGATCGCCGGCGATTCCGTTGGCTCCTCGTTTTTGACATCCTCCACTTCAAAGCTGACGTCGTAATCCATCTTGGGGCCGTATACCTTGATGGTAACCGTTCTGTCGTTCTTACCGTCTACCACTGCCACAACGGCAATGGGCGTATCGTAGTTGTTCTGGAAAACGAAGTCCGGCCCGCCGGTGGAGATGGTCGCGTCCAGCCCGGTGGGGACATAGCCCAGCGGCCAGGAATGATGCGAGCGCGTGGTGATTTTTACTTCGCTCTTGATCAGCGCGATATACAGCGTCGAAGAGACCTGGCAGATGCCACCGCCCGGCTCTTCCACGTATTTTCCGTTGTTGATGCCGGCCGCATCCTTCCAGCCCGTCTCCTTGGTGCGCGGGCCGGCTGCATCGTTGATGGACCATTTTTCCCCCGGCTGGAGCACAGTGCCGTTGACCACCGTCGCCATGCGCCAGATATTATAGCGGCGCTCATATTTGGAGTCCTTGAACCGGGTTGTAAACGAAGCCATCAGCTGGCAGTTTTCCTCCAGCTCGGCTTTGGTCAGCGTCGGCTGTGTCTCGCTTACTTCGGCGGCAATCTGGCTGCCCAAATCGTCCGCGGCCAGTTTTTCCAGAATCTCCGCGGCCAGCTTTTCATCGTCCACTTCCCTGCCAACCGCCTCTTCCCTGATGCTCAGCGCACCGTTCAGCTGCAAGTTCTCCTCGTCTTTGGTTTCGCTGATGACGATCTCTGCGTTCTGAACAGGCGTATTATAGCGCTCGCCCATGGTCTCCAGGCTGGCTTTGAGCGTCTGCTCGGAGGCCTGAACCGTCAGCGGGAAGTTCATTCCCTCTTTTTCCGCCTTCTTTTTCGCCTCGCGGTTTTCCGAAGCCGTGCCGCTCTTGCCATAGAAAAGCGCCTGCTCCATCACGGAAGGATAATCGATGCTCGCCCCAAGCATCTCGCTATCCAGCGCATAAACCTCGCCGTCGACCGTATATTCCACCGACAGCTGCGAGAGCTTGAGCTGCATTTTTTCCGCAACCAGCGGCTCCGCTTCGGCATAAGTTTTATCCGAGACGTCAATCCCCTCGATACATACGCCAGTCTCAAACTTGCCGCTGGCCAAAATCTCTGCACGCTTTTCCGGCGTCATCTCGCCGCTTCCGGCAAAGAAAATAAAATAAGCGCCCGCCGCCATGAGCAAAACCGCCGCCACAATGCAGACGACAACCCATAACTGCCGATTGTTTCCCCGCCATTTTCTATTTCTCTCGGCCGAGCGGCCGCTTTTTGCTTTTGTATTTTTGCCGCGGTAGCTGCTCTGATAGCCGCGTTTTCTTCCTGCCATTGCCTTATTTTGTCCCTTCTGTCAAATCGCCCTGCTGCTTCATGTGATAGAGCAGCACATAAAGGCTATCGCTTAAATGCACATTTTCCAGCCGCACGCCCCGGCTCACTTCCACATCCGTCGGCGCAAAATTCCAGATGCCCCGAACGCCCAGCCGGCAGAGCATGGATGCCGTCTCCTGCGCGGCTTCTTTTGGCGTGCAGATGATGCCGAGATCGACGCGGTTTTGCCGTGCAAACTCCGCCAGCGTCTGCACATGGCGTATCGCACAGCCCGCCACGGTTTTGCCTATGGCCTCCGGCCGCACATCAAACACGCCGATAATCCGGAACTTTTCGCAGGCAAAGCCGGAGTAGTGAACCAGCGCCTGGCCAATATTGCCCGCGCCGATAATCACTGCTCCGTATGCCCGATCCAGCCCCAAAATGGCGGCAATCTCATCCCGCAGTTTGCCGATGGAGTATCCATACCCCTGCTGCCCAAAGCCGCCGAAGCAGTTGAGATCCCGACGGATCTGCGAGGCATTCATGCCAAGTTCCTCGCTCATGCGGGAAGAGGAAATCCGCTCCTCTCCCTGCAAAAGCTTATCGCTCAAATACCGGTAGTATTTGGGCATTCTGCGGATGACTGCCTCTGGAACTTTTCCATAAGAGCCCATCTATTGCTCCACGTTTTTCCTGGTATGATTGAGCAGGCCGCCGGCCAGCAGAATTTCCCGCAGGCGCTCTGAAACTTCCAGCTTCACTTCATACGTCTCGCCCTTGGTGAGGTTGCACAGGACGAACGGCTCTTCGCCCCGGGTTTTCTGCCGCGCACGCTCGATGCAAAGCGCATCGCCCTGGCTGATTTTATCGTAATCCGCTTCGTTTGCGAAAACCAGCGGCAAAATGCCCGAGTTGATGAGATTGCTCATATGGATGCGGGCAAAGCTCTTGGCGATGACGCCCTTGATGCCCAGATACAGCGGAACCAGCGCCGCGTGCTCTCTGGAAGAGCCCTGGCCGTAGTTCTGGCCGGCCACCAAAAACCCGCCGTTTTTCTCCTTTGCCCGAGCCGGGAAAGAGGCGTCCACAGGCGAGAGGCAATAATCCGAAAGATACGGGATATTTGAGCGGTAGGGCAGCAGCTTGGCGTTGCTGGGCATAATATGGTCTGTCGTGATATTATCTTCCATTTTCAGCAGCACTTCCCCGCCAATTTCCTCGGGCATCGCCTGGTTGATGGGGAACGGCTTGATATTCGGGCCGCGGACGACTTCCACCTGCGCGCCGTCCTCTGCCGGGGCCACGACCATATTGTCGTTT
Source organism: uncultured Christensenellaceae bacterium (assembly GCA_910588425.1). Taxonomy (GTDB): domain Bacteria; phylum Bacillota; class Clostridia; order Christensenellales; family Christensenellaceae; genus QANA01. The sequence goes on along the minus strand of CAJUPM010000021.1, from coordinate 8,566 downwards.
ACCTCGAACACTTCGGGCATCTTAATGCAAAGCTCTGCCAGCTTGCTCTGCGGCAGGCTCAGCGGCGAGGTGAACACACCGGCAATTGCGCTGGCCGCCGCCGTTTCCGGCGAAACCAGATAGACGCTGGCGCTGGGCGTTCCGCTGCGGCCAAAGAAGTTGCGGTTGAACGTCCGCAGAGAGACGGCATCCGTCGCCGGAGACTGGCCCATACCGATGCAGGGCCCGCAGGCGCATTCCAAAATGCGCGCGCCCGCCGCAACCATATCTGCCAGCGCGCCGTTTTTTGCCAGCATATTGAAAACCTGGCGGCTTCCCGGCGCAATGACCAGGCTCACGTTATCCGCGACCTTTTTGCCTTTGAGGATGGCCGCAGCTTTCATCATATCCGTATAGGAGGAGTTGGTGCAGCTGCCAATGCAGACCTGATCCACTTTCATCCCCGCGAGATTTTCCACCGTCTCGATGTTATCCGGGCTGTGCGGGCAGGCGGCCAGCGGCGCCAGCTCTCCCAAGTCGATGACCAGGTGTTCATCGTACACTGCGTCCACGTCTGCCGAAAGCGGCGTATAGTCCTGCTCCCTGCCCTGCGCTTTTAAGAAGCTTCTGGTGACTTCGTCGCTGGGGAAGATGGAGGTCGTCGCCCCGAGCTCGGCGCCCATATTGGTAATCGTCGCCCGATCCGGCACGCTCAGCGCGGCAATGCCCTCGCCGCTGTATTCGATGACTTTGCCCACGCCGCCTTTTACCGTCAGCTCCTGCAAAACTTTCAAAATGACATCTTTTGCCGAAACACCAGCCTTGAGCTTGCCTTTCAGCTCCACATTGACGACACTTGGCATATTGAGATAGTATGCGCCGCCGCCCATGGCCACGGCCACATCCAGTCCGCCTGCGCCAATGGCGATCATGCCGATGCCGCCGCCCGTGGGCGTGTGGCTGTCCGAACCCAGCAGCGTCGCCCCGGGCACGCCAAAGCGCTCCAGGTTGACCTGATGGCAGATGCCGTTGCCCGGCCGCGAGAAATAGATGCCGTGCTTTTTGGCAACTGTCTCGATGAACTTGTGGTCATCTGCATTTTCACTGCCCGATTGCAGCATATTATGATCGATATAGGCCAGAGACTTTTTCGTCTTGACTCTCGGAATGCCCATGGCCTCGAACTGCAGATAGGCCATGGTGCCCGTCGAATCCTGCGTCAGCGTATAGTCGATGCCGATGGAGATTTCGCCGCCCGGCACCATTTCGCCGGATTTCAGGTGGCTTTCCAAAATTTTATACGTCAGTGTTTTTCCCATTGTTTGCTCCGCCCTTTCGTCAAATACATGCAAATTTTCTTATAGTAAATTGTACTTGTAAACGATAAAAATTGCAAGATGCTTGTCCGCCGTGCCGCGCTTTATGGTATAATGTTTACACCTTCGAGCAAAAGGTCAAGGGCAATGGGTCATCATGGGGCTGCGCCCCATACCCCAATGAAAAAAATAGGAAGAGCATTTGCTCAGAAGAAGCAAGCTGGCGCCCGCCCTGTTCATGGCGCAATTGAAAAAACTGTTCTTTGCCCATGCAAGGCCAAACAGAGCGCAGAGCAGGTGTATTCTGGCATGATTTGCCATTGTCTTTTGCCGCACAATCATCGATAGAAAGGAAAAAATATGAGAGTTTGGGGAATTTTAAATAAAAACCACAAAATTATCGCCAGCACAACGGCTTTCAGCCCGCAGGAGGAAACCGGGCAGGCGCTGTTGGAATGCTTGGAGCAAGTCTATAAAAGCCTGGATATTGCCGAGCCCGTCTGGGTTTCCAAGCACGCCAGAGAGCTTTCCGCTTTCCGCAAAACAAAGTTTATGGCTTCGGATTTTATCGAGCCGATCTCCTTCGATTTTTTTGAAATTGAAATTTTGCCCGAAGATTCATAGAATATTCATTTTCGGGCAGACTATCTCCGAAAGGAGTTGATAGTTTTGGATATCGCAGCACTTATTTTAGTCATTATCGGCGCGATTAACTGGCTTCTCATCGGGCTGTTTCAGTTCGATCTCGTCGCTGCAATCTGCGGCGGGCAGACGGCCATCCTAAGCCGGATTATCTATTCTCTCGTGGGAATAGCTGGTCTTTGGTGCTTATCCCTTTTTTCCAGGTACATTCCAAAAAGAGACCATTAAAGAACGCCCGGGATTATCCCGGGCTTCTTGCTTTTTTGCCTTCTTTTTGCCGGGCGCTTTTCTTGCTATTTCCCCCGGCCTCACATATAATAAAACCATACCTTAAAAAAAGAATCGGAGGATGCGATTTATGGCGATTGTCGATCAAGCGGAAATTTTCGCGCCGCTGGCAGAAAAATTGCAGCATGGCGGCTGTTTTTTGGTGACGGGCAAGGATCAGCCCAATATCATGACCATCGGCTGGAGCACCGCCGGCATTATGTGGAATAAGCCGGTATTTGCTGTTCCCGTCCGCCTTTCCCGGTATTCGCATGTCAAGCTGGAAGAGCTGGGCGAATTTACCGTGTGCGTCCCTTCCAGCCTGCATCCCATGAAAAAAGAGCTGGCCATTGCGGGGATCAAATCCGGCAGGGATATGGACAAAATTGCGGAGCTCGGCCTGGAGCTGGAAGCATCTGAAACAATCTCTGTCCCGCGCATCAAGGGCTGTGCCGCCGTCTATGAATGCCGGGTCGTCTATAAAATGCAGATGCCCGAAGCGGATTTGAGCCGGGAGATCGTCTCCAGGCACTACGCCGCCGGGGATTATCATACCATCTACTACGGCGAAATCCTCTGCTGCCATCAGTTTTAAGGGGCGCCATGCAGGAGGTTTTCATGCACAGGCTGCTGCCGGGCGAAATCCCGGCGTTCATCCAGCTGCGGCTGGAGCAGCTGAGGGAAGAGGGCTCAAAGCTCCCGCCTAATCTGGAAGCTTCGCTTGTTTCCTACTACCGGCGGCATATGGCGGATGGCAGTTTTGTCTCGTGGGTGGCCTGCCGCGGCGGGCAGATTATCGCGACCAGCGGCATCTCCCTGGTGGAGAAGCCCCCGTATGCCAGCAATCCTTCGGGGAAAATCGCCCTGGTTTCCAGTTTCCAGCATGTATACCAAAAAGCCCTATCGCCGGCGGGGCATTGCCAAGGCGCTTCTGGGCAAAATCGTCGCAGAAGCCGAGGCGTGGGGATGCGGGGTCGTGCAGATCACAGCCTCGGATCAGGGCGTCCCGCTTTATGAAAATTTCGGGTTCCGAAAGAACGCCAATTTTTTGCAGCTTGAGATCAAAGAGCAAGATTCAATACAAAGGAGAGAAAAATGAGAGTTTTTATCAGCGCCGATATTGAGGGCATCGCCACCACGACGCTTTGGAGCGAAACCGAGACGCAGACGCAGGCCGTCGCGCAGGCGCACGCCGCGCAGATGACGGCGGAAGTGAAGGCCGCCTGCGAAGGAGCAATCGCCGCCGGCGCCGACTATATCCTGGTGCGCGATGCCCATGAAACCGGAACGAACATCGATATTCACCAGCTCCCCGCCTGCGCAGAGGTCATCCGCGGCTGGAGCGGCCACCCCTACTGCATGGTGGAGGGCATCGACAAAAACTTTGACGCCGCGCTGTTCATCGGCTATCACTCGGCCGCCGGCCGAGAGGGCAGCCCGCTCTCGCACACCAACAACCAGCGGCTCTTCTGGGTGAAGATCAACGGCCAGAAAGTCAGCGAATTCCAGATGCACAGCTGGGCCTGCGCGCTGGAAGGCGTGCCCACCGTGTTCCTCTCGGGCGACCAGATGCTCTGCGAGGATTCCGCTTCCCTGCACCCAAAGCTCAAGGCTCTGGCAGTCAAGAGTGGCTTTGGCGGAGCGACGCGCAGCATGGCTCCTTCCCTGGCCGTCCAGAAAATCCGCGAACAGGCGGAACAAGCGCTGCGCCAGGATTTATCCGGCGCGCTCTGCACCCTACCCGAAACCTTCCATTTTGAAATTTGCTACAAGGATCATACGCTGGCGACCAAGATGTCGTTCTTCCCGGGTTTTCGAAAGACAGACGACAACACCATCGCCATGGATTCGGGCAGCTATCTGGATTTGCTGGTTGCCGCACGGTTTGTCTTTTAGCCCAAAGGCGCCCTGCCGCCGGAATCGCCCTGTGCGCGGATCATCCTCAGCCGTATCTCTTAGCCACCCCCGACGGATGTGCGCTGTTGTGCAAAAAAATACACAAAAAAGCGGTCAGCTCATGCTGCCCGCTTTTCTTATCTCTTTTTGCCGCCCGCTTACTGCCTGGCAATGCCATCCTCGAAGAAATACCGCACGAGAATCTGACAAGGGTTTTCCCCTCCCCAAATCTCATCGAAGCATTCCAGAGGCGCAAAGCCCATTTTCTGATAAAATGCCCGGGTTTTGGCATAGCCCGCATCCGGGTTGCTCTCGCCCAGCGTTTTGACCTGCAAATATCCAATCCCATTTTGCCAGCACCACGCGGCACAGCGCCAGAACAGCGCCCGGCCTATGCCTTCGCGATGCATTTGGGGCACAACGCCCATGACGGCAATCTCCGCCGCGCGATCAGAAAGCTGTTTGGCGGCCAGAAAACCGGCTGCTTTGCCATCCTTTCGCGCGCAAAACACAGCCTGATTTTCGCAGTCTGCCGCATACTTCCCCCGCGCCTGCTCGTTTTCGAACCACCCGGGCAGCTGCTCCAGAATTTCCGCCGCCGCGGCGCACTTCTCCCTGGAATCATGCAGCTGCTCTGCCCGGTATGCGCCTGAATCGAGGTACTCTATGATCTCCCAAATCTCGGGATAGAAGAACAGCTTGCCCGTCAGAACCAGCTGACGAAGCGCCGCAAGATCCGCCCACTTGGCGCCTGATACCTCTTCAGACTGCAGTTTGAGCTGGCTGACTGGAACATCCATTTGCAGCAAATAAATATCCCAGATGAGATGCGTGCCGTCCTGGCGCAGGATCCGGCGCAGAAATTGCAGCTGTTCCGGCTGAACCGCAAGGCCCAGCTCTTCTCTCAGCTCCCGGATGCACCCGGAGCGGGTATCCTCCCCCGCCACCATGCGCCCGGTTGTCAGCCCCCAGACGCCCGGCAGAATCTCGCAATCCTGGCTGCGCTCCTGAATGAGCACTTCCCCCTTGGAATTGACAATCCAAACCTCCATTGCCAAATGGTATTCTTCGGCAGAAAGCTCCGCCCCTTTGGGCACTGTTTTCCCCGTCTTTTCTGCAAACCGATCGTAAAGATCCCAAACTTCCATATCTGCCCTCGCTTTCGCTCCGCCCGGCTACCTGGCCGCGAAAAACACGCGCCGTTCGCCCTCTTGCAAAACTTCATACCGGCGGACGTGAAACGCCCGCTCAATCGCCTCTTCCTCCAGGCACTTTTGCGTCGTCCCCTCAAAAAAGACGCCGCCCTCCCGCAGGATGACGATGCGATCCGCATATTGCACAGCCTGGGAAAGGTTGTGCAGGATAATCATCACCGTCTTTTTATGCCGGTTTTTCAACTCTCTTAATTTGCTCAGAAAAGCCGCTTCGTATTCCATATCCAGATGCGTCGTCGGCTCATCCAGGATGACGGCCCGGGTATTCTGCGCCAAAATCATGGCCAGATACGCCCGCTGCTGTTCCCCGCCCGAAAGCAGGCACATGTTCTTGCCGCGCATCTCCCAAATATCCGCATCGCGCATGGCTTGCTGGACTGCCTCGCGATCCGCCCGGGAAAAGCGCTTTCCAATATCCAGATAGGGGCTGCGCCCAAAGCCCACCAGCTCCTCCACCGTGACCTGCGGCCGCTCCAGATTCTGCGGCAGGATGGCCAGCAGCTTGGCCCGCTCCCGCGGAGAGAGCAGCGCAATATTCTGCCCGGAAAAACAGATCTCCCCCCTGTAGTGCAGTTCCTGATTGATGCAGGAGACCAGCGTAGATTTCCCGCTCCCATTTTTCCCCAGCAGCGCCGTAATCGTATGGGGCACCAGCCCAAAGCTGACGCGCTCCAGCACGGGTTTTGCCCGGTAGCCCGCCGTCAGGTTCTCAAAGCTTAGCATGGGCATCGCCTCCTTTTTTGAGCAGCAGGGAAAAGAAGAACGGCGCGCCGATTGCGGCCATGATGATTCCCGCCGGCACTTCCGACGGTGCAAACAGCACGCGCCCCAGCAGATCCGCAATCAGCACCAGAATCGCCCCGGCAAAGGAGGAAAACAGCAAAAGTGATTTTGTCTTTTCGCCCACGATGCGCCGGGCGATATGCGGCACCACCAGCCCGACAAACCCCAGAAGCCCTGCAAAGCTCACCACCGCCGAAGCCGCCGCCGAGGCGCAGACCAGGCAAACCATGCGCAGAGCTTTGACGCGCACGCCCAGCGAGAGCGCCATCGTATCCCCCAGGCAAAGCAGCTGAATGCGCCGGGAAGCCAGCAGGGAAACCGCCAGGCTGGCCAGGATGATGGCCCCCGGCACCGCCAGGCTTTGCAGGCGGATTCCCGCCAGGCCGCCGGCAGAAAAATCATGATAGGCCAGCAGAATCTCGCTGTCCATCATGGAGAGAAAGGAGATGCCCGCGTTGAGCAGGGCTGTGAGCGCGATGCCCGCCAGAACGACGGTCGCCCGGGTGCTGCCAATGCGCCCGGCCATGGCCAAAATCAGCATGGTCGCCCCAAACGCCCCAAAAAATGCGGCAAAAGGCAGCGCATAGAGCGCCTTTGGCCAAAAGCTCAGGCAAAGAATGGCAAAAAAACCCGCGCCCGAATTGACACCGATGACGCTGGGCCCGGCCAGCGGATTGGCCGTAACGCTTTGCAGCAGCACACCCGAAACCGAAAGCCCAATGCCGGCCAGCACCGCCCCCAAAACCCGGGGCAGGCGGATATAGCGCAGAATGGCAGACTGCGTCTCGTATCCCGGCGCGCCTGCGATGCCCCGGCAAAAATCCGCAAATGAGAGCTCCGCGCTTCCAAACCGGAAGGAGAGGGCGGCAAAAAGCACCAGCAAAGCAAACAGCGCCGCTGTGCCCTTCCTGCCCTGCCAAAAATTCTGGCCGGTTTGCTTGCTCTGCCTATCCTGCATTGCCTGCTCCCCCGTTTCCGGCGCTATCCAGCCGCTCTGCCAGATAGGCATAGGCCTCTGCCCACTGGGCATTAGGCTTAAAGTGGAACAGCTCTTTGGGCAGGAAGGCGTAGTTTCCCTGGCGCACGGCATCCAGCTGCTGCCACTCGGGCTGGGCGAACAGGCTTTGCATATACTCTCTTGCCGCCTGCTCGTCTCCCATGGTGGAGATGAAAAGATAATCCGGGTTTTGCAATAAAATCTCCTCCAGGCTCAGCCCTTCCAGCAGAGTCTGCGCCTGATCCGCAATATTCTCCGCGCCTAGCTCTTCCAGCATCTTGCAGGCGAAATGGTTTTTTGCCGTCTTGGCCTTGGTAGCGCTGTAAGAGGAGCCCGCCCGGATAAATAAAATCCGCTTCTTTCCCTGGCGCCCTGCCTTTTCCTGCGCCTGGGCAATGGTCTGCTGAATTTGTGCCCCAATCTCCTGGCCATAGGCCGCATAAGCCTCGGGATTTTCCGTGAGGCCCGTGCAGATTTTGAGCACGCGCAGATAATCCGCGAAAGATTCCACATGGAAGGCCGCCACGGCCACGCCTGCTTCTTCCAAAACCTCCGCCGCCTCTATCTGCCCCTCTAAATCCGCCGAGCAGATCACGAGATCCGGCTCTGCCGCCAGCAGAAGCTCGATATCGATGGTTTTGCCCGCGCCGCTGTCTACCAGCAAAACGCCTTCGGGTGCAATGCCCCGCTCCACGCTCTCGCCCACCGTCGCGCCAATCTCCCCGCCGGCCAGCTTCCAAATATCCGCATAGGAAGAGAACAGGACGGCGACTTTCTGCGGCTTTTCTTCCAGCACCACCTGGCGCCCGGCATCATCCGTAAAAGAATAGAAGCACTGATCTGCGTCCCTCTTTTCCTCGCCCGCGCATCCGGCCGCCGCCAGCAGGAGGGCAAGCCCCAGGAACAGCAAAATCGCTCTGCTCCTGCGCTTTAGCATGTCGCGCCGCCTTTCAGGTGCTTCTTGGCCGCGAGGTTTTCCTGCTTGCGCTCCAGAAGCGCATCCGAATCCAGCTGGCGCTGCACATTTTCAAAGCCCAGCCGCGCAACGGTATCGGCAAAGCGCTCGCCCGTCTGCCCCTGTTCCCGGAACAGCAGAATCGCCTTTTCCACGACATTAAGCGCCTGCTCTTTGCTGGTATAGACTTTTTCCAGCGGGCGTCCCTGGGCAAATTTCTTGCCCCATCTTCCGCCGATATAGATGCGGTAGCCCGTGGCCTCGGGCGCAAGCGCGCCAAACGGGCAGGCCGGGATGCACCGTCCGCAGTTGTTGCAGTTTTCCTCTTTCAGCACAATTTTGCCTTCTCTGAGTTCCGCCGCGCCCATAGGGCAGGTATTTTCCACCTGGCACTTTTTGCAGCCCCGGCATTTTTCCAAGTCTACCGCCGGAATCCGCTGACCCACGATGCCCAGATCATTGAGATCCGGCTTGACGCAGTTGTTGGGGCAGCCGCCCACGGCAATCTTGAACTTGT
>CAJUPM010000020.1 GCA_910588425.1 uncultured Christensenellaceae bacterium | reverse complement strand
TATGCCCTCAAGGTCAACGAGATCATGGGCAAATATCTGGCGGAATTTGATATCGAGCTCATCGATTTCAAGCTGGAATTCGGCCGTTTCCACGGGGAGATCGTGCTGGCAGACGAGATTTCTCCCGATACCTGCCGCTTCTGGGACAGCAAGACCGGCGCCAAGCTGGATAAAGACCGCTTCCGCCAGGATCTCGGCGGCGTGGAAGAGGCATACCAGGAGATTCTGCACCGGCTGATGGGTGCGTAATTCATGCAAAAGATGAAACAAAACCAGAGATATGAGAGAATCAAGCCAATGGACGACGCCATGCACGAAGAGTGCGGCGTCTTTGGCATCTATGTGGCGGATGGAAAATTCGATCCGGCAGAGGCCTGCTATATCGGCCTGTTTTCCCTGCAGCACCGCGGGCAGGAGAGCGCCGGCATTGCCGTTTCGGATGGCAAGGGGTTCCGCTGCCATAAGGATATGGGGCTTTGCTCGGAAGTGTTCAAAGGCGGGCTGGATGCGCTGGCCGGCGGCAAGCTGGGTATCGGGCATGTGCGCTACTCTACAACCGGAGACAGCCAGGTTTTAAATGCGCAGCCCATCGTCATGAGCTACCGCGGCGGGCAGATGGCCATGGCGCACAACGGCAACCTCATCAATACGCAGATCATCCGCGAAAAGCTGGAAGACGAGGGCGCGATTTTCCAGACGACCATCGATACGGAAGTGATGGCCTATCTGATCGCCCGCAGCAAGACGGATGACATCGTGCAGGCCATCAAAAACATGATGCGTATTGTCAGAGGCTCGTATGCGCTGGTGATCGCGACGCAGCACTCCCTCATCGCCGTGCGCGACCCGCAGGGGATTCGCCCGCTGGCTGTGGGCAAGCTGGATGATAACTTCGTCATTGCATCCGAATCCTGCGCGTTCGACGCCATCGATGCGGAATTTATCCGGGATGTGCGCCCGGGAGAGATTATCGTCATTGATGCGGATGGCTTCCATTCCCATCAGACGAATTTTGCAGACGATACGGCGCTTTGCATTTTTGAATATGTCTATTTTGCCCGGCCGGACTCGGATATCGACGGCATCAGCGTCTACCGCGCCCGGGAGAACATGGGCCGCCGCCTGGCGCATGCCTGCCCGGTGAAGGCAGATCTCGTGGCGGATGTCCCGGATTCGGCGACGCCTGCCGCGGCCGGCTATGCAGAGGAGTCCGGCATTCCCTATAAAAAGGCGCTGGCCAAAAACCGCTATGTCGGCCGGACGTTCATTCAGCCCAGCCAGTCTCTGCGGGAGCGGGGCGTCAAGCTCAAGCTGAACGCGCTCAAGAAGAACGTCTACGGCAAAAAGCTGGTCCTCATCGACGATTCCATCGTGCGTGGGACGACCAGCCGCAAGATCGTCGAGATGCTGCGGCTGGCAGGCGCAAGAGAGGTGCATATGCTCATCAGCTCGCCGCCTGTGGCATTCCCGTGCTTCTTTGGCATCGATACGCCTTCGCACGATCAGCTGATTGGGTCGACCAAAACAGTCGAGGATATCCGCAAGCTGATTGGCGCAGATTCTCTCTACTACCTGACCAAAGAGGACTTGCTCAAAACTGTCGAAGGCGCGGGTTGCAACTTCTGCACGGGCTGCTTCGACGGGCACTACCCGATGGATATTATTCGCTGCTGCGAGGAGACGAAAAGGCTGGATCTTGCAAAAATGCTGAGCCAGGATGAGACGAAAGAGGAAGAAAAAGATGAGTGAAAATAAGAAGAAGATCACATATGCGGATGCGGGCGTGGATGTTCATAGAGGATACGAGGCTGTGCGGCTGATGAAGGAATATGCCAACAAAACGTTCGACAGTAATGTTCTGACGGGGCTGGGAAGCTTTGGCAGCATGTATGCGCTGGGAGACGATGTGCTCATCGCCGGGACGGACGGCGTGGGCACCAAGCTCAAGGCCGCCTTTGTGATGGATAAGCACGACACCGTCGGCATCGACTGCGTGGCTATGTGCGTCAACGATATCGTCTGCCATGCGGCAAAACCGCTGTTCTTCCTGGATTATATCGCTACGGGCGAGCTGAAGCCGGAAATTGCGGCGCAGATCGTCAAGGGTATCTCGGAAGGATGCCTGCAGGCTGGCTGTGCGCTGGTGGGCGGAGAGACGGCGGAAATGCCGGATTTCTACGCCAAAGGAGAATACGATATTGCCGGATTCACCACAGGCATCGTCAGCAAGGAAAAGCTCATCACGGGAGAGAAGATCGCCCCCGGGCAGGCGCTCATCGGCCTAAACAGCAGCGGCATCCATTCCAACGGCTTCTCGCTGGTGCGCAGGGTGTTCCCCATGGAGCGGGCGGCGCTGGATCAGTATGTGGAAGGCCTGGGGCATACGCTGGGCGAAGAACTGTTGATTCCCACCAAGATTTACGTCAAAACTGTGCTGGATGTCACCAGCAAATACGATATTAAGGGCATCGCCCATATCACGGGCGGCGGTTTTTATGAAAAGCTGGCCCGCATTTTCCCGGCAGGCGTCTGCGCCTATGTCGATTCCAAATCCTATGAGCTTCCGGAAATTTTCCGCATGCTGGTAGCAGGAACTGGCCTGGAGCCCAGAGAATCTTATAATACGTTCAATATGGGCATCGGCATGGTGTTCGTCGTGGATGCGGACAAGGCCGATGAGATTACCGCCTATATCAACGCCAATACAGACGACCACGCGCAGATCATCGGCGAGGTCAAGGCAGGCGAGCAGGGCGGGGTGGTTGTCCTGTGAAGCGGCTGGCTGTGATGGTCTCGGGCGGCGGGACGGATCTGCAATCCGTCATCAACGGCGTGCAGAGCGGGAAGATCCCGGCAGAAATTGCCGTGGTCATCTCCAGCAAGCCCGGGGTTTATGCGCTGGAGCGCGCCAAAAAGGCGGGAATCCCCGGCGTTGTCATCTGCAAAAAAGACTATGCAGATGAGCAGGCATTTTTCGATGCGAACCTCGGCGTTCTGCGGGAATACGGCGCAGAGGGCGTGGTTTTGGCGGGGTATCTCAGCATCTTGGGCAAGCAGATGATTGAGGCATATCCCAACAAAATCATCAATATCCATCCATCGCTCATCCCTTCCTTTTGCGGCAAGGGGTATTATGGGCTGCGGGTGCATCAGGCGGTGCTGGATTACGGGGCGAAAGTCTCGGGGGCGACGGTGCACTTTGTAGATGAGGGCGCGGATACCGGCCCGATCATCCTGCAGCAGGCAGTCTCTGTTTTGCCGGAGGATACGGCAGAGAGCTTGCAGCAGCGCATCTTAGAAGTTGAGCACGAAATTCTGCCCGAGGCCGTGGCGCTGTTCTGCGCGGGGCGGCTGTTGGTGCAGGGAAGAAAAGTAACAATCCGATAGGGTTGAATTTGTTTGAATAAGGAGAAACAAGATGGCAAGAGCTTTTTTGAGCGTCTCGGATAAGACCGGGATTGTCGATTTTGCAAAAGGGTTAGTCGAGCTGGGCTTTGAAGTGCTCTCGACGGGCGGAACCAAACGCGCGCTTTCCGAGGCGGGCGTGCCGGTAACGGGGGTTTCCGAGATCACCGGTTTCCCGGAGTGCCTGGATGGCCGGGTGAAAACACTGCATCCCAAAATTCACGCAGGCATTTTGGCGATGCGCTCCAATCCCGAGCACATGGAGCAGCTCAAAAAGCTGGAGATTGAGCCGATTGACGTCGTCGCGGTCAACCTCTATCCCTTTAAGCAGACGATTTCCAAAGAGAACTGCACGCTGGAAGACGCCATCGAAAATATCGATATTGGCGGCCCCTCCATGCTGCGCGCGGCGGCCAAAAACTGGCAGGATGTCGCGGTCATCACGGATGCGGCAGATTACGGCAAGGTTTTGGACGAGCTCAAAGCCGGCGGCGTTTCCAAAGAGACCAAGTTCTATCTCTCGGCCAAAGTTTTCGAGACGACTGCTGCCTATGATGCGCTGATCTCCTCCTATCTGAGAAAAATCACAGGCAACGATCTGCCTGAGAAATTCACGGTAACCTACGAAAAAGCGCAGGAGATGCGCTATGGGGAAAACCCGCATCAGCGCGCTGCTTTCTATAAGACTCCGCTTCCCGTGGAAGGGAGCCTGGCGGTTGCCGAGCAGCTCAACGGCAAGGAGCTTTCCTACAACAACATCAACGACGCCAATGCGGCGCTGGCACAGCTGCGGGAGTTCGATGGCATTGCGGCCGTCGGCCTCAAGCATGCAAACCCCTGCGGCGTTGCCCAGGCAGATTCGGTTTACGAGGCTTATACTAAGGCTTATCAGGCAGACCCGACTTCGATTTTCGGCGGCATCGTTGCGGTAAACGAGACGGTAGACGCGAAGACGGCGGAGGAGATGGCGAAAATCTTCCTGGAGATCATCATCGCCCCGGATTATACCAAAGAAGCGCTGGAGATTCTCTGCAAAAAGAAGAATCTGCGCGTGCTGAAGCTGCCCTCTATCCGCAGAAATGGCGAGGAGAAGCTGGAAATGAAGAGCGTGCTGGGCGGCCTGTTGGTGCAGGAGACGGACAACGCTCTGCTGGACGGCGAGCTCAAAGTCGTTACCAAGCGCGCACCGACGGAAAAAGAGATGGCAGACCTGCTCTTCACCTGGAAGATCGTCAAGCACATCAAATCCAACGGCATTGCCATCGGCAAGGATAACTGCTCGCTGGGCATTGGGCCGGGGCAGGTGAACCGCATTTGGGCGACGATTTCCGCGATTGAGCGCAGCGGCGAGGCAGTGAAGGGCGCTGTTCTGGCTTCGGATGCGTTCTTCCCCTTCTCGGATTGCGTGGAAGAGGCGGCAAAGGCCGGGATTACGGCGATCATTCAGCCGGGCGGTTCCATCCGGGATCAGGAATCCATCGATTTGGCAGATGAAAAGGGCATTGCCATGGTCTTCACGGGTATGCGCCATTTCAAACACTAAGCAGAATGGGCAGAAGCGGAGCGCGGCAGTATGCCGGGCTCCCTTGCTGCTTTTTGGGCTCTTTTGGTGCCGCAGGCCAGAGCCGAGCGGCGGCAAACAGGAGAAGGAGAGATGAGCAGATGAAAATATTGGTAGTCGGCGGCGGCGGAAGAGAGCACACCATTCTATGGAAGCTCGCCCAGAGCCCCAAAAAGCCGGAACTATACTGTGCGCCGGGCAACGGCGGCATTTCCCAGATCGCGGCCTGCGTAGACATCGCGGCGACGGATATTGAAAAGATGGTGGCCTTTGCCAAGCGGGAGAAGATGGATCTGGTTGTGGTCGCGCCGGATGATCCGCTGGCCATGGGCATGGTGGATGCGCTGGAGGCCGAGGGCATCCGGGCGTTCGGCCCAAGGAAAAACGCGGCCATCATCGAGGCCAGCAAGGCGTTTTCCAAAGAGCTGATGAAAAAATACCATATCCCCACGGCGGAGTATGAGACCTTTTCGGATGCCGAAAAGGCGCTGGAATATGTGAAAACCGCGAAAATTCCGCTGGTCGTCAAGGCGGATGGCCTGGCGCTGGGCAAGGGCGTGCTCATCTGCAAAACCCGGCAGGAGGCCGAGCAGGCAGTGCGGCAGGTGATGCTGGAGAAAGCCTTTGGCGCAGCGGGCAACACCGTCGTCATCGAAGAGTTTTTGGAGGGGCCGGAAGTTTCCGTGCTGACTTTCACAGATTCGCATACCATTCTGCCCATGGCCAGCGCCCAAGATCACAAAAGAGCCCGGGATAACGACGAAGGGCTGAACACAGGCGGCATGGGAACTTTTTCACCCACGCCCAAATATACCCCAGATATTCAGCAGCAGGTGGAGCGGGAGATCATCCTGCCGACGGTGGATGCTCTTAACGCGGAAGGCCGGCCGTTCAAGGGTGTGATTTTCTTCGGGCTGATGCTGACAAAAGACGGCCCCAAGCTTTTGGAGTATAACGCTCGCTTTGGCGATCCCGAGGCGCAGAGCGTGCTGTTCCGCATGAAGAACGATCTGTTGGAGATTTTTGAAGCGGTCATCGAAGAGCGGCTTTCCGAGATTGCGCTGGAGTTTGAGCCGGGCGCGGCAGTTTGCGTCGTGATGGCATCCGGCGGATACCCCGAGCATTATGAGAAGGGCAAAGAGATCAGCGGCCTTAATGAGGTTTCGGATGGCGTTGTCGTGTTCCATGCTGGAACAAAGCTGGAAAACGGCAAATTCTATACCTCCGGCGGACGTGTTTTGGGCGTGGTCGCGAAGGGCGCGGATATGCAGGAGGCGCGGAAAACCGCCTATGAGAATGTGCGGAAAATCCACTTTGAGGGCGCGCAGTACCGCAAAGATATTGGCATTAAAAAATAGGGAGAACAAAAGGGGCGCTGGGATGGTGCGGTGCCCCTTTTGCTTTGATGGAGAGGTGAGTGAAGATGAAATTGCCTTCGGAATATGTTTTAGACTATCAGGTTTGCACTTACGACGTGGGCCAGGGCAGCCTGCTCAAGCTTTCCAATCTGCTGCGGCTCCAGCAGGAGGCGGGCGAGCGGCACTTGGCGCAGGGCGATTTGGCCTTTGCACAGCTGGCAAAGATGGGGATGGCTTTTTTGGTCGTCCGGGCAAATTTGAAAATAGAGCGCCTGCCCAAAGCCGGGGAGCGCATTCAAATCCGCACGTGGCACCGGGGCGAACAGCGCGCCGCCTTTTTCCGGTGCTTTCAGATTTTGGGCGAGCAGGGGGAGGAGCTGGTCAACAGCGTAACAGCCTATGCCCTGGTGGATCCCGAGAGCAAAAAACTGCTGCGGCCAAAAGTCTTTTTGCAGCTGGGCATCGAGGCGCAGGAGGAAATGCAAAGCTCCTGCCCGGATCCTGTGCGCCTGCAGCTACCCGAACAGATGGAATATGCAGGCAGCTGGAACGTGCGCCCTTCGGATACGGATTGGAACTGCCATCTGAACAACGCCGCCTATCTGGATATTTTGTGGGATTTCCTGCCGGAGGGCACCTCGGCAGAGGAGCTTGGCCTCATCTCGATCTGCTTCCTTTCCCAGGCGCTGGCCGGGGATGAGATTTCGGTATACCGCCAGGAACAGGAAGGGGAGCTGCTCTTTCGGGGCGTGCACAAGCGGGGCACCTGCTTTGAGGCGAAAATACAGCGGAAACAGCGATAAAAAAGGGCCGGGAAAACCGGCCTTTTTACATTTTTATTGTTTTTTCATCTATCCAGCCGCATATAGAGAATGGGATAGGGATTGCCCTGTTCATCCAGCTCTGCTCTTTGGCAGACAGAAAAGCCCAGGTGCTCATAAAAGGCTCTGGCAAGCGGGTTTTGCTCATTGACGGCCAGCTCATTGATTCCAAAAACTTCAATGCCGTATTGCACGAGCTTTTTTCCAAAACCTTTTCCGCGCTCGGCATTGGAGACGAACAGCATTTCTATTTTTTTGCCGGCAATGCCCATAAAAGCGATAGGGCGAGCTTGTTCGTTTTCCAGGACGATGAGATGGGGGATTTCGCTCAGCGCCTGAGGCACATAGCTTTTGATGGTTTGAATTTCGGCATCGGATAGAAAGAGGTGCGTGGCACGGACGGCTGTTTCCCAAACCTCTAAAAGCTGCTGTATCAGCCTTTGGGATCTCTGCTGATATTCGGTAATTTTCATTTTTCTTCTCGCTTTCATGATTCCGCCAAAGAAGGCTGGAACCGATTGGGGACGATGGTTTTTCTAAAATTCTTGTTGCAGCAGCGTGATTTTGCGCCCATCCACAGACAGCACACGCTCGCGCTTGAGCCGGCTCATCTCCCGTGTCATCGCGCTGCGATCGGCGCAGATATAATCGGCCAGAGCGCTCATGGAAAAGGGAAGGCGGAAGCTGGGGCTGCCCTGCTGATGAGAGCAGAGCGAAAAATAGTGCAGCAGCTTTTCCCGGATGGAGCGGCAGCTTAAAACTTCAACTCTCTGGCTTAAAAGCAGTGCCTTTTGGGAGAGCAACATCAGCATATTCTGCACGAGAATGCTGTGATGCGGGCAGGCTTTGGGGCAGCGCTTGATGATATGCTCATAATCGATATACAGCACCTGGCAGCTTTGAGTACAGACGACGCAGATATTCTCCTGCTCTGCCCCAGAAAAAGCGAGCATTTCCCCAAAAATGCTGCCTTCTTCCAGCTGTTCGAGCACGGTCTTGCCGCCGTCTGCATCCAGGCGCAGAATATCCGCGCGGCCGCTCTGCAAAATGCCGACACTGCGGTTTTTATCGTCAAAAGTGCGGATGAGCGCGCCGGAGGAATAAGACTGCTCATATGTCTCAAAGCAGTGCAGCATGGCGTCATATTCGGCCTCAGAGATGCCGGCAAACAGAGTTGAGCTAGGAATCGACATAAAAATACTCCCGTGATGTTGCAAGTGCAACAGAATTTTCCCTAAAGATATGGTATCTTAAATATAAGGAAAAGTAAAGAGACAGCATCTTGGAATATGATTGGAGGGATTGGATATGATAGATATCACTGTAACAGGCGGAACGCTGGAGCAGCAGGAAATTGACGCATATGTGCGGCATGTGCAGGAGAAAATCCCGGGACATGCGCTCAAAACGCTGAATATCGCTGTGGACGGCGAGGAAGTGGAGCTGCGCTATACGTATGAGCATAAGCCCATTGAGCGCATCCGCAGAATTACCGGATACCTGGTTGGCACGATGGACCGCTGGAACGACGCTAAAACGGCGGAGGAGCGGGATAGAGTTCAGCACAGCCTTTAAAGAAACCATAGAAAAGGAGAAACAAAAATGAAAAAATACGTTTGCACCATTTGCGGCTATGTTTACGATGAGGCAAAGGGAGACCCGGATAACGGAATCGCGCCGGGCACCAAATGGGAAGACATTGCAGAAGATTTTGTCTGCCCGCTGTGCGGCGCAGATAAAGACGTTTTCGAGGAAGAATAAAGAATAAAAAAGGAGCAGCCGCTCCTTTTTTTGCGAGAAAGGAAATCAGCTATGGCAGCGATAAAAATAACTGAAAATCTCTATTCCGTCGGCATCCTGAACCCGAATATGCGCATCTTCGACGTTGTCATGCGCACGGAATATGGGACAACCTATAACTCCTATCTTCTCCGGGGAGAGCAGAAAACCGCGCTGATCGAAACCTGCCACAAGACATATTTTGAGCAGTATCTCAGCAATATCCGGGAGATTGCAGATACGGAGCAGATCGACTATATCATCTTAAACCACTGCGAGCCGGACCACAGCGGCGCGCTGGCCGAGCTTCTGAGTCTCTGCCCCAATGCAGAGATTCTCGTCAGCCGCGCAGGCGCGATCTACCTGAAGAATATCACCAACCGGGAAGACCTCAAGATCCGCTTTGTCAAAGACGGGGAGAGCATCGATTTGGGCGGGCGGCAGCTGCGCTTTAACAGCGCACCCTTCCTGCACTGGCCGGATTCCATGTTTACCTGGGATGAGCAGGATAAGACGCTGTTTTCCTGCGATATGTTTGGCTCCCATTACTGCGAGCCGCACACGTTTGACTACAACATCGTTTACCCGGGGCAGTATCAGCAGGCGCTGAAGGGGTATTACGACGCTATCTTCGGGCCGTTTAAGCCGTATGTGCTGGCGGGAATGGAGAAGATTGCCGATTTGCCTATCGAGCGCATCTGCACGAGCCATGGCCCGGTGCTTAGCCGCGGCTGCCTGATGGAGCAGGTCATGGAACAATACCGCGCCTGGAGCCAGCCGGCCGCCAAAGAGCAGAAGAGCATCCCGGTTTTCTATTGCTCGGCCTATGGCAACACGGGCAAGATCGCTCAGGCCATCGCCCAGGGCATCAAAGAGGCGCTGCCAGAGGCAGACTGCCCGGTTTACGATGTCAACGATCACGAGATGGGTTTCCTTCAGGGCGAGCTGAACGCCTCGGACGCCTTTGCCGTGGGCTCGCCGACCATCAACCAGGATGCCGTTGCGCCAATTTGGAATCTGCTTTCGCATGTGGATGCCATCAACAATAAGAAGCGCCCGGCGCTGGTGTTTGGCTCCTATGGATGGAGCGGCGAGGCAGTCCCCAACCTGACGGCTCGGCTGACGGGGCTGAAATCGAGTGTATTCGGAGAGGGCTTCAAAGTAACCTTCGTGCCTTCCGACGAGGATCTGTGCAAGGCAAAGGAACTGGGCAAAGCCTTTGCGGAGAGTCTGTAGGCTGAAAAAGGGCAAAAAAAGAGAGGGGCAATCCCTCTCTTTTTTGATGCCGGCTACTTCTCTGCTGGGAAGTGCAGGGATTGCAGGATAAAGTCGCCGACGGGCTGCCATTCATCCTGCAAATTCACCGTGCAGTTAAACGTGATGAGCACGAGCTTGCCGTTGTCGGAAAAGGCAAGAAAGTGGTTGTAAATATCCGTATCCACAGCGGCGGAGCGGAAGGAAATCTGGCCGATTTGCCGTCCAGCCTTTTCGGTTGTGCCAGAGCTGAGTATCTCCATACTCTCCTCCAGCTCCTGCTCCATGTATTTGATATACAGCGCAATTTCATCATCCGGCATATTGTTTTCCGTGATGTTCAGGGCGACGTTGATGGTCGTCCGCTCATTGGTGAAAACATGCGTCGGCGCATTGCCGGAAGGGTATTTGACGGCGATGAGGGATTCGTCCATAGGCGCAAAGGATTTGGGAAGCTTTAGGAAGAAGCGGCCGTCCGCAAAGCGAAGCAGCTCCATCTCGACGGCCTCTCCGCTTTTGGTAGCAGCCTGCATATTGGCGAGATCATCCAGCTCCTGCTGCTGTTTCTGCAAATCCTGGTTTAAAACATGGCTGATGATAAAATAGCCGACCACCGCGAGGCAAATAAGGGCGATGCCAAGGATGAGAAAAGCTTTTTGTGTTTCATTTTGCCTTTTAAACTGAAAAGAGCCGGGGCAGAAGATAGCCCCAGCTCTTTTTATGCGCGGTTACGCGTTTCTTCTGATATACTCTTCCGCGATCTGCACGGCGTTGGTCGCGGCGCCTTTGCGGATATTATCGGCGACAACCCAAAGGTTCAGGCCGTTTTCCACCGAGTCGTCTCTTCTGACGCGGCCGACGTAGACTTCGTCGTGATCCTCGCAGTCGATGGCCATTGGGTATTTGAGGTTTGCAGGATCGTCTGCCATGATGATGCCCTTACCTGCGGCCAGAACACCCTTCAGCTCATCCAGATCGTATGCGCTGCCCAGCTCGACGTTGATGCTCTCGCTGTGCCCATAGTAGACGGGAACGCGGACGGTGGTCGCCGTGATGCGCAGGCTGTCGTCGCCCATGATTTTGCGCGTCTCGTTGACCATCTTCATCTCCTCTTTAGTGTAGCCGTTTTCCAGGAACACGTCGATATGGGGGATGCAGTTGCCAAAGATCGGGTAGGGGAACTTTTTGGGTGCTTCGCCGTTGATTCCGTTTTTCAGATCTTCAAAGCCGCCCAGCCCAGCGCCCGAAACCGCCTGATAGGTGGAGTAGACGATGCGCCGGATGCCGTATTTGTCGTAAAGCGGCTTGAGGGCGACGACCGCCTGAATCGTCGAGCAGTTGGGGTTGGCGATGATGCCGTGATGCTTGTCGATATCATCCGGGTTGACTTCGGGAACGACCAGCGGGACATCCGGATCCATTCTCCACTGGCTGCTGTTGTCGATGACGACTGCGCCAAGCTCGGCAAAGAGGGGAGCAAACGTCTTGCTCGTGCCGGCGCCGGCAGAGAACAGCGCAATATCGATATCTTTGCCTTTGATGCTATCCGGCGTCAGCTCGATAATCTCGTATTCTTTTCCCATGAACGCAACCTTTTTGCCGGCGCTTTTGGCCGAAGCAAAGAGATAGTAGTTCTCGACGGGCAGGTTGCGCTCTTCCAGCACTTGCAGGAATTTTCTGCCGACCATGCCTGTCGCGCCAACAACAGCGACGTTATACTTTTTCATTTCATTCCTCCATATATGCTAAACATAAATTAAAGACCATTTTTAAGGTATCATAGCATTTTTTGGGGTATGGCGCAAGCAAAAACGGGCAAAATGACTGGGATAACCCCGCAAAAATTGTGTTTTTGAACGCCGCAGGAAAAATGCCGCAGTATATTTGGGCAAAAGCCGGGCAAATCGGGTTTGATGGTTGAAAGAGGCAGGGAGTTTGTAGTATAGTATAGGGTAATGAAATTGATGTGAGGTGCTTTGCCGATGTGCGATGAGAGCTATACTGCGCTGGCCGGTTTCTACGACGAGCTGATGGGCGATATTGATTATGGCGCGTGGGCAGAGTATGTGCATCGCTTGCTTCAGAAAGCCGGCCGGCCGGTCGGGCGGATTGGAGAAGCGGCCTGCGGCACGGGAGCCCTCACGCTGCGCCTGAAGAAGATGGGATACGATATTCTGGCGTCGGATGCCAGCAGTCAGATGCTGGAGCGGGCGGCACAAAAAGCCAGAGAGGCCGGGCAGCAGATTGTGTTCTCCTGCCAGGATATGCGCAGGCTGCAATTCCCAAAGGTGGATGCGGTCGTCTGCGCCTGCGATGGCGTC
Organism: uncultured Christensenellaceae bacterium; assembly: GCA_910588425.1. GTDB lineage: Bacteria > Bacillota > Clostridia > Christensenellales > Christensenellaceae > QANA01. The sequence continues at coordinate 7,628 of CAJUPM010000020.1, read as the reverse complement.
AACTATCTTGCGCCGGGCGAGCTTTTCTCGTTTTTAGAGGCGGCGGGCAAATGCCTGCGGCCGGGCGGGGCGCTGCTCTTTGATATGAGCAGCCGCTATAAGCTGGAGCAGATTCTGGCAGACCAGCTCTTTTTTGAAGATGGGGAGGAGCTGACTTATTTTTGGCGCAATGTCCAAAATAGGGATAAGCAGTGCGTGGAGATGGAGCTGACCTTCTTTTGCAAAGATGCACAGGGAAGCTATGCGCGCACAGATGAAACCCAGCGCCAGTATTGGCATGAAACAGGCGCGGTACTGCGGGATTTGCAAAAAGCGGGCTTTGAGGCCAGGGCCTATGCCTTTGGAACAGAGCAGCCGCCGGATGAGAAGTGCCGGCGCATCCAGTTTTGGGCAGTGAAAAAGCAAGAGGTATGATAATTTGAAAAATCAGTTAGTGCATTTGATGTTAAACGATGAAGTCCGCATCATTGCGGCGGATACGACGCAGCTTGTGGAGGAGGCCAAGGCGATACACGGGACATATCCCGTGGCGACGGCTGTGCTTGGGCGCACGCTGACAGCCGCGGCGATCCTGGGCAGCCAGCTGCGGCAGGAATGGGAAAACCTGACGATTACGCTAAACGGCGGCGGCCCGGCTGGGACGGTTCTGGCCACGGCCAACGGCAGCTGCGAAGTCAAGGGGTATATCGCCAACCCGCAGGTGAATCTGCCGGCCAGAGAAGACGGCAAGCTGGATGTGGGCGGCGCAGTCGGCAAAGACGGCTTTTTGACTGTGAGCAAAGACCTTGGCCTGAAAGAGCCGTATGTGGGGCAGACGGCGCTGGTCTCCGGCGAAATTGCAGAGGATCTCGCTTATTATTATCTGCAAAGTGAGCAGCAGCCCACCATCGTCTATCTGAGCGTTTGGGTGGATATCGATACTTCTGTACTGCGGGCTGGAGGGCTGGTTATCAGCCCCATGCCGGGCACCAGCGAAGAGACGCTCTCATTTATTGAATCCCGGCTTTTCGAAATTCAAAACTATGCGCTCATGCTCATGCAGTATTCCCCGGAGGAGGCTGTCCGCAAAATTTTCCGGGACGGTAAAATTGAGCTGACCAGAACGCAGGAGCCGAGATACGTCTGCAGCTGCACCAGAGAGCGCTTCTCTCAGGGGATCCTATCCCTGGGCAGGGAAGAGATTGAGCAGATGCTAAAAGAGGACGGGCAGGCGGAGGTGGTCTGCCAATTCTGCAACAAACAATACCTATTTCGCGCAGAGGATTTGCAAAAACTGCTGGAAGAGACGAGTGAATGATCAAAAATAAAAAAGCGCAGCCCAAAGTGGTGAGCTTTGAGCGCAGTGCAGAATATTACTATTTGAAATATCAGCGGCAGATGGATAAAGGCGCCTATTTGGACGCGCTGGATTCCCTGCGCACAGCCGTCAGGAAGGAGCCGGATAACTGCGCATATCAGCTGGCGCTGGCCGAGTTCTATACGGAAATCAACTACTTTGAAGAGAGCAACTACTGGGTGCTGGAGGCCATGCGGCGCCAGCCCGCGGAGGAGGGGCGCACGCTGTTTTTGCTGGGGTGCAACTTCTTTGGCATGCGGGAGGAGCAGAAGGCGCAGGAGTGTTTTGAAAAATATCTGGATCGGTATGAGAACGGCGAATATGCGCTGGATATCCGGGATTTTCTGGAGATGATGGAGTTTGATGCCGAGGAGTATGGCGTGCCGCGGGAGTGCCTGGCCAGAAGCGACGAAGGCCGGGATTATCTCGATCGGGGGGAATACGACAAGGCCATCGAGATTCTGGGGGAGATCTGCCAGGAGCACCCGGATTTGGAATATGCAAAAAACAACCTGGCGCTGGCGCATTACTGCCGGGGAGACGTGGATCTGGCGATTGCGCTCTCCAAAGAGGTGCTGGCCTATCGGCCAAAGGATACCTACGCGACCTGCAACCTCGTGCTGTTCTCCCTTGCCCTGGATGACCCGGAGCAGCTGCTCTACTATTGCAGCAAGCTGGATGCTCTTGCGCCCGAAGATCCGGATGAGAAGATTAAAATTGCGCTGACATACAGCGAGCTGAATGAAGATGAGAAGGCCTACCGCGTGCTGTGCCAGGCCCTGGGGGAGATCCCATACGATCCCCAGGCGCTGTTTTGGGCAGGCGCGGCGGCGGCCAACACAGGGCGTCTGGCGGAAAGCCTGGAATATTTTCTGAAAATGATCAAGCTGCGGCCGGAAGATACCATCGCGCTCTTCTATAAAAACTATGTGCAGGATGCCCTGAAAAAGGGAGAGTCGGCGTTTATCGCCTATAACTATCAGGTTCCCATCGCGGAGATGCACCGGCGCATCAGCTATTTGAACGATTGTTTTCGCAAAAACCAGCGGCATCTGCAAGATTTATGGCGGGAGGACGACTATTTCTCCTCTTTGCTCATTTGGGGCCTCAGCGTGGGCAACGATGCCATCCGCAAAGCGGTTTTCGAGATCATCTGCAAGTTTGAAGATGAGAAGGCCGAGGAGTTTTTCCGCCGCTTCCTGCTCTCGAGAGACGAGCCAGATGAACTCAAGAACCAGGCGCTGCTCTGCCTGCGGCGAATGCAGGCAGAGCAGCCCTATATCGCCTATCTCTCGGGGAAGATCGCGGAAGTGCGCGTGGGGGTAGTGGAAGAGATGAGCTCGGATTTTACGGGCAGCCACCAGCGCGTTTTGGAGGAGATCATCGCTCTGGCCTCGGATTATGGCTGGAAGCAGTATATGCCCGGCGCGATTGAACTGATGGGGAAATACCTCGGCGCTTTTCGCAAGGCGCCGGCCATGCGCAGCATCCGGGCATGGGCAGGGGCGTTTCTATGCCTGGCGGCAAGGCAGGAACAGCAGGAACTGGCGGCGGATATGCTAAGCCGCGCAGGGGTGGAAAAAAGCGCGCTACATCGGTGTATGCGGGCGATCGAAAGGAAACTGGAGGAACAGGAATCATGCAGCTGCAAGTGATCGATTTTCATGCCCGCTTTATGCAGGATTATATGCAGTGGTGCCAGGAGAACGAGGAGCTGGTCAAAGACGAGGAGCATCTGGAAGAGCGGTTTTATGATCTCTATGATACCTGGATGGAGAGCCCAAAGGAGTGGCTGGAGGGCAAAAGCCCCATGCAGTATTTCCATGAAATCGGGGATGCGAGGCTGTATGTCTCTGCGATGATAGAGTATATCCTCGAAGAAGTGGAGCTACCCGATCCGCTGCTGCACTGCATTTTGGAGCATAAAGAGGAGATCTACCCGATTTTCCTGGGCATTCTCTACGCGAACAACCTGGAGGAGAAGGACGTTACGCCCGAACAGCTTTTGGAAATCCAAGGGCATATTGTCTCGCTGCTGGAGCAGATGCAGATGCCGCATCCCTATGAGCAGTATCTGAACATTCTGCGGGATTTGCAGGAGGATTCGCTTTTTGCAGAGGAGGCGACGGCGGCGCTGGCAGAAGCAGGGGAGCAGGTGCGCGAACAAGTGTTCGAGGCCTATGCTGTTGCCCAGGGCTATGCGAAAAAATGCCTGCTGGATCTCATCTCCTATTACTCGGGTGATACTCGTGCGCTGGAGATTTTGCTGGAGGAGTTTGCCGCGCCGGAGGCAGATCTCGCTTTCTTGGCCGAATGCCTGGGGCGGCTGGGAGATGAGGGCGCGCTGGATAGCCTGCGGGCGGCCATCGCAGACGACGGCATCGAGTACTATGAGTTTCGGGAGCTGCGCAATGCCATCGAGGCGATAGGCGGCGAGGAGATCCCAGATCGGGATTTCTCCGGCGATGCCCTTTATGATTATCTGGCGGCGGCGCAGGAAGAGAATGGTGCAGTATGAGCAAACAGCTATGTTATGCGGCGTGTTCGTTTGGGCTGGAGGCAGTTGTCGCAAGGCAGCTGGAGCAGCTGGGGCTGGAAGAGGTTCACTCGAGGGATGCCCGGGTATATTTTTGCGCGGATGAAGAGGGGATTGCGCGGGCAAACCTCTGGCTCTCTGCGGCAGATCGGGTTTATCTGGTGCTTTCCGAGTTTTCCGCGGCGACGTTCGAGGAGCTCTTTCAGGGCGTTAAGGCGATAGCCTGGGCGGATTATTTGCCCAAAACGGCGCTGTTTCCCGTCTTGGCGGATTCCGTCCGCTCCACGCTCAAAAGCGTGCCGGATATTCAGTCGGTTTCGAAAAAAGCGGTTGTGGAGGCGCTGAAGGGCGCGTATGGCGTTTCCTTCTTTCGGGAAAGCGGCGCGCAGTATCAGATCTATGTGAGCATTTTGGCGGATAAGGTCAGCGTGTGCCTCAATACCAGCGGCCAGGGGCTAAACCGCCGGGGATACCGCGTGAAAAACGGCCCGGCGCCTTTACGGGAGACGCTGGCGGCAGGCATTATCAGCCTTTCGCGCTGGAGAGACAGGCCGTTTTACGATTTGACTTGCGGCAGCGGGACGATTGCCATCGAGGCCGCATTGCAGGCGCGGAATCGCGCGCCCGGCTTCTTTCGGCAGTTTGACGCCGAAGCCTGGAGCGAGGCCTATCAAAAGGCGTTTCGCCGGCAGCAGGAACAGGCGGAGGCAGCCGTGAAAAAAGAGGTGCAGGCGCAGATTTTTGCTTCGGATCTCAATCCGAAAATGGTGGAGATGGCCGAGTTTCATGCGAAGCGTGCAGGAGTTGCAGATTTGATTCGTTTTTCTGTGGCGGATGCCCGGGATTTTGCGCCAAAAACGCCGGAGGGAACTGTTTTCTCCAATCCGCCTTATGCCATCCGCATGGGTGAGAAAAAGCAGGTGCGCGAGCTTTATCGGGATATGGGAACAAGGTTAAGAGAGCTTGCGCATTTCAAAAGCTACTTCATCTGCGCAGACGAGCAGTTTGAATCTGCCTATGGAAAACAGGCGGATAAAAAGCGCAAGCTGTATAACGGCAACATTAAATGCACTTTCTACCAGTATTTTCGCTCGGAATGATTGACAAGCAGATGCCAAGTGTGATACAATCGCAGTTGTTGAAACGCCAGCGTGGCACAGTTGGTAGCGCAGCTGATTCGTAATCAGCAGGTCAAGGGTTCGAGTCCCTTCGCTGGCTCCAAAAAACCGCTTTGTTAAGCGGTTTTTTTGTGTCTAAAATTTTTTGGATGCACTTCCTGCGGAGGAGGCAAGGGAAAGCGAGGTATGAAGCCTACTTTTTTATTTGTCATTTCCAGACAGCAGGTCTGTCAAAGAAGCCAGCCGGGATGATGCGTCAGGAATGCCTTCCAAGAGCTGAGCCGTGGAAACGCCGAGCGCATTCGCGATCTTGTCCAAAGTGCTAAACTCTAAATTTCCATCAGCATGTTCGGCGGCCCGGAGTGTTTTGGGATCGATGCCGGCATTTATGGCAAAGGCGAACTCAGAGAGCCCGGTCTTCCCGCGGAGCCGGGAGATATTCTGAGCGACAACTTTTCGATAGGTGTTTTCCATAATTTTCTCTTAAAAAATACAGTTATAGAAAATTATGGAATTTATGAATTTGCCTAAACAATGGAATAAGGCAATGTTTTTGTATCAAAATATCGGCAGTAGCAAGAGCCGAGAGGTAGATTGCGCATCGTATACCGAAGTATTGCCCTCTTTGGGTTGCTTTGCATTTTAGAAGCGGGGGAGTAGTGCCGCTTCCATCTTGGGCATTCCCGGTTCCCGCTTGAAAGTTATGCTTGTGCAATGGCGCACTTTGAATGTAAAAAATAGAATGCAATGATATAAAAGTATTGGTAGAAAATTGACGAAAAATAGCGAAAAATGCTATGATAAAAGAAATGGATTAGGGGGAAGGTTGGATGAGGAAATTTTTAAGCCTGTTATTGGCTGTGATGTTGTGCTGCGCCGTATTCGTATCTTGCGGCAAGGCGGAGCAGGAGCCTGAAGTGTCGGTTGAGCCATCGGTTGAGGTGGAGGCATCACCCAGCCCTACGCCAGAGCCGCGCAAAGAAGTGGGAATTCCAGAAGAATTGAAGTTCTGCGATGAGCCGCTATACTATGGCATGACCATCGAGGAAATCCGGGAAATCTTTGGCCAGGAAGATGAGACGAGCGAAAGGGATTTTTATCAAACCGGCAATTTAATTGGCAAGCATGTTTATTATAAGTATAATAACGCCCAGTGTCAGGGAAGGCAGGTGCAGCTGCAGTTTCGGATTTTTAATTATGACGGGGTGGTAATTCCAAAATCGTATGGCCTGGATGCAGTAGTGATTCGGTGGCCGGATGTTTTGGAGGAACAGGCAAGCTTTGCGAATGAAGAGATAAAGCCGATCATAGAGAATTTATATGGCGAGCCGGATTCTGTTAAAGACGATGGAATAATTCATCTGATTTGGAAGGCAAAGGAGCATGATAGGATTGATATCCTGGCAAAATTAGCTGATGGTCCTGAAATCACAATTGAAACAAGCCGTGTGCGATTTTGGGGATCTGTTGGAATGAGGGAGGAAGCGGCAGCGTATAAAAAAAGCGGGAAGCAGGGAGTAACGAGAGACAATTTTAAGCGCTTGAAGATGGGGATGATATCCGAACAGGTAGATATATTGCTGGGGCCATCTACAGAACAGACGGCCAAATATAAGATAGGTGTCATGTCCTATGCTACGTTTGTATGGGAGAGCAATAATCTATGGGATTCGCAGATAAAAGTAACATTCTGCGATGGCAAAGTCGATGCGGTTTATTCCAGTGGGTTATAATAAGAAATAGCAAAAAGGCACTCGTTCGAGTGCTTTTTTGTTTCCCTGAAAGGGAGAAAGCGATATTTTAGAGTATTTTAATGACGCTGTCAGCAAGAGAAATCAAAGGAGGGCATCGGCTCTGTCTATTATTGGCTTTGGGACAGAAGGCGAATCAGCGAATCCAGATTGGATGATGAATTTTGCTTTTCCTCAAAAAGCCGCACTATAGGAATATTAAGCGCGTCTGCAACTTTCTCCAATGTGCGAAGCCTGCAATTTGTATTGGCATGCTCGATGGTATGGAGTGTTTTGAGGGCGATTTCTGCACTGGCCACCAGCGCCAGCTGAGAAAAGCCGGCGTCTTTGCGAAAAGTTAAAATATTTTTGGCGATAGTTTGATGAATCGTTTCCATAATTTCCTCACTTAGTAATGTTGTTAAGAAAATTATGGGACAATATGTAGAGATAAAACCCGAATCAAAAAAACGAGCGCGTCAGCAATGCGAAAAAATTACGATTTCTCTGGCCTTTTTTGGGGAAGTATTTGCTGTATTAAAAATTTGTAACGGAGGCTAGCGGGCAAACACCGTTTTGTAGTCAAAATGTAGTCGGAGTAGGGTTTTGCTGCAAAAGGCAATAAAAAAACCGCTTAACAAAGCGGTTTTTTGGTGCACCTCCAGAGGCTCGAACTCTGGACACCCTGATTAAGAGTCAGGTGCTCTACCAACTGAGCTAGAGGTGCTTATACTGGAGCGGGTGATGGGAATCGAACCCACGTAGCCAGCTTGGAAGGCTGGAGCTCTACCATTGAGCTACACCCGCAAGTGTAGCGGAAGAGGGATTGCTCCCAAACTTCCAGCCTAAAAAATGGAGCGGAAGACGAGATTCGAACTCGCGACATTCGCCTTGGCAAGGCGACGCTC
>CAJUPM010000019.1 GCA_910588425.1 uncultured Christensenellaceae bacterium | reverse complement strand
CTGATGGAGAACATCATGGCCAGCACGCCCACCAGTGTGCAGACGGAGGAGATCACCTGGCTCATGCTCTGGTTCATGCTCTGCGTCAGCGTATCGATATCGTTGGTGATGCGGGAGAGCGTTTCGCCGTAGGTATGCTTATCATAGTAGCTCATGGGCAGTTTTTCGATTTTGACGGAAATATCCCGGCGCAGGCCATAGGAGACCTTCTGAGAGACATTGCCCATGATGACCCCTTGGATAAAGGAGAACAGCGCGCTGGCCAGATACAGGCCGAGCAGCGTCAGTAAAATTCTGCCGATCTTGCCGAAATCGATGCCCGCGCCGCCCGAAATTTTAGAGACCAGACCGTTGAAGATTTCGGTTGTCGCGTTGCCCAGCACTTTGGGGCCGATGATGGAGAACACTGCGCCTGCGGCGGCGAAAATGACCACCAAAAGCAGGCTGAATTTGTATTTGGAGAGCACGCGGGCGAGCTTTTTGATGGAGCTCTTAAAATCTTTTGCTTTTTCGCCTGCACGCATATGGCCGCCGGGGCCATGACCGCCGCCGGGGCGGCCGAACGATCTTTTCTTTTCACTCATTTTTGAAGTTCCTCCTCTGAAAGCTGAGACAGAGCGATTTGGCGATAGACATCGCAGGATTCCAGAAGCTGCTGATGCGTGCCCATGCCGGCGATTCTGCCGTCGTCCAGCACGATGATCTGTTCGGCATTGGCAATGGTGCTGATGCGCTGGGCCACGATGATGACCGTCTTGTTATCCGTATTCTCCTTGATGGCCCTGCGCAGCGCGGCGTCTGTGCGGTAATCCAGGGCAGAGAAGCTATCATCAAAAATGAGGATATCCGGATCGCTTGCAAGCGCCCTGGCGATGGAAAGCCGCTGCTTCTGCCCGCCTGAGACATTAGTTCCGCCTTGGGCGATGGAGCGGGAATAGCCGAGAGAATTGCTCTCGATAAACTCCGTCGCCTGGGCGATGGAGGCGGCTTTTTTCATGGCTTCGTCGCTGAGAGATTCATCCGAGAACTTGATATTGGACTCGATAGTTCCCGAGAACAGCAGGCCTTTTTGCGGCACGAAGCCGATGGACTCGCGCAGGGATTGCAGGCTCTGGCGGGAGACCTCTACACCGCCCACCAGCACCTTGCCGCCAGTGGCGTCGTAGAGCCGTGGGATGAGGTTGATGAGCGTAGATTTGCCGCTGCCCGTGCTGCCGATGATGGCGGTTGTCTCGCCGGGGCGGGCGGTGAAGCTGATATGCTCCAGCACATCCTCGTCGCCATCGGGATAATGGAAGCTGACATCGCGAAACTCCACAACGCCCTTTTGATCTGCCGCCATGGGCAGGGCTTTCTGCGGCTCGGCGATGGAAGGCTCGCAGCTTAAAATCTCGTCGATGCGCTCGGCCGAGACATTGGCTCGGGGCAGCATGATGGAGACCATGGTGATCATCAAAAATGCCATGATGACCTGCATGGTATACTGGATGAATGCCATCATATCGCCGACTTGCAGCAGGCCGGCATCGATGCTGTGGCCGCCGTTCCAGACGATGAGCAGCGTGATGCCGTTCATCAAAAGCATGAGCAGCGGCATCATGAGAGACATGGTGCGGTTGATAAACAGGCCGTTCTTCATCAGGGCGGTATTGGCCTGATCGAAGCGCTCTTCCTCGTGCTTATGCGTCCCGAAGGCGCGGATGACGCTGAGGCCGGTCAGAATTTCCCGGGAGACGAGATTGAGCTTATCTACCAGTTTCTGCATTCCCTTGAATTTGGGCATGGCGACGGCAAAGACTGTTCCCATCACGAGCGAGATAACGCCGACGGCTACGGCGAGGATCCAGGTCATGCCGGAGTTGGTGCCGAACACCTTGACGATGCCGCCCGCGCCGATGATGGGCGCATAGAAAACGATGCGCAGCAGCATGACGATGGCCATCGTGACGTTGGTGACGTCGTTGGTGGTGCGCGTGATGAGCGAGGCTGTGGAGAATTTCTCGATATCCTCGTTTGAGAAGGACAGCACCCTGCGATAGACATTGCCCCGCAGTTCTCTGCCCACGCTGGAGGCAATGACAGAGGCCAGATAGCACACGGCAATCGTGCAGGCCATAGAGGCCAGGGCCAGACCCAGCATTTTTGCGCCGGAGATTAAAATATAGCGGTTGGAAATTTTGCCGAGATCGATGCCAAGGCTCTCGTACTCATTTTGGACGAAGAGAATGCCGATCTGCGCCAGGATAGTCTCGGGCAGTTCATCGAATTTTTGATAGATCTCTGCCAGGAAAGCGTCTTTGCCAGCCTGATCCAGAGAGGCGAAAAACTGCTGGGGATCGGCACCCTCCGGGATGGGCAGATCGCCGTCGAACAGGTTTTGGGTATAATCTGCATTTTCGCCGTCTGCCTGCATATCGCCGGACATGGCCATGCAGAGCAGCATGGGATAGGAGAGGACGGACTCCAGGCTGGAAAGCTCCTCCTCACTCAGATCTTTGAGCAGATAGAAAGCCTGCACATCGTCGGAAATGCTTTGCAGAGACCTGGGCAGTTCACTCTTATCTTCTGAGCGGACATAATGCTCCATAATCCCCGCTTGATCTGAGGGCAGAAGGCCGGACAGCAGAAAATAGCTCTCCTGGCTGAGCACCTTTGGAACGGGCTCTTCTATGCCGCTTTGCTGAATGCCTGTATTGACGATCTCGGAGGTATATGACGGCAAGGCAAGATCGCAAAATGCCTCGGCGACGAGCAGCGCCAATACGAGAAGCACAGGAATCAGATGATGTTTTAGAAATTTCAGTAGTTTAGACATTTCTTGTTCCTTTCTTTATGATGATATCTTGCAGCGGCGGCGCTTGCACAGCCGGCGTATTTTCACATGCGCCTATGCGGCTGAGTGCAAAGCCGTCGCGGATTTTATGAAGCAGGGCGGAGAGCGTTTGGATCTCATCGGGCGCGAGCATTGCCGTAAACTGCTGATCCAGCTGACGGAAGAGATCGGCGATTGTATCCACGACCTGCATACCCTGATCCGTCAGAAACACAAGGCTCTTGCGCTTATCCGCGCCCTTTTCCCGATAGACATAGCCGGATTCCTCCAGACGGTTGAGGGAGATGGCGACGGTGGACGGGGCGATATAGAGCATTTTTGCCAGCAGGGACTGCGTGATTCCCGGATTCTGATACACGATCTCCAGCAGATCTGCCTGGGCAGGGTGCATCCTCAGTTCATGAAAATGCGGAAAGGCTTCTGCAAAGCTCAGTTTCATAATTTGGGCAAAGAGGCGGTAAATATCAATAGAGGATTCTTTTTTCTCCATGCGCTTCTCTTCCTTCCAAAAGCAATTCTAAAATAGTTAGCTGACTAATATTAGCTGACTAACAAATTATAGCGAAGGGAAGTGCAGCTGTCAATTTGTTCCAGCCAAATGTCGCAATTTATTCACAAATGGGAAAGGGATAGATCCCATGCAATTTTTTTGCTATCATATTTTAGACGGGAAGGAGAAGGAATATGAGAAAAATTGTCGTGCTGGATGATGAGGGGCTGGGAAGCGAGCCGCTGGGCTGGGAGGCGCTGGCTGAACTGGGGGAGACGAGGCAGTACCGCCAGACGCCGGCAGAGCAGATAGCCGAACGCATTGGGCAGAGCGAGATTGTTCTGACGAACAAAGCGGTGATCGGCAAGGCTGTGATGGATGCTTGCCCGGGCATGAGATATATTGGCGTGCTGTCCACGCGGTATAACGTTGTCGATATTGAGGCGGCGCGGGAGAGAGGGATCGCCGTGACGAATATTCCCGCTTATTCCACCTATGCCGTCGTTCAGCACAGCATGGCGCTGCTGCTGGAAGTATGCAACCATGTGCATCTGCATAATGAGGCGGTGAAGGCGGGGAAATGGGAGAACTCCCCAAAATACTGCTTTTGGGAAAAGCCGCTCGTTGAGCTCGCGCACAAAACGATGGGCATTTTGGGGCTGGGCGCGATTGGCCAGGGCATGGCAAGGGCGGCGCAGGCGCTGGGGATGCAGGTGATTGCGCATACGCGCACGCCAAGAAATCTGCCGGGCGTACGGGAAGTCGGCCTGGAAGAGTTGCTGAGGCAAAGCGATGTGCTCTCCATCCACTGCCCGCTGACACAGCAGACCGAAGGGATGATCGCGGCGGAGCAAATTGCCCTGATGCGGGAAAATGCGATTTTGATCAACACGGCCAGCGGCAAAATTGTGCGGGAAGAGGACGTTCTGGCCGCGTTGGAAGCGGGCAGGATCGGGTTTTACCTGGCGGACGTGATGGCCAGCGAGCCGCCCTGCCAGGGCGATAGATTGGCGCATCACGAGCGGAGCATTTTGACGCCGCATCTGGCGTGGTCTCCCATTGAGACGCGCAGGCGGCTGGTGGAGATCGCGATCTCCAACGTTCGGGAATATTTACGGGGAAATATCCAAAATAGTGTGATTCCTGTTCAAGGCTTTGCCATGGCGAAAAATGACAAATAATTTGCAAAACGGATACTTCGGCGTATTGCGCCAGGATGTTTGGTAAACTATAATAGAACATAGCAGTCAAATGCGGGAAATTCGTGATAGGAGCTGGGATGATGGAGACAGAAAAGAAGAGGGAAGACGGCCAGGCTGGACAGGAGCCGGGGGGCGGCGCAAAGAAAAGCAGGAAACCGTTGATTATTTCGCTGTTGTGCATTGCCGCTGCGGCTTTGATTGCGGGCGGTATTTTTCTGATTTCGGCAAATGCGAAAAAAGAAGAGCGCGAGCAGGAGCGCCTGGCGATTGTGCAGACAGATGTCTTTTTGCAGGGCATTTCGGTTGGGGGCATCGATATTTCGGGCATGACGATGGAAGAGGCTCAGGCAGAACTGCTCTATCACAATGCGACGCTCAAAGACACGCTGGATGTTGAGATCATCTATCAGGATAAGGTCTATCCGTTTGCTCCGGCTGCGGCGGGGATTACGCTCAACTACGAGGATTCCCTGGCGCAGGCATTGCGGCCGATTTCGGCTGACGGCAGCTACGATCAAGTGATGGCGGAAGCTGAGGAGATTAAGACCAACGGCAGGGATTTCCCGATTCTTGTAGAATGGGAAGATGCGAAGGCAAAAGAGTACGTTGCGGCGCTGGCGGCGGAGATCAATGTGGAGCCGCAGAACGCGACGTTTAAAATGGAAAAAGGCCAGGTCTCCTACATTGCAGACGTAACCGGCCTGGAGCTGAATGAGCAGGAGCTGATTGAACAGCTGCGCGGCGCGTTTGAGCTGGGAAAGAAGGTTCAGGTTGAGGCGCCGGTGCAGGAGACGGAGGCGGAGGTTAAGCTGGCAGATATTGAGGGCAAGATCGTCCGGCGATCGGTTTTTGAGACTTCCTTTGCTTCCAGCGATGCCAACCGCTCTTTCAACGTCACCCGGGCGACCAACGCCATCAACGGGGTGGTGATTAAGCCGGGAGAGACATTCTCCATGAACGATACGATTGGGCCGAGAACGTATTCGGGCGGCTGGAAGCCGGCACCGGCGATTATCAACGGCGGCGCGGATAAGGAAATGCAGGCAGGCGGCGGCGTTTGCCAGGTTTCCACGACGCTTTATAACGCGGTCGTCAAGGCGGATCTGGAGATCGTTTATCGCAGAAACCACTCTAGCAAGGTCGGATATGTGGATGCAGGGCTAGATGCGACCATCAACACGGGGACGATCGACTTCACCTGGAAAAATAACACCAATTCGGATATTTTCATCGTTGCCTCGGCAGAGGGCAAGAAAGTGCACATCGAAATTTATGGCGAGGCTTGGCCGGAAGAGTATGACGAGATTCGCCTCACTTCGGATTACATCGGCTCGATTGCGCCTAAGGCCATGAAAATCACGCAGGACAGCACTAAGCCCACGGGCTATGAGCAGATCGTGCGCAAAGAAAAGAGCGGTTCGAAATACGCTTCCTACAAGCACTACTATAAAGACGGCAAGCTGGTGAAAAAGGAGTTCTTGGCGAACTCCACCTACAACGCGGTGCAGGGAGAGAAGATCGTCGGGACAGGAGCCGTGCAGCCGACGCCTACGCAGCCGGTTACACCGACGCCTACTCCCACGCCACAGCCCACACCGACACCCACAGCTCCTCCTCAGGAGTCTACGCCGGCGGAGACGGACGCGCCGCCGACAGATGGTGCAGGGGACACAATCTAGAACAAAAAGAATAAAAGGAGCAGAAGCAATTCTGCTTCTTTTTTATTGCGGGAAAAGAAGGGTGAGCGCGCAGATACCGGAAAGGCGGCAGAGAAGGGAGGGTGGAGGATAGCATTTTTATGAAAGAAAATGAAGGGCAGAGCCGGCATGGCTATGGGGCGGATAAAAGGACGCCATGGCAGGCAGAAAGGAGGAGATAGGGATGGATTATAGCGGGAAAGAGGAATGGGCGGGCATACCGGCCGTCTGCGCGCTGACACACAATCGGAGAAACGAAAAGCGCCGCCTGAATTACAGGCGGCGCTTCTGCTAGCCATAGCCGGCTATTTCTTGAATAGGTTGGAGAAAAAGTCTCCGACGCTCTGGAAAAAGTTTTGGATATCTTTGCCCAGCTTGGAGAAGAAGGTATCCACCTTCTTGGCGGAATCGATGACACCGACAATGGATTCCAGGCGCTCTTGGAGCTGGTCGGTATCCAGCCCTTCCAGTTCGCGGCACAGGCGGAGCAGCTGCTCTACTTGGGAATCGGACACCTCCACGCCCAAATCCTTTGCGATGGCGGAGATCTCTGCGCGGACTTCATCGTCCGTCATATTCTGCGTTTGATCCAGAATGCCTTTGAGCTCATTGACGAGCAGAGTGGCATCCACGCTGCCTATGGCCTCTGCCAAATCGCCCGTGATGACCAGTTCGCTGGCGGCGGCCTTTTTGGCGGATTCATTCAGCTTTTGGCCGGTGATATCCTCATAGGCTTTATAGATGCCTGTGAGGGCAGCGGTGCCGGAGACAGGGAAGGGGGCCGAGATCATGACGCTGGCATCTGTAATGCCGGCGGTGATGAGCGCATTGCGGTACATATTTTCACTGCACCAGTTGACATTATGCAGTGAAATATTCAGCCCTTCGCCTTCTTCCAAAGTTTGGATATAGACGCAGGAGAGAGCGACGCTGCCGATCTTGTTTTCCGGCGCGATGCCCTCTAGATACAGGCGCTCTTCCTGATTGGTTACGAGGAGCTCGGGCACATCGCCAGCGGAAAGATCGAAGTCTTTATAAATTTGCGCGCGCTGTTCTGCGGTTAGATCTGCGCCAATGGCGACGCGGGATTCCCCTTCGGCGACTTCGGCGGCTAAAACGGGGGCACAACCTAACATGATGGCAAGCAAAAAGCTGATCGCGCATATGCTAAATTTTTTTAACATACCAGCATCCTTTCTGATGGGACTTTTCTCTATTATAACATAGCCTGCAAGGGCTGCGGCCAAAAAGATGAAACAATTGCATAAATAATTTATGAACGAAGTGACGGATAAGCGGCATGGTTAAGGGAATTCTGGGCAAGAAGCATGGCGAAGGCGATGCGAGGATAGGGCAGGGGGGAAAGGCGAAAGTGAGATTTACAAAGCCTTGAGCAAAAATTCGATGAGCGGCGCGGCCTTGGAATGAGGCGGATACCACCCGGCGAAAAGCTGATAGGAAGGGACGCCCAGAGCGTCTGCGATTTTATCGATGGTTCTGACGCTGGAGTTGATACAGGCATGCTCGATATCGTGGAGCGTATCCTGGCCGATCCCAGCTTCCGAAGCCAGAGCCAGGCGTGAGAGACCAGCTCTGGCGCGCAGTTTGAGAATATTGCAGGCGACAACATAAGAAAGAGTATCCATAGTTTTCCTCCGAGAATGGTAATGGAAAATTATGGAATAAAAGAGAGAATGATACAATCGGTTTGGGTAGTGCTTTTATGACAAGATAATGGAAGGACGAACTAAAAAGAGGGGCGGATGGAATCCGCCCCTCTTTGTGGACGGGGAGGATCAATAATAAGTTTTGGAATGCTCGATTTCCTTTAGAGTGGCCAAGCAGTCGTAGCCGCCTTTGCCGGTTTCGGGGTTGATGGGGTAGTGCACATTATAGAGATACCCCTGATCCGAATAGCGGCCCGTATGCTCCTGAAAAAGGGCGCTGTCTATGCAGACGTTTTTGGCGACAGCGCACAGGACAACATGGCTTGACCCTTCATATAGCTCCTTTTCCCAAAGATACTGGCACTCCAGATTCAAAAAACACTCCCGGATTCTGGGCGCGTGAACTGTGGCGGCGGGTTCTGCCGTCAGCCCGGATTTGCGGATCTCATCGTCTTCAAAGCCGTTATGGGCAATCGTGGCATAGCAGCGGTCGTAGTATTCTGCGGAGGGGAAGTTCAGAACCAGCTCTCCCGTCTCTTTGATCGTCTGATACATATGCCCAGCCTGATTGACAGAGGCCATGATGCAGTAAAAATCCTCGCCGCTGCCCACGAAAGTCGCCCACGATTGCAGACAGGCATTGGGCAGGCCATTGGATTTATAGCTGGTAACGACAAAAAGCGGGGAGGGAATGGCCGTTACAAAATCGACCCAGGAGAAACCGTAGGTCGGGATGCTTTTCATGGATTCTGGCTTTGCGCGATACTCTTTTTTCATGATCTTCTCTTCTCCTCTGCAAAAAGTTTCTTTCAGCTTCATTATATAAAAGAAAGAGGAAACAGGCAATGGAAAGATAGGCGGGCGATGGACTGCGGAGTTCAGCACAGATTTTTGCGGAAAGGAGAAAGTGCAGAGAGTAGCTGATTTTTATCAAATAAAAAATCGGAACGAGAGAAACTCGTTCCGACGTGGTGCGGATGACAGGACTTGAACCTGCATGGTCTCCCACTAGAGCCTAAATCTAGCGCGTCTGCCAATTCCGCCACATCCGCAGGCAACTAACATCATAGCAAAGGAGCAAAGAAAAGTCAAGGAAGGAGGGAGAGCTGCTGAGCAGCAGGAAGGTCCTCTTTTTGCGCGAGAAGCGCTTCCAGATTTTCGAGATAGGATTTGAGCTGAGCCAGCTCGTTTTGAATGACCCCGAGATCTCTTTGCCCGGCATCCACCAGGGATACCTGCAAAAGAAGCCGGCCGGACTGCGCATGGAGCGCGCGGCATTGGCGCATGAGAGAATCGACAGACGGATTGGGATAGGGAACTGCTTTCATATACGGATCACCTTTGGAAGAGGTAGATGGTTTTACGGGGCGTTTCTACCTATATTATATTGCTGCGAAGCGCAGAGAATTGGAATACAAGTTTAAACAGCGGCACTTTGCCGCTCTCTTTATTTCTATTATAGCAGAGGAAGAAGATTTTACAAGAAGGCGGAGAGGACTGGCAAAATAGGCGCAACAATGGCGGCTTTTGGGGCAATAGGAGAGTGTTAGAAAAATATCACACAAAATGTGAAAAAATAAATTGACTAATCACACATATAGTGATAATATATAATCACGAAGTGTGAATGAGGAGTTTGAGATGA
Organism: uncultured Christensenellaceae bacterium; assembly: GCA_910588425.1. Lineage (GTDB taxonomy): Bacteria > Bacillota > Clostridia > Christensenellales > Christensenellaceae > QANA01. The sequence goes on along the minus strand of CAJUPM010000019.1, from coordinate 10,771 downwards.
AAAGAGATATGCAAAAAGAGGAATTGACCGAGATGATCCTTCATCTGACGAAAAAGAATTTGGAGCTCGAAGAGCGCTTAGAACAGGCAAGAAAGCGGGAAAAGATTTGGTATGAATTATGGCGAGAAAAAAACTGACCCGATTTTCCTCTGCAAAAACTGCGGAGAGTATATTTGCGAGGGAGAGAGCTATTTAGAGCTGGAAGAGGGCAGGCTCTGCATGGAATGCGCATATGCGATGGGCAGGGAGGAGCTTTTGGAGATGGCAGGGATTGAGATTTTGGAAGCGGGGAGGGAGACGGCATGAAACCGGGCAGACGACGGAAGGAAGAAGAGACACTTTGCTGGATTTGTCAAAACGCAGTTCCAAACAGGGCGGGGCGGGGATGCAACTGGAGCAGGCATTTGAGGCCCGTGCCGGGATGGCGCACGCGCGAATTGGGGACGGAGGCGGCTGATGGATATTTTGTGGAAGAATGCCCGCTTTTCCTGCCGGAGAAATAGAGGAATGGGAGGGAAAACAGAGCGTGAAAAATTTGCAGGAGAAAATCGAAAAAGAGCTCAGAGCGATTGCATTTCAAAATCCGGCGAACTACTTGGAGCGATACACGGATGAGGATGGGCAGACACACTGGCGGCCAAAGGCTTTTGAAAAACTGACACCCAGAGCAAAGCGCGCAGTTGAGCGCATTGAGATTAAGAAGGATGGCTCGGTGGAGTATAAGATGTTTTCCAAATTTAAGGCATTTGAGATGCTGCAAAAGCTGCACCCGGCAGAGGGAGAGACGCAGAGCACGGAGCTTTCGGATGGGGACAGGGAATTACTGCGAAAGGTGAGCAAACGCTGTGAAGGAGAGGATTGAGCGGATTCGGGAGAGGGAGCTGGCATATCTCTCGGGCGATCTTGCCTACTTCATAGAAAGCTACTGCAAAATTGAGGACAAGGACGCGACAGAGGCCGTCATCCCCTTTAAACTTTGGCCGGAGCAGAAAAAGGCCCTTGCCTCGATACACGAGCACAAGTTCAACATCGTTTTAAAAGCACGGCAGCTGGGCATGAGCTGGCTTGCGATCTGCTATGCGCTTTACACGCTGATGACCCGGGAAGGCTCGACGGTAGTCGCCCTTTCCAGGACTGAGCTGGAGGCCAAGGAGCTGGTGCGCAGGCTGGGCGTGATTGTGCGCAACATGCCGGAGTTCTTTTCCGAATATGGGCCCGAGCCGCCGGGGGGATTCCGATTTGAAGCGACAGCGATGACCATCAAGATATTCAAAAAAGGGAACGCGCCCAGCATCTTTCAGGCATTTAACTCGGCGCCGGGTGTTTCCCGGTCGTTTACGGCAAATCTTCTGCTCTTTGACGAATGGGCATTTCAGCAATATGCGGAGGAGATTTGGACCGCGGGCCTGCCCGTCATCAACCGACCGGGGGGAGGGAAGGTTATCGGACTTTCTACCATGATGCCCGGAACATTTTTTGAAAAGACATGGAAGCAGGCGGAGGAATTCAACCGGATTTTCCTGCCATGGGACGCGGATCCGAGGCGGGATGCGGCGTGGTACCGAAAAACGCGCAAGCTGCTGGGCGAAAAGACGCTGAGGGAGTACCCGGCTAGCCCGGAAGAGGCGATGGCGACCTTTGAAGGGGCGTATTTTGACGAGATGCGCAGGGATATTCACGTTTGCGAGCCGTTTGCCATTCCGGATGACTGGCGCAGATATCACACGATGGACTATGGGCTGGACATGCTGGCCAGCTACTGGGTGGCGTTTGACGAGGAAAACAACGCATACGTTTACCGGGAGGTTTATGAAGAAGGGCTGATTATCCCAAAGGCCGCAGAGGCCATGAAGCAGGCAGAGCAGGGAGAGGCGATTTATCTGCGGTATGCGCCGCCGGATATGTTTGGCAGGAGCAATGAGAGCGGAAGGACGCGGGCAGAGATTTTTGACAGCTATGGGCTGCACTTTGAGCGCTCTTCCAATGACAGGATTTCGGGCTGGGCCAACCTGAAAGAATGGCTTCAGGTTTACACGGACCCGGAGGGCAAAGAGACGGCGAGGCTGAAGATCTTCAAAAACTGCCCGAATCTGATTCGGACATTGCAGAGCATTGCCAGAGACAAGAAGAAGCCCAACGATTGCGCGAATGAGCCGCACGAGCTGACACACGCGCCGGATGCACTGCGATACTTATTCGTTTTGCGGCCCTTTGGGGCGAAGCCAAAGGAAAATAAAAAGACCAAGATGTATTACAGCGAAGTCGAGAGCTTGCTGTCGTATGGAACTTAAAGGAGGAGGAAAAAAGAATGATCACCTGTATTGTGATTCTCGGAATGGCAATTTTGCTGCTGGCAGGCTGCACTGCGTTTCTTGCAGTAAAGCTGGAGCGGATGGAAAGGCAAGAGGAAACCGAACTGGAGCTTTTGCGCCAGCGCAAAGAATTCCAGGAGCACCTGGCAAAGGAAGAGCGGCAGTTTCAGGCGCTGATGAACTATCGGGGCGGCCTGGACGAGCAGCAGGAGATTTAGGAGAAAGGGATAGAGAGGAGAGCATATGATTTTCAAGAAGCCGAGCGGAATCTGGCAGGAATACCAGAAGGCGCTGCAATTCAACGAGAGCATTGATCTGGTCGAGAAAGTGAAGAACAACGAGAACTTCTTTCTGGGCAGGCAATGGGAGGGCGTGAACGCGCCGGATCTGGACAAGCCGGTTTTCAACATTTTGAAGAGAGTCGTCAACTATTTTATCGCCATGCTTGTCTCGGATGATATTGGGCTGCGGCTGGGGCTGTTTAACAGAGTGGAGGACAGCGTTTCACGAATCATGCTGCGCGTTACAGAGCGGCAGATCCGCCAGATTATGGAGTTTAACCGATTTGGCGCCCTGAGCCGCGGGATTTTGCGGGATGCGGCTGTGGACGGAGACGGCGTGATGCACGTTTTCTTCAACCCGGATCGCAAGAGCGGACATCCGGATATGCCGGGGCTGATCGAGCTGGAGGCCATCGACAACACGAGTATTTATTTTGGCAACCCGCAGGTTGGGAACGTTCAGAAGCAGCCGTATCTCCTGATCGAATACCGCAGGCTGGTGGACGAGGTGAAGGCAGAGATGAAGGAAACGGGGCGCCCCAAGGCGGATATTGACGCGATTCGGCCGGACAGCGCACAGCACGATCTCTTTGCGGAGGATGAGCGGATTTACGATGACAAGGTTACCGTGATTTTAAAGTATTGGAAGGAGAACGGCAAAATCCACTACATCAAGACGACGGAAAACACCATCATCAAGCCAGAGACCAAGACCGAGATGACGCTATACCCCATTTGCTTTATGAGCTGGGAGCGCGTGAAAAACTGCTATCACGGCCAGAGCATCATTGAGGGGCTCATCCCCAACCAGATGGCCATTAACAAGCTTTCGGCGCTGGCACAGCGGTTCATTCGCCAGCAGGCATTCCCGCGGGTATTTTACGATGAGACCAAGCTGGACCGCTGGGTGGAAGGGATTGCGCCCATTGCCGTGCGCGGCGATCCCACCCGGATCGTCAGCACGGACACGCACAATATCAGCATGTCTTCGCAGGTGGGTGAATACATCGACAAGTATGTATCGCTGACCAAAGACCTGATGGGCGCCTCGGACGCGGCGCTGGGCAACGTACAGCCGGACAACACTTCGGCAATTATCGCCGTGCAGAAGGCGACGGCCGTGCCGCTGGAGCTGGTGCGCCAGAGCTATTACCAGTTTGTGGAAGATTTTGTGCGCATTTGCGTGGACCAGATGCGGATCTTTTATGGCAAACGCACGGTTGTTACCGAGGATGACATGGGAGCAGACCAGGAGGTTACCTTTGATTTTGCCACTTTATCGGATTATGTGCTGGAGTTTAACGTCGACATTGGTACGGCGGCTTATTGGTCGGAAATGACGAGCATCCAGAGCCTGGACAATCTGTTCGCCAAGCAGCTGGTGGATCCGGTTACATATCTGGAATCCGTCCCGAGTTCGGCGATCCCCAACAAGGCCAAAATTGTGGAAAAAGCCAAGGAGAGCATGGCAAAGACCGAAGAAGCAGCCGCAGGCCCGGGCGCAGACGCCATGATGGGCGGCGCGGAGATGCAGGGAGCAGAGATGGGAATGGAAGGCGGCCAGGCAATGATGGATGCGGACGGCGCGGCAGGCGCCGGGGAGATCAATATTGACGAGGCGATGGCGAATCTGCCGCCTGAAATTCTGGCGCAGGTTCAGGGATAAGGAGGAAGAGAAATGAAATGTCCGAAATGCAAGCAGTGTGAGATGCTGATCACAGGCGCGGAAAACATTTTAAAGCAGGGCGCGCAGAGCACGAAGCTTTACCGCGTGCTGAACATGGCTTGCCCAAACTGCAAGGAAACTTTGACCATAGAGCATGAGCAGCCGCTGACTGTGCGGCAGGTAAGCGAATGAGGCCAAACCACAGGCCTTTGAAATAGAGGGGGATACCCCAGGATAAGCCAAAACCAGGCGAGGAGAATGAAAATGGAAGAAATGTTTGAGCAAACCAATCAGACGGACGAAATGCAGATGGAAGAGGCGCAGGAATTTGAAGAGAGCCTTTTGCCGCAGGAGGACGACGGCGAGATCAGTGAGGACACACAGGAGATCATGCAGGAAGCTTTTGCGCTGGATGTAAAATACAACGGCGTGGAGCAGAGGCTATCCGAAGATGAGGCGAGGACATACGCCCAAAAAGGAATGAACTATGATCATGTGATGGAAGAGCTGACGCGGCTGAGAAATGCGCCGGAGGCGGCGATTATTCAGGATTTGGCGCGTAAATCGGGCATGAGCAAGGAGGATTTCCTAAACAGCCTCACGGCCGAAGTAAACCTGAAGGCGGCAGAGCGCGAGAATTCCGAGCATGAGGCACTGCGGCAGGAAGTAAACCAGTTCCGCGACAGAGACGCCAAGATGCAGCGCTGGAGCGAATTTTTCCAGAAGCACCCGGAAGTTTCCCGGTTTGGAGACTTGCCGGAGGAAGTCAAGCAGGCGGTGGCCCAGGGCGCAGACCCGGATGCAGCCTACTTGCAGTATGAAAACCAACAGTTAAAAAGCCGCATAGAGGCGGCGCAGCAGAACGCCTACAACAAGGCTATCGCTCCGGGAAGCGCGGCAAGCGCAGGAGCAGGCGAGGAGACGGATCCTTTCTTACAGGCATTTCTGCGAAGTATTTAATTCAGAAAGGAATTTGAAATGGCAGTTAATTTAGCGACAAAATATGCAAAACAATTTGCAGCGGCATTTGCCCCGACCTCTTATTTTAAGGGCAAAGTTTCCGAGGCATACAAATTTGACGGAGTGAAGAAGATCGTCATTCAGAGCCCGCTGACGACCCCGCTCACCGACTATGTGAGAACAGGTGTGGACCGCTACGGCACGCCCACTGAGATGGACACGGTTGTGCAGGAGATGGAGCTGACCCAGGACAAGGCATTTACCAAAATTCTGGACCGCGGCAACTATTCCGACTCCATGATGGCGGTTTCGGCGGGCAACTGGATGAGCGAGCAGATCAAGCAGATTGCGACGCCCGAGACTGAGAAATACGCGATTCGCCAGTGGCTGCGGGACGGCGGCAGCGTAGCTGTGGACGCCAAGCCCACAAAGAGCACGGTTGTCGAATCCTTCGCCAAGGCAGTAGAGAAGCTGGACGACGCATTTGCGCCGGGCGAGGACAGATACCTCTACGTTACGGCGGAGATGTATAAGAATCTCTCGCTCTCCAGCGAATTTTTGGGCCTGGAGCGGCTGGGTGAGCAGGCACTTTCCAAGGGCATCGTCGGTGAATTTGAAGGCGCGAAGATCGTCAAAGTTCCCACGAGCTACATGCCGGCGGACTGTTACGGCTTCCTGGCCTGCAAAGACAGCATTCTGCTGCCCAGAAAAATCTCGACCTTTAAGACGCACACCAATCCTCCGGGCATTGATGGCTGGCTGATGGAAGGGCGGCTCTGGTTCGACGCATTTGTGCTGGGCGCGAAGGCGAACGGCGTTTGCGCGATTGTTCTGGATTCCAAGAAGCAGGCGACGCCTACGATTACGCAGGCTGACAGCGGCATTACGCTGGCCAGCGCGAACGCGGCAAAGATTCTATACACGCTGGATGGCACGGACCCGCGCTTTAACCCCAAAGCCGAGGTTTATTCTGCGGCCATCAGCACGGCAAACCTGGCAGCGGGCAAGCACCTGGTTAAGGCAGTTGCGTATGGCGGCACGGCGACACCCTTTACTTCTGACATTGCAGAGAAGGAAATTACGGTTGCCTAATGCAGCAGGGGGAGGAGGGGGAAACCCCTCCTTTTCCATAAGCAAAGGAGGAAGAAATGACAGCAAATGAAATTTACAGAAGCGTGCTGGCGTTGATGTTTATGGATGACAGCGATGCGGAGGAATATCAGAAAAATTTCCTCGTACAGCTCAACATGAAGCTGGAGGAGTGCTTTGAGACCAACAATTCCGTTCGCATTGCGAAGGGGAAAGACGCGCTGGAGGAGCCTCCGATGATCGCGGGTCTGGAAGAGGAAGTGCCCTATGAATTTGAGCTGACCAGAAGCGTGATTCCGCTGGGCATTGCGGGAGATCTTTATGTGGATGATGATGAGACGGGCATTTCCAACGATTACCGCGAGCGCTATCTGGCATGGAAGGCATCGAGAGTGCGGGCACGGTTTTGCCCGGCGGAGGTGTAGCCATGGCGAGGACTTCACCAAAGCGGGCGCGCTATATTGAGCTATCCAATTTTCTCGGAGTGGACTTTGCCAATGAGGAGACGGAAGTAGATGTACGCCGCAGCCCATACGCGCCGAACATGGTGGCAGACCGCGCGGGGCGCCCGGAAAAACGGGCGGGATACAAGCAGATTTGCAGCTATGACGGGCGCATTAACGGGATTCACTTCTTTGACGGAGAGATGATCGTGCATGCTGGGACACATTTTTATGATGCGGAAGGCAACTTGCTTTATGAGGGTGCAAACGATGCGAGATCTGTTTCCTTTGTGATGGGACTGGAAGAGATTGCAGATGAGGTGAGCCTGCTGAACCACAGTCTCTACATTTTGGATGGGGCGCATTACCTGCGCTATGACGGAGAGAGCTTAGAAAAGGTGGAGGGGTATATCCCCACGACCAGAGCGGCGGGAATGGCGCATGAACCGTGCAACCTAATTCAGCCCAAGCGCATCAACTGTTTTCATGGAGACGGGGAGAAGGTGGAGTTTCAGCTGGACGGAAATGAGCTGGATGATACTGAGGCTATCGTCTATGTGGACAGACAGCTCAAAACCGCGGGAGTGGATTATACATTTAATGCACAGGAAGGAACAGTTACCTTCGTCTCGGCTCCGCCCAAGACGAGCGGCGATGACAATATCTCGATTCAATTTGCCAAGACGATTACAGGCTATCGCGACACGATTGAAAAATGCTGTATTTACGGCACATTTGGCGTGGGCAATGATACCAGAGTATTTGTAACAGGAAATTCGGATCATCCAAACCGCGACTGGCAGAGCGGAACGTATAACCCAGAGTATTTTCCGGACACAGGTTACACAGATCTCGGCAGCGGCAACGCGGCCATTATGGGATATACCAAGCAGTATGATTCCATGATCGTCGTCAAAGAGCCCAGCGATGAGACGGGGCTATTCTTGCGCACGGCGCGACTGGTCGAAAAAGAAAAAGAGGGCACGAAGACATATGAGGCGGAGTTTGACGTCAAAGAAGGGATTTCGGGCGTGGGAGCGATTTCCTGCTATGCGTTTGCCAGCCTTGGAAATGACCAGCTGATGCTCACCAGAAACGGCATCTGCGGACTTTCCACCAATGCCGTTTCCAACCAGAAGAGCGTCGTCAACCGAAGCTTTATGGTGAACCCGCAGCTGACCAAGGAAAAAAACTTATCCGAAGCGGTGGCGGCGGTTTGGGGCAGGTTCTATGTGCTGAGCGTGAACGGGGTTTGCTACGTTGCAAACACAGAGCAGACCTGCTCGACGCCATCGGGCACGGGATATGAATGGTATTACTGGACGGACATTCCGGCGAGAGTTTTGCGGGGGCACGGCGGAAAGCTCTATTTTGGCACGGAAGATGGGGCGGTGATGTGTTTCCGGGATCCCGAGACAGAGGGAAGATTCGCTTACTCGGATAACGGCGCGCCCATCAACTCGGTCTGGACGACGGCGCTTTTGGACGGCGGCAACTTCATGCGGGAAAAGAGCATTTCCAAAAAAGGGACGGGCGTTCTGGTCAAGCCATACACACGAAGCTCGGGAGAGATCTACTTCACGACGGACAAGACGCTGAGAGAAGTAACCAGCGATTTTACCGTGGACATCTTTGATTTCGACGATGTGGATTTCAACCGGTTTACCTTCGACATCATGGATGGGCCGCGCGTGCAGGTCTCGCCCAGGAAGTTCCGCAAGGTGCTGCAGTTCCAGATGGGAGTGCGCAATAACCAGGCGGATCAGGGGTTTGGAATTTTAGCGATGATGATTTCCTTTACCATGGGAAATCTCACAAGGAGGAAAAATGGCGGAATTAAAAAACTATAAGATTGCGGATGCGGACTTTGCGCAAAAGGACATCACGTCCATCGAGGAGAACGTCGTCAGCGGTCAGGCAGACTGGCTGAAAAAGCAGTTTGACAAGGCGAGTAAAGAGGTGATTGCGCCCAGGCTGAACGGATTGATCGATCAGCTGGAGAGCGAACAGGCGGCGGACAATCTGGGGGCAGAGGCGCTGGCGCCGGACGGTGCGCAGACGGTTGGCGGGCAGCTCAGATACCTCAATGAGCAGCTGAAAAAAGCGGTGGTGGGCCAAATTCCGGATGCGAGCATTACTCAGGACAAACTGTCGGAGCAGTTTCAGGCGGTATTGGCAGCAAAGCTGTCGGGAGATTTTTCCAATGCGACAGGGACGCTGGCAGTTGCCAACGGCGGAACAGGCGCGACGGCAGCTGCGGCAGCGCGGCAAAACCTGGGCGCGGCGCCCAGCGGATACGGCATTGGTGAAAACCTGGGAAGAGGTGCGGAAAACGGAAGCATTGAAATGCTGACCGGGCACAACGACTGGGATTGGGCAGCGCCCGGGGGTTTTTACTCGGCGAACAACGCGGCGAACGCGCCGGCTACTGGCTGGTTTGTGGGCGTAACAATGGCGCTGGATTCAAATTATTACGCGCAGATTGTTTCATCTGTTTCCACACATGATCTCTATTACCGCGTTCGGACGGACGGCGTATTTTTGCCCTGGAAAAAGATCATCACCAGCGCGCTGATGACCTATGGGACGGATGAGCCGCCGGCATCGGGCACGCCTGGCTCAATTTATTTTAAGATTGTGGGGTAGCGCATGAATATTGCAGTCAATTATCACAGCGGCGCGCTGCAAAAGACTGGATGGGTGCGCGTGGGCCATAACAGCAGCTTCACAAACCAGGACGCGGCTTGGTCTTTCGTGATTACGCCGGGCAGCGGGGAGAGCGTGGCGAAAATTGATTCGGTGCGCTGGCACTTTAACTGGAACAATGAGGCGGGCGGATCTGGATGGCAGGGAGCTTTTACCTATATTGCCAAGATTCGAAGCGGTTCGCCGACAGGCACAGTTCTTGCATCGGTGCAGGCAACATTGCAGGGAAAGAGCGGAAACTGGGATGTTCAGGCAAGCAACCTGAATTTGGCCGCGAACACCACTTACTATATCACGCTCAACCTCAATGGCTCTACGCTTTCCTCTCTGAAGACCTTTAGCACGACGGCGACGGCGGAGGTGCTTTCCTGGACTTCGGCAGCGAGCAAATGTACGGCGCCCACAAAAATTCTATTCAACGGAAAGCATACGAGCGCCTATGCGAGCCCAGGGCAGGGCGTGCAGTTTGAGATTGTCGGCGGCGGGGGCGGCAAAGACAATGCGTTTGTGCGCTGGCATATTCAGGAGCTGGTTTTTAAGCCAGGGCAAGGGGAACTGACAGGATGGCGGAATGCGACTAACGCCAATGAGCAGGAAAACTCGGCGGTTTATCATCAGTCGAGCAGATTCTGCACGCTGTATCCGACGCTGATAAGGGGACGGAACAAGAGATTCCGCATTCGGGCTGAAGGCGCGGCCGGAGAGCAATACTACTCGGATTTTGCCGAGGTGGCGCCAAATGTGATCTCCAATTCTCCGCCGAATGTCTGCACGAATGTAACAGCAGATAAGAACATCGTCGCACCGGGGAGCACGCTGCGGCTTTCATTTACAGGCGGAGGCGACCCGGACGGAAATCTTTGGATGTATCAGGTGCGTGCGGAAGACGAAAATGGCGTCGCGTTTACGGGCAAAGATCTGGGCAGGCAGTATGACGTCACGAAAAACTATGTTGATATTGATCTGGGCTTGGTTCCGGAGGTTTTTCGGGCAGGAACAAAATGGAGATTTAAGGTGCGCGGTCATGACGGATGCGAGGCATGTTCTTGGAGCGCACCAAGCGGGCTTGTTCAGATTGCGGGGGTGGTACATGTTTATGGAGCGGATGGTGCGCCGAGTAATGCGATGGCGTATGTCTATGATCAGGCGGGTGCGCCCAAACTGACGACACCATACTGTTATAATGCGAACGGAGCGCCGAAGCTTGGCATATAGCTATATGGGAGGAAAGAGATATGGGACTTTTATCTGAATTCTTGGATTATCTGCATGTGCAGCTGGACAATGGCTCGATCTATGTATGGGGCGCGCAAG
>CAJUPM010000018.1:3460-22919 GCA_910588425.1 uncultured Christensenellaceae bacterium | reverse complement strand
CAAAACAGAGGGAGAAAAAATATGGTGAAGTATGATTTTGATACACTTCATAACCGCCTGGGCACGAACAGCGTCAAGCACGATTTCGCTCAGGAGCGCGGGCATGGCGCAGATGTTTTGCCCATGTGGGTCGCGGACATGGATTTTCAGACAGCGCCGGAAATTCTGGAAGCACTGCATTCCTGCGTCTCTCACGGCATTTTTGGCTATACCGATACAAAGAAAGACTATTTCGATGCCCTTGCCAATTGGGAGAAAACATATTTTGACTGGGATATCGAGCAGGATTGGCTCCTGCAGACGCCCGGCGTCGTCAACGCAATCGCCACAGGCGTGCGCGCGCTGACTTCCCCCGGCGATGCAGTTCTCATCACACGCCCAGTCTACTATCCCTTCTCCCGTGTGATCGATAGAAATGCCCGCAAGCTGGTAAACAGCCCGCTTGTGTTCGAGAATGGAAAGTACCAGATCAATTTTGCAGATTTTGAGCAAAAGATCGTGGAGAACGATGTCAAGCTCTTCATCTTTTGCAGCCCGCATAACCCTGTGGGCCGCGTCTGGACGGCGGAGGAGCTGGAAAAAATCGGCGATATCTGCCTGAAGCACAATGTCATCGTCATTTCGGATGAGATTCACGCGGATTTCACGTTCCCCGGTCATCGCCATATCCCGCTTTGCAGCCTGAAAAAGGAATATGAACGCATTACCATCACCTGCACAGCCCCCAGCAAATCCTTTAACTTAGCTGGCCTTGCGACTTCCAATATTCTCATTCCTAATCCAGATCTTCGGGAAAAATTTGTTGCAGAGCAAGAAGCGGCTTCCATTGACGGAGCAAACCAGCTTGGCCTGGCCGCCTGCAAAGCAGCCTATACCAAAGGCGCCGAATGGCTGCGCCAGCTCAAGGAGTATCTTGCCGGCAACCTTTCCTATGTGCGCGAGGCGCTAAAAGAGATCCCCGGCGTTTCTCTAGTCGAACCGGAAGGGACGTATCTGCTCTGGCTGGATTTCCGCGGCCTTGGACTAAGCTCGGAACAGCTGGAAGATTTTATCGAGCACAAAGTACGCATCTGGCTGGACGGCGGCGAGATGTTCGGCCCGGAAGGCGCTGGCTTCCAGCGCGTCAACATGGCTTGCCCGAGAGCGACGGTTGCTGAGGCAATGAAGCGCTTGAAGCAGGCGGTTGCCGAGCTGAACAGCGAGAAATAGCACTTGAAGACGAGGGAGAATATGCGTCCATAATTTTATATAATTTAACTTATATAAAATTATAATATTCGCTCTCATTTGGCCAAGAAAAAACATCCTGTCGGTTGGGCACGATGACGGAATTAGCCCTTTAAAATTTTAGCCAGAGGGATTTATCTGTATTTCTACCGAAAGGGGCAGGTGGGGTCTTCCATCTTAGAAGAGAGGTTATCTTTTGCGGATGCGGATATCCCCCAGAATCAAAGCTCTTTTCTCTTGCCGACTTTTCAAAAAACACACCCAAGGGAGAGGCTGCTTTCTTATGCAGCTCCTCCCTTGTGCTTTATACACTGCTTACAAACAGCAGGCCAAATGCTTTTATCTGCACTTAAACCAATCAGCGGCAGGAGTGCCGGAACTACTAAGATAGGGGGAAGTCAACCAATGAAAATAGAGCGCCTTTATGCGGTAACTGTGTATCTTCTTAATCATGGGCGGACCTCTGCTCGTGAATTGGCAAAGCGTTTTGAAGTGTCTGTGCGAACGATCCAACGAGATATTGATTCGTTGTGCCTTGCCGGGATTCCCATTATTTCGGTAGCCGGGGCGGCAGGCGGGTATGAAATATCCGCACAGTTTAGGCTTGATAACCATCTTGCTACTTCAGGCGACTATTCCTATATCTTAACCGCGCTCAAAGGATTGGTTTCTGCAACAAATGATATCAATGCAAAACATACATTAGAAAAAATATCTCATATACACAAGCACAATAGTACGAATATTATATTGGATTTTTCTGTTTTGCGAGAGGGCGATCAAACTGTTTTGCAAGCGTTGCAAACTGCCATAGCAAAAAAGTGTATGGTGGATTTTATATATACGAACAATGACAACAAAACTCATGCACACTGTGTCGAGCCTATTGCAGTATTATACCGGTGGTACTCATGGTATCTTCTCGCTTATTCTAAAGCAAAAGGCGATTACTGCACCTACAAACTTGTGCGGATGCGTGATTTAAGAACTACAAATGCGCCTTTTACAAAAGTGCACGATGCCCCAGAGATCATCTTAAAAAAATCCGACAAAACAAATAGCCGCCAATATACGGATGTTCTTGTAAAATGCAAAGAAAGGGCGCGATCGCGAGTACAAGAATATTTAAAAGGAACCGCCATCGAAAAACTCCCGGATGGTGATACACTGATGAAATTGATCATAGTAGAAAATGAGCAACTCTGGATAGGCACCTTATTGTCGCTGGGAGACGATGTTGAGGTAATGGAGCCAAAGGAGATTCGTCAACGGCTCGTTGCGGCCGCCCACAAAATTATTTCTCTATACAAATAACTATGACATACTGTTGTCATAGTTATCGTGATATAGTGTGAATAAAAACGGAGGTGGCCCCATGATTGGTCCATATGAAAAATGTCCCAGGTATGAAAATGAAAATTATATGCTGAGAATGGTATGCAAGGAGGATAAGGAGGATTTATTAAAAGTATATTCGGATGAAAAAGCCGTGGCGTTGTTCAATAGCGATAATTGCGGCGGAGACGACTTTCATTATACAACTAAGAGCAGAATGGAACAGGCGATTGCATATTGGCTATGGGAGTATGGCAGAAAAGGATTTGTGCGTTGGGCTATCGTATCAAAAACAGCTGATCAAGCGATCGGAACGATTGAATTATTTAATCGGAAAGCAGACGATTATTTTAATAATTGCGGTTTGTTAAGGCTCGATCTGAGAAGCGATTACGAGCGGGAACAAAGCATTTTCGAGATACTATCGCTGATTGTTCCATCCGTATTTGAATTGTTTCAATGCCGGATCATTGCGACAAAAATCCCGCCCCTGGCTTCTGAGCGAAAATTGGCAATTACGCGGTTAGGCTTTGCCGTTTCCGAGGAAAAACTGATCGGGCATGATCAAACAATTTATATGGACTACTATGTCCTGCAAAAATAGAATCAAACGCAAAACCATGGGGCACCTTCCCGCTGGAGGGCGCCCCATGGCTGCTCCTTTTTATTATATTTATCCCGGTTTTGGCAGACACAAAGAAGAGGGGCTTTTTGCCTGCCCTACTCTGCCTTGGGCAGGCTCCATTCGTAGCGCGTCGCCAAAATCCGAATGGCAAACGTGAGCAAAACGCTGGCCGCCATGGCAATTTTCTGATTGATGCCCAGCCGGCAGAGGATATAGTAGCATCCCGCCCCAGCGATCGCCGCAACGGCGTAAATATGCTTATGCAGCACGGCAGGCAGGCTTTGGCTCATCATATCCCGCAAAATGCCTCCCCCGACGCCCGTGAGCATACCCAGCGTGATGGCGAAAAACCAGTTTTGCTCAAACCCTGCCTGAATTGCCGCCTGCACGCCGATGGCCGAAAAGACGCCAAGGCCAATGGCATCAAACACATTGTTGATGGTAGAGATGCGGGGCATATGCCTGTGATAGCGCTCCTTGCTGCACCGCGCAACCAGAAAGACCGCCAGTCCGCAGAGAACGGCAAGCAGCACATATTCATAGCGCTCAAACATTCTTGGCGGAATATGCCCCAGCAGGAGATCGCGCGTTACGCCGCCGCCCAGCGCCGTTATCACGCTGAGCAGCAGCACCCCAAACAAATCCAGCTTGCGCTCGACGGCCGTCATAGCGCCGGAAATGGCAAAGGCGGCTGTCCCGGCGAGCTCTGCGCCATAAAAAATCAGTTCCGCAAGATTCATTTTCCCTCCGGCACAGCGCTAGGCTCTGCCTATTTTTTCGATGAGAGAAATAATTTCGTCGATCTTCTCTTCCTCGCCGCCGTTTTCAAACGACCCCCGCACACAGCTTTTCATATGCGCGGATAAAATCTCCCGGTTTGCCTTTTGGATGATCGCCTGCGCCGCCATGAGCTGATGCGAAATATCCAGGCAGTAGCGATCTTCCTCTATCATTTTCAGGACGCCTTCCAGCTGCCCTTTTGCCGTCTTAACCAGGCGGGTGATTGGTTTTTTCTCCGCTTTCATTATTTTTCTTCCACAGAAACGGCCTCAAAGCCCGCTTCATTAACTGCATCCATCAGCGCCGCGTCCGAAACCTCCGCCGCCAGCTTGACTTCCGCCAGCTTCTTTTTGAGGTTAACCTCCGCCTTTTCCACGCCTGCAACGCCCATCAGCGCCTTTTCCACCGCCGCCTGGCAGTGCGCACAGCTCATTCCATTGACATGCACAATCTTTTTCATTCCATCTGCTCCTTGTTTTGATGATTCTATTTTACCATAATGATACTTCGGGCGGAAGAGCTTTAAGCGCAGCGCATTGCTCACCACGCAAACTGAGCTTAAGCTCATGGCTGCCGCCCCAAACATAGGCGAGAGCCGCCACCCGAGCACACCAAAAAACACACCTGCCGCCAGAGGGATTCCGACGCTGTTATAGAAAAACGCCCAGAAGAGGTTTTCCTTGATATTGCGCAGTACAGCTCTGGAAAGCTGGAACGCCGCAACCGCATCCAGCAGATCGCCCCGCATGAGCACAATATCCGCCGATTCCATTGCAATATCCGCCCCTGCGCCAATCGCGATGCCCACATCTGCCCGGGCCAGCGCCGGCGCATCGTTGATGCCGTCGCCCACCATAGCGACTTTCCGGCCGTTTTTCTGCTCTTCCCGCACGGCCTTTTCCTTATCTGCCGGCATCACCTGAGCGATGACCTTCTCAATTCCCAGCTGCGATGCGATGGCTTTTGCCGTGCGCTCATTATCCCCCGTCAGCATGACGACATCAATACCCATGGCCTTTAGTTCGGCCACAGCCTGCTGGCTCGTGGGCTTTGGCCGATCCGCCACTGCCACTTTGCCCAGCAGTTTTTCCTGATCCGCAAAATACAGCACGGTTTTTCCCTGTTCTTCCAGCGTCTGCGCCTGCGTAATGCTGTCAGCAGGCAGTGCGACGCCCTGCTCCCGCATCAGAGCAATATTGCCGGCAAAGTACTGTTTTCCCTCTATCTGCGCGCGCAGTCCCTTGCCCGGAAGCGCCTCGAACGCCTCTGCCGCCAAAAGCTCCAGACCCCGCGCCTGGGCCTCCTGCAAAACCGCTTCGGCCAGAGGGTGTTCGGATGGCTTCTCCAGGCTGGCCGCCAGGCGGAGCAGCTCTTCTTCGCCCACGCCGTCCTCGGGCTGAAGATCTGTTACGGCGGGTTTGCCTTCGGTCAGCGTGCCCGTCTTATCTAAAATAACCGTCTTTACCTTATGCGCAGTCTCCAGCGCCGCCGCAGATTTGACCAAAATCCCCTGCTCTGCGCCTTTGCCCGTCCCCACCATGATGGCCACAGGCGTCGCCAGGCCAAGGGCGCAGGGGCAGGAGATGACCAGCACGGAAATGCCGATGGAAAGCGCGAATTCCGCTCCCTTGCCCAGCAGCAGCCAGACTGCCGCCGCAATCACAGCTATCGTCATCACGACCGGCACAAAAATGCCCGCCACTTTATCCGCCAATTTGGAAATGGGCGCTTTGGAAGCCGCAGCTTCCTCCACCAGCTCGATGATTTTGGAGAGCGTCGTATCCGAGCCGACCTTTTCGGCCCGCATGGTGAAGTAGCCGGTTTTGTTGATGGAGGCCGTATAGAGCTGATCCCCCGCCCGCTTCTCCACGGGCAGGCTCTCGCCCGTCAGCGCAGATTCGTCCACCGCGCTGCTGCCCTCCAGAAGCACGCCGTCCACCGGCACTCTCTGCCCTGGCCGCACCGGCAGAATATCCCCAGCCTGCACCTGTTCAATGCCAATTTCTATTTCCTTGCCGTCCCGCAGGACGACGGCCGTTTTGGGCGCTAGATCCATGAGTTTGGAGATTGCTTCGCTGGTTTTCCCCTTGCTGCGCGTCTCCAGAAATTTTCCCAGCGTGATGAGCGTCAAAATCATGCCCGCGGATTCAAAATAGAGATCCGCACTATACTGCTGAACCACCGCCATATCGCCGTGCCCCAGGCCATAGCTGATGCGGAAAATCGCAAAAATGCCATAGACCATGGCCGCAGATGCGCCGACGGCAATGAGTGAATCCATATTCGGGCTGCCATGCGCCAGCGTCTTAAAACCGACGATGAAATACTTCCGGTTCAGATATAAAATGGGCAAAACCAGCAAAAACTGAACCAGCGCAAAGTTCAGCGCATTTTCATTGCCATGCAGAAAATCTGCGATAAAGGAAGGCACGGGCAGGCCAAACCACATCTGAAACATATGGTGCATGGAGACATACATCAGCGGGATCAAAAAACCGAGCGACCACCAAAACCTGGTCTTCATGCCGCGGATTTCCTCTCCTGCAAGATCGGCGGGCGCGCTTTTCTGCCCCGCAGGCGCGCCGGCGCCGGTAATCTGCGCCCCATACCCCGCATGGCGGACTGCGCCAATGATGGCTTCCGGGCTCACTGAATCTTCAAATTCCACCTGCATGCTATTCGTCAGCAGGCTCACCGAAACCTCCTGCACACCTGGCACTTTGCCAACCGCTTTTTCTACGTTTGCCTGGCAGGCCGCGCAGGTCATGCCGGCAACATCAAACTTTTCTTTCATAACCACTCCTTCAAATACCCCCCTTGGGTATAGTATTATATTGGCAGATATTTCTTCTGTTGTCAAGCATATTCTCTGCTCCTATTGTGCCGTTTCATAAAATAAAATATGTGATCTGCGCTTTGCCTGATGCGGCAAACCCGAACTATCTGCAAAAAAATGGGAGCTGCCCTGATGAAAAGGCAGCTCCAAGGGGAGCCGATCTGCAAATTATAAATAAAGATTAGATAAAATAGGGATTTGGCCTGAACAGGATTGTGATAAAATCGATCACCACTCCAATGCCCAGCAGTCCGCAGGTCAGAAGATAGAGCACGCCCAGCCCCGCTTTGCCTTCGTAGAATTTGTGCGCCCCGAAAACGCCCAAAAACAGGCATAAGCACAGCGCCACCCACTTGTTTCTGGCCTTTGCCGCCACATAGGCATTGACATTGCTGTTTGTATTCTGGTTGGCGTTGTTGATGACGATATTCGGCGCGCCGCCTTGGGCCACCTGCTCCACCTGCCTGCCGCACAGCGTGCAGACGACGGCATCCGCCGGAATTTTTCCGCCGCAGTGCTTGCAAAATTTCTCCGGCGCCTGCTGAGGGGGCACTTGCTGCTGCGCAGCTTTCTGTTCCATATCCATGCTAATTTCCTCCTAAGGAACTCTTAGTAAGGCCAGTATAGCAAAGGGTGCGAAAATTGTCAATTTTTATTAATCATTAATGATAATTATATATCATTTTGCGCAATATATAATTGACAGTAGGGGAGGAACTTACATGTTCATACAGGCAGATACTCGCATTAAGCAGCTGCGCCTGTCCCGAGGGATGACGCAGACAGAGCTGGCCAAAGTCATGTCGGTTACGCGCTCCAGCGTCAACGCCTGGGAAATGGGTATTTCTGTGCCCACGGCGGCAAAGCTGGTAGAGCTTTCTTTGTTCTTCCATGTCTCCACAGATTATCTTCTTGGCATGGATGACGCGGAAAGCGTGCGGCTGGATGGCTATACGAAGGAGCAGAAGGAGCTCATCTTCGCTCTGCTTTCCTATTTTGAAAAGGAAAAATCCGAGGATTAGCCCCAGCCATCGGCAGGCAAACTGCGCGGCACAAAAAAGCGCCCAAATAAGGGCGCTTTTTTGATGCTTCGCTATTCCTCTAATATTCTCTCTATCAGCCTGCGCAAGATGGCCGCATTGCCTCTGCCGCCCGTCTCGGCCATGGCCTTGCCGATGATGGCGCCAATCGCCTGTTTCTTGCCCCGCTTATAGTCGGCCACAGATTTTTCGCATTGCCGCACGGCGCTTCTGGCAATGGGCTCTAAGAAGCGCTCATCGCTCTGCTGCCAGAGCTCCATGCGCTCAAGATATGCCGCCGGCTCTTCTCTCTTCTCCCAGAGAGCGGCAACGGCCTTTTTTGCCGCCGCCGCGCTGATCTTCTCCTGGCCCACGAACCCGGCCAGCTCTGCCAGATGCTTCGGTGGGATGGGGATCGCCGTCTCTGCCCCCAGCAGCCGGAACACCTCTCCCAGCATCAGCGCGGAGAGCGCTTTGGGATAGGCGCATTGCTCTGCCGCCTGCTCGAAATAATCCGAAACCTCCCGCTCGCTGACCAAAATCTCCGCATCCGCCGGAGCAATCTGATACCGCTCTATATACCGCGCTTTGCGGGCATCCGGCAGCTCCGGGATGCTGGCGGCAATGCGGGAAACCTCCTGCCGGCTGACCACAATGGGCACCAGATCCGGATCGGGGAAATAACGGTAGTCGTCGGCATCCTCCTTGCTGCGCATGGAAAAGGTTTTCCCCAGGCTCTGATCGAACCGCCGCGTCTCCTGAGTGAGGGTCTCTCCCGCCTCCACCGCCTGCACCTGCCTTGCGAATTCATATTCGATGGCCTTGGCGATAAACTGGAAGGAGTTGAGGTTTTTCATCTCGGTGCGCGTGCCGAGAGCCTGCTCGCCCTTTTTGCGGATAGAGAGGTTGACATCGCAGCGCATGGAGCCCTCCTGCATTTTGCAGTCGGATACGCCGGTATAGATGAGGATTGCCCGGAGCTTGCGCAAAAATGCGTTGACTTCCTCGGCCGAGCGCAAATCCGGCTCAGAGACAATCTCGATGAGCGGCACGCCGCAGCGGTTGTAATCGCAGAGTGTCTCTCCGCCGGCCGTGTGCACCAGCTTGCCCGCGTCTTCCTCGATATGAATGCGGGTGATGCCGATGCGCTTTGGCGCTCCGCAATCGATATCTAGGTATCCATGCTGGCAGAGGGGCAAATCGTACTGCGAGATCTGGTACGCCTTAGGCAGATCCGGGTAGAAATAGTTTTTGCGATCCTGTTTGGAAAACTCCGCAATCTCGCAATTCGTCGCAAGGCCGGCCCGCACCGCGCATTCCACCACCTTCTCATTGAGCACGGGCAGCACCCCCGGCATCCCCATGCAGACCGGGCAGCACTGCGTATTGGGCTGGGCGCCAAAGGCCGTGGAACAGCCGCAGAAAATCTTGCTCTTTGTCTTCAGCTCCACATGCACTTCCACTCCAATGACCATCTCAAACTCTTTTTTCATCTTGCCGCCCCCTTTTCCTGCTCAAAAGCATATGCCGCCTGGTATAGCTCCGCCTCGCCAAACGCCCGGCCGATGAGCTGCATCCCGATGGGAAGCCCCGCCGCATCCCGGCCGCAGGGCAGCGAGAGCGCAGGTAGGCCGGCAATATTGACGGGCACTGTGTAGATATCCCCCAGATACATCTGGAGCGGATCGCCGGTTTTCTCCCCCAGGCGGTAGGCCGTTGTCGGGGCGACGGGAGCGAGAATCATATCGCATTGCTCCAATACGCGCTCAAACTCCCGCTTGATGAGCGTGCGCACCTCCAGCGCCTTCTTATAATAAGCGTCGTAGTAGCCTGCCGACAAGACAAAACTGCCCAGCATGATCCTGCGCTTGACTTCTGCGCCAAATCCTTCACTGCGGGAGCGCTCATAGAGCTGCTCGATTCCCTCAAAGTTTTCCGAGCGGAAGCCGTATTTGATGCCGTCGAACCGCGCCAGGTTGGAAGAAGCCTCTGCGGATGAGATGACGTAGTATGAGGGCAGGGCGTTTTTCAGCGCCGGCATACTCACCTGCACGATCTCCGCCCCCTGCCGCTCCATGGTTTTGGCCGCGGCCAGAATGCTCTGGCGGATCTCGCCTTGCAGCCCTTCTCCAAAGAACTCCTCGGGCACCGCGATTTTCATGCCCCGAATGGATTGCCCCAGCTTCGCGCCGTAGTCCCCGTATTCGCGCGCAACGCTGGTCGCATCCCGCCTATCGTGCCCGGCAATGGCCGAAAGCACCAGCGCCGAATCCCGGACGTCTCTGGTCAGCGGCCCAATCTGATCCAGCGATGAGGCAAAGGCGATGAGGCCATAGCGCGAGACTACGCCATATGTCGGCTTCATGCCAACCACGCCGCAGAAGGCCGCGGGCTGGCGGATGGAGCCGCCGGTATCCGAACCCAGCGAAAAGGCCGCTTCCCCTGCCGCGACCGCCGCGGCACTGCCCCCCGAACTGCCCCCCGGAACATGCTCCGGGTTGGCCGGGTTCCTGGTCGGGTGAAAATAGGAGTTTTCCGTGCTGGAACCCATGGCAAATTCATCCATATTCAGCTTGCCCAGCAGAACGCTGTCCCGCAGTTTTTCCACTGCAAACGCATCGTAGGGCGGGATAAAATGCTCCAGCATCCGGGAAGCGCAGGTCGTCCGGATGCCTTTGGTGCAGAGGTTATCCTTGAGGGCCATGGGGATGCCCGCCAGCGCCCCCAGCCGCTCGCCCTTTGCCCGGCGCGCATCGATGCTCTGCGCCTGTTTTTTTGCGCGCTCATCCTCTATCAGAAGATATGCCCCCACTTCCGGCTCTCTCTTTCGGATCTCTGCCAGGTATGCCTCTGTGGCCTCCAACGCGCTCAGGCGGCCCTGCTCCATCTCCTGCCTCATTTCATATACGCTAAGCTTCAAAACATCGCTCATCTCTTCCGCCTCCTATTCGATCACTTGGGGAACCATCAGATACCCGTCCTGCGCGCTGGGCGCGTTCTCCAGCAGCTGCTCTCTCGGCATACTGGGCAGCACCTCGTCTTTGCGCAGGACGTTCTGCATGGGGATGGCATGTGCCGTGGGCGGCACGCCCGCCGTATCTATCTCCGCCAGCTGATCCGCAAAAGCGATGATGGCGGAAAGCTCGCCTTCCATCGCCTGCTCCTCCTCCGGGGAAAGCGCCAGCTTGGAAAGCCGGGCAACTTTTTTCACATCGATCCGCTTTTTACTGCGCCGCTGAGCCTGCTTCCCCTCTTCCCGGAAGCTCTGCCCCAGCCCCAGCACTTCCAGCTGTTCTTCGCTGACGTAATCCGGCGCCAGCGTCATGGGGCAGGCGGCGTCTTTGGTCTTGGGGAAAGCCGTAACATCCCGCAGTGATTCCGCCCCCAAAAGCAGCATGGCCAGGCGGTCCAGCCCAAAGGCGAACCCGCCGTGCGGCGGCGTCCCGTAGCCAAAGGCATCCACCAAAAACCCGAATTTTTCCTGAATCTGATCCTCCGAAAAGCCCAGTGCCTGGAACATGGTCTGCTGAACTGCCTGATCGTGGATGCGGATACTGCCGCTCCCAAGCTCGGTTCCGTTGAGCACGACGTCGTAAGCCTGGGCGCGCACTTTTTCCGGCGCAGTTTTGAGATACTGCAAATCCTCCGGATAGGGCATGGTGAAGGGGTGATGCGTCGCCACATAGCGGCGCTCCTCCTGGGAATATTCAAACTCCGGGAAATCCGTCACCAGCAGGAACCGATACTCTCCCTCTTTGCGCAGACCCAGCAGCTCCGCCAGTTCCAGCCGCAGTCCGCCCAGCACCCGGCGCACCGCCGCCAGCTGATCTGCGCAGAATAAAATGAAATCGCCCGGCTGCGCGCCGGTTTTCTCTATGATGGCCCGAATCTCCTCCGGCTTAAAATACTTGGTCAGAATCGAGTAAACCTCGCCGTCTTCCCGCAGTGCGATCCAAGCCATGCCCTTGGCACCCAGCCGCTGAGCCTTGGCCGTGAGCTCTTCAATGGTGCTGCGGGTAAAGGCCGCGCCGCCCGGAATGCAGAGCGCGCGCACCACGCCGCCCGCCTCAGCCACACTGCGGAATACGCCAAAACTGCAAGTCCCTGCGATCTCCGTCAGCTCGATGATGGGCAGGCCAAAGCGCAAATCCGGCTTATCCGTCCCGTAGAGATCCATGGCCTGCTGCCAGGTCAGCCGCGGAAATTTCTCCGCAAGCTCGATGCCCATAACGCTTCGCATGAGAGATTTGAACATCTGCTCCAGGTGCGCAAGCACATCCTCCTGCTCCACAAAGGAGAGCTCCATATCCACCTGGGTAAATTCCGGCTGGCGGTCTGCCCGCAAATCCTCATCCCGGAAGCACCGGGCAATCTGGTAGTATTTATCCATGCCACCCACCATGAGCAGCTGCTTGAAAATCTGCGGCGACTGGGGCAGCGCATAAAAGGCCCCCGGGTGCACCCGGCTGGGCACCAGATAGTCCCGCGCGCCTTCGGGCGTGCTCTTGGTTAGAATAGGCGTTTCTACCTCGATAAAGCCGGCCCCGTCCAGATAATCCCGCACGGCCCTGGCCAGCTTATGGCGGAAGCGCAGGTTTTTCTGCATCTGCCCCCGGCGCAAATCCAGATAGCGGTGTTTGAGGCGCAATTCCTCTTTGACTCCGCCCGCCTCAGCCAGCTGAAAAGGCAGCGCCTTGGAGACTGAGAGGATTTTGAGCCCCTCGGCCCGCAGTTCAATCGTCCCGGTTTTCAGCTTCGGGTTGTAAGTCTGCTCGTCGCGAATCTCGATTTTGCCGGAAACCTCGATGACGGATTCATTTCGGAGCGTCTCGGCCTGGGCAAAGCCTTCGCCCAGCAGCTCCATATTGCAGACCACCTGCAAAACACCCTCTCTATCCCGCAGATCCAAAAAAATGACGCCGCCCATATCCCGCTTGGTCGCCACCCATCCGGCCGCCGTTGCCCATTGGCCGACATCGCCTTCTGTAAATTCTCCGCAATATTTCGTCCTTCTCATCGCCATGCTCCTTCCGCCTATTTTGCAAATAAAAAAGCTTTTCCTCCCCTGATAGGGACGAAAAGCTCTGTTTCCGCGGTACCACCCAAATAGATAGAAAAACTCTATCCGCTCATCCGGATACGCCCAAAGGGATATCCTGCGGCGATAACGCTCCGCCTGCGTCTTGGCCTACTCGCTCTCTTTCAGCCCAGCGGCTCCCGGATGTTCTTCAGCGAAAAATCCGCGCCCGGCTCGCACCATCCCGGGCTCTCTTTGGCTACCATTTCCGCATACTCTTCCGATCCATGCCTTTGTTCAAATTATATCGCTATTTTACGGCTTGTCAAGATATTTTATGCAAGTTTCTGTTCTTCGGCTGCATTTTCTTCCTGTGCGGACTTTGGTTTTTTGCGTAAAAACTGCAATTTTGTCTCAGAGATGATGACGGCCGCAAACACCAATATGAATCCTGCCGCAAGCTTTCCCGTCATTTTCTCACCGTAGAACAGCACGGAGAACAGCACGCCAAACACGGATTCCAGGCTCAAAATGATGGAAGCCGTGGCCGGGTGCGTATATTTCTGCCCGATGGTTTGCAGCAGCATGCCGCCGCCTGTGGCCGCAACGCCCAGGAAGATAACTGCCCAGATGGCCTCCGCGCCAGCCTGCACGCTGGTCGTCTCGAACAGCGCGGCAGAGGTCCAGGAACAGACTGCCGCCGTACCAAACTGCAGAATCGTCAGCAGAATCGCGTCTCTGCCCCGGGATGCCTTGGCCACAACTACCATATGCACTGCGTAAAACACGCCACCCAGCAACGTCAGCGCATCGCCGATGCCAATGGAAAAATCGTCCGTCAGGGAAATCAGCCCAATGCCCAAAATGCAGAGAAGCGCGGCGGAAATGTTATAGAGATCCGGCGCCTTCTTCTCAGTCAGCCAATACAGAAAGGGCACGATGACGCAGTAAATCGCCGTCAAAAACGCATTTTTGCCCGGAGTGGTAAACTGAATGCCGATGGTCTGCACGCAGTAAGCCAAAAAGAGCAGAGCGCCCATCAGCGCACCCCGCCAGAGATAGCCCAGGTCGAATTTTTTCCAGCAGCGGAAGCATACCAGCCCCAGCAGTACAAACGCGATGGAAAACCGCCATGCCAAAAGCAGGTTGGGCGGGAATGCATCCACGGTGTTTTTGACGATAAAAAAAGTCCCTCCCCAGACGATCGCCGCGACAAACAGCGCCAGAGAAGACCATTTTTGCATTTGTTTTTCTTTCATTTGCTTCTCTCCTTAAAAAATTCCGTTTCCACCAGCTTTGCCTTCGCCAAAAAGGCAAAAGAAAAACAGGAATCTTTTTTTCCGGGAATCCGCAAAAGAAGCGCATCTGTTTTTGGTGCATCTTTTAAATTATAAGCGCCTGGGTAGCGCTCTGTCAACCCCGGTGCCTTTCTCTGCGGCGAAAGTGTTTTGTAGTTTGCAGTTCGCGTCCCATTTTAATTCATTTTTTACCTCTTTTCTTTTGAATTTTATCTTTTTTGCAATTTTTCAATTTCATCCTGCAAATTTTGATAAAAAATGTTGACACACAAATCAGGTTGCGCTATACTTTGAATATAGACAGCAAAGGCGCTGCAGATTGATTCTGTTGGCGCCTTTTCTTATAACAATTTTTAATTCATTTGGGAGGAAATGTTCATGACGCAAATTTCCGAAATCTTTGGAAGCATGGTCTTTGGGGATGCCGCAATGCGGGAAAAGCTGCCCAAGGATATCTACAAAGCCCTCAAGAAAACCATTCGGAATGGGAAAACCCTGGATCCTGAGATCGCCGGCGCCGTCGCCAACGCGATGAAATCCTGGGCCATCGAAAAGGGCGCAACGCACTTTACGCATTGGTTCCAGCCCATGACGGGCATCACGGCTGAAAAGCACGATTCCTTCATCAGCCCCACTTCGGACGGCGGCATCATCCTGGAATTTTCCGGCAAAGAGCTGATCAAAGGCGAGCCGGATGCCTCCAGCTTCCCCAACGGCGGCCTGCGGGCGACCTTCGAAGCCAGAGGCTATACTGCCTGGGATCCCACCTCCTATGCCTTCATCAAAGACGGCGTGCTCTGTATCCCGACGGCCTTCTGCTCCTATAACGGCCAGGCGCTGGATAAGAAAACGCCCCTGCTGCGCTCGATGGAGGCGATCAACAAACAGGCGCTGCGCATTTTGAGACTGTTCGGCAACCGGGAGGCGACCAACGTCATCTCCAACGTCGGCCCCGAGCAGGAGTATTTCCTCATCGATACCGAGTTGTTCAATCAGAGAAAGGACCTCTTTTTCACGGGCCGCACGCTGTTTGGCGCAAAGCCGCCCAAGGGCCAGGAGCTTTCGGATCACTATTTTGGCAGCATCAAAACCAGAGTCGCCGAGTTCATGGAAGACCTGGATATCGAGCTTTGGAAAATCGGCATTCTCGCCAAAACCGAGCATAACGAAGTCGCTCCTTCCCAGCATGAGCTTGCCCCAATTTACACCACGACGAATATCGCCACGGATCACAACCAGCTGACCATGGAGATCATGAAAAAAGTCGCCAAGCGCCATGGGCTGACCTGCCTGCTGCACGAAAAGCCCTTTGCCGGCCTCAACGGCTCGGGCAAGCACAACAACTGGTCGCTTTCCACGGACAAAGGCGAAAATCTTCTGGAGCCGGGAAGCTCCCCGGAGGAAAACGCGCAGTTCCTGCTCTTCCTCTGCGCCGTCATCAAGGCTGTGGATGAGCATCAAGATTTGCTGCGCATCTCCGTCGCCAGCGCGGGCAACGACCACCGCCTGGGCGGCCACGAGGCGCCCCCGGCCATCATGTCCATGTTCCTGGGCGATGAGCTGACGGCCATTTTGGATTCCATCATGCAGGGCGTCCCCTATGATAAGAACGATGCTGGAGAGATCGAGGTCGGCGTGCATGTTCTGCCCAAGTTCCCCCGGGATAATACTGACCGCAACCGGACCTCCCCCTTCGCTTTCACAGGCAACAAGTTCGAGTTCCGTATGCTGGGCTCCAGCGACTCCATCGCCTGCGCCAACTATATCATCAACACCATCGTCTCGGATGTGCTGATGGAGTTTGCAGATCAGCTGGAATCCGCACAGGATTTCAACAAAGAGCTGCAAAAGCTCATCAAAAATACGCTGAATGCCCATAAGCGCATCATCTTCAACGGCAATGGCTATACCGAGGAATGGGCGCAGGAAGCAGAGCGCAGAGGGCTGCTCAACCTAAAGACCACCGTCGATGCGCTTCCCTACTATATCAAGTCGGAAAACATTGCGCTGTTCGAGCGGCACGGCATCTTTACAGAGCCGGAAATGCACTCCCGCTACGAGATCCTCATGGAGAACTATTGCAAAGTGCTCAATATCGAAGGGCTGACCATGCTGGATATGGTGAGAAAGGATATCTTCCCGGCAGTCAGCGCATACTGCGGCGATCTTTCCAGCAATGCGCTGGCAAAGAAGGAGCTCTGCGAGAGCATTTCCTGCGAAAGCGAGATTGCCTTGCTGGAGAAGCTTTCCAAGCTTTCCGCTTGCCTGATGAAATCTGCGGATGAGCTGGAAAATGCGCTGATGGGCGTTGCGGAATGCGATGACATCAAGGCCAGAGCGGAATACTACCGCGATCAGGTTCTGCCCAAAATGCAGGAACTGCGGGCGGTGGGCGACCAAATCGAGGTCAACCTGGGCCAGGATTACCTCCCTTACCCGACCTACGGCCAGCTGCTCTTCTCCGTATGCTAAAACCGGCAAAAAAGGAAGCGATTTCTCGCTTCCTTTTTTATTTATTCTTTACCCGCTTTTTCGCTTCATGTTATACTAGAAAAAAGCAAACTTGGAGGAACACTTATGGCAGAATATATGACGCAGATCATCGGCAAGCAGAAAAATATCGCGCTCATTGCCCATGATAATAAAAAAGCCGAGCTCATCGGCTGGTGCCGGGAGCACAAGGAGACGCTCAACCAGCATTTTCTCTACGGCACAGGCACAACTGCCCGGATGATCAATATGCAGACTGGCCTGCCCGTGCGCGGATACAACAGCGGCCCTCTGGGCGGCGACATGCAGATCGGCGCGCAGATCGTCGAGGGAAATATCGATTTCGTCATCTTCTTTTCGGATCCGCTCACGGCCCAGCCTCACGACCCGGACGTCAAGGCACTGCTGCGCATCGCCCAGGTTTACGACATCCCCATTGCCAACAACAAGGCCACGGCAGATTTTCTTCTGACCTCTTCCCTGATGGATCAGGAATACGAGCACGAGATCATCAACTTCCAGCAGAATATCAAAACGCGCGCTGAAACGCTGTAAAAAAACAGGCAGTTTACCCTTAGGTGAGCTGCCTGTTTTTTATTGGAAAGCAAATGGAATAAAGCACTCCTGATTTCCAATTTTAAATTTTATTTATATTTAATTAATATAATTTTTTAGACGCAATGTAGATTTTAATTCATAGCTCTCTTTCCCGCCTTTTTCTCAAATATCAGCAGAAAGGGCGAGCCAGCCCCGGCAGGATCCGGCGCTGTTTTTGAAACTGGTCAGCGTCATTCTTTATATTGCAAACCCTATTTCCGCCTTCTCTCTCTGGCCCGTGCAATCGCCTCTTCTTCCTTTTTTCCCATCATGCGTTTGAGCAGTGTATATGCGAAGATGCCCAGCACCAAAATTGCCAGCATGGCGTATTTATATTTGCCATAGTATTCGCCCACCACCTGCCAGTTTTCCGAAAGCAGATAGCCCGCCCAGACGAGCAGCGCGTTCCAAATGGCTATGCCAACAGTGGATGCGCTTAAAAAGGTCCCCAGATCCTGCTTTGCAAGGCCCGCGATGAAGGAAATATACGTCCGGCAGAGCGGAATCACCCGGCAGATGCCCACCGAAAAAGCTGCATACTTCTCAAATTTTTGCCGGGTTACTTCCAACCCTCCGGCCAGTTTGGGAAAGCGCCGCTCCAGTTTTTCCATCATGCGCACGCCGCCCCAGCGGGCCAAGCTGTAATCCAATAAACTTCCGCCCAGGCCGGCGGCAATGCAAATTAGATAGACAGAGAGAAACGTGAACCCACCCTGCGCGGCGACAGCGCCCGAGAGCGGCAAAACGATCTCACTGGGAACAGGAAAACACGCATATTCCAGAAATACCGCAAGGAAAATCGCGATGAGTCCATATTTTTGGATAATTTCGATGACCGACTGTTCTGCCATAATCTGCTTCCCTTCCCTACACTCTCGTATCATATGTATTCCCCCTTCCCCGAGTTTAGAAATAGCGCAAACAAAAAGAGCCCGAATCTTCAGGCTCTTTTTCCGCTCCGCACTGGCCGCATCAGACGTTCTTTCCTCTGCCCGTTACGGGTATTTTATCTACGATCTCCCCATCGCGCATGAGGTAGAGGAAATCATAGAGATTGATTGTCGTGCAGCAGTGCCCCGGATAGAAGGCGACTTGCTCGCCCACCTGGAGCCCAGAGTCGCTGTCGAAAATCGCGCAGTGCTCTTCGTGCAGCTTGATCTGCGCCTCTGGGTTTTGGACCGGGTAGGGAGGCGTCTGATCTACGCCAAAGCTCTTGATGCCCGCATCCACAACCACCGTCTTTGGATTCTTGCTGACGACCGTCGAGAGCACGAAAAGCGCCGGCTGAAAGGGCAGGTCAAAGCGCCCGTAGGAGGTATCCGAGAAGAGATAGCTGCCGGCCTGAATCTCCGTATAAACGCCGTGCGCGGCCTTCATCTCAACTGTGCCCGTGCTTCCGCCGCTGATTTCGCGCACCGCAATGCCCCGCTCCTGCAAGTATTCCCTAAGCTGCCGCATGGTCTGCTCTGTCTTTTCCACGCCGGGCTGGCGGATGCTCATATCCTTGTGCGAAAGCTGGCCGGCATACGCCTGGATGCCGTCAAAGGTTACATTTTTGCACTGGGTGATATGCTGGGCAACCTGGAAAAAATCCTCAAAATTGTAGACGCCGCAGCGGTTCATGCCCACGTCATATTCCACATAGCAGTGCACCGTGCTGCCCATCAGCTGAGCTGCCGCAGAAATCGCATCGACATTCTCCTTGCTGTCTACACAGACTGTCAAATGGCATTTCTTTGCCATGGCGGCCAGCCGCAGAATTTTAGAAGGCTGCACAACCTGGTTTGCGATGAGCACATCTTTGATCCCCGCTTCAATCAGCCCTTCCGCCTCGGAAATTTTGGCGCAGGTAATGCCCTTCGCCCCGGCCGCGATCTGCATCTTCGCGATCTCCACGCACTTATGCGACTTATAGTGCGGGCGCAGTTTTGCCGCAGAACCATTCATGATCTGCCGCATCTTGGCAATGTTTGCCTCCACCGCATCCAAATCCGCGACCAGCGCCGGTGTCTCCAAATCCTCTAATCTCATTTTGCTTTCCCTCTTTTCAATATACTAAACTTTTTGCTCGATAGTATAGGCATGAAAGGCCACTTTGGGCCGCGCCGCAAATTCCGCCGCCGTCAGATTGTAGTAGCAGACCGTCTTTTTCTGGCCAATCAGCGGAAACGTCTCGGTGCGCCTAAACATGGGGATCATGCCGCATTTTTCAATGACCCGGCGGGACTTCTCGTT
>CAJUPM010000018.1:0-3450 GCA_910588425.1 uncultured Christensenellaceae bacterium | reverse complement strand
CCAGACCATATCCAGTCCCATCTCATAGAACCCATATTCCAAAACGCGCATTGCCGCCTCGGGCATCAGCCCCTGCCCCCAATACTCTGGGCTGAGCACATAGCCCATTTCCCGAGACATGAGCCGCTCATAGGCGAGGCTCACCTGGCGATCATGCAGGCCGATGCTGCCGATGACCTTCGCATCCCTCTTATGCTCCAGGGCCAAGATGAGATCCCGCTTTTCCTCGGCAAATCCCCGGGCAATTTCCCGGCTCTCCTCGGCAGATTCATGCACTGGCCAGCCTGCCTGCGGCCCGACCAGCGGGCTTTTGGCATATTCATATAAATCCTGGTAATCCGCTTCCCTCCAGGATCGCAGCACCAATCTGCGCGTCTCTAACTGCATGTTCGCTACCTCAAATAATCTAGTATCGCCGCATAGGCCCGGATCAGCTTTTCCAGCGAGACGGCACAGTTTGCCGGGCTGGGCGAAGGCAGGCAGAAAATGGGGCGCCCTGTCTTCGCCTGGCTGTATTTTCGGTAAAGAGCCGCCGCTTTTTGGCCTGTGGCAAAAACTGCCCGGATCTCCGCCGCCTGCAAGATGGGCTCCAGATCGCTGGGGATTGGCTGGCGAATGCTGGCATCCGCTGCCCCCTGTATCTCACATGCCTGAAGCACGTCGTAAAGCGCGATCCCATGGCGCAGCGCCATCTGCCGCTTTTGCTCGTTATTCTCCGGCAGTGGTTCCTTTAGCAGGGCCGCCAGAACCCGCCAGAACCGGTTCTGCGGGTGCCCATAGTAAAACCCGTTTTCCCTGGATTTGGGCGAGGGCATCGTCCCCAAAATCAGCACCTTAGAGCGCGCGTCATAAACAGGCGCAAACGGATTTTTGACCTCTGCCATGCCGCTACTCCCGGATGAGATCTGCATAATCCGCGCGGATCAATCCGCACAGATCTGCCGGCGCCAGCTCCACCTGCTCCCCAATCTTTCCGGCGCTGACGGTGATGGTCGGCTGCATTTGCGCCGCCTCGTGCAGCACCGTGCGAAACTGCTTTTTCATGCCGATAGGCGAGCACCCGCCCCGCACATATCCGGTGAGCCCCAAAATTTGAGCAACGGGTATCATGGAGATGGACTTTTCCCCCACGGCTTTGGCCGCTTTTTTCAAATCCAGTTCCTCGTTTACGGGGATGACAAACACATAGTGCTGCCCTTTTGCGCCTGCTGTAACCAGCGTCTTATAGACCGCGCTGACCTCCTTGCCGATCAGCCCTGCCACGGTTACGCCGTCTACCGCGCCGCCCTCATGCGGATATTGATATGCGGTGTAGGCAATTTTCTTTTGCTCCAGCGCCCGCATGACGTTTGTTTTGTGTTCGGCTTTTGCCATCTCTCTCTTCCTTCCAGGCAGTTCCCTGGTTCCTATTATAGCAGATTCTCCCCCGGAATCAACGGATGCAAAAAAGCTTTGCTTTTTCTAGTGATCGACATCCATGATAAAATCCAGCTGGCAAAAGGTGTCCCGATCTGTATTGATGGCATGTGCCGTCAGCAGGCCGTCTCTTTTTTTATCGTTGATCAGGATGCGCTCTCCTCTGCCTGCGCCAAAAATAATATAGTCGTAGCGCACCTTCTGCTCTTTCAAAAACCGCAGGGTATGCGCCTTTTCATATTCCGTACGGGCGGTGAGAAAGATAATCATATCCTCACTGCTGATTTGCTCCAAAAACTCTTTTGCACCGGGCAGGAAGGAATCCTCCCCGTCCAAAAAAGGCCCATCGTGCCTCACGATCGTGCCATCCAGATCCAAAATCCAGGTTTTGGGCATTTTGGAGAGATGAATGCTTTGCTTTTCCATAGTTTCCCGCCTTTTTTCTCAGCGCCGCCCAGTCTGCCCGCCTTCCAGCCCGCATCTCCAGCGATGGATTGCGGCAATATCTTTGGGCGTCGTCCGGCAGCAGCCGCCAATCAGCCGTGCTCCGGCCGCATACCACTTTTTCGCCCAGGCCTCATATCCCTGGGCCTCCGCCGCGCCATGCCAGGTTTTGCAGACTGCATCGTAGCACTCCCCGCTGTTGGGATATACCACGATGGGCTTACTGCTGTTTTCGCGAATTTGCTCGATGAGCTCCTGGACATATTCCGGCGCCGTGCAGTTTACCCCGATAGCCTGAATACAGTCCCACTCCTCCAGCTGGGCGGCACATTCCGCGATGGGCGTCCCTTCGCAGATCTGTGTTCCATTCTTGCAGCTGAAACAAATCCACCCGCCAGCACCGGGAATCTCCTGCATACACTGCGCCAGCGCCTTGGCCTCCAGAAGGCTCGGGATGGTCTCGCAGGCAAAAATCTCTGCGCCAGCCTCCCATAAATCCTGCATGCGCCTCCGGTGAAACGCATAGAGCTCCTGCTGGCTGAGGCTGTATTCACCTCGATATTCCGAGCCATCTGCCAAATAGGCCCCATATGGCCCGATGGATGCCGCCAAAACGGGGTATGCGCGCCCAGCGCCTTCCCCGATTTCCGCCCAGAAACGGGCACGCGCCTGCTTTAGGAGCGAAATCGAGCGCGCGATCATCTCCTCTGCCTGCTGCTGGGTATAGCCCTTGCTCAAAAATCCGGGAATGGTAGCCTGATAGCTGGCAGAAATGCCAATATCCGCGCCCGCGCAGAAATAGTCATAATGCACCGCCTCGATCTCCTCCGGCTGTTCCGCCAAAATTTTAGCAGACCAAAGCGAATCCGCCAGGGATAATCCCCGGTTTTCCAGTTCCGTCGCCAAGGCGCCATCCAGCACCACAACCTTCTGCCTTTCCAGCACTTCCTCCAAACGATTTTTCATCTGTCCCTCCGCTGTGCTCCCACTTTCAAAACCCCTTGGCCTCGCACATGGCCTCAATCTGCTGATACTTCATGCCCCGCGTGAGATTGGCCGCCGTCTGCGCGCTCTGCCCTTCCATCAGAATTCCATAAACGCCCAGCCGCTTGACTCGTTTGCCCAGCTTTGTGTTTTCCTTATTCTCTTCCGCGATCATCCCGGCATAGAGCACAGTGAGCAAGTAATCTGCCCGAAGCGCATCCTGCCCATACTCCCGCTTTGCCAGCCGCGTGATAGCCAGAAGCACTTTCTCCTCTAGTTCTTTTCCCGTATGTTCATACACCTTCAGATAATCCTGATACAGTTTTTCTCTGCCATATTTTTCTGCCAGCGCGATCATCTGCTCAAAATATTCTTCATCCCGCAGTGCCTTCCTTGCCTGGCCCGGCCGCGCCCAATAAACACACCAGTCGTCAAAGCTGCCCCGGTCAAACTCCAAAAAAGCACCGCCGGGAAAATTTTTAATGTGCCTGCCCATCGCGCCTCATTCCTCTGCCTCTTTTCGCAGCAGCACCGCCGTCTCCACATGTGTAGGAACTACTATGTAAACACAATTTTTCAGCCTCGTCACTCGTATAGGAACACAAT
>CAJUPM010000017.1 GCA_910588425.1 uncultured Christensenellaceae bacterium | reverse complement strand
CTGCGCGGTTGGCCTGCTGGGCGCGCTCAAAGATGCGGGAGTCTGCTCGCTCAAAATCGAAGGGCGGATGAAGCGGCCGGAGTACGTCGCCATCGTCACGCACACCTATCGGCAGGCGCTGGATGCCCTGGAGCAAGGAACGAATTTTGATTTGCCGGCGGCGGTGGAGGAACTGCGCAAGGTCTATAACCGCGGCGGCTTTTGCACGGGCTATTTGGAGGGCAGCCGGGATGTTACCTATTTACAGCGGCCAGGGCATTTGGGCACTGCGCTGGGCAGGATTGGACAGGTCAAAGCCAAAAAGGCCATTCTATCTACGCAGGAGCAGATCCAGAAGGGCGATGGGCTGGAATTCCGCGCCGGGAGCCGATCGCACGGCGGGCTGGCGCTTCCCTATGCCGACCGCATTGCGGACGGATATCGCATTGCCGTCAGCCTGGAGGCCCGGGACGGGGATATGGCTTATCGCACCACGGATGCACAGCAGATGCGGCGGGCGCAGGAGCTGATGGAAAGGGAGATTGCCTGGCCCATGCAGGCACTGCTGACTGCGGCGCCGGGACAGCCGGCGCGCCTGCGGCTTTTCTGCCAGGGGCAGGAATGCGAGGTGGCCGCGCCCGAGGTTTGCCAGGAGGCGCAAAGGCCGCTGGACCGGGAGCGCACTGCCGCGCAGATAAGCAAAACTGGCGGGACAGTGTTCAAAATGGAGCAGGTGGAGATGCGCATTGCGGGCAACCCGTTTCTTCCGGCATCTGCGCTGAATGCACTGCGCCGCCAGGCGATCGGCGAAATGGAGCAGATGCTTTTGCGCAAAGCGCAGCTCTACCCGGCGCGCCCGGCAGAGAAGCGTGCAAAGGGGACGCGGGCTGACGGAGCTGTGCAGGCAGAAGAGCTTTATCTGGCTGCGCAGGTGCAGACGGCAGAGCAGGCGCAGGCGGCGCTGGAGGCCGGGGCAGACCGCGTCTACCTGCGGTGCGCCTGCGACGAGGAGCAGTTTAGAAAGGCGCAGGAGATGGGCATTGCCGTCTATCTGGCGCTGCCTGCCTATTTGGACGAGGAAGAGAGCGCCGCGGCAGAAAAGCTGCTGCGCAAATACGATTGTTTTTGCGGGATATTAGCGGGCAATCTGGCTGGGATTGCCTTGGCGCGCAAATTGGGGATGCCCTTTGCCGCAGATTTTCCGCTGAATGTTGCCTCCGGGGAGGCGGCAGAATGCCTGAAAAAGCTGGGCGCGGGGGAAGCCGCTATAAGCGCAGAGCTCAATTTGAGCGAGATTGCGCAGATACAGGGTGTGAAAAAAGAGGTCGTTGCCTTTGGGCGCATCCCGGTGATGTATCTGAGGCACTGCCCGCTCAAAAAACAGGGCAAATGCGGCACATGCGGCAAGACAGGACTGCGGGACGGCAAGGGATATGAATTCCCTCTGGTGCGCGGCGGAGTGAGCAGCTGCCTGCTTCAGGTTTTGGCCAGTGTTCCCATGGCCATGGAGGATTTGGGCGCGCTCAGGCAGGCGGGGGCGGCGGGAATTCGGCTGTGCTTTTGGCAGGAGACGCCGGAGCAGGCGGCGCAGGTGATTTTGGCCTATCAAAAAGCGCAAAAGACTGGCGCTTTGGTGGGCTTTTCTGGTATGATAAAGGGTAAAGTAAATAAAGGACATTTACAGCGAGGAATCGAATAGATGGATGACAGAGTGCTCAAGATTTTGGGCTACGATAAGATAAAAGAGATGCTGGCGGACTGCGCAGTTTCCGAGCGGGGCGCGGCCGCGGCAAGGGCGCTTTTGCCGGCGACAGAGCGGCAGGAGGCCGAGCGGCTGATGGCGCAGACCAGGGAGGCAGAGAGCATCAGCATTTCCAACGCCGCCCACCCCATGATGGGATTTGACGATTTGAGCGGAGAGCTGACGCGCCTCAAAGCCGGAGCGGGGCTTTCCTGCGCCGAGCTGCTGCGAGTTTCCCGGCTGATGAAGGCGGCTAAGCGGGCAAAAAAAGGGATTAAAAAAGACGAGAACAGCCAGCTTCGGCTTTTGCCTGAGCTGGCGGATCAGCTGTTTTACGACGATATGCTCATCCGGCGCATTGACGACGCGATTTTGAGCGAGGAGGAGATTGCGGATCAGGCATCTCCGGCTCTGCGGGATATTCGGCGCAGGCAGAGAAGCGAAAATGCGTTCGTGCGCGAGAAGCTCAACACGATCATCCGCAGCAAAGAGCACGCGGCGCATTTGCAAGACGCGATTATCACCATGCGGAACGGGCGGTATGTCGTCCCGGTCAAGCAGGAATACCGCGGCAATGTCCCGGGGCTGATTCACGGGCAGTCTGCCAGCGGCGCGACGCTGTTTATCGAACCCATGAGCATTGTGGAGGCGAACAACCGCCTGCGCGTTCTGGAAGAAGAGGAGAGGCAGGAGATCGAGCGGATTTTGCTGGAGCTATCAGCTCTGGCCGGGGCCTATACCTACGAAATGCAGGCGGATTTGGATCTTCTGACTTATCTGGATCTGGTTTTCGCCAAGGCGGCGCTGGCCATCCGGATGCGGGCGATGCCCGTCGCTTTTAATGGAGATGATACCATCGATATTCGCTCTGGCCGGCACCCGCTAATCGATGCAAAGGAAGTGATTCCGGTTTCTGTCTCGGTTTCGGATGAGCACAGGACGCTGATCATCACCGGCCCGAATACCGGCGGCAAGACGGTTACGCTCAAGATGGTCGGCCTGTTTTCGGCTATGGCGCAGAGCGGGCTGTTCTTGCCTGCGCTGGAGGGCAGCAGCCTGCCGCTCTTTGAGAAGATTTTTGCAGATATCGGCGATGAACAGAGCATCGAGCAGTCGCTCTCGACGTTCAGCTCGCACATGCGCAATATCATCTATATTCTGCGCAAGGCCGGGGCGCACTGCCTGGTGCTCATCGACGAGATGGGCGCAGGGACGGACCCGGAGGAGGGGACGGCGCTGGCTCTGGCTATTTTGGATGAGCTCAACAGCCGGGGCTGCAAGCTGCTGACGACCACGCATTACAGCGAGATCAAGGCTTACGCGATGAATGCGGAGGGCTTTGAAAACGCCAGCATGGAGTTTGACGCGCAGTCTCTGCGGCCGACTTACCGGCTGATTATGGGCGTTGCGGGCTCGAGCAACGCATTTCTCATTTCCAAGCGGCTGGGGCTCAAGACGCCCATCATCGAGAAGGCAAAGGGCTTTATGCGCCAGGAGCGCCTGGAATTCGACAGCCTCATTTTGCAGGCAGAGCGCACGCGGAAGCAGGCGGAGCGGGAGCTGGAGCGGGCCAGACAGATGCAGGAGCACGCCAAAGAGGTGGACGCCCGGGCCAAGAAGCTGGAAAAAGAGCTGGCGGATAAGCGCAAGAGCGCCATAGAGCGCGCAAACAAGGATGCGCTGGAGATCGTCAAAAAGGCGCAGGAGGAGACCGAGCAGCTCATCAAAGAGGCGCGCAAGCTGCGGGGCCAGAGCGAGAGCCAGGCGACCAAAACGACGGAGAAAGTGCGCAGAGAGATCTCTGCAAAAAAAGAGGTGCTCAAAAAGAAGGCTGAGCCGGGACGCCGCCCGGCTATGCCCGCCAACCCGGCCAAGCTTTCAGTTGGGCAGACCGTGCATATTTACAGTCTGGATGTGGACGCGACGGTCTCCAGCCTGCCGGATGCCAAGGGCATGGTGGGCGTGCAGGCGGGGATCATGAGCATGAACGTGCATCTTTCGGATTTGGAGTTGCGCGCAGAGACGGGCAAGAAAAAAGGAGTGCGCACCAGCCGCGTCTCGCTCTCGCATAAGAGCGTCCCGCTCTCGATTAACCTGCATGGGTACACCGTGGAAGAAGCGATTTTGGAGGTGGACCGCTATCTGGATGATGCGTTCCTGGCCGGGCTCAGCGAGGTTTCCATCATTCACGGCAAGGGAACCGGCGCACTGCGCAGCGGCGTTCAGAATTTCCTGCGGCGGCACCCGCACGCGGCGGAATTCCGGCTGGGGAAATTTGGCGAAGGCGAGGACGGCGTGACGATTGTTACATTAAAATGACGCAGTTGGAAGTTATTTCAGCTTGACGTTACACTCTGTTCATAAATGGAGGCTATAATGAGGATAGCGGCGAGCGCATGCCTGGCAGGAAAGGCATGCCGGTATGACGGCAGGGCAAAGCCCAGCGCAGAGATTGCGCGGTGCATGGCAGAGGGCGAGGAGATTTTGCTGATTTGCCCCGAATGCCTGGGCGGGCTGGCGATTCCAAGAGAGCCATCTGAACTGACCGGGACGGGCAAGGCAGTGCTGGAAGGGCAGGCCCGGGCGGTTGGCCGGGACGGCGAAGACTGCACAGCGCAGTTTCTGGCGGGGGCGTGGGCGGCGCTGGCGCAGTTAAAAGATGCAGGGGTTGAAAAGGTCTATCTGAAAAGCAAAAGCCCATCCTGCGGGGTTGGCAGGATTTATGACGGCACCTTTACGGGAACGCTTACCGCGGGAAACGGCGTGGCGGCAGAGCTGTTTTTGCAAAACGGGATAGAAGTTATCTGCATAGACGAATGAAAAAGGGGAAAAGGAAATGGCCAAGAACAGGATTTTGGTAATCGACGACGATGAAAATATCAGCAAGGTGATCCGTCTCTATCTGGAAAAAGAGGGGATGGAGGCGCTGCTGGCATCCAACGGCAGGGCAGGGCTGGAGGTTTTCTCGAGGGAGAGCCCGGATCTGGTGCTGTTAGATATCATGATGCCCGAGATGGATGGGATTGAGGTGATCAAAAATATCCGCAAAGAGAGCGCCGTTCCCGTTATCATGCTGACGGCGAAGGGAGATACCTTCGATAAGGTTCTGGCGCTGGAGCTGGGCGCAGACGATTATATCGTTAAGCCTTTTGAGCCAAAGGAGCTCATCGCCCGCATCAAGGCAGTCATCCGCAGAAGCGAGAATGCGCCCGAGCAGGAGGACACGATTCGCTACGAGAATATCGAGATCTCTCTCTCCAAATATACCGTAACGTATTGCGGCAAAAAGCTGGAACTGCCGCCCAAAGAGCTGGAACTGCTCTATTTCCTGGCTTCTCACCCCAACAAGGTTTTTACACGGGAGCAGCTCCTGCAGAAAGTTTGGGAGTTCGATTTCTACGGGGATTCCAGAACCGTCGATGTGCACATCAAACGGCTGCGGGAAAAGCTCGGAGAGCAGCCTTCCTGGCAGATTAAGACGGTTTGGGGCGTTGGATATAAATTCGAGGTGCAATGATGTTCCGCACGCGGACGATTTTTGCCAGAGTGGCCTGGCTATGCACTCTGGTTTCGGCCTTGGGGCTGATACTGGCCAATACGCTGTTTGTCATCCGCATGAAGGAGAACGGCATTGAGCAGGCCACCCAGGAGCTGGGCGGATGCGCGGAGAACATCAGCGATGTTTTCCAGGAGAACTATACGGCTGGCGATACAGGCGAAGCGCTGTTTGGCGAGCTGTATAAAATGGCGGAATATGAGAAATACGTCATCTGGATCGCGGATTCCTATGGCAACATCATTTTCCGGCTGACGGGAGATGAGCAATCCGGGGAGTATGAGTCGTATTTTGCCAGAGGCATGGCGGTGCTGGCAGACTCGCTTTCCCAGGGGAAGATGAGTTATACCGTGCAGGACGGGCAGGGGCTTTTTGCCGAGCCGATTGTAACGCTGGGCAGCCCGGTTCTCGTCTCGGGGCAGCGGGTTGGGACGGTCTATCTGCATACGCGGCTGGCCGATACCGCCAGCGCCATGCGGATTTTGCTCATGCAGACGCTCATTGCCTTTGCAGTTTGTTTTGCCGTGGCGGCGCTGGGCTCTCTGCTCCTTTCAAAACGGGTGCTGCGGCCGCTCTATGATATTAACCTCGCGGCCAAGGCTCTGGCCAAGGGAGATTTCTCCCAGCGCATTGAGCAGCGGGAAAAAGGGGAGATTGGCCAGCTGGTCGAGACGTTCAACATGATGTCGGCCGAGCTGGAAAAATATGAGAACACGCGCCAGAGCTTCGTGGCAAACGTCTCCCACGAGCTCAAAAGCCCGATGACCTCCATCCAGGGGTTTGTCCAGGGGATGCTGGACGGGACGATCGAGGGAGAGGACCAAAAGCAGTACCTGGAGATCGTATTATCCGAGACCAAAAGGCTCAATATACTCATAGGCGATCTGCTGGATTTGGCAAAGATCGATTCGGCGCAGTTCCCCATGCACATGACGCGCTGGGATCTCTCGGAAATGCTGCGCCGCTCGCTCATTCAGTTTATCGGAAAGATCGAGGAGAAGAACCTGGAGCTGGCCGTCAATATTCCGGAAGAGCAGCTGATGGTTTTAGCCGATCAGGACCGCATTGCCCAGGTGGTAACTAACTTGCTGGACAATGCTGTGAAATTCTGTGAAATGCACGGGACTTTGAAACTCTGGGTTTACTGCGCAGATGCAAAAGTGCACGTCAATATTTCCAACACCGGGGAGATCATCCCGGAGCAGGATTTGCCCTTTGTTTTCGATCGGTTCTTCAAAGTGGACAAATCGCACAACAGAAAATCGCCGGGGACAGGGCTTGGGCTTTCCATCGTCAAGAAAATTCTGCTCCAGCATGGGCAGGATATTTGGGTCAATTCGAAGCCCGGCATGGGGACGGTTTTCACCTTTACGCTTGAGCAGGCGGCGGAAGAAAAGAAAGCATAGTTTTATCAGCAATGATTCATATCAATAGGAGGAACACGACATGAACGACGAATGGAACCAGCCTGGCTTTTCCGCATCGGACGAGGAGAAGAAGAGCGAGGCGCCCGAGCGTTTTTCGGGGCAGGAGCAGCCGGAGCGCACAGAGCAGGAGCAGGCGCCCAGCTGGGGCAAGCCCAGCGAGCCGCAGCTTTGGCAAAATGCGCAGAGCGAGCAGAGCCAGCCGTTTGTGCCCCAGCCGCCGCGCAGAGCTTACGACAGCGGGCCGCGGTATGGCGGGGGATACCAGAACTATAATGCGCCCAGAGCCGGGCAGCCCAATCATGCGAGAAAAAAGAAAAGCAAGGCAGGGCTGATTATCGGGATTACCGCGGGGGCCATTTGCGCCATCCTGGTTGGGGCGGTGATTATGGGAGCGTTCCTCTATCCTATTTTTAGAGACTATCAGCAAACGCCTGGGCCCAGCACCGGCATCACGCCGACGCCTTCCGCTTCCCAGGGCAGCGGCCCGGTTGGCGGCGGCGATACGGATGCCAGCATTGGCGGAACGGCGCCTACGATAACAGACCAGATCAACCCGATTCCGGAAATTGCGGAAACTGCGCTTAAGAGCGTCGTGGGCGTAACGACCATGCAAAGCCAGGGCGGGCAGCTTCAGCCCTCTGCCCGGGGCACGGGATTCGTCATCTCCTCCTCGGGATATATCGTAACCAACTATCATGTCATCAAAGACGGCGAGCAGTTTGTGGTTACGGATCACGACGGTAATGAATATGCCGGGACGCTGATCGGCGGGGACAAGAACCTGGATATTGCCGTGCTCAAAATCGATGCGGAGCTGCCGGCGGTTGCCATTGGCGATTCGGACGCTACCCGCGTGGGCGAGCAGGTGATCGCCATCGGGGATCCTTCGGGCGCCGGGCAGAACCTGACGGGGACGGTTACGGTGGGGTATGTCAGCGCGGTCAACCGCGAGCTGATGTTCAACAACATCCGCCAGAAATTCATTCAGACGGACGCGGCGGTCAACCCGGGCAACAGCGGCGGCCCGCTCTTCAACACCAAGGGAGAGGTTGTCGGCGTTGTAACGCTCAAGAGCCTGGTCTCCTCGGCCAATTCCGGCGTCAGCACGGAGGGCATCGGCTTCGCGATTCCCATCAACAATGCCATCGACGCGGCGCAGCAGATCATCTCTTCGGGCAGCGTACAGCGCCCGGGCATCGGGATTCGATACAGCGAAGTTACCCAGGCCACAGCAGAGGCGAACAACCTCGTGCCCGGCAACATGATCGCGACGTTTATGAACGGCAGCACGGCCCAGCAGGCCGGCCTTCAGGTGGGCGATATCATCATCCGCTGCGAGGGGCAGGATGTTACCAAAGTGAATATGTCGGATTTGGTGAACGCCAAGAAGGTGGGAGAGAGCATTGAGGTTACCGTCTGGAGAGACGGGCAGGAGATGGATTTCACAATTCCCATCGGAGACGTCAACCAGATGACGGAAGAATAGCAAAAAAGCAGCGGATATTCCGCTGCTTTTTTATGGAGCTAAGCTAGATTGCATCCCGCATCTTTTGCAGGCTGGATTTTAAGATGCGGGAAACCTGCACCTGGGAGACGCCGATGAGCGCAGCGATTTGGCTTTGGGTTTTATCCCCGAAATAGCGCAGCATGATGACCTGGCGCTCCCTGGGAGAAAACTGGGCAAGCAGCTGGCGGATCAGAAGGCGGTTGATGGTATGCTCGTCTTCCGAGACGCTGAGCGTATCCAGCAGTGTGGCATCTGAATCCGGGCAGAGGGGTTCATCGATGGAAAGGGGAGCGCGGGAGGCTTCCGTGCACTCGATGAGATCTTCTTCCGTCATGCCGGCGGCTTTGGCCAGCTCGGCCGTGGTGGGCTCCCGGCCAAGCTCTTTTTTGAGCTGCTCGGCCGCGCGGTAGGCCTTGGCGGCATTCTCGCGCAAAACCCGGCTGACCTTAACCGGGCCGTCGTTCCGCAGAAAGCGCTTGATCTCGCCCGAGATGAGCGGCACGGCGTAAGTCGAAAAGCGCACCTCAAAAGAGGCGTCGTAATGCAAAATTGCCTTTAAAAGCCCGAGGCTTCCAAGCTGAAAGAGATCCTCATATTCCGTTCCACGGCCAAGATAGCCCTTGACGATGCTTTTGACCAGCGGGATATTTTTCTCGATCAGCTCTTCCTTGGCCTGCTCATCGCCGTTTTGCGCGGCGGAAATGAGCTGCAGTGTTTGTTCGTGGGAGAGAAGCGCGCTCATTTTCCGATTTTCTTAAAAAGCATCACTTTTGTCCCCTGGCCGGGCTGGGAAGCGACCTGCATCTCGTCCATAAAAGTCTGCATGACGGTGAAGCCCATGCCGCTGCGCTCCTCGCCCTGGCAAGTGGTATAGAAGGGCTGAAGCGCCTCCTCCAGGTTTTCGATGCCTTTGCCGCTATCCTCGATTTCAAAGCGCACGAAGCGCTCGCCCAGCTCGCCGCGCAGGACGACCTCCCCGCCTTTTTCCTGATAGGCATGGACGATG
This sequence comes from uncultured Christensenellaceae bacterium, assembly GCA_910588425.1. GTDB lineage: Bacteria > Bacillota > Clostridia > Christensenellales > Christensenellaceae > QANA01. The sequence goes on along the minus strand of CAJUPM010000017.1, from coordinate 27,032 downwards.
GCGTTGGTAACAGCTTCCGAGATTGCGGTTTTGATATCTGCGATTTCTTCCAGCGTGGGATCCAGCTGAGAGGCGAAAGCGGCTGCGCAGATGCGCGCAAAGCCCTCGTTTGCAGAGATTCCAGGAAAACGCAGTTCCATCTTATTGTTCACGTTTCTTTCCCCCGTTAAATTTTTTTGATAATGCGATACAGCCCAGAAAGGCGAAAAACCTTGTCGATTTGCTGATTTAGCCCCTGCACGGCCAGCTCGCCGCCGCTGTTTTTGAGCAGCTTATAGCGCCCGATGATCAGCCCGATTCCAGAGCTATCCATCAGAGTAACATCCCCAAAATCCAGAACGAGCCGCAGGCCTTTGCCGCCGGATTTGATGAGCGTATCCAGCTTTTCCTTCAGGGGAGCGGCGCTATGATGATCGAGCTCTCCTGAGAGGCGCACAATTTTTTGCGTCATAAAAATTCCTCCTAAGCATCCTAACCAAAATAATTCTCTTTTTGGGCAAATAACCCTTGGAAGAAAAAACACTGCTTTTGGCGAAAAATGAAATTGCGATTTCCATAAAAAACCGCTGGTAAATTTTCGCTTTATGGGGATGATAACACGGGAGGTGCGTATGAGCAAAACAAAAGAAAAAAAGAGGCCGGGAAGGGCATGGCGCATCTTTAAAATTTGCGTACTCTCGCTTTTAGTATTGACAATTTCTGCCATAATATTCATGGCTTCGTATTTAATGGGCATTGAGGAGTGGCAGCAGTTTGAGCCAGGCCAGATTAAAGACAGTATGCAGATTTCTCTGCGCATCTATGACAAAAACGGCGGGGAATACCTGACGCTGGCTGGGGAGCAGGACCGGCGCTATATTGGCATCGATCAGATCCCGGTTCATGTGCGCAACGCGTTTATCGCCATCGAGGATGCGCGGTTTTATGAGCATGGCGGGATCGACTTTGTGCGCATTGGCGGCGCACTCATCGAAGATATGAAGAGCGGGAGCATCCGCCAGGGCGCCAGCACCATCTCCCAGCAGCTCATCAAGCTTTCGCAGCTACGGCCGGATCAGACGGTGCGCCGCAAGCTGGCGGAGATCATGATGGCTTTTAAGCTGGAAAAAGAGTATTCAAAAGATGAGATTTTGGAGCTCTATCTCAACGAGGCGTATTTTGGCCGGGGCGCTTATGGAATTGAAAATGCTGCCCGTTTTTATTTCGGGAAATCCGCCAGCGAGCTCAGCATTGCGGAAGGCGCGCTATTGGCGGGTGTTCTAAAATCTCCCACCAATTATGCGCCGCATATTCACCCGGAAAAGGCGCTGGAGCGGCGCAACCTGGTACTAAACCAGATGCTGAAAAATGAGCTTTTGACGGAGGAACAGGCGGCAGAGGCCCAGGCCGAGCCGCTCGTTCTGGCAGAGAAGGAAGAGAGTGAGTATCTTTACGGCTACTACACGGATATGGTTCTCTCGGACGCCTGCGAGGCTCTGGGAATCGGCTATACAGAGCTGATGACGGGCGGCTATGAGATCTATACCAATCTGGATCCCGATTTGCAGCAGTATCTGGAGAATACTGCAAAAGATGCATCGCTTTTTCCGCAAAATGCGGCAGATGGATCCAGCTGTGAGTGCGCGATGGTCGTGCTTTCGGCGGATTCTGGAAAAATTTTGGCGCTGCTGGGCGGCAGGGAGCATACCACGCGCCTGGCCTTTAACCGCGCCACCAGTATGCGCCGTCAGCCGGGCTCGGCCATCAAGCCAGTTTTGGTCTACGCGCCAGCGCTGGAATATCTGGGCTATGATACGACGAGCGCGCTCATGGACGAGCCCACAGATTTTTCCGGCTATACGCCCAGAAACTCCGGGAACAACTACCGCGGATGGGTGAGTCTGCGGGACTGCGTTGCGTATTCGGTGAATATTCCGGCGGTCAAGCTCTTGCAGGAGGTGGGCGTCGGGCGGGCAAAGAGCTATGCCAGCGCTGTGGGCATTCCATTCGACGAGAGGGACGACAGCCTTTCTCTGGCACTGGGCGGGTTTACCACTGGCGTCAGCCCATTGGAGCTTGCGGCGGCATACCAACCCTTTGCTTCGGGGGGCTATTACGCCGCGCCGGCCTCGGTCAGCAAAATTCTGGACCGCGATCAGAATGTAGTATACCAGGCAAGGGAGGAGAAAAACGCTGTGCTCTCTTCCCAGAGCGCATATCTGATGAGCTCCATGCTGGAATCCACCGTGCAATACGGGACGGCGCACAGCGCACTTTCCGAGCTGAATATGGAGCTTTCGGCAAAGACGGGTACCAGCACTTACGACGACGCCAGCAACAACAAGGATGCCTGGGTTGTGGCGTATAACAGCGAATACATCGTCTGCTGTTGGATGGGCTTTGACAAGACGGATTCCGCGCACTCGCTGCCCAAGGGCGTGACGGGGGGAACCTATCCGGCGCGCTTTGCCGCAAAAATTTTCTCGCATCTCTATGAGGAAGCAGAAGCGCCTGCGATGCAAAAGCCATCGGGCATCGAGAAGGTGCTCCTAAATAAGAGGCAGCTGGAGAAAAACAACGTCATGCTGGCCAGCAAGAGCGAGAAGGCGGATAATATCGCGGTGGAATATTTTAGAAAGGGGAGAATCCCGGCCAAGGCGGCGGTCATGCCCGAGGATTTCCGGGTGGCGCAGGGGGAAAAGGGGTACCCCGTCATCACGTTTACCGCGGATCGGAGCTATCGCTATGTTTTGGAGCGCAAAGCGCCCGGGCCGGGAGAATTCGAGAAGGTTGCCGTGCTTCGGGGCGGGAGCACGAAAACCGACCGGACGGCGCAAAAAGGCCAGGCATATATTTACCGGCTGACCCCGGCAAACTATTACGCCGAAGAGGATTATTCCAGCATTTATGCTTATTCGCCGGACAGCGGGGCAGGGCAGGGATAGCAGGGGCTGGCCCAAAGCAATCAAAAAGCCTTGCACCATTTTGATGCAAGGCTTTTTGGCAGAGGAGCGGCTTTACGGCTCTACCAGAATCGTCTCGGTTTTGGAGAGGGCGTCTGCGATGAGCGCCTCTTCCTCCAGAAGCTTTTCCGAAAGCTCGATTTTGTGCAGATTCGGCCGGGTAACCGGGTGCTTGGGCACAAACACCGTACAGCAATCCTCATAGGGGAGGATGGAGGTTTCAAACGTGCCGATGGTGCGGGCGCGCTCGATGATCTCGTCTTTATCCATGCCGATGAGCGGCCGGAAAACGGGAAGCTCGACAGCGCTGTTGGTTACATGCAGGCTGGCGATGGTCTGGCTGGCGACCTGCCCGATGCTTTCGCCCGTGACGATAGCCTGGCACTGGTTTTCCAGGGCGACGCGCTCGGCAATTTTCATCATATAGCGGCGCATGAGAATGGTCAGCTGTTCTTCCGGGCATTTTTCATAGATCGCCATCTGGATTTCTGTGAAATGCACGATATGCAGCCGGATGGGGCCGGTATACTGCGCCAAAAGCTTGGCCAGCGTCAGCACCTTTTCTTTGGCGCGCTCGCTGGTATAGGGGAAGCTGTGATAGTGCACGGCTTCCAGACAGACGCCGCGGCTGGCCACCCTATATCCGGCGACGGGGCTATCGATGCCGCCCGAGAGCAGCAGCATTGCCTTGCCGCTGGAGCCCAGCGGCATGCCGCCTTTGCCGGGAAGGATGCTGGTATAGACATAGGCCTGCTCGCGCATCTCGACGTAGAGCGTCAGCTGCGGATTTTTCACATCCACGCGAAGGCCCGGGACATGCTCCAAAATATAGCCGCCGACTTCCGCCGCAACTTCCATAGAACTTAAGGGATAGCGCTTATCCGAGCGCTTGCCCTTCACTTTAAAGCTGGCGGAGGAAAGAGCCAGCCGCGCCATCTCGGTCTGCGCCAGCTCTGCCGCCTTTTGACAGACGGCGCTCAGATCTTTCTCCATCTCGTAGGCCGGGCTGACGGAATGCACGCCAAACACCTTGCACAGCGCATCCATCGCCGCAGGAATCTGGCTTTGCTCGATATGGCGCACATAAAACCGGCCGTCGCCTTTTTTGACGCTTCCGCCAAAGCGGCGCACCGCCGCGCTCATGCTATCCTTGAGCATTTTTTCAAAGCGGGGGCGGTTCTGGCCCTTGAGGTGAATCTCTCCATAACGTACTAAAATAATTGGTATCATCGTTTATCTCCTGACAAAGCCTTGGTATTTTGCTAAAATCCCGCGGATTGCCGCGGCAGTCTGCTCCATCTCCTGGGCGGTATTTTCCGGGCAGAGGCTCAGGCGCAGAGCGCACTGGGAGACGTCTTTTGGGATGCCCAGCGCTTTATGAATGCGCGAATAGCCGATTTTTTTGGAGGAGCAGGCCGAGCCCGTGGCGACATAGATCTCCTTTTGCTCCAGCAGATGCAGCAGCACTTCGCCGCGCATACCGGGGAACGAGAGATTGAGAATATGCGGCGCGCAGTGCTCAGGCGTGATGCAGACAGTGCCTGGAATTTGCATCAGGCTCTGGCGCAGCTGCGCCTGTAAAGCGCGCATATGGGCGATTTTTTTCGCGTGCCCATCCAGATATTCCCGGGCGGCCTGGGCAAAAGCCAGGATGCCGAAGGTATTTTCCGTGCCGCTTCTCAGCGCGCCCTCCTGCCCGCCGCCCATGAGATAGGCCCTGAGCGGAGCGCCCTTTCGGTAGAACAGCGCGCCCGTCCCCTTGAGGCCATGGATCTTATGGGCGCTGGCGGTGTAGTAGTCCACCTGGCTGGCGACCATATCGAAGGGGACTTTCAAAAAGCCCTGAACGCCGTCTGAATGGAACACTGCCTCGGGGTTTTTCTGCTTGACTGCCGCAGAAAGCGCCGCAATATCGTTGATGGAGCCGGTTTCGTTGTTCACGTGCATGATACTCACCAGAGCCGTCTCCGGGCAGACCAGAGCAGAAAGCTGCTCCGGGCCAACCGAGCCATCCGGGCCGGGGGTGAGAAAATCCACACGGTGCCCCTCTTTTTTGAGCTCGGCAAACGCCTCGTAGACACAGGGGTGCTCATAGGCGGTGGTGATGAAATGCAGTTTTTTGCCGCCCTGCCTGCGCCATCCCTTGAAAATGACGGTGTTGGCGCCCTCCGTGCCGCAGGAGTTGAAGAGCGCGCCGTCTGCGCGCAAAATGCCGCAGAGGAAATCCCGGGCCTGGCGCAGATCCCGCTCGGCGCTGACCGCCGGGGGATACATGGCCGAAGGGTTGAACCACTCAGTTTCGATATGCCGCTCAAAAAGGGCCGCAAGGCTGGGCGAGGGCTTGGTCGTCGCCGCGTTATCTAGATAGATCATGCTATGCCTTTCCAACAAAGATCCGATTGCCGGTAAAAAATTGTTTTCTCTATATAAACTGCACTTATTTTACCACGCGGCGCCGGGATTGTCGAATAATACCTGATAAAAAAACAGATACTATCAGAAAAACAGGAGGGTTTTGCGATGAAAGAGTATCAAAACATCCCCGCAGATGATTTGGGCGCGAAAAACAGCCCACAGGAGCGGGAGATGCGCAATCAAATTTTAACGGAAAAGGACGTGCGTCATGAACATTAAGAAAAAACAGGAAATAGGCAACTACAACGAGTACGTCAAAGAGACCATGCCAAAATCCCATACGTTTTCCAGCTGTATCAAAGCGTTTCTGGTGGGCGGGCTAATCTGCACAATCGGCCAGGGCGTTTCGGATATCGGAAAGAATCTGCTGAAACTGGATGAGAAGGGGACGGCGGCGTTTACCTGCATTGTGCTCATCTTTTTTGGAGCGCTTCTAACCGGCCTTGGCATTTACGATGTCATCGGGAAATTTGCCGGGGCGGGCAGCATCGTCCCGATCACGGGCTTTGCAAACTCCATGGTCTCCCCGGCACTGGAGTATAAGCGGGAAGGATATGTCCTGGGCGTTGGGGCGAAGCTGTTTACCATCGCCGGGCCTGTGCTGGTTTACGGCATCTCGACTTCCGTGCTCGTCGGGCTGATCTACTTTATTTTGAACGCGCTCGGCGTCATTCAGTTATAGGAGGGAAACATGGGCAAAAGAGTTGGAACTTATACCGTGCAGTTTGACCGCCCCGTGCTCATTCGGGGCAGAGGCAGCGCCGTGGGCCAGGAAGAGGGGAAAGGACCGCTGGGCGGCTATTTCGACCAAATCGCGCAGGATGCGATGTGGGGCCAGGATTCCTTTGAAAAGGCGGAAAAGAGATTTTTCATGGAGGCGGCCAAAAAGGCTGTGGAATCTGCGGGGCTGGGGCTCAAGGATATTCACTATCTGCTGGGCGGAGACCTGCTCAACCAGATCATCTCTGCGAGCTATTCGGCACGAGATTTGGATATCCCGTTTTTGGGGCTTTACGGCGCATGCTCTTCCATGGCGGAATCGCTTTGCATTGGCAGTATGCTCATCGACGGCGGTTTTGCGCAGAATATTCTCTGCGCGACCAGCAGCCATTTCGCCACGGCAGAGCGGCAGTTCCGCTATCCGCTGGAGCTGGGCACGCCCAAGCCGCCCACCGGCCAGGATACGGTTACGGGAGCGGGCGCGACGGTGATCTCGGCAGAGCAGGGCGATCTGGAGGTTAAATCTGTAACCGTGGGCCGAGTGGTGGATTTTGGCATCAAGGACGCCAACAACATGGGGGCGGCCATGGCGCCGGCCGCTGTGCAGACCATTCTCTCCAACCTGGAGGATTTGAATGCCGATCCCGGCTACTACGACGCCATTATCACGGGAGATCTCGGCATTTTCGGCTCGGATATTCTGCTGGATCTGGCGGGCAAGAATAACGTGGATCTTTCAGGGGTGCATAAAGACTGCGGCAAGATGATCTTCGAGGGCATGGATAAAAACTGCGGCGCCAGCGGATGCGGATGCGGCGCCAGCGTGCTCAACGCATACTTCTTCAAAAAAATGCTGGACGGAGATTTGCAGAGGATTCTGTTCGTCGCCACGGGCGCATTGCTTTCGCCCACCAGCGTACAGCAGGGAGAGAGCATTCCCAGCATCGCTCATGCGGTGCATATCGAAAGGAGAGCAGGCAAATGATGGATTATGTGAACGCGTTCTGGGTTGGCGGGCTGATCTGCGTCATCGGGCAGCTTCTGATGTCCCTGACCAACATGACGCCGGCACGGATTTTGGTCACTTTTGTTACGGCGGGGTGCGTTTTGACGGCGCTCGGGCTGTATAAGCCGATTGTGGAATACGCCGGGGCCGGGGCGACTGTGCCGCTGACGGGCTTTGGATATTCGCTGGCAAACGGCGTCATCGAGCAGGTGGCGGAAAAGGGCGCCATCGGCATTTTCACAGGCGGCGTGATGGCCACGGCAGGCGGCATTGCGGCGGCGGTCGTCTTTGGCTTCCTGGTTTCGGTTATCTTCAATCCGAAGGTCAAAAAATAGGCGCAGGATCAAAGAAAAACAGCATCTTTTGCAGGATGCTGTTTTTTGATGGGGTGTTTGGCAGTTTCAAAGGTGAAAAAGATTTTCCAGGATAGCATATGCCGGCTGCGCAAATTTGTGATACACTAGTTCGTGCAGGAGGAAAAAATATGGTAGCGGAAATATTATGTGTTGGAACCGAGCTGCTGCTCGGGGATATTGTGAATACAAATGCGGCATATCTGGCCAGACAGCTGGCCGGCCTTGGCATCGATCTCTATACGCAGTCTGTGGTGGGCGACAACCCGGAGCGGCTGAAGGAGAGCCTGGCCATCGCGTTTTCCCGGGCGGATCTGGTGCTCATGACGGGCGGCCTTGGGCCGACCTACGACGATCTGACAAAGGAGACGGTGGCGGCATACTTTGGGCGGAACATGCGGCGGGACGAGCATTCCTATCAGCGGCTGATGGAGTATTTTGCCAAAGCGGGAAAAGAGCCCACGCCCAACAACCTCAAGCAGGCGGATATGCCCGAGGGCGCGGTTGTCTTTGATAACGACAATGGGACAGCCCCTGGCCTTGCCGTGGAGGGGAATGGCAAAATCGCCGTGCTCATGCCCGGGCCGCCCTATGAGATGACGGCCATGTTTGAGGCGCGCATCCGGCCCTATCTGCAAAAGTTTTCCGAGAAAGTGCTGGTCTCCCGGACGATCCGCATCGTCGGGATGGGGGAGAGCGAGGTGGAATACCGGCTGCGGGATTATATGCTCAGCCATCTGAACCCGACGATTGCGCCCTATGCCAAGCAATCCGAAGTTCAGCTTCGGGTAACGGCTTCGGCTAAGACGGAGGAGCAGGCCTATGCGCTCATCGGGCCAGTCGTGGCGGAAATCCAGGAAATGCTGGGAGATGTGGTCTATGGCGTGGATGTGGAAAACATGGAGCAGGCGGTGGTGCAGCAGCTAAAGGAGAAGGGGCTCAAAGTTGCCACGGCGGAGAGCTGTACGGGCGGGCTGATTTCCAAGCGGATCACAGAAATTCCCGGCGCCAGCGATGTGTTTGAATGCGGAGTCTGCTCGTATGCGAACCGCATCAAGCACGAGCTTTTGGGCGTTTCGGATCAGACGCTGGAGCAGTTCGGCGCAGTTTCCGAGCAGACGGCAAAAGAGATGGCCGAGGGCATCCGGCGGCTTTCCGGGGCGGATATCGGCGTTTCGGTTACGGGCATTGCCGGGCCGGGCGGCGGAACGCCGGAAAAGCCAGTGGGGCTTGTCTACCTGGGCGTGAGCTCGGAGCGGTATTCCAAGGTTGTGCGGTATCTTTCCGGCTCCAAGAAGGCAGGAAGCAGGGAGCATATCCGCTATAGCGCCTCTCAGCAGGCGCTGAAGCTGGTGCTGGAAGCGATTCGGGAAAATCAAAAGAAATAGCAAAAAGCGGGGTGAGCATTCACCCCGCTTTTTATACATGCGGCAGGGGCATTTGCTCATTAGGAGATTGGCAAAAATTGCTTCCCTGCCAAAGGATTAGATGAAAGCCGCCGCCTATTCGGGCGGGGTTTCTTTTTGTGTTGATATCCGGTGCGCATCAGGGCTTTTCCTTGCCCGGGCCGCCTCCGCCAAAGGCGCCGCCCATGTTTTTCATTATCTGCTCCATGCCGCCATTTTGGCTCATATTCTTCACCATATTCATCATCTGCCCCATTCCGCTGAGATCCGGCCCGCCAAACATCGGGAGTAGGGAAAACATGCTCTCCGGGCGCTTAGGGTCGATGCGGGAGAACTTTTTCTGCATCTGCAAAACCCGCTCCAGCTGGGAGAAGTTCTTAGCGGACGCAGGAATATGCTTTTTGAACACGTCAAGCATGCCAAGCATGCGGTCCTGAGCGGTGAGATAGCGCTTTTTCATGCTGAATCCGCCCAGATTGGGGCGGGAGCTGTGATAGGCCAGCTCTTTGGCCGCCTGCTCATAGCCCAGGATATCGGCAATGGCATTGCGGTCGTGCGGTGCGGCATAGGGATAGAGATCGCGCAGCAGGCTCAGCATCTGCGGCTGGGAGAGCTCATTTACCATCGCCATGGAAAGCAGCGACTGCAGAGAGCCGGAAAGGGCAGGGGGAGGCGCCGCCTCCTTTGGCTTTTGGGGCGCAGGCATCTGAACGGCGCTGCGCTCGGGCATTTTTCGATTCCAGTATTCCATGTAACAAACCTCCTCGCTCTTCCTATTATCCTATTCCGAAAAAGCACAGATGTGCACAAAAAACTGCGGGCCGCATATATTGATAAAAAACGGAGGCATTTTTATGGCAAGAGATTTAAAAAATTTTGCAAGGCGAAAAGGGAAAAATGTCGATGAGAGAATTGCAAGGGAAATTCCGAGGGACAAACAGGAGCAGGCCCAGCAAATACAGGAGCAAATTTCCCAGTATGAAGGCAAAAGCGAGGATGAGCTGTTTTCCGCGCTGCTCTCTCAGGTGGAGCAGGGCAAGCGGGACGGCAGCTTCACGCAGGAAGGCCTGCAATCCTTTATCCAAAGCGTTTCTCCCATGCTCACGGACGGGCAGCGGCAAAAGCTGGGCGAGATAGCGAATAAAATCAGATAGCGGCTCATTTTGCCGAAACATAAAATCCGGCTTTGTTTTTCGCAGAATTTGTAAAAAAATTCGTGCACAGAGCGACATTTTCTGCTGGGCGCGGCGTGTTCTAATTTTCTCACTGGAATAATAAAATGAGGTGGGGAAATGCAATCTAGGCAAGAGCGGCAAAGGAAAATTGAACTCAACATTACGCTGCGGACCGCCATCTATCTGGCGATTACATTTTTTGGCGGTTTTTTGGTTGGGAGAGTGCGCATCGGGGAGACCATCTGGCCGTTTGGCGTGGCATACGTTCTGGCGGCATTTTTGAACCAGAGCGTGCTCAACCCGTATATGGCGCTAGGGGGCGTGCTGGCCTCTATGGCGACATATTCCCTGCATATGGCAAACGCGCCCTACTGCTTCTCGGTGGTGGGCGTGGCGGCGGCACTGATGATCGTCGCGCAGGCCGTGAAACTGCCGGCCCGGACGCCGATTGCGCTGGCGGCAGCGGGCATTTCCTACCTGGGCTGCACGCTGGCATTCAAGCTGGGGCTGATTCTGCCCATCCTCTCTTCGCTGATCGAGATGCTCATCACGCTGCTGATGATCGTCGTCTTTCACACGGCTCTGCGGCTTTTTGCAGGCCGGCGGCGCAAAGTACTTTCGGATGAGGAGATCATCAGCCTCTGCTTCCTCGGCCTGCTGGCCGTGATGGGGCTGGGAGATCTGGCGCTGTTTGGCGTATATCTGCGCGAGGTTGTGGCGGCATATGTCTCGATTTTTGCGGCGTATGTCGGCGGGGCGGCCATTGGCGCGGGCGTGGGCATGTGCTCGGCCTTGGCGTGCGTCATCGTTGGGACAAACCCGCTCAACATTGCGGCATATGGCATCTCTGCGCTTGCCGCCGGGGCCTGCCGCAAGATGAAGCGAGCGGGCGTCTGCCTGAGCTTTTTGGTTACCCAGGCGTTTTTTGTCTTCTATATCTGCTACGGGGAGCTGCGCAATGTCTCGGTTGTGGGCATGGTGATTGCGGCCATTGCTTTTTTGTTTACGCCCAGAAACTTTGTGGAAAAGCTGGAAGTTTATGTGGACGCCAATCTGTTCTGGAATAAGGAGCAGACGCTGAGAGAGGAGCGCTTTCGGGAGCTGACGGTGGGCAGGCTCAAAGAGATCTCCACGGTCTTTCAAAACTCTGCCAGAGTATTCGGCGAATCGGCCAATAAAAGCAGGGAGGAGGGAAACATTTCCTACACCATGGCGAACATCCCGGAAGAGGCCTGCGCCAACTGCATGTTTTTCAGAAGCTGCTGGGACGTGAATTTCGAGGCGACCTATGAGCTGATGCAAAAGCTCTATGCCAAATATGACAGCGGAAAAAAGCTGACCGAGCGGGATTTGGGCGCGTTCAGCAAAAAGTGCATCCGAGCGGACAAGCTCATCTCTGCCGCCACCATGACATTTGAAAAATTCAACACCAACAGCAAGTGGGAGGGCAAAATCGCCGAGAGCCGGGGCATGATTGGCGACCAGATGATTGGCGTCTCGAGGGTGATCGATTCGCTGCTGCGGGAAGTGCAGGTGGACATCGATTTCAGGGACGAGATGGAGGAGAATATCCGGCTGGCTCTGGACGAGATTGGCGTGCCTGTGCGGGAGGTTTGTGCCGAGTTTTCGGCCGGGGCGCTGAATGTGGATCTGGTAGTCAAGGGCTGCGGCGGCAGGGAGGCCTGCGAGACGAAAATCCGACGCGCGGTTTCGGGGGCATGCGGGATGCCCATGGAAAAAGCGCGGGGGTATTCGGTCTGCGGGAAAAACTGCCGGCTGCGCTATGAGCAGGCGAAAAATTACAGCCTGCAGACGGGCGTCGCCATGATGCCAAAGGAGGGAAGCTCCATTTCAGGCGACACGCATTCCTTCGAGGCGCTCAGAGACGGGCGCTATATGATGCTGCTTTGCGACGGCATGGGGAGCGGTGAGCGCGCTGCCCGGGAGAGCCGCACGGCTGTCACCCTGATGGAGGATTTCTACCGGGCCAGCTTTGACGACAAGACGATTTTAGACGCCATCAACAAGCTGCTGATTTTGAGCAGCAGCGACGATATTTTCTCGACGATGGATCTATGCATGATCAACCTCATTGACGGGAAGGCGCGGTTTACCAAAATCGGGGCGCCGCACTCGTATATCATCGGCAGAAACGGGATTCGGAAGCTGGATGCGGGTTCGCTGCCCATCGGCATTTTGGACGACTATGAGCCGGTGGTTTACGACGTGGAGCTGGAGCACGGGGATATCATCCTGATGTTTACAGACGGCATTGCAGATTTGGAAAACGCGGACGACGGCCTGCATAAAGCGATCCGCGATGCCGCTGAGATGCGCAACGCAGACGATATTGCAAACCAGATTCTCTCCTACGCTTATGCGGCTTACGGGGCAAAGGCGGGAGACGATATGACGGTGATGGTGGCACGGGTCATCAAAAATAAGGCAGTCCGCTGATGCGGGCAGAGGAGGGCGCAGTTGCAGGCGCCCTCTTTTTTATGGTAAAATATGTGATAGTCTGGATGCTTTGGCCCTTAAGGGCAAGGAGTGAGAAATCGAATGGTAAAAGAATGTATGGAGACGCTCATAAAGCTTTCCGAAAGCTATACGTTCCGCAATGTATTTGAGATCATGTGCGGGTATGGCGATCGGGTGGCGGCAGAGCTGACGGAAAAAGACGGAACGCTGACGACTGTTACATATGAAGCATACCGCGCGCTGGCCAGAGGCGTGGGCCAGACGCTGGAAAAGGAAATTGGGGCGAAGAACAAGTGTGTGGGCATCAAGCTGGAGAACTCGCCCGCGTGGCCGGCCATGCTCTGGGGCATTTTGATGAGCGGGAACGTGCCGCTGCTGCTGGATGTTCGGGCAGAGCAGAACATCACCCAGCATCTTTTGGCAGAATCCGGCGCCATCGGCATCATCACCGAGGAGCAGGAGAAATATCCCGGGATGAAAGTGCTGCGCCCGGCGGAACTGCTGGAAAAGAAGGCGAAAAACAGCTATGAGCCAAGGTGGGCGGATATGGTCTGCCTCTGCACTTCGGGCACCACGGGAACCTCCAAGATCTACGCTTACGACGGCTTTGCCATGGCCAAGCAAATCGAGAACGCCAAGTATTTCCTGGGGGAGAACGAAGATATCATGTATGATGCGGCGGACGGCCCGCTCAAGAATCTGGCATTTTTGCCCATGCACCATATCTTCGGGTTTGTCGCCGTCTACCTTTGGTTTTCTTTCTTTGGAAAGACCATTGTCTATCTCTCGGATAAGAGCCCCAAAGGCATTATGGAGGCTTGCAGGAAGCATCAGGTAACGCATATCTTCAATGTTCCGCTCTTTTGGAACAACGTCGCCCAGGGCATCATGCGAAAAGTGCGCCAGGGCGGAGAACGGCGACAGAAACAGTTTGAGACGCTCTCAAAAATCAGCCATACGATGCAGAAAAACATGAAAAAATCCGGCCGGAAGATTTTGGGGGCATCGGCCCTTAAGAGCATTCAGCAGGAGCTGATTGGCTCGGGCGTGCGCTTCCTCATCAACGGCGGCGGGCACATCGTGCCCGAGACCATGCGCATCATCAACGACATCGGATACCCGCTCTATAACGGCTTTGGCATGACGGAGGCCGGCATCACTTCGGTGGAGCTGAGCCGGGATATTGACGTGCGCCTGAAAGCTAGCGTGGGCAAGCCTTTTGAAAGCGTAGAATACAAGGTTTTGCCCACGGGCGCGGACGAGAGCGTCGGGGAGCTGGTCATCCGGGGCGATTCGCTTTTCTCCGGGCGCATGATCGGGGGCAAGTTCGTACCCCGGGAGGAAGAGTGGTATCAGACGGGAGATATTGCCCGGCTGGATGAGGATGGCCGCCTCTGGATTGAGGGGCGCGTTAAGGAAGTGATCATCGGCGCTTCGGGAGAGAACGTCTATCCTGACGAAGTGGAAGGGTATTTCTCCGAGCTGCCCGGCGTGGAGCAGATGGTGGTTTTAGGGCTGGACACCGGCGAGCCATATGAGCAGATTGCCATGATTCTGAAGATGGAGGACGGCATTTCCAGCACGGAATTTGCCGCGGCTTCCATGCGCATTGCGGAGATCAACGGCGGCCTGCCCATGTATAAGCAGGTCAAGCGGGTTCTGGTTTCGGACGCCCCCATGCCTTTGGCCAACGGCATCAAAGTGCAGCGCCAGAAGCTCAAAAAGCTGGTGGAAAACGGAAGCTGGAAATGCAGGCCTATGGATGCCGCTCTGGAGCAGATGAGCGAAGATGTGGGCGCAGAGGGCGAGAACGCCAACCCGAGGTTTTTGCAGATTAAGCAGGAAGTGCGCAAAATCTTCTCGGATGTGCTGATTTTGCCGGAGGAAGAGATCGGCGAGCGGGCGCATTTTGTCATCGATTTGGGCGGAGACAGCCTCTCGGTCATCGGCGTCATTGCACAGCTGGAGGAGAAATATAATATCGAAATTTCGGACGAGGATTTCGCGAAGGCGGTCAACGTCTATGAAATTGCAGAGCTCATCTATAAGAACACGGCGCTCTCGGGAGAGGGCGAGGGCAGCGAGGCTGTGCGGCGCATCACTTCGTTTGCCGATATGAGCGAGGCACGGAATTTTGAGGAGCACAGGGCGCAGTACCAGATGCAGGGAGCGCAGTTCATCGATCTGGAAAAGGCGGCCGGCGGCAAGAGCGTCGTCAGCTTTGCGAATGCGGATTATCTCGGCGTCTCCAAAAATTCGGATGTGGTGCGCGCGGCCAGAAAGGCAGTCAAGCGCTATGGCGTAGGCAAGGGCGGCGGCCGCAGACAGACGGGCGAATGCGATATTTATGGGAAAGTTGAGCGGCAGATCGCCCAGCGCAAGCATGTGGACGCGGCGCTTTTGCTGGCGGATGCCTTTGGCGCAAACGGCGCAGTCATCCGGCATCTGTTTGGAGCAAAGGATCTGGTGCTATGCGACGAGGCGGCTTCTGCGGCACTGCGCTGCGGCTGCCAAAGCGCCAAGGCGGAACTGCAGTTTTACCCTCATGGGGATATGCCGGCGCTGGAAACGCTTTTGCGCGCGGCGCAGGGCAAATATGAGAAAGTGCTGATCGCGGCAGAGGGCGTTTGCCTCCAAAACGGGGAGCTTTGCCCGCTGGAAGAGCTGGTGCGCCTGAAGGGGAAATACCGCTGCTGGCTGCTTTTAGACGGCTCGCACAGCGATGGCGTGCTGGGCGCATCGGGCGGCGGCATCGAGGAGCTGCTGGGCATCCCGGGGCCGGCCATCGAGATTCGCACGGGCAGCCTCTGCGGCGCATTTGGCGCCAACGGCGGCTATATTGCGGGCGATGCGGCGCTGATGGATTATCTCAGATATACGCTGCCGGAGTTTGATGCTGGCGCGCCGGATTTTGCATCGGTCGGCGCGGTGGAGAAAATTTTGGAGCTGTCTGCATCCGATCAGTCCATCGTCGAAAAGCTTCAGGAGAACATCGCGTTCTTCCAAAGCGCCGCGCAAAAGAGGGGCATAAAAATGCAGGGCAATGCCAAATCGGCTGTATTCCCCGTCGCCGTCGGCTCGACGGAGCGAGCAGAGCAGGTTTGCAAAAAGCTCCTGCAAAAGGGGTATTATGCGCCCATCGCCGCGTGGCCGGAAATGGAGCAAGGGCAGGCGCAGCTTCGCTTTTTCGTCTCTGCACTGCATACGCAGGAGCAGATGAACGGGGCGCTGGATGCCCTGAGAGAAGCACTGCAGGAGGCGTAGGGGGCCAGTGCGCTGCAAAAAATGACAGAAAAAAGCCGCAGGTTTTTGCCTGCGGCTTTTGTTTACTGCTGTTCGTCGATCTCCGAGAGATTATACGGCGTTTGCTGATATACATAATAGTTGAGCCAGTTGCAATATAATAGATTCGCGTGCCCTCTCCAGCGGACGATGGGGGGAAGAGAGGGATCGTCTCCCGGATAGTAGTTGCAGGGGACGGCGATCTTGAGGCCTTTTGCGATATCCCGGTCGTATTCGCCTTTGAGTGTATGCGGATCGTACTCCGAATGGCCGGTTACGAAAATCTGCCGCCCACTGCGGGCAACAGCGATATAGACGCCGGCCTCGGGCGATTCGCTGATGATATGCAGCGATGGATTTTTCTCGATCGCTTCCCGGCTGATCCCGGTATGCCGGGAATGCGGCGCCCAGAAGACGTCGTCGAATCCGCGGGTGAGCTGTGTGGATTTATCCGTAACATGGTGCTCAAAGATGCCGAACATCTTGGCGGGCAGTTCGTGCTTGGGGATCCCGTAGTGATAATACAGCCCGGCCTGGGCGCCCCAGCAGATATGAAACGTGGAAAAGACGTTCTTTTTGCTCCATTCCATGATCTCGCAGAGCTCCTCCCAGTAATCCACCTGCTCGAACGGGAGGTTTTCCACGGGTGCGCCCGTGATGATCAGGCCGTCCAGCTTGGAAGAGCGGATCTCCTCGAAGGTTTTATAAAAAGTCTCCAGGTGCGTTTTGGAGGTGTTTTTGGATTCATGCGATTTTGGGCGCAGCAGGATGATCTCAACTTGCAGGGGCGAATTGCCAAGAAGGCGCAGAAGCTGCGTCTCAGTCTCGATTTTGGTGGGCATTAGGTTCAAAATTGCAATTTTAAGCGGGCGGATATCCTGCGTGCGCGCGCGCTCATCCGTCATAATGAAAATCCCTTCGTCAGACAGCGTTTTGGCTGCCGGCAAACTGCTGGGAATGTTGATTGGCACGGTTTGTTCCTCCCTTTTTGAAGCCGCAAGGCGTTTGACAACTATTATACTTTATCTTAGAATGATTGTATAGAAGAGAGTGCAAATATTTTTTGGGGAATAAAGATATCATGAGCAAAATCAGCGAGTGGATGAAAAATAAATCTCACGATTTGGCGGAAGAGCTGGTGGGCATCAACGCCCGGCATCTTCTGACGGATAACATCAGCGGCTTTGGCATGAAGGGAAGGGTGATTGAGCTGCTTTCCGAGCTGAAAACGGCGCTTTTCCCGAGTTTATACGAGAGGGAGCTGGTGAATGCGGATTATCTCTCGGCCAAGGTGATGGATAAACTCAACAACGCGGCGATGCTTTTGAACGCGATGATCCGCGACGTTCTGATCAACAAATGCGAGCTGGAGAAAAAGCAGAACTGCGGCGGCAGGGAGTGCTTTGCCCATGCCGATGAGATCACGGCGCAGTTTATGGAGCGGGTTTTGCAGGTCCGCAAAATGCTGACGCTGGATATTGCGGCGGCCTATGAGGGCGATCCTGCGGCCAAGAATGTCGAGGAGATTTTGTTGAGCTATCCTTCGGTCGAGGCGGTCAGCATCTATCGCCTGGCGCACGAGCTGTTTTTGCTGGAGGTGCCGCTCATTCCGCGGATTATGACGGAGTATGCGCATCAGCTGACCGGCATCGATATTCACCCCGGCGCGAGCATTGGCAGCAGCTTTTTTATCGACCACGGCACGGGCGTCGTCATCGGGGAGACCTGCGTCATCGGCAACCGCGTCAAGCTGTATCAGGGGGTAACGCTGGGGGCAAAGAGTTTTGAAGTGGATGAGCGGGGAAACCCGGTCAAGGGAGTCAAGCGGCACCCGAATATCGAGGACAACGTCGTGATCTATGCCGGGGCGACCATTCTCGGCGGGGATGTTACCATCGGGCACGACAGCGTCATCGGCGGCAACGTCTGGCTGGTGCATTCTGTTCCGCCGCATACGACGGTCTATAACGCGGCGCCAAAGCCTATCATCTCCCAGAGAAAATAGAATTTTTGAAAACTTGAAACAGAAAGAAGGAATTTGCTCCCAGAGGGAAGAATAAATAGCATAACCAATTATTCTTTCGAGTGAAAAAAGTGAATAGGGAAGAAAAATCCTCAGAGAAAACATTTTTTCTGCGGGGGTTTGTTTCAATATAAAACAAAGGGGATGTTTCGCATGATTCAGTTGATTTATGGGTCCAAGGGAAGCGGAAAGACCAAGCGCTTAATTGAAATGGTGAATGCCGAGGCAAAGGCCGCGGATGGAAATGTCGTTTTTATGGACGACAACAAGCGCTATATGTACGATGTGGATCGGGAAGTGCGCTTTGTAGATGTGACAGAGTATAATGTGGATACTGAAGATAAGCTATACGGCTTCCTGTGCGGAATGCTTGCCCAGAACTTCGATATTTCGGCTATCTATATGGATGCGTTTTTGCACATGATCGGCAAAACGCCGGATGAGCTGACGGAGTTTTTTACAGAGCTGGATATTCTGGCGGATAAGAATAATCTGAAGATTGTACTCAATGTCAGCGCGGATATCGCGAACATCCCAGAACTTTTAAAACAATATGTCATCTAGCCCTTTCAAGGCCGCGGCAATGCCCCGCGGCCTTTTGGTTTGCCGCAGTTTCTGATAAAATACGCCAAAGAGCCGGGAGTTGCTTATTGAATGCAAAAAGGCGGCGTGCTATAATCTAAATGTACCAACATATATTTGGAGGGATAGCATGAATTTAATCAGCACCAGAAATTCCGGAGAGAGCATTCCGGCGATTGCGGCCGTCTTAAAAGGCATTGCCAGAGACGGCGGGCTTTTCGTTCCGGAAGTTTTCCCGATCATTACGCTGGATATGTTTACAGAGCTGGGAAAGATGCCTTATCATAAAGTGGCGGCGCGGGTGCTTTCCGCCTTTTTTGGTTTTAGCGATGAAACTGCGGAGAATATGACGCGCTCTGCCTATGCCAGATTCGACGATCGGGAGGTTGTCCCGATTCAGAAGCTGGGCGATAAGGAATATGTCATTGAGCTGTTCCATGGGCCGACGCTGGCCTTTAAGGATATGGCACTGCAGGTTTTGCCCCGGCTGATGGAGCGCGCTTTGCAGGGGGCGGAGCAGGATGTTCTGATCCTGACGGCGACATCCGGCGATACGGGCAAAGCTGCACTGGAAGGTTTTTGCGACGTTCCCAGGACGCGCATTGCGACATTCTACCCGGCAGACGGAGTCGCCCAGATGCAGCGGCTGCAAATGGTGACGCAGGAGGGCGAGAACACCTACGTCTGCGGCGTGCAGGGCAACTTCGATGACGCGCAGACGGCTGTCAAACGCCTGTTTGCCGACCCGGCATTCGTGCAGGCTGTGGCAGAAAAGGGATATACGCTCTCTTCTGCAAACTCCATCAACTTCGGCCGGCTCTGCCCGCAGATTGCATATTATCTCTATGCCTATGCGCGGCTGGTTGCGGCGGGAGAAATTCGCCTGGGAGAGGAAGTCAATATCGCAGTGCCCACGGGCAACTTCGGCAATATCTTGGCGGCCTATTATGCCAAGCGTATGGGGCTGCCGGTGGAGCGGCTCATCTGCGCTTCCAATAAGAACACCGTCCTGACGGATTTCTTCGAGGGCGGCGTTTACTCCGCCAACCGCGAGTTTTACCGAACCATCTCGCCTTCCATGGATATTCTCATTTCCAGTAATCTAGAGCGCCTGCTTTTCGAGCTATACGACAGAAACCCGGGCTATATCCAGGAACTCATGCACGAGCTGAATGAGAACGGACGCTTTACGGTGGATACCAGCATCAAAGTGCGGATGTCCCGGGATTTTTACGCTGGGTTTGCAGATGAATATCCCACCATGCGCACCATCAAAAAGATGTTCGATACCTATGGCTATCTGATGGATCCGCATACGGCTGTGGCTCAGCATGTTTATGAGCAGTATAATAAGCTGATGGGGACGAGAACGCCGACCATTCTGGCATCCACGGCGAGCCCCTTCAAGTTCTCGGAAGACGTGCTGTTTTCCATCAGCAAGGAGCGCGTGGACGATCCCTTCCTGGCGGCGCAGAAGCTGGCCAGCCTGGCAGAGATGCCCATTCCGGAAGCGATTGGCAAACTGGCACATAAAAAACAGCGGTTCTCGGATGTCGCCCGCCCGGAGCAGCTGGGCAAAATGGTTCTGGAGAACCTGTAGAAGAGGGAAAGATTATGGCAGAAGCGGAAAAGAAGATTATATTCAGCGGCATTCAGCCCTCGGGAAACCTCACGCTGGGCAACTATCTGGGGGCTCTGAAAAACTGGGTGGCTTTGCAGGATGATTACCACTGCTATTACTGCGTGGTCGATATGCACGCGATCACCGTGCGGCAGGAGCCGGCGGAGCTGCGCAGAAGATGCGGCGACCTTGTGGCGCTTTACCTTGCGGCGGGGCTGGATCCCGAGAAAAACACCATCTATATTCAGTCGCATGTCAGCGCACACGCAGAGCTGGCCTGGATTTTGAACTGCTACACCTATATGGGCGAGCTCAACCGCATGACGCAGTTTAAAGAGAAGGCACAGCGGCACCCGGATAACCTCAACGCCGGGCTTTATACCTATCCCGTTCTGATGGCGGCGGATATTCTGCTTTATCAGACGGATATGGTGCCGGTGGGCGTGGATCAGAAGCAGCATCTGGAAATCGCCAGAGATATTGCCATGCGCTTTAATAAGATTTATGGCGAGGTTTTTAAAATTCCCGAGCCGTATATCGGCAAGGCCAGCGCCAAGATCATGAGCCTGCAGGAGCCGGAAAAGAAGATGTCTAAATCCGATCCCAACGAGAACGGGTTTATCACGCTGCTGGATCCGCCGGATGTCATTCGGCGCAAGATTCGGCGGGCCGTAACGGACAGCGACGGGGAGATCCGCTACAGCGAGGAGAAACCCGGGGTTTCCAACCTGCTCTCCATCTATGCGGCGATTCACCATATGGAGCCGGAGCAGGCGGAGAAGGAGTTTGCCGGGCAGGGATACGGCGTGCTCAAAGATGCCGTGGCAGATGCGGTTGTGGGCGAATTGGAGCCGCTGCAAAAGCGCTTTTATGAGATCCGCGCAGATAAGGAGCTGATCAACTCCATCATGCAGTCGGGAGCGGAGAAGGCGCAGAGGGCCGCGAATAAGACGCTCTGGAAGGCGCAGAAAAAGATCGGCTTCGGCCCGCGAAAGTTCTAAAAAAGAGCGGCAGCTTTGCCGCTCTTTTTCGTCATAGTGAAACAGGATGGCCTGGGAGGCGGTATTTTGGAAAGAAAATGCAAGGCGGTTTTGGCAGTGGTGATAGCGGCCTGCTGTTTGGCAGGGTGCGCCCCAATGAAGATGGAAGAGGCATCTACGCCGGGAGAATCCGGCTCTGCACCTACGATTTTTGCAGACGCCGCGGCTGATTTTGAGCGGCTGCAATTTGAGACGCAAGACCTGGAGGGCAATGCCTGCGACAGCAAAGAGCTCTTTGCCCTGCATGATCTGACGCTGGTCAACATCTGGGCCACGTGGTGCGGCCCCTGCATCGAGGAGATGCCTGCGCTGGAGGCAATCTACGAGGAAGGGGAGATTGGCGTCGTAGGCATCGCTGTGGAAAGCGAGAAGCAGGAGACAGCAGAGCTGGCGGCGGAGATCACGGCAGAACTGGGCGTGACGTACCCGAACCTGCGGCCGACGCAGGAGATGATCCAGGATTTCCTGGCGGACGTGGCCTATCTGCCCACGACGGTTTTTGTGGACAGCGAGGGAAAAGTGGTTGGCGGCGGCCTGTATATCGGCGGGCGCGGCGAACTGGAATGGAGAGATACCATTGAAAGCGTGCAAAAAAGCATGGAAGAATAGCCTTTGGGCGCTGCTGTTTCTGCTGGGCGGCGTTGCGCTGATGGCGGCGGGCGCGGCGCGGGGAGAGCTGGGCGTCGTTTTGGCCCGGGCGACGAATATCTGTATGGAGTGTATTGGAATTGGGTAAGGTGCGGCATGCGATCCAGGCGGCGGCCTCTCTCGCCGCAAACAGCTATGTGATCGGCTTTTTGAAGGGGAAAATCTACCGGGGGAGCCTGAAAAACCTGTGCGTTCCGGGGCTCAATTGCTACTCCTGCCCGGGCGCGCTCTTTTCCTGCCCTTTGGGCGGGATACAGGGCGTCATCGGGAGCCGCCAATACCGGCTTTCGCTCTTCTTTATCGGCTTTTTTATGGCAGTTGGAGCGCTTTGCGGCCGGTTTGTCTGCGGCTTTCTATGCCCGTTCGGATTTTTGCAGGAGCTCATCCATAAAATTCCCGGCAAAAAGATCCGGCATTTTAAGGGCGACATGCTGCTGAGGTATTTAAAATATGTCATCCTGGCTCTGTTTGTCCTGCTGCTCCCCATGTTCGCGGTGGATGCCTTTGGACAGGGGGAAGCCTGGTTTTGCAAATATATCTGCCCGGCTGGCACCCTGGAGGGCGGCGTGATCCTGCCGCTGCTCAATCAGGGCTTGCGCGCGGCAATCGGGGCGCTTTACCGCTGGAAGATCGGCATTCTGGTTGTGCTGTTGCTGCTTTCCATTGCCGTCTACCGGCCATTCTGCAAATATCTTTGCCCATTGGGCGCTATTTATGGGCTATTTAACCGCATGGCGCTGCTGCGCTACCGGGTGGACCAGGAGCGGTGCACGCAGTGCGGGGCATGCCGGAAGGCCTGCCAAATGGGGGTGGACATCACAAAAGGAATGCACCTTTCCGAATGCGTTTTCTGCGGAGACTGCAAGGCCGCATGCAAGACGGGCGCGGTTTTCTTTGACGCGGCGCGGGGAAAAAAGGCGGGAGATGCAATAAATTTTAAAAAGGACGCAGGAATCTAGCAAAAATATATCGAATTATTTAATGTAGCAATTCTAAGCATCATAAATCAAATGGAGGTTTGGCATGACCAAATATATTGTAGCGCACGATTTTGGTACAAGCGGCAATAAATCCACTCTGTTTACCACAGAGGGAAAATGCCTGGGCAGCATCACAGTTCCTTACCCGACGGATTATTCCAACGTCGTCTGGGCGGAGCAGAAGGGCGAGGATTGGTGGAAGGCATTCTGCGAGAGCACCAAAACACTGCTCAAGGACGTCGATAACAAGGATGTTCTCTGCGTGAACTTCGACGG
The DNA here is from genome assembly GCA_910588425.1 of uncultured Christensenellaceae bacterium. GTDB lineage: Bacteria > Bacillota > Clostridia > Christensenellales > Christensenellaceae > QANA01. The sequence continues at coordinate 4,085 of CAJUPM010000017.1, read as the reverse complement.
CCACTACCCGGGCTGCCACTGCATCGACAAAGACGGCAAAGAGCTTTACCCGGCTATGATCTGGCAGGATATGCGCGCAGAGGCAGAGGCGAAAGAGATCAGCGCCAAGACGCCTAACTGCAATTTCGGCTGGCGGCAGGACGGCCTGCTCAACAGCGTCTGCACGCTGCCCAAACTCATGTGGGTGCGCAACAACATGCCTGAAATTTACGAGAAAACCTATAAAGTTCTGGCTTGCCCCAACGACTATATCATCCTGAAGCTGACGGGCAAATACGCCATCGACCACACCAACGCCGAGAGCACGGGCTTCTATGATCCGGCGATTCAGGATTGGTCTGACGAGATTCTGGAAGCTGCCGGCATGAGCCGCGATGTGCTTCCCGAGATTCACAACATGACGGATATCATCGGCGAGGTTCCTGAGAAATATGCCGAAGAGACCGGCCTTGCCGCCGGAACCAAGGTAATCATGGGATGCGGCGACGGCCCTGCCTCCTCCATCGGCGCAGGCAATATCGATCCCGGCGACGCGTATATCAGCGGCGGCTCCTCTGCATGGGTTTCCGGCGTTGGCCCCGGCGGGAAACAGCTGGGCGGCACCTGCCAGACGGCGGGCTCTTCCTTCAGCTGGCTGAAAAATGAGATCTGCAAAATCGAGCAGAAGCTGGCAGAGGAATCCAACGGGGAAAAGACGGTATTTGACATCATCAATGAGGAAGTTGCCTCGGCGCCGGTCGGCTCCAATGGCGTGATGTTCCTGCCGCACCTGATGGGCGAGCGCGCGCCGCGCTGGAACCCCAAGGCTAAGGGTTCTTTCCTGGGCATTACGCTGGCAAACACCCGCGCAGATCTGCTGCGCGCAGTCGTCGAGGGTATCGTTCTGAACCTGAACTGCATTTTGACGGAGATCCGCAAGGAGATCGACGTCAATGAGCTGATCATGATCGGCGGCCTTGCAAAGGGCGATGTTGTCCGCCAGATTTTTGCAGACGTCATGAACGCGAAGATCATCAAGCTCAAGCATATGGATGAAGTCGCTTCCATGGGCACGGCGGTTATCGGCGGCATTGCAATGGGCATCTTCGAGAACGAAAGAGCGGTTAAGAAGTTCCACGAGGTTGAGGCTATCAACGAGCCGAATCCCGAGGCACATGCGGTTTATGAGAAGATTATCCCGCTGTTCGACAAAGCGTATTTCTGCCAGGTCGATCTGTTCGAGGAAATGGCAAATCTGAAGCTCTAAGAGAATATAGAAGAGACGCACCCAAGGTGCGTCTCTTTTTTTGCGGACTGTTTTGGAGGAGCAGGGCGGGAATATTGTGATATAGATAATATATTAGCGTATTTTTGATATAAACTAGTGGAAAATGATGTCGAAATACGGTACAATAAAAGTACCTAATATTGAGATGGACAAAACAAAGCAGATGTTGTTTTGGACAGGGAAAGGAAAAAGAGGGATGTTTTGTACAAAATGCGGTGCGCAGATACCGGACGGCACAAAGGAATGCCCGGTTTGCAGCAAGGGGGAAGAACTGCTGTGCGGACAAGAGGAAAGGCCGGCGGAAAGTGTGGAAGCTGAGGCGCCTGCGGTCGGAAACACACCGCAGAAGAAAAAGAAACTGCTGCTTCTCATCTCGGGCATCGCGGCTGTGTGCTTGGTGGCCGTGGGCATTCTTTTGGGCGTACAGGCAGGGCAGAGGGCCAAGCTCAAAAACGAGCTGATGCGGGGCTGGAGCCGGGTCGAGGAGAGCAGCGGCGGGGCGTACTATCGGCTTGTGCTTGATTTTGATGAGGATACGGTCGATGTTAATTTTGAGACTGCCGCAATATTTGGGATGAATGAGAGGCTAGCAACTTTGGAATATAAGGTCATCTCGGGCAACAAAATTAAAATTCTGGATTTTGATGAGGAATTCACGATCGAATTCGACAAGAAGCATGAGAGCTTTGAAATTACCCCCGCTCTTGTAGATACCGACTATTATCATGAATATTGGTATAATTTTGATTGAGGCAAAGGCATGAAAAAAGAGCTTTCGTTCCGAAAGCTCTTTTTATTTTGAAATGTTTAGGCGTGCGCGAGGGCCTGCTCGAGATCGGCGATGAGATCATCTGCATTCTCGATGCCCACGGAAAGACGGATCATATCTCCGGGAACTCCAGCCGCCGCGAGCTGCTCATCCGTCAGCTGGCGGTGCGTGGTGCTGGCAGGATGCAGCACGCAGGTGCGCGCATCGGCTACATGCGTCACGATGGCGGCCAGCTGGAGGTGATCCATAAAGGCCATGGCGCCGTCTCTTCCGCTCTTGACGCCAAAGGAGATGACGCCGCAGGTTCCGCTGGGCATATATTTCTGCGCCAGAGCGTGGTATTTGTTGCCGGGAAGGCCAGGATAGTTCACCCAGGCGATCTTATCGTTGGATTCCAGCCATTCTGCGATTTTTTGCGCGTTTTTGCAGTGCTGTGCCATGCGAAGCGCCAAGGTCTCCAGGCCAAGATTGAGCAGGAAAGCGTTTTGAGGCGACTGAATCGAGCCCAAATCGCGCATCATCTGGCTGGTGGCTTTGGTAATATAGGCGGCCTTGCCGAATTTTTCCGCATAGCGAATGCCGTGGTAGGATTCATCCGGCTCGGTGAGGCAGGCGAATTTTTCTGCGTGTGCAGACCAATCGAAGTTGCCACTGTCGATAATCGCGCCGCCCACAGCAGAGGCATGGCCATCCATGTATTTGGTCGTGGAGTGCGTAACAATATCCGCGCCAAATTCAAAGGGACGCAGGTTGATAGGGGTGGGGAAGGTATTATCGACGATGAGCGGAACGCCATGGCTATGGGCGGCCTTGGCGAATTTTTCGATATCCAGCACAGCCAGGGACGGGTTGGAGAGCGTTTCGCCGAACACGCACTTGGTATTTTCGCGGAAAGCGGCGTTGAGCTCTTCCTCGGTGCAGTCTGGGGAGATGAATGTCACTTCGATGCCCATTTTTTTCATGGTCGTGGAAAACAGGTTGAGCGTTCCGCCATAGATGGCAGAGGCAGAGATGAAGTGATCACCCGCCTGGCAGATATTAAAGACGGCAAAGAAGTTTGCCGCCTGGCCAGAGGAGGTAAGCATCGCGGCCACGCCACCCTCCAGCGCCGCAATGCGCGCGGCGACGGCATCGTTGGTCGGGTTTTGGAGCCGAGTATAGAAATAGCCGCTGGCTTCCAGATCAAAAAGCTGCCCCATTTCCTCGCTGGACTCGTATTTAAATGTTGTGCTCTGGTAAATTGGCAGAATTCTGGGCTCGCCGTTTTTGGGCGAATACCCGGCCTGCACGCAGAGAGTTTCGAGATGTTTGTCCATTGCTTTCTCCTTATGGTTATTTTCCTTACTTAATAAAATAACACAATGGCCGGGAGATTGTAAAGCTGGAGCAAGGGAATAAATTCCAAAAGAAAATGGTTTTTTGGACAGTGTATTGTAGCATGGAGGCTCCCGCTTTGGGCAACAAAAATACCGCAATCCATCCAAGTGAATTGCGATATTTTTAGAGACACCTGACAAATATGAACTCCTACTTGCAACAAGCGCGCCGCAGGATTGTACCCGCAAAAAAGTGGCGGTGACGGCGAACCGCTGCGAGGGCGTTTACAACCGGGCAGATGTTTTTTTAAAAAACGGAGCAAAGCGTACTTTGCTCTGACTTGGAGTAATCCACTGAAATTGAACTGTTGTTTCGTCAATCGCCCGCACCGTAGGCTCGTACCCGCAAAAAGTTGGTAGGCAAGCGAAGCGAAAAAAACCGAGCGAGAGACGAGCGAATGTTTTTTTCGTGAAAGCGCAGTCGTGACTTTTTGCGGAATGAGGAGGAGGAATCGAAGCGACTAAAAATCCCACCCTTCAGGGTGGGATTATGATCGCGGAGTTTCCTCCGACGTGGAGGCGCCACCCAGATTTGAACTGGGGGTGAAGGCTTTGCAGGCCTCTGCCTTACCTCTTGGCTATGGCGCCATGAATGCGGCTTTTCGCCGCATTTTGAATTGGAGCGGAAGACGAGATTCGAACTCGCGACATTCGCCTTGGCAAGGCGACGCTC
>CAJUPM010000016.1 GCA_910588425.1 uncultured Christensenellaceae bacterium | reverse complement strand
AGGGTACTGCACTGGCAACGGTGTGGGAGACTAGGTAGCTGCCGGTTTCTATTTTATCAAAACTCTCTCCATGAGAGTTTTGAGTTTTTCCTCCTTAGCTCAGTTGGTAGAGCGTTCGGCTGTTAACCGAAATGTCGTTGGTTCGAGCCCAACAGGGGGAGCCAGAGCGGAGCAAAGAAACCTTTGCTCCGTTTTTTTATGCACAAACTCTATTTTGCAGGAGGGAGCAGGAATGCTTGGTGATTTTATCGGAGCTGCCTTTCCGTGGGTTTTCATGGGGCTATTTGCAGCAGTAAGCTGCTCTTTTATGGGCAAAAAGAAGAAATAGACCCTGTATTGGGAAACGGAATGCCTTCGTGATGCTTTGTTTACGAAGTGCCAAAGGCCGTGATTTTCATGAGCATGTTTGCAAGCTTGTGTAATAGATTTTGGGTAGACAATCTCAAAAGAGACGGAAATACCGTCTCTTTTTTTGTTTCGAAATATGCAAGCGGAAGGAGCTCTTATTTCTTCTGGGGCAATTCGTTTGCACAACTTTTCTTTTCCCTCATATGATAAATAGATGCGAGGAGAGAAAAAAGAATGACGATTAGCCTTTGTATGATTGTGCGAAATGAAGCGGAGAGCCTGGCGCGATGCCTGGAAAGCGCCAAGGGTGTCGCGGATGAGATCATCCTTGTGGATACGGGGAGCACGGATGGCACCATAGACATTGCAAAACGCTATACTCAGAAAGTTTATGAGTTTGCCTGGGTGGACGATTTTGCCGCTGCGCGCAATTTCGCTTTTTCCAAAGCAACACGGCAGTATTGCATGTGGCTGGACGCGGATGACGTTTTGGAGTCCGGTGATCGGGAGGCGTTGCTGCGGCTCAAGGCTTTGCTGCCAGAGGAAGTGGATGTTGTCATGATGCGCTACCACACCGCCTTTGATGAGAAAGGCCAGCCGACTTTTTCCTACTATCGGGAGCGAATCATGCGCAACTCCCAGCAGTACCGCTGGGAAGGCCGAGTGCACGAGGCGGTTACGCCTGCTGGGAATGTCGTGTATTCCGAGATTGCAGTCTCTCATCGAAAGGTGAAAGAGGCGGATTCTGGGCGCAACCTGCGCATCTATGAAATGCAGAAAAAAGCGGGAGAAACTTTTTCGCCGAGAGATCAGTTTTACTATGGAAGAGAGCTCTATTATCACGCGAGCTATGACGCGGCGCTTTCTATACTGCATGAGTTTTTGGTGGAAGGCCAGGGCTGGCTGGAAAACAAGATAGAGGCATGCAGAACGATGGCTCTTTGCCACAGAGCGAATGGAGAGGCACAGAAGGCCCGGCTGGCGTTGCTGCATTCGTTTGAATACGATGCGCCGAGGGCAGAAGTGTGCTGTGATCTGGGCGAATTATTTTTGGCGGAAGAAAAATATGAGCAGGCAATTTTCTGGTATCAACTTGCGCTGACAAAACAGAGAAACGATACCTCCGGTGCTTTTGTCTCACCCGATTGCTATGGCTATCTGCCCTATATTCAGCTGTGCGTCTGCTATGATCGCATGGGTCAGAAGAAAAAGGCCAGGGAATATAACGAAAAGGCCGGAAAGCTTAGGCCGGATTCGCCGGCATACCAATATAACAAGGCCTATTATGAGGAACTCTTTGCGGAACACAAAGAGCTATCACAGTAAGGCGTTGCTTAGAATATAGTAGAGCGAGGCAAGCGAGAGCCTTAGGATATGAACGCAGTTCATAAATATGAGAAAAGGAGCGAAGAAAAGTGAGTCCTTATCCTTTTAATAGACAGCCCATTTGCCCAAGATGCGGCAAGCCCATGAACCAGTGCTGCTGCCACCGGGGACCAACTGGCCCCACCGGCCCGACAGGTCCGCAGGGACCGATGGGAATTCCGGGGCTTCCTGGCCCGCAGGGTGTGCCTGGCCCCCAGGGAATTCCGGGCGCAACCGGTGCAACAGGGGCGACCGGGCCAATGGGTTTCCCGGGCATTCCCGGGCCGACTGGTCCGACGGGTCCTGCAGGAGGCCCGACTGGCCCGACCGGCCCTACTGGTCCCACAGGCCCTTCTGGTCCGACGGGACCCAGAGGAGAGACTGGGCCGCAGGGCCCCACTGGCGCACCCGGCACGAATGGAGCCATGGGTCCGACTGGCCCGACGGGTGCACCGGGCACGAATGGCGTGATGGGCCCAACTGGTCCCACAGGCCCGACAGGTGCCGCGGGAACCAATGGTAGAATGGGCCCGACTGGCCCGACGGGGGCAACAGGCGCGACCGGTGCAGCTGGAGCGCAGGGTTCGGCTGGCCCCGTGGGTGCAACCGGCCCCACCGGCGCAACAGGCGCGATGGGTGCGCCAGGCAATACGGGTGCAACTGGACCGATGGGTCCCACAGGTGCTGCTGGAGCAACCGGTATGCCGGGAGCAACAGGGCCTCAGGGCCCCACAGGGGCGACCGGCGCGAATGGCCTGAATGGCGCTATGGGCCCGACTGGTCCCACAGGTGTGACAGGTCCGCAAGGCGCGGCAGGCGCGAACGGCGCAACCGGTCCCACAGGCGCCACGGGTCCGACTGGCCCCACAGGTCCGAGGGGAGAAGATGGCGAGGATGGCGCGAACGGAGCAACCGGTGCCACAGGCGTGACAGGTCCGCAAGGCCCAACAGGTTCAACGGGGGCAACCGGAGCGGCAGGCGCGAACGGCGCAACCGGTCCCACGGGCGCCACGGGTCCGACTGGCCCTACAGGTCCGCGGGGAGAAGATGGCGAGGATGGCGCGAATGGTGCAACGGGTGCCACAGGTGTGACAGGTCCGCAAGGCCCAACAGGTTCAACGGGGGCAACCGGGGCAGCAGGTGCAAACGGCCCAACAGGCGCGACTGGCGCTACGGGTCCGACTGGTCCCACAGGCCCGCGGGGGGAGGATGGCGACGATGGCCTAAGCCCGACGATACGGATTGGAGGAACCAGGACGCTGCCGCCGAATTCAGAGGCGAGTGTCGTGAATATCGGGACGGATACCGAGCCGGTTTTGGAATTCAATATTCCCATGGGCGAGCCAGGCAAGGAAGCGAGCGCAGTTTCGGCATATGGCGGCCTGTATCAGGATGCCCAGCAGCAGCTGACGCTGACGGCGGCCGACACCTATGAGCCGATTTCTATGAACACGGCGATGCCTGCACAGGGGATTGCGGCCAGCGCGAATGGCACGCTCAGCATCCAGGAACCGGGTGATTACGAGGTTTCCTACAATGTGTCGGTTCAGGCGAATGCGCCCAGCACGCTGCGCGTTGCCGTGCGAAACAATGGCACGGTGCTGCCTGAGACGCAGGATACCCAGAGATTGCTGCAAGGCAGCGATACCTCCCTCTATATCGGGCGGTTTGCCTCTCAGGCACTCGTAAGGCTGGCAGCGGGGGATACTCTGGATCTGGCGATTGCGGCTGCGGATCAGGTCTCCGGCGATATAAATGTGACGACGGGCGGCTATGCCAATACGGCGCTCGTCGTAAAAAGACTGAGCAAATAGCCTCTTGGTTTGGGCTATCAGCTCCGCAAAACAAAAGGCCGGCGCATTTTGCGCCGGTTTTTTGCTGTGCGAAAAAAGGAAGCGGCGCAGATTTCCCAAAGATATGCTATACTAAAAGAAAACAGAGAAGAGTGGGCGGCGGTTGCCGCGCCAAAAAGGAGGAAAATGCCATGCAAGGTATGCCAAGGCAGCAGGCTATGCAGCTGCTGAGAGAATATAACAAAGAGCCGTTCCATTTGCTGCACGCGTTGACGGTAGAGGGCGTGATGCGCTATTACGCGAGGGAGCTGGGCTATGCGGAGCAGGAAGATTTCTGGGGAATCGCTGGATTGCTGCACGATATTGATTTTGAGCAGTTCCCGGAGCAGCATTGCCGGAAAGCTCCGGAGCTATTGCGGCAGGGCGGTGCCGGCGAGGAACTAATCCACGCAGTATGCAGCCATGGGTATGGGCTGGTCTCGGAAGTAAAGCCGGAGCACGAGATGGAAAAGGTGCTGTTTGCGGCTGATGAACTTACGGGGCTGATTGGCGCGGCAGCTCGGATGCGGCCGTCTGGGAGCGTCTCGGATATGGAGCTTTCCAGCCTGAAAAAGAAGTTTAAGGATAAGCGCTTTGCCGCCGGGTGCAGCAGGGATGTGATCCGAAGCGGCGCAGAGATGCTTGGCTGGGAGCTGGATGAGCTGCTTGGCCGCACGATTTTGGCCATGCGCTCCTGCGAGCAGAGTGTTGCAGAGCAAATGCAGGCGCTGGCCTAAGCCGGCTGCTAGCGGCGCTCCATGCGCGCGTGATCCAGGCAAAAACCGCGTGATGAAAGGAAAAACGCGGTTTTTTATTTACACGATGTTTATTTGCTAAAAAAGCGGAACGTGGTATAATCAAATCAAGCAAAGTGGTTGCGAGGAGGCACATTATGGGCTGTTTTTGCCCCAATTGTGGAGCGGAGCTTGCGCCGGGCCAGAAGCGTTGTCCTCATTGTGGGGCAGAGTGCTTGGAACTGCAGATGCAGCCCAAAGCTGCTGCGCGCGGCTCGCTCACAGGCGCTGACTTTATCGAAAAAGCGAAGGGCTGGGAATCCCCCAAAAAGAAAGGGAGAGGCCCAGGCTTTGCTATGCTCGCAACGCTCCTGCTTTTGGCCTTTGGCGTTGTGGCAGGGTTTTTATGTATCCATCTTACAGGAGCCTTTGCGGGTAAAGGGGTAGAGAATGCCCAGGCTCTGCCGGGAGATGGGCTGGTGCAAGATGAAGGCGGGCAGGAGGAAACCACCATAGATGCCGCAACGTTGGAAAGGGCGCTGACGGAAGAGGAAAAAGCGCAGCTGGAGGAGTTCATCGCGCAGTTTGAGCAGAAAGTTGAGCTCATTCTAACCCAAGACTGGGGGAGCGATGGCATCAAAGGGGCGGGCGTGCTGAGCGGAACTGTCGCGGAAGAAAGTGCGCTTTGGAAAGGGCTGGATGCCCAGACCGGCGCCTGGAGCGGGGCCGCGCATTTGCCTCGGCTGACGCGCTATCAGATTCAAAGCTATACAACGCAGTGGGATGGCAATGTCCTGGTTTTGCAGGTTTGGGAACAGATGGAAGGGGAAGACCCTGCCGGCCAGCCAATCGCCCTGCAATTTGAGGATACCTATATGCTGGAGCGCCGCCAGGCGGGCTATCTCTGCTTTGATTCCCGCTGTGATGGGCTGCTCGCCGCGCTGGATACCTATTATGAGGAGGCGTCTGCTGAAAATCTGGAGTTTTGGATTATCGCGGGATCCGGCCGCTGCTATACGAGGGAAGAATTGGAGCGGGCCAGCGAGTTTGAACTCTCGGTTCTGCGCAATGGGATGTATGCGGTATCCGGCAAGATTTTCACGCTAAACCATCAGATTGAAGATTATTTCAGCCAGTTCCAATGGTATCTTCCGGATACGGAGGACGACGAGATCGTCCGTAGCCGCATGAACGATTATCAGATTGAAAATATTATCCGCATTTTGGAAGTGGAGCGGGAAAAGGGATACCAGAAATCGTGAAACTAGGCAGGATTTGAAAGAAGCGTATAGGGCGAAAATTTTGGGCAGGAGAAAAACTCCTGCCTTTTTGCTGAAAACGCCGAATTGTCTTTTGCGCGCTGAATATGGTAAAATGATCCTGGCCATTGCTGAAATTGGAAATTTCGAGCGGATTCCCGGATTCATGGAACTCCGGCGCTCGCCTTTATCATCGTGCTGTCAAAAGAGAACAGGAAAGGGAAAGAGGAAAGATGAAAGCAAGAAGAGTTGCAGCAGTTTTGCTGATTTTGATGCTGATCTGCGCTTTGCCCGGCTGTGCAGAGCAAACCGAGCAGGCCGCCGCGCCCAGGCCGAGCACAAGCCCAGAGCCCAGTACAGAGCCAATTCCGGCCTTTGCGCTGGATTCGCTGGAAATGCGGCAGGGCGATATCGTCGCTCTGGAGGATTGCTTTGCAGAGAATGTCTCGCCGGAAGGCGCGATGTGGTATGCCTCCAGCGACGAGGCAGTCGCGCTGGTCAATGAGCGGCGGGAGATTGTGGCTGTGGGAGCGGGGGAGTGCATCCTCTCGTTTGTGCATGAAAATGCCTCGGGCGAGCTGAAAATCCAGGTAACGGGGATGCCGGAGGCACCGGGCGTCCATATCGAGCAGGCCTATCTCGCGCTGGAGCCAGGGCAGGAGGGGCAGCTTAGCTGCCGCCTCTCCCGGGAAGTTCAGGGGCAGGCGGTTTGGTCGAGCAACGATGAGAGCGTTGCCACCGTGGATAGCCAGGGCAGAGTCGTGGCCGTGGGCAAGGGAACGGCGCGGGTGAGCGCACAGGCGGGGGAATACCAGGATTCCGTCGCCGTCTGGGTTACTTCCAGCAGGCCGTATGCGCCGCTGGACAAGATTACTGCGCCAAGGTTCCAAAAAATAGACGGCATTTGGAAAAACCCGGATGCCTCGGATACCGGAGAGGCGAGCATTTTGCTGACGGGCGATCTCATGTGCCTTTCTTCGCAGCAGTATGCGGCCAAGTCCGGCAAAAGCTATAACTATAACAGCAGCTTCCGGCTGGTGCGCGGTATTTTTGCAAAAGGCGATTTTGTCGTTGGGAATCTGGAAACCTGCCTTTCCTACTCCAGCCCCTATACGGCGGCGGGGAAAACCGTCCAGGATAACCCGCACTGCAACGCTCAGGCGACGTTTTTGGATGCGGTTCGCTATGCGGGCTATGATGCCGTGGTTACGGCCAATAACCACGCCGGGGATACGGGAACCATGGGGCTTTATGAGACGGTACAGATGCTGGATACCTACCTCATCGCCCATACCGGCACGTTTACCCGGGCCGGGGAGCCGAGGTTCCTGCTGGCAGACGTGAACGGCATCAAAGTCGCGGTGCTCTCCTATACCGAGATTCTCAATACAAAATACGGCGAGCTGGCCATTCCGGATGCGCAGAAATCGCTGCTCATCAGGCGGTATTCCGAGGAAAACGTCAGGGCGGATGTGGCGGCGGCGCGGGAAGCCGGGGCCGAGTTTATCATCGCCTATAACCACTGGGGCGTAGAGAATACGCACGACTATACGGAGAAGCAGGAGCAGCACGCTCAGCAGATGGCAGATGCCGGGGTGGATTTTATCGCCGGCTCGCATTCACATTGCCTGCAAGGCCCGAAGATCATCACTGCGGCAGACGGCAGAAGCGTCCCCTGCATCTTCTCCATGGGCAACTTTGTCTCGGGCATGGGAAGGGAGATCAACAACGATACCGTCATTTTAAAGCTGGATCTGGTTCGGAAAGAGGATGAAATTGAGCTGAAAAATGTGGGATATATTCCGTGCAAAGTGTTTGTGGAATATGGGGATGGGCATCATGTGATCGTGCCGACCAGCGCCGCGCTCAACGGCGGCAAAACATCTTCTTCGCTTTCGGCGGCGCACGATCGAATCGCCAAAGTCATGAAGGGCGAGGATGTTTTTACGGAAATCCGGGAGCTTGGCTGAAAACAGCGCCGGGAAGGGAATGCTGAGAAAATAAAAAAGGGGAGGCGGTTGCCTTCCCTTTTGCTATGCGCGCTGCGGCTGCAGCAAAGCCGACAGAAGCTGGCGGCGGATGCGCATCAGATGGTAGATATGCAGAACTTCTGCCGTCGCGCAGATTTTATCTGCCAGGTTCACGATTTTGGATTCCGCAAAACGCGGTTTTTGCCCGGCCGACGGCCACATATGGCTGGCGATGCAGTCTTTTTCCACTTCCGAGAGGGAAAAACGCGCCGTCGCATTGCGGAGGGCGGCCAGGGGGTGATAGGCCGCGTGCCGGCCCACATAGTTGCGCTTATCGTGCTGGTCGTAGAGGAACATATCGTGCAAAAGCGCGCCCCGCGCCGCAGCCCGATAATCCAGCCCGCGCTTTTTTGCCATGCGGAAGCTCACATACGAGACGAACAGACAGTGCTCCAGGCAGTTGACCGTGGGCACATGCTGGGTCGTGTGTTGCATGGATTGAACGGCATCGGTATAATAAAGATCGCGGATGCAATCAAAAAATTCTCGAAACATTGCTTCACCTCACTATTGCAATTATAGCATACGGCCCGCAGCTTGAAAATGACAAAGAAGAAAGCAATTTTTGTCAATCACAGCAATTTATTTTAACAAAACCAGAAAATGGGGGAGACGATGATGGATGCACTTACCTGGGTTTCATTTTTGCTGGGCGCTTTTGCCCTTCTGATACTGCTGATCTCATATGCGCTCTATCGCTATGCGCTGGTGCGGCCCAGGCCGCGCAGAAAGCAAAAGCCGCCCGCGAAAAAATGGCTGCCGCATATGCCGCGCATCCATGAGGGGGAGGCTTTTTTGGATGCACTGCCAAGCGAGGAGGTGCAGATTTTTTCGCAGGACGGCACGCCGCTGCACGCAGTGTTCTACCCTTCCCGGCATCCGGAGAACGGTAAAGTGCTCCTTGCTATTCATGGGCATAAGACAGACGGGAAGACCAATTTCAGCGTATTTGCAAAATTTTTCTATCAGATGGGCTATGCGCTGCTCCTCCCGGATAACCGGGCGCATGGAAAGAGCGGCGGCAAGTTCATCGGATTCGGATGGCTGGATCACAAAGATTGCCTGCTTTGGATGCAGTATTTGCGCCAGCGCCTAGGCGAGGCGTGCAAAATCCTGCTGCACGGTGTCTCCATGGGAGCGGCAACCGTGCTCATGGCGGCGGGCGAGCGGCCGAGGGGCCTCAAAGGGGTGATCGCAGACTGCGGCTTTACCTCTGCTCTGGAGGAGTTCCGGCATGTGCTGCATGAATACTACCATCTGCCCGCCATCCCGTTTTTGCCGCTGGCCAGCGCTATCTGCAAGCTTCGGGCTGGCTATACGTTTGCTCAGTGCTCTGCCAGCAAGCAGCTGAAAAAGGCGGAGGTTCCCATCCTATTCATCCATGGACAGCGGGATCGCTTCGTGCCCACCCGGATGTCGGAGGAGATGTACCGCGCATATGCCGGGCCAAAGCAGCTTTTCCTAGCGCCAACAGCCGATCACGCCACGGCCTATTTTCTGCATCAGCAGGAATACGAGGCGGCGGTGCGCAGCTTTTTGGCGCGCTTTTTGCCGGAAATGCAGGGCTAGCCTGCCACGCGCAGATACTCATCCACGACGGCGTTCCATGTGATCGCGCCGGTCTGGCCGGTAACGGGGATGCCATACTGCTCCTGAATCCGGCGGATGGCGTCTTCCGTCGCCTGGTCATATGTCCCAGTAACGGTAACCCGCGGCAGGTTCGGGTTGGACTCTGTGATGACAGACAGCATCTGCTGCAAGACGCGCACATCCCAATCCGCAATGCCCGGGCTGAGCAGCCGGCCGGGGTAGACGAAATCCGAATAGGAAAAGGCTTCGGGCAGGGAAGAGCGGATATCGGCATAGGCCAGCAGGATGGCATTCCAGGTATCGCGGTCCACTTCCCCCGTAACGGGCAGGCCCTTTTGCTGCTGAAACGCCCGGACGACCTCGGCCGTCTGTTCATCGAAGGTATCGCCCAGGGAGATGACGGGGATTTCCGGGTCAAAATAGCCGATGACACCCAGGTAATAGCGCAGCACGCGGACATAGTTGCTGACGTCTCCCGGCGCCAGCTGGCCAGGATAGAGCCGGCTGACTTCCGAGAGGGCGACGCCTTCGGTTTCCAGCTCGGAGAGGCGCTTGACCGTAACATACAGATACTTGATTTTATACCATGTTGCCTCGCCCACAATGCCATCTACCGTCAAGTTGAAAATCTGTTGGAATTTGCGCACGGCGGCCTCGGTTTCGGGCGTAAAAACGCCGGTTACGACTTCGATTTTGGGAATGGCAGGATAGTTATCCCCGATGCGGTTAAGCTGGCGCTGGATAGTTCTAACGTCTTCTCCGGCGCTGCCAAGCTTGAGAGGAATGCCGGGGTAGGAACGGATATTGGGTGCAGAGGGTGCGCCAAACACAATGTTAATATCATCTCCATAATAGTATTGCAGAATTTGATAGGGGACATATCCCTGCTCGGCCAGATCTACGGTGCCCCATTGGGAAAGCCCTTCGCACTGCCGCAGTGCGCCGCTGCAGTATTGCGTGAAATACGGGGCGACGCTGCCCTGGCGGACGACGTAGTCGTTGAAGATCTCATCCACGATCTGCGAGATGTTGCCGAAGATATCACGGTTGGGAACGAACGCCTGGTCATAGGCAGTGGAGTTGGTAATATCAAAATCATAGCCCTGGCTTCGGTACCATTCGGTATAGATGCGGTTGAGCGCGTATGTAGTCTGTGCCAGAATGTTGGCGCGCAGCGCGGATTCCGGCCAGGTTGGGTAAATTTCGCTGGAAGCCACGTTTTTGATATAATCCCGGAAGGGGATGGTAATATTCTGTGCATTGGAGTTTGGCGGCCCCAGATGCACGGTGATATACTCAGGTATGGTGAATGTTGCCATATATCCTCCTTATCCACGAGGGCCAGGCATGAGATCGACGGGCTGAATGGATTTGATTCCCTCGAAAATCGCGCCGTATTTCAGATCCTGCTGCTGGTAGGAAGGATGGTCTGCCTGAATGTCGTAGAGCGCGAAGGGATGCGGCTGGAAAGGCTTTTCCGAGCTGCCGCGCATGGGCGCCGGAAGTGTGATATCGTCGATCAGGCCGCTTTCATCCGTCGTTCCCTCGAAGAAAACGTGGTTTTGGTTTCCGAAGCGCTTGCTGACGATCACATGAACGCCGGGCACGGGCAGCGCCTGCCTGGCCGTATAAGCCTGGATTTTCAGCGTCCCTTTTGCGGGGTTCTGGTTTAAAAACTCTTCATAGGTCTGCGGCGCATTGAAATCCACCGCAGAGGAATCGATGCCCATGGATTCCAGCTCCTGATCCTGGCGGTTCTTCTGTGCATACCGATCGATATTTGGGTATTGGTTTTGATTCACGATGACCTCCAAAATGCTGATTATTCTTATACTATTCCAAAAAAGGGCTTTTTGTGCCTGGCCGGCTGGAAAAGGGCGGGCTGAATATGGTATGATAGAAAAAAGAGAAAGGCGGGAAGAAAAATGCAGAGAATTGCCCGGTTTGAACTGGTTTCCAAACAGCAGTTTTTAGAGGATTTTGAGCGGCTCCTTGGGGGCGGCGAGGCCAGAGCGCTGGCGGCATATGAGCAGCTGCGCCTGCCCCGGCGGGCAACGGCAGGCTCTGCGGGATACGATTTCTTTTCGCCCATCGATTTTTCCCTGGCGCCGGGGGAGCAGATCCATTTGCCCACGGGAATCCGCGCCTGTATGCAGGAAGGCTGGGTTTTGCAGTGCTTTCCGCGCAGCGGCCTGGGATTCAAATTCCGTATGCAGCTCAACAACACCGTGGGCATTATCGACAGCGACTACTACGGCTCTCAAAATGAAGGGCATATTCAATGCAAGCTGACCAACGATTCCCGGGAGGGTAAGACGCTGCATATCGCCGCTGGGCAGGGCATGATGCAGGGTATCTTTCTTCCCTTTGGCATCACGGAAGACGACGCGGCCTGCGCCCATAGGGACGGCGGGTTTGGCAGCACGACAAAATAGCTCTGAAAAGGAAAAGA
Organism: uncultured Christensenellaceae bacterium; assembly: GCA_910588425.1. Taxonomy (GTDB): domain Bacteria; phylum Bacillota; class Clostridia; order Christensenellales; family Christensenellaceae; genus QANA01. Next base: position 30,705 of record CAJUPM010000016.1, on the reverse strand, counting down.
GCGCAGATAGGAAAATACGCCGATGGCGGAATATCCTTTGCGCTCTTTTTTATTTGCCCATTTTTGGGCGGAAACAAACGGGTGGACTGGCCGCCTGTTTGCCTCTGAGTATAGGATGCCCACAAAAGCGAAAATAAACCAAATTTTCTAAGGGAAGTTCTGTAAAGCGCAGACGGCCGGATGCAAAATATTTTCAGCATTTTTTGTCTCTCGCCAGGCGTGCGTTTGGGCCGCCGGCCAGCCGTCAAATTGATGCGAATAAGGCTTGCCGGGCATCTGCGGATTGGCCAAATTTTTTTGTAAAAAAAGGTTGACTTTTGCGGAGAGTAGAATATAATATAAACAAAAGAACATATGAACAATTATTCATATGTAAAAAGGAGGATGCGGATGAGACAGGATCTTGAGCCGGTGGAGCAATGCGAGTTTTTCCATGCGCATGAGGAGATTGTAAAAAAAGTGATGCGGGCGATGCCTGGGGAAGAGGAACTCTATGACCTCGCGGAGCTGTTCAAAATTTTCGGCGATTCCACGCGCATCCGGATTCTATACGTCTTATTTGAAAGCGAGATGTGCGTCTGCGATATTGCACAGCTTTTGAATCTCTCGCAGAGCGCGGTTTCGCATCAGCTGCGCCTGCTCAAACAGAGCCGGCTGGTCAAAAGCCGCCGGGAGGGCAAAACGGTATTTTATTCTCTGGCCGACGATCATGTCCGCACGATCATCGATCAGGGCAAAGAGCATATTGAAGAATAGGAGAGGGGAAAGAGATGAAAAAGGTCTATCGTTTAGAGGAGCTGGACTGCGCAAACTGCGCGGCAAAGATGGAGCGCGCTATCAATGAACTGCCGGGCGTGGAAAAGGCGACGGTGAACTTCATGGCGCAGAAGCTGGTTCTGACCGCAGAGGAGAGCAGATACCAGGAAATTTTGCAGAAAGTGGAAGAAGCGATTCGGCGCGTTGAGCCGGATTGCAGAATCGTAAAATAACGGCAGGGGAGAGCATAACCATGAGCAAAAAACAGAAAAAATCGCTGCTGCGCATTCTTTTGGGCGGCGCGCTGCTGGCGCTTTGCCTGGCGCTGCCTCTGGAAGGCATTTGGCGGCTGGGCGCTTTCCTGGCGGCATACCTGGTGAGCGGCGGGGATGTGCTTTGGCGGGCAATCCGCAATATTTTTCGCGGGCAGGTTTTCGATGAGAACTTCCTGATGTGCCTTGCGACGGTGGGCGCGTTCTGCACGCAGGAATACATGGAAGGCGTGCTGGTCATGCTGCTCTATCAGGTGGGAGAGCTGTTCCAGAGCTATGCTGTGGGCAAGTCCCGCGGGGCGATCTCCTCTCTCATGGATATCCGGCCGGATTATGCCAATCTACTAGAGGCCGGGGAGACGCGGCAGGTCGATCCGGAGGAAGTGGAAATCGGGCAGGAGATTCTCGTGCGGGCGGGTGAGAAGATCCCGCTGGACGGCATCGTGGTGGAAGGCAGTGCGGCCATCGATACTTCCGCGCTGACGGGTGAATCCGCGCCAAGAGAGGCGGAAGCGGGCAGCGAGTTGCTCAGCGGCTGCATCAACCTGAACGGCACGCTGCGCCTTCGGGTCACCAAGGAGTTTGGCGAATCGACTGTCTCCAAAATTCTGGATATGGTGGAGAATGCCAGCGAAAAGAAGGCCAAGGCGGAAGATTTTATCACGCGCTTTGCCAAATACTATACGCCGAGCGTCGTGTTCGCGGCGCTGGCGCTGGCCGTCATCCCGCCGCTGTTTTTGGGCGATTGGAGCGCTTGGGTGAGCAGAGCCATGAGCTTCCTGGTCATTTCCTGCCCCTGCGCGCTGGTCATCTCGGTTCCGCTGAGCTATTTTGGTGGCATCGGCGGCGCGTCTAAGGCGGGGATTCTTGTCAAGGGAAGCAACTACCTGGAAGCGCTTTCCAAGGCGGAGATCGTGGTTTTCGATAAAACGGGCACGCTGACCCGGGGCAACTTTGCGCTGGCCGAGCAGGCGCCGGCAGAAGGAGTGGCGGCGCAGGAACTGCTGGAATATGCGGCGCTGACCGAGAGCTATTCCACGCATCCCATCGCCCAGAGCATTCGGGCGGCCTATGGCGAAGAGCTGGATTTAAGCCGCGTGCAGGATGTGAGGGAAATTTCGGGCAAGGGCGTGCTGGCCCAGGTGGACGGTGCGCAGATCGCGGCGGGTAATGCCAAGCTGATGGAGGAATACTGCCAGAGCGGTTACGCTCCGTCGGAGGCGGTGGGCAGTGTGGTCTATCTGGCAAGAGACGGCAAATACCTGGGGCACCTGACCATTCGCGACGAGATCAAGGAGGATGCCGCGCAGGCGATTGCTGAGCTCAAGGCGGCGGGCGTGAGGCAAATCATCATGCTCACGGGAGATTCCAGGGCTGTGGCGGAGGATGTTGCGGGCAAACTCGGCATCGATGCCGTATATGCCGAGCTGCTCCCGCTGGATAAGGTGCAGAAAGTCGAGCAGCTGCTGGAGCAGAAAAGCGGCAAAGGAAAGCTGGTCTTTGTGGGCGATGGCATCAACGATGCGCCTGTGCTGACCCGGGCGGATATCGGCATTGCCATGGGCGCTCTGGGCAGCGACGCGGCCATCGAGGCGGCGGATATCGTGCTCATGACGGATGCGCCCTCTAAAATTCCGCAGGCCATTCGCATCAGCCGCAGAACGCACCGCATCGTCATGCAGAATATCGTCTTTGCGCTGGGCGTTAAGGGCGTTGCGCTGGTGCTGGGGGCGTTCGGCCTCATCCATATGCTGGCCGCGGTTTTCGCGGATGTGGGCGTCTCGGTCATCGCGATCATCAACGCCATGCGGGCCATGAAAATCAGGGAATAGAAAAAGGGGCGCTTGCGCCTCTTTTTTCTTTACTTTTTCGGCATTTTTCGCTATCGTATAAAGAAGAAACGAAAATCTTGCGGCATGGCCGGGAGTTTCCCGCCATAGGCATAATAAAAACAGGAGGGAATATGATTACAGCGCAGCAGTTAACAAAATTTGAGCAGCAGTTCGACGCGAACCCGGCAAATGCCGTGGCCATGAACGCGGCCGTGCAGAACGGGATCGTCAAATCTGCTATCTCCTATGAGGCGTTTCGCCGGGAGCGGCACGAGTTTTCCGTCAATATCAAGCAGGGGGAGATCACCAACCAGAAGGCCAGCGGGCGGTGCTGGATGTTCGCGGCGCTCAACGTCATGCGCTTCGAGGTGATGCAGAAGCTGAATCTGGAGACCTTCGAGTTTTCCCAGAGCTATCCGCTCTTCTTTGATAAGCTGGAAAAATCCAACTATTTTCTGGAAAACATTCTGGATACGCTGGATGAGCCCACAGGCGGCCGGCTGGTTTCCTTTTTGCTGACGGATCCCATGGGAGACGGCGGGCAGTGGGATATGTTCTGCGGGCTGGTGGAGAAATACGGCGTCGTTCCCAAAGATGCCATGCCTGAATCCGTCTCGTCCTCCGCGACCCGGGAGATGGATTATTACCTCACGCTCAAACTGCGGGAGTTTGCCTGCACGCTGCGCACGGCGCATGAGCAGGGCGAGACGCTGGAGCAGCTGCGGGGTAGGAAGGAACAGATGCTGGCCGAGATCTATCAAATCCTCTGCATCAGCTTGGGCAAGCCGCCCAAGGAATTCTGCTTTGAGACTCGGGATAAAGACGGCAACTTTATTCGGGATGCAAAGATCACGCCGCAGGAATTTTTTGCGAAATACGTCGGCTGGAATCTGGACGACTATGTCAGCCTGATCAACGCGCCCACGGCCGATAAGCCCTTTGGGAAGACGTACAGCGTGAAATATCTGGGAAGCGTCAAAGAGGGAAGAGCTGTGCGCTATTTGAATCTCCCGATTGAGCAGCTCAAGGCCGCGGCCATTGCGCAGATGCAGGATGGAGCGCCGGTGTGGTTTGGCTGCGACGTCGGAAAATGCTCGATCCGCGAAAACGGCATCATGGATTTGAATGTCATTCGGGCGGATCAGCTCTTTGGCGTCTCTTTCCCAATGGATAAGGCGCAGCGCCTGGATTACGGCCACAGCCTGATGACGCACGCCATGGTGTTCCTGGGCGTCAATCTGGATGAGCAGGGCAGGCCCAACCGCTGGCGCGTGGAAAACAGCTGGGGCAAGGAGCCGGGAAAAGACGGTTATTATGTCATGAGCGATGATTGGTTTACCGAATACACCTACCAGGTGGTCGTGCATAAGAAATACCTTTCGCAGGAAGCGCTGGAGCAGCTGAAAGCCGAACCGATTCTGCTGGAACCATGGGATCCCATGGGTTCTCTGGCAAAGAGCAAATAAAAAAAGAGCGGGGAATTCCCGCTCTTTTTTCTTGTGCCTAAAGCTTATCGATGATGAGCAGCAGGCCGACCGTGTTGATGGCCAAGTTGGCAAACATATGCACCATCCAGGAGGCATAGAGGTTTTGATAGCGCTCATTGAGCCAGTTAAACAGCAGGCCCGCGAAGAACAGGCTGATCAGCATCAGGACGAAAACCAGGGGTGAAAACCAGCTGTGCATGATGGCGATATGATAGAGACTGAAAATTCCGGCGCTGAACAGATAGGCCAGTTTAGGGCCGGCGATCTCTTTGAGCATGAGAAAGGCGAAGCCGCGGAAGAAGAACTCCTCCAGAAGCGAATTGACCAGCGAGATATAGGCGCCCATGAGAAAAATATTCTCCTGGCTGTTTTGCAGCGAAGAGGAGACGGCAGACCAGTCGATCAGCTGGCCGCCCAGCAAAAAGCCGACGACGATCATCCCGTAAACTGCAAGGCCGAGGAAGAGCGGCTCGGTGAGATTGCGCCGGCTCTGCACGCGAAACAGGCTGCGCAGCGGCGCGCGGTGCCGCGTGAGGGAATAGGCCAGCGGAAAGGCCGGAAAGAGAGCCAGCTTGATGAGGGATTTGACCGTATAGGAAGGGACGATAACCGCATCCACGATCGCCATAATCAGGCAACCGAAACATACCATTGCTATGATCAGCCAAACACTGCGTTTTTCCTGCGCCATGATGCGCCTCCCTGCTGGGTTTTCTCCATTATAGCAAGAAGCTTGGCCGGGCACAAGAAAGAAGAGAAAAACTCTTTTTTGAGATTTTTATAAGAAAAAAACCTTCCGCTTTGCAGGAAGGTTTTTTACCCTTAGAAGGCCAGAAGGCCCATATGCTCTAATAGAATTTTTAGCCCCAGCAGCACCAAAATCAGACCGCCGGCCAGTTCTGCCCGGGATTTATATTTGGCACCAAAGCAATTGCCCAGCTTGACGCCGGCAAGCGAGAGCAGGAATGTTACGATGCCGATCAGCGAGACAGAGAGCACCAGCTCGGCCTGCAAAATGCCAAAGGTTACGCCCACAGCCAGGGCATCGATGCTGGTGGCGATGGCCAGCGGGAGCATCACCCGAAAGGCCACGCTGGCGTTGGGCTGGGCTTCCTGCTTGCGGGATTCCAAAATCATATTCCCGCCGATGACGGCCAGAAGCAAAAAGGCGATCCAGTGATCGAGCGCCTCGATTTGCCCGGCAAAGCTGGAGCCGAGAAAATAGCCAAAAACGGGCATTCCGGCCTGGAACAGCCCGAAGTACAGCCCAACGATGACGGCGTGTTTCCAATTCAGCCGGGGCATGGAGAGCCCTTTGCAGATGGAGACGGCAAAGGCGTCCATCGCAAGGCCCACGGCAATGAGAAAAAGCTCTAAGAAAGACATAATCGCTCCTTCATATTCTGAAAATAGGCGGGCTGATCCAGTAATACGCAGGCCAAGCCGCTTTTAGACGAACCAAAATCAGTTACACGTTGAATTTAAAGAGCACGACATCGCCGTCCTGCATGACGTATTCTTTGCCCTCCTGGCGCACAAGGCCCTTTTCCTTGGCCGCAAGCATATCGCCGCCCAGCTCTCTTAGCGCATCGAACGCGATGACCTCTGCCTTGATGAAGCCGCGCTCAAAATCGGTATGGATTTTGCCGGCGGCCTGGGGCGCTTTTGTGCCGCGGGTGATGGTCCAGGCGCGGACTTCGTCCTCCCCGGCGGTGAGAAAGCTGATGAGCCCCAGCAGGCTATAGCTCTCCTGCACCAGCTGATCCAGGCCAGATTGCGCGATGCCCAGCTCCTGCATGAAGAGCTGTTTTTCCTCCGGCTCCAGCATGGAGAGCTCTTCCTCCACTTTGGCGCTGATGACCAGAAGCTGCGCATCTTCCTGCGCAAGCCGCTCTTTGAGCCGCATGACCAAAGGCAGATCCGAGACCGGGGTGCCCAGCTCCTCCTCCGAGATATTGGCGACATAGATGATGGGTTTATCCGTCAGCAGGAAAAGATCCCGCAAAAGCGCCTGCTCGCCTTCCTCCAGCTGCACGGTGCGCGCGGGCTTGCCCGCTTCCAGCGCCGCATAGAGCTTCTTTAAGGCCGCCGCTTCCTGCACATATTTCTTATCGCCGCTTTTCTGCATCTTTTCCGCGCGGGTCAGGCGCTTTTCGACGCTCTCCATATCCGCGAAAATCAGCTCGAAGCTGATGGTCTCCATATCCCGCACAGGGTCGACCTTGCCGTCCACATGCGTGATATTCTCGTCCTCAAAACAGCGGACGACATGCACGATCGCGTCCACCTCCCGGATATGCGAGAGGAACTTGTTGCCCAGCCCTTCGCCTTTGCTGGCCCCTTTGACTAGGCCCGCAATATCCACAAATTCGATGGTGGCCGGAGTGAACTTTTTGGGATGGTGAATTTCTGCCAGGTAATCCAGCCGCGCATCCGGCACGCTCACCATGCCGACGTTGGGCTCGATGGTGCAGAAGGGGTAGTTCTCGCTGGCCGCGCCAGCCTGGGTGATGGCATTAAATAGCGTGCTCTTGCCTACGTTAGGCATACCGACGACGCCGAGTTTCATTTCTCGTGGTTCCTTTCCTGGGTATTTGCAATGCTTTCTTATTATAGACGATTTCGTCTAAAAAGTAAAATTTTCCGGGAGAGCCATGAAAGTGTTTCCGGGTGCGTAAAATAATGGTATAATGGCCTCGAAGTGCCGGCTGGGCAAAAGGGGGAGCGAGCCATGAAAAATAGGAACAGGAATTTCGCCGTGCTGTGCGGCAATCTCGCTCTGCTGAGCCTGTTTTACTGGCTTTGCCGGTATGCTCTGCTCGATTTGCACGGCATGAAGGACTGGGCGGATATTTTAGCCGCCTGCACGCTGATCGCGCTGGCAAATTCCTGGGCTTTTGGGAAAAGATGGTTTTCGCTTTCGGCGGTTTTGGGCTATCCATGCGGTTTTGGCATTGGGCTGGCGCTGAATTGGGATACGGTAAATTCTGCCGGGGCGCGCTCAAATAATCTTTGGCTGATCTGGGCGGGGTGCCTTTTGGGCTTTCTGGCCGCAGGCGCCGCGATTGAAATTTGCAGGGCAAGGGCGGCGCAGAAAAAAGATGCCGCCGGGGCCTGAAAAAGGCGAACATAGGAGGAGAAGATATGAATATTTTGCAGGGAATTATTCTGGGGATTTTGCAGGGGCTGACGGAGTTTCTGCCCGTCTCCAGCAGCGGGCATCTGGTGCTGTTCCAGAATATCATGGGAATCGACAGCGGTAATATGCTGTTTTTTAATGTCATGGTGCATGTGGGCACGCTGGTCGCCATTTTCGTCGTGTTCTGGAAGGATATCGTCAGCCTGCTGCGCCACCCGGTGCAGAAGCTGATGGGGCTGCTGATTGTAGCGACGATCCCGGCAGTCATCGCAGAGCTGCTCATCGGGGATTTTATTGAAAGCACGTTTGGCGGGCAGTATCTGGGCGTGGGCTTTTTGCTGACAGCCGTGCTGCTGACGCTCTCCGAAATGCTCAGCGCGCAAAAGCGCCATAGAAAAAAGGAGATCAGCTATGCCAATGCGGCGGGCATTGGGTGTATGCAGGCTGTGGCTGTGTTCCCGGGCATTTCGCGCAGCGGCTCGACGCTGGCAGGCAGCCTTTTCATGGGGCTGGACCGCGGCCTTGCGGCCAAGTTTTCCTTCCTGATGTCCATCCCGGTTATTTTGGGGTCGACTGTTCTGGAGGGCTATAAGCTGGCAACAGACGGCGCGGGCACGGTTTATCTCTGGCCCACCATTTTCGGCATGATCGCCGCCGGCCTTTCGGGCTATTTCGCGGTGCGCTTTATGCTAAGCCTCATCCGTAAGCGCAAGATGTATGGCTTCGCGCTGTATGTGCTGGTTTTGGGCATTCTGGTTCTTTTGGATCAGGCATGGTGGCACCTGGTTTTCTAAGGGCATAAAAAGAAGACGGCAATCTGCCGTCTTCTTTTTATATGCAAGTTATAGCTCCTTTTGGAAATAGACCATATCCACCAGCTGTTTTCCCGCTTCGAAAATCGGGTGATCGTAGTGATCCGTGAAGAAATTTTTCAGCCGGTGCGAATAGCGAAACCCGCATTTCTCGTAGAAGGGGACGGTCAGCGGGCTGTCGCCCGTGCCGACCAGCATCTTCTGATAGCGGCCTTTGTAGAAGCCAAATAGATGCTGCGCCATGGCGCGGCCGTATCCCTTGCCCTGGTCTTCTTCCCGGGTGGCCAGGTTTTTCAGCTCGCAGGTCTGCGCATCCTCCCCGGTTACGACGGCAATGCTGCGCACCTGCCCGCCGTCCAGCAGAGCAAACATCTCGCCCCGCTCCAAATAGCGGTCGATCATATCCTCCTGCTCGTCGGCCAATAGGAGCAAATCCAAATACTGTTTCTTGTCTTGCGTTACTTTTTTGATTTCGATTATGGAAACCACACCTCTTTGAATACAAACTCGGCAATTCTGCCGGCAGATCTATCTTACGGCATGAGGGGCGCGCTGTCAAACAGGAATCAGCGGGGCGGTAAACTTATAGTGGCTTTTTTCAAGGCCGATATGCTCATAGAACTGGTGCGCATCCTGGCGGCGCAGGCTGCAGCAAACCTCGATTTGCAGGCAGCCTTCCTGCCGCGCCTTTTGCTTTGCCGCCTCCATCAGCGCCCGGCCCGCGCCGGATCCTCTGGCCCGGGGGCAGAGAACCAGCTCCTGCACTTCGGCAATTTTGCCCGCATGGTGCAGAAGGCTCTGGATATGCAGGCTGCAAAAACCCAGCGTCTCGCCCTGGTCTTTGCAGAGCAGATAGCAGACAGCGGGGTTTTGCAGATTCTGCAAATAGATGCGCTCAAAATCTGCGGGGCAAAGGGTTTGTTCTTCCAGTTGGCAGATGAGTGAATAGACGGCTTCCATCTCCTGGGCCGTCGCCGGGATAATTTGCATTGTGCCTCCTAAGAAAAAGAGCAGGAAAAATCCTGCTCTTGGTCGTTTTTATTACATCTGCTCGGGCGCATCGATGCCGATGAGCGCCAGGCCGGTTTTGATGACCGTGCGCGTCGCATCCACCAGTGCCAGGCGTGCCGCAGTTCCCGCAGGATCCTGCTCATCCAGAATGCGAATATCGTAGTAGAATTTGTTAAAAGCCTGCGCCAGGGAGACGACCTGCCGGGTGATCATAAACGGCTCGTATTTCTCCGCGGCTTTGACGATGACGCCGGGGAATTCCTGGATGAGGCGCAGCACGGCAAACGCCTGATCGCAGGCAAGCGCCGTGTAGTCCGGCGCGGCGGTATAGGCTTCGCCGGCCTTGCGCAGCAGGGAACAGGCCCTGGCATGCGTATACTGGACATACGGCCCCGTCTCGCCGTCGAAGTTGAGCAGGCGATCCAGATCGAAGGTGATATCCTTGATGCGGCTGCCCGAGAGCACGCTGAAGACCACCGCGCCCACGCCGACTTTTTTGGCGATCTCGTCTTTGTTTTCCAGATTCGGATTTTTCTCCTGAATGACGCTGCGGGTTTTCTCGATGGCGGAATTGAGTACATCCTCCAGGAACACCACGCGGCCTTCCCGGGTGGAGATGGTGCCGTCGGCCAGGGAAACCATGCCAAAGGCCACATGCACGCAGTCTTTTGCGAAATCCGCACCCATCAGTTCCAGCACCTGGAAGAGCTGACGGAAATGCAGATTCTGCTGATAGGCGACGACATACAGGTTTTTATAGAAGTCGTAGGTCTTTTTGCGGTAAAACGCGGCGGCAAGATCTCGCGTCGCGTAGAGCGTCGCGCCGTCCGAGCGCAGAATCAGGCAGGGCGGGAGCTCGTAATCATCCAGCCGGACGATCTGCGCGCCGTCGCTCTCTTCCAGCAGATTTTTTGCTTTCAGCTCATCGATGACGGGCTGCATCTTATCGTTATAGAAGGATTCGCCGGCATAGGAATCGAAGTGAATGCCCAGCAGGTCGTAAACCTTGGAGACCTCTTTGAGCGTCAGCTCCTTAAACCAGCCGAAAATGGAGAGCGCTTCCTCATCGCCGTCCTCGATTTTTTTGAACCAGGCACGGCCCTCGTCGTCCAGCGCGGCATCCTGCTTGGCCTCCTCGTGGAAGCGGACGTATAGTTCCAAAAGCGCCTGAATCGAACGCTTTTCCACATCCTCACGGTTGCCCCAGCGCTTATATGCCGCGATGAGCTTGCCAAACTGCGTGCCCCAGTCGCCCAGGTGGTTGATGCCGACACAGTGAAAGCCCAGGAAGTTGTAGATATTATAGAGCGCGTGTCCGATGGCCGTGGAAGAGAGGTGACCGATATGGAAGGGCTTGGCAATATTGATGGAAGAATAATCGATGGTAACGGCACGGCCCTCTCCCATCTGGGAAGAGCCATAGCGCTCGCCCTGCTGGCCGACGGCGGAAAGCGTGCTTTGCGCGAAGAATGCACGATCCACAAAGAAATTCAAATACCCGCCTGCAATTTCAACCTTGGAGATCCAGCCGGGTTTTTGGAATTTTTTCAACAAATCTGCGGCAATTTTGGGCGGAGCCATGCGCAGGGTTTTGGCCAGCTTGAAGCAGGGCAGGGCATAATCGCCCATGGCTGCATCCGGGGGGATTTCCAGCATCTCCTCCAGCTCGGAAGCGGAAAGGGAGGGCTGGGCGCTATTTAAAAGCAGAGCAAGTTCACTTTTGTAATCCATGTTACACCATCCATTTTCTTGCGTTTTTTCCTATTTACTATATCATACGCCCTGGAAAATGACAACGGGGCGGCGGGGAAAACATGGGCCTATGCGCTACCGTTCGGAAATATTGCTGATTTTATCCCCCATGAGCTCTAAGGCGAACCGGCGCACAAAGAAGATGTGTTCGGAGAGCTTTTCACAAAAGGCCAGCTCTCCCGGCTGGCAAAACTGCTCAGGCGCGGGAACGGCGTCTCCGAAAAACTCCAGCAGATCTTCAAAGCTGAGCTCCCGGGCCAGAGACGGGGAGAGGAAGGAGAGGGCTGTTCCCGAATCCCGGTGCTGTATGGCCAGGGCAAAAGCGCGGGCTGGGTCGGCCTGTTCTTCGGGCAGGCGGGCCAGCCGGATGGATGGCTGTTCCGCTTTTTCCCGATACTGCCGGACGACGCAGTAGCCGCAGCGCTGGGAAGGGCCGAAGAGCTCCAGGCCTGCCTGCGGCGAGAGGTGATACTGCTCATATGCTTCGCAGAAGAGCAGTTTTCGGGATTGCACGGCCACGCAGGCAAGAGCCTTTTGCTCTGCCTGTTCCAGTTCGGCGATGACGCAGAACTCACTGCCGATTTTTGCCGTGGAGAGCTTGGCGCGCTCTGCGGAAAAGGGCAGTGTGCAGGCAAAGAGAATGCGGCTGTTTTCCTCTAAAGAAAAGCAGGGTACGCGGTCGAAATAGACCTGGGCGCGCATCCGCTGGCCGTTAAAGGAAAAGCCGTGCGCCGCCACGAGATAGGGCAGGCAGGGCGTGCTGGCATAGGGCGGGGAGAGCTGAACACAGCAGATTTCCCCCATAAGATAGACGCGAAGGACGCCGTCATCCCGCAGGATCACCGGCTTTTCTTCGGAAAGATCCAAAATGCGGGCGAAGGGGAGATAAACCTTGTCGTCCGTCTGCTCCAAAGGGGAAAAGGAAAGGCAAAAACGCCCTCTTGGAATGCACAGCGAAAGCTGCCCGCCCAGCAGTTCCCCGGCCAGCGAGCCGTTTAGATAGACCAGCCCATCTGCGGGGCTGGAAATTTGAAGAAGATTTAGATGCTCCATGCTATACTATATTCAAATATGCGCCAGGAATGTATAAAAAGTTCTATTCCTCGCGCCCCGGCAATAAAAATATTTTAGAGTTTACGAAAGCAGAGCAAAGTTTCTGCTTTTTTGTTTATATTCTCCGAAACGGACGCTCATAATATAGCTAGAAAACCGAAAGGATTTTTAAGTATGGCAGAAAAGCAAAGGCAGCAGGGGCAGGCCTCTGGAAAAGCCGGGTGGTCGCCGGAAGAGACGGCGCTTTTATTTGAAGAGATAGACCGGGCGGCGGCGCAGGAGCAGCCCATTCGGCGCGCATTTGAATCGGTGGCGCAAAAGACTGGAAGGCGGCCCAACAGCATCCGCAATTATTACTACACAAAGCTGCGGGAAGAGCCGGGCAGAGGCAAAGCCGCCTTTGTCCCCTTTGGCGAGCAGGAACAGCACCGCCTGGTAGAGGCTATGCTGCTGGGGCAGGCAGAGGGAAAATCTGTGCGCAGCATTGCCGCAAAGCTGGGCGGCGGCGAGAAAAAAGCCATGCTGCGCTATCAGAATAAATACCGCGGGCTTTTGCGCGGCAACCCGGGGTATATCGAGAAAGTATTGCGGGAACTCAAAGACGCCGGAAAGATTGGGCCGCAGGATAACCCCATGCAAAAAATGCGCCGGCGGTCGGGCGCAGAGCAGACGCTGGCCGAGCTGGCGGATAATCTGGCGCGGCTGGGCAAGGATGGGGAAGCGGTGCTCTATGGGCTCAACCATATCGTCTGGGCGGCGATTCAGAAGCAAAGCGGCCAGGAGACGAGGCTGCTCTCACAGCTTGCAGTACAGCGCGCCCGCAATCAGGAATTGGAGCGCCAGCTCCAGGCTTTGAGGGAACAGAGCAGCGCGGCGTTTTCCAGCGAACTGCCGCCGGAAGTTTAGAGAAAAAGAGTTTGCCCTCCGGCAAACTCTTTTTTTTATTTGATGCAGGAAAGCGAGAAGAATTTTCGCCTTTTCTAGACAAGCCCCGCCCTTTTTTGATATGATAGAGGGGCCAAGGAAAAAATGGCAGGCAAGAAAGAAGGGTTTGTTATGGAAAAGCGGAAACAGGAAATTTTAAAGCGGCTGGAAGAGGTATATGTGGATGCCGTTCCGGCGCTGCATTTTGCTAACCCCTATCAGCTTTTGGTGGCGACGATTCTCTCGGCGCAATGCACAGACGTGCGCGTCAATAAGGTTACGGAAAAGCTGTTTGTTAAATATAAAAATGCAGAAGAATTGGCCGCGGCAGATTTCGATGAACTCTGCGATGATATCCATAGCTGCGGGTGTTACAGCGTCAAGGCAAAGAACCTGATTGGCACGGCAAAGATGCTGGTGGGGCAGCATGGCGGGCAGGTGCCCCCGGATATGGATGAGCTGACAAAACTGCCTGGCGTCGGGCGCAAGACGGCCAACGTCGTGCTTTCCAATGCTTTTGGCATTCCTGGCTTTGCCGTGGATACGCATGTTTTCCGGGTGAGCAACCGCCTGGGCCTGGCAAATGCAAAAGATGTGCTCAAAACAGAAGAGCAGATGTGCGCGCTCATCCCCAAAGAGAAATGGGGCAACGCGCATCACTGGATCATTTATCACGGCAGGCAGGTCTGCCATGCCAGAAAGCCCGTATGCGATACCTGCTTTTTGCGCGATCTCTGCCCCAGCGCAGAGGGTGAGCCTGCAAAATAGACAGGTTTTTTGGATAGGATGCTCCTAAGCTGTAAAAAATGAAGGGAGCAGAACAGGCGTGCGCCTTTGTTTTGGGCGCGGGCGGAAAGTTGACAGAACATGATTGTAGATAAAGTAAAGATCACGATTAAAGCGGGCAACGGCGGCAACGGCGCCGTCAGCTTCCGGCGTGAGAAATATGTCGCGGCCGGCGGCCCGGACGGCGGCAACGGCGGCAACGGCGGGGATATTCTTTTCCAGGCGGATCCGGATCTGCGCACGCTGGTGGATTTCCGCTTTACCCGCAAGTTCACCGCGGGCAACGGAGAAAACGGCGGCCGGCGGAATATGGCGGGCAAGGATGGGGAAGATCTCATCATCAAAGTGCCCGAGGGAACGGTGATTATCGATGAGCAGACCGGGCGCGTCGTGGCCGATTTGCATTCCGGGACGCCAAGAGTCATCCTAAAGGGCGGCCGGGGCGGCAAGGGAAACGCCAAGTTTACGACGCCCACGCGCCAGACGCCGCGCTTTGCGCTGCCCGGCCGGAAAACGCTGGCGCGCAAGGTCATTTTGGAGCTCAAATCCATCGCGGATGTGGGGCTGGTGGGCTTCCCGAGCGTGGGAAAATCCACGCTGCTTTCGGTGGTCTCGGCGGCCAAGCCCAAAATTGCGGATTACCACTTCACCACGCTTTCGCCTAACCTGGGCGTTGTGGGCACGGGCGAGAGCAGTTTTGTCATGGCGGATTTGCCCGGCCTCATCGAGGGCGCCAGCCAGGGCGCCGGGCTGGGGCATGATTTTCTGCGGCATATCGAGCGGACGCGCATGATTTTGCATGTTGTGGACGCATCCGGCGTGGAGGGGAGAGACCCTCTGGAGGATTACGCCAAAATCCGCAAAGAGCTGGAGGCTTATAGCCCTGAACTGGCCGAGCGCAAGGAGATCGTTGCCGCGGCCAAGATGGATTTGCCCGGCGCGGAAGTGGGCTATGAATGGCTGAAGGATGAGCTGGAGCCTAAGGGCATTGCGGTTTATCCCATCTCTGCGGCGACGCAGCAGGGCGTGCGGGAACTGCTCTCGGCCATCACGCGGCAATTGCAGGATCTGCCGCCTGTGCGGCAGATCGAGGAGGAGGGCGTCATCGAGGAATGGGAGACCATGAGCAGTGAGCAGAGCTTCGAGCTCAGCCGCGGCATGGATGGCGTGGCCGAGGTCAACGGCAGTCTCATCGATTCGATTTTTGCCCGCATCGACCCGGAGGACCCGGATTCCATGCGGCACTTTGCAAAACTGCTGGAGGATTTGGGCATCATCAAGGCGCTGAGGGAATTCGGCGTTCAGGATGGGCAGGAAGTTCGCCTCAACGGAGAGACGTTCGACTTTGTGGAATAGATCCAATACCAGGAAAGAAAGCATTTGAGGAAAAGAGTATGACGAGCAAACAGAGAGCCAAACTGCGGGCCATGGCCAACGGCATGGAGCCGATCATTTTCATCGGAAAAGAGGGCGTCACGGAAAACTTGCTGAAACAGGCAGAAGATGCGCTGACGGCGCGGGAGCTGGTGAAAGGAAGTGTTCAGCGCAATTGTGCGCTTTCGGCAAAGGAGGCGCTGCATCTTTTAGCGGAGCAGCTGGGGGCGGAGCCGGTTCAGTTTATCGGCCGGAAATTTGCGCTTTACCGCCGCAATGAGGAAAAACCCGTCATCGCGCTGTAGCGATCCGAGAAAAAACGAATAGAAAAAACGTGCAGGCTGGCTGCACGTTTTTTTATTTTGAAGCGCGCTGTTCTTTGCCGGAAAACCAGCAAAAAAGCGAAAGAGAAAAGCAAAGAGTGGCAATAATAGGATAGAGGATGGAGAAGCCCGTCAGGCCATACCAGCAGAGCAGGAAGACGCCCAGCAGAAAATATGCTTTGGATTTTTCCCGGCGCAGGAAGATGCTTTTTGGGTTTTCAAAGGCCGGATGATGAATTTTGGCCAAAAGCGCCTTTTGCAGCTCCTCTTCGGAGGGCGCGATGAGCGGATGCTGGAGCTCCAGGAATTCCTTTTGGTCAAGCAGAGTGATCTCCGCATTCAGGCGCTGAGACATAGCGCCGGCCTCATCCTGATAGGGCGCGGCAGAGAGCAAAAGCGCCTTTTGCGCACCCAGCTTTTTCAGCTTGCGGTGCAGCAGCAGAATTTGCTGCACGCCCACAGGATTTTCCGGATGGTTGTGCAGAGCATAACAGAAGAGCTGCTGCTGGGGCAAGTATAGCCCGCCCAGCGTCTCTTCGCCGCCCTGGGCGCCGTGCTCTGCGAAAATTTCCAGGCAAATTTCCCAAAAACTTTCGTCTGAAAGCAGCGTCAGCTTTTCCAGAGCGCACTCGTTTTTGAGGGCATCCAGTTCTTTGGAGATATATTTCTCCAGCTGATAGCGGCAGAATCCGGCATACAGCGCCAAAAGGGCCAGCGCCGTGCAGACGCCCAAAATCAGGGCGGCGCGGATGCCCATATGCAGGCGCCAAAACAGGAAAAACAGCAGGGCAGAGAGCAGCAGTGTGCCCAAAAGGAGATCCAGTCCCCGGGCGATGCTGTTTTTGCCGCCGCGGCGCTTGCGTTTGAAATAGCGAATGGCTTTTTGATCTAACTGCATGAGTACCCCTCCTCATATACTGGAATTATCGCCTAGTATTTACAGAAATATCCAGTTTTATGCGCGGAGGGAAGATGGGTTTGTATCACAAGCCGGGATTGTGTATAATAAATGAGCAGGAGGAGAGGCATGGAAAGAGAGAATCTGGCGGCGCAGGAGCCTTTGGCGCGCCGCATCGGCATCTTGGGCGGGACGTTCAACCCGCCGCATTTGGGGCATCTTCGCATCGCGGAGCAGGTCTACCGGGAATTTGAGCTGGATAAGGTGATCGTGCTGCCTGTGGGCATTCCGCCGCATAAGCAGCAGGAGGCCGTGCTCAGCGCCGGGCAGCGGGAGCAGATGTGCCGCCTGTTCTGCCAGGAAGGAGCTTTTCTGGAGCTTTGCACGATGGAACTGCGGCGGGAGGGGTATACCTATACCATCGATACCCTGCGTGCTTTTCATAAAACGCTCAAACCCGGCCAGCGCATCTACTATATCATCGGGACGGATACGCTGTTTCAGCTGGAAACCTGGAAGGAGTATGAGGCGGTGCTCACTCAGGATCTCTGCACGTTCCTGTGCGTGCCCAGGCCGGGCGATCCCATGCACAAGGTGGAGGCCAAACTGAAGGAGCTGAAGGAAAAATACGGCGTGAAAATCCTGCTTTCCTCCGGAGAAGGGCCGGATATTTCTTCGACTATGGTGCGGGAAGCGCTGGGCCGGGGCGAGCGCGTGGATGCACTGGTTCCGGCGCGGGTCTTGCAGTTTATGGAGGCGAAGCATGTATTCGCAGGAGCTTAGAGCGCGCTATCTGGAAGCACTGCGCCAGCGGCTGACGCCCAAACGCCTGGTGCATAGCCTAGGCGTGGAAAAGATGGCTGTAGATCTGGCAAAAAGATACGGAGAAGACGCGGAAAAAGCGGCGGTGGCAGGGCTTTTGCATGATTACGCCAAGTATGTTCCGGATGACAAAATGCTGGCATATGCCAAAGAGTTCGGCGTTCCGCTCTGCCATGCCTATGAGGCACAGCCCAATTTACTGCACGGGCCGGTGGGGGCGAAGCTGGCCGAGCGGGAGCTGGGCATCCGCGATGAACAGGTGCTTGCGGCCATTGCGCACCATACCACAGGCGGGCGGGGCATGAGCCGGCTGGAGGAGATCGTCTATTTATCCGATCTGCTGGAGGAGAACCGGGAGTTTGACGGAGTGGAGCAGCTGCGGCAGGCGCTGGATTTTGGCCTGGAGCAGGCGCTGGAACAGGCTCTGGCGCATGAATTGGCCTATTTGCAGGCGAGGGGCGGGGAAGTGCACCCGGATACCGCCGCCGCTTATCAGTGGGTGATAGAAAAAAGGAGAGAACAAAATGGCAAATTTTGATCAGGTAACCATGGGGCTGGCAGAGCTGCTGGATGCGAAAAAGGCGGAGAAGATCGTGCTGCTGGATGTTTCTCGGCAGACGATTCTGGCCGAGACGTTCGTCGTATGCAGCGGGCGCTCGCCGGCGCAGCTGCGTATGCTGGCAGATGAGGCAGAGCAGTATATGGCCAAAAACGGCATTTTTAAAAAGCGCATGGAGGGCTATCGGCAGGGCAGGTGGATTGTCGTGGATTTCGGCGATCTGCTGGTGCATCTCTTCCATAGAGAGGAGCGCGAGTTCTACGACATCGAGCGGCTCTGGAAAGACAAGGACAATTTCCTGGAATACGAGGGCCTGCCGGAATTTTGTGAGGCTGGCAAAAATTCTTAAAATTATTGTGAAATTGTGAATACTCGACAAAAGGGGAGATTTTTTGTTCCAAAATAACGCGGGCTATGATATACTAGCTTTACGTGTCCGATTTTGATGTACCAAAGGGGGTTATGCTGTTGAGGCGTAATTTGCTTTTTAAAATATTTGTCGCGTTTCTTGCGTTTATAATGGTTTTTACCACGGTATACTGGGTCTTTGCGGCAGGCATCGATGAGGCCGAGATGACGGCGAATGCCATCATGCTGCTGGATCAGGATACCGGGACTGTGCTCTATGAGAAGAACCCGGATGCAGTAATCGCCCCTGCCAGCACGACCAAGATCATGACGGCGCTGGTTGCGCTGGATCATGTGCAGCTGGCGGATGAAGTTACCGTCGGGGCAGAGGTTTCGGTTTCCGGCTCGCTGATGGGCCTCAAACCCGGGCAGACGGTAACTGTGGAGACCTTGCTCTATGGCATGTTCCTAAGTTCAGGCAATGATGCGGCAGTGGCGCTGGCAGTGAAGGTCGCGGGTTCGACGGATCAGTTCGCCGTTCTGATGAATCAGAAAGCGGCGGAGCTGGGCATGACGAGCACAAACTTCGTTACAGTTTCGGGGCTGGATTGGGACGGGCACCAGACCACTGTGCGTGATATGGCAAAATTGGCGCAGTATGCCGCAGGCAATGAGACGATCATGAAGATCGCAAGCAGCAAAACATACAACGCCACCACTGTTGACAAGACGACCAACTTCAACCTGGAAAACACCAACCGGCTGATCTATACGCCGGAGAACAAAGATCCCAACGCGCCGCCGTATACCAACTTTGAATATGAGTACACGACGGGGCTAAAAACAGGCTCCACAGCCAACGCAGGCGGATGCGTCATCGCGACGGCGCAGAAAGACGGAAGGCATCTGATCGCGCTGGTGTTCGGAGACAGCTCGGATCAGGGCGCAAAGAGATGGACGATCGTCCGTTCTCTCTTTGAATATGGCTTTAATGAGTTTTCCAAAGTGCCGCTGGATGAGCTGGCGGCGGAAAAAATGCAAATCGATGTGGCAAATGCGCCGGTGGTAGACGGCGTGCCCATGAAGCTTAAATGCGTTCCGGCCGGGACGGGGGCAGACGGCGCGATTGTTTTAAAAAATGATGTGGATCGCGCTCAAATTACCGTGCAGATTACGCCAAGTGAGGGTCTGGCGGCGCCTGTGCTGATGGGAGATATTGTCGGCAAAGTGGTAATCGCAAACGGGGATCAGACGATCTTTTCAGGCGATTTGGCCGCGGCAGAGGATATGATGAGCAATGAAGAGTATCAGAAGCTCGTTGAAAATGCCAATGCGAATAAGGTCGGGACGGTGGACTTGGATGATCCCAGCGCGAGTGTGCGGAAAATCAGCAAATATGTTTGGCTTTGGCTGCTCATCCCTATCGCGCTGATTGTTTTCCTGATTGTGCGCACGCTGGGAGCGAAGAGAAGCCGCAGAATGCGTTACTCGCGCTCCAGAAGGAAAAAAGTCGGCTCGGTTTACCGCCGGCGCCGCCGCAGATTTTAAAAATAAGTAAAGAAGAGAGCAAAGGCTCTCTTCTTTTTATTTGAAGTTTTTGCCGGATGACTCCTGCTGCTTTTAGCATGTGATGCCCCATAAATGGCTGGAGGAACCGCGGTTTCTCTATTCGTAAAATGTGGTTCTAATTTGGTTGCATTTTTGTAACTATATAGTTATGTGTAATTGTTTCATGATTTTCTCATAAGGCTTTGCTAGGAGGGGATTATGGAAACAATGAGAACCGTCGCTCAGACTATTTTGAAGTTCCGCAAGGAAATCGGCCTCTCACAGCTGAAGCTGGCCACAGAAGCTGATATTGCGCTCAAGACACTTCATGCCGCGGAGCATGCCGCCAGCAAGTTGAAGCTGGGCACTTTGGAAAAAATTGCAGGTGCGCTTGGTGTTCCCATTGCGCGGTTCTTTGAGGGAAAGAAGAAAGCGTCGCCGGGACTAGATGCGCTGATAGAGCTTCTGACAGACTGCTCACAGAAATAGAAGGGAGAATCATTCGGCTTTCACCTTGTGAAAAAAGGCGAGGAAGTTTGCGCCATATTAATTAGAAGGGGTGGTTGGACACATATAGTGATAAAAATAAATTGATGATTGACACAAAATGTGATATTATTGAGATATAAAAACACATTATGTGGAGGTGTCAAAAATGATCGACATGAGCAGATATGCTGGGGTACAAAATCCACAGCTATATCAGGAGATTTTGGACAAAGAGCGCAAGCGACAACAAAACGCCAGGCCGCCGGATAACCAAAAAGGGACAAGCGAACTTATCCGCGCGGCGAAAAAACTGCGGGAGTATGCGGCAAAGAGCGTTTCGCCGCCCAGCGCATATAAAGCAGAGCGGCCAGGCTCTTCTGTCAAAGCTCCTGAGCCTTCCGGAAAGTCCGCGCAGAATGACGCCGGAGCCTCAAAGAAAAAGCAGACTTTTCAGCTTCCGGGAGTGAAGGGCTATGAAGATACTTTTGTTTATGACAAGGGTACCTATCGGATGGTGAAAATGCCCATCTATGAAGATGAGTATTTGAAGAAGGTGAAGGAGCAGAGTCAGCCAAAAGCGCAGGAAGAGCTGACGGAGGAAGAAATTGTTGAGCAGATTATGCGCGCCTATCAAAATATGCAAAATGCGCCTTCCACCAATCAATATACCTTCTATCACAATTGGCTATTTGATCCGGAATCTTTTCTTACCGACAGGAAGGAGGATGTTGTCGTAACGCTGGATGGAAACCTGGGCGATGCGCAAGGCAACGATTTCCTGCGCGCTGTTTCGGAGGGTATTGGAAAATGGGATGAGGAAAAAGGCAAAATTCGCTTTGTATACTCGGGCGAGCCCAGAGAGGAACAGCCCAAACTCACCGAAGAAGAGCTTGCGGAATACCGTAAACTCTTAGAAGAGACAGGCGATTGGCGTCCGGATTTAGGGTATAACGAGGATGGCAGCTACAAATACGGCGAATGGGACCTAGACCCCGCAAATAAACTACTCATCCAGCGCAACAAGGAAATTGCCGCTAAGGGTGAACGGACTTACCAAGCCGTCAAGGGGCAGGTGGTCTATTGGCCGGAGCAGATTCGCGAGATTGTCTCTTCCTATAATCAAAAAGGCACAGCAAGAGACTGCATTGATTATGAGACGGCTACGAATATTTACTACGGCTATGCAGATCCGGGAACATACGAGAGTTTGACGGACGATCAAAAAGCCGCTTATGATGCGTGGGCGCAGCTGACAGATATGCGCGATTATGTCGATTCGTACATTCGGTACTATGGCGAGCATGGGATGCTCAACAATGAGCTATTATCCTATCTCAACCGGCAGATGCACGGCATTATCAAATATAACCCAGATATTAGCAACTATCAGGAGTATGCGAAGAGCGAGGTTACCGCTGGAGCACTGAACGTAATTGAAAGGTTGGCGAGGCTTGGCGTTGGAGGCTTTGCTTATCTCTTTGGGAAAGGGCTGGAGTTTCTTGGGGCGGATAAAGCAGGCGAAAGCTGGGTAGATGCCGCAGAAACCGCGCTTGAGGGCTCCTATGTGCAGGAATGGCGCGAGCATAATGTCAAAAAGTATACGATAACGCCGGAGGAACAGCGCAAGATACGCCTTGCCTATATGGTGGGCAATATGCTGCCCAATTTAGCGCTGGCAGTAGCTAGCGGGTCGCTTTCGCTGGGCATGATGCCAAGCACTCTTATGGGTACTGCAATGACAATAGGGGAAAACACGCGGCAGGCATTGCAGGAGGGCGCAACGGTAGACCAGGCGCTGACCTATGGGCTGGTAACAGGGATAGTGGATTTCGGCATTGGCGTTATCACAGGCGGCCTTGGCGGCAAATACACAAAATTTGCAAAACTTGCCAAACTTTCAAAATATACTACAGACGCTCTGGCGGAAAATCTCACCAAGGCTATGTGTAAAAACGTCATGGGGCAATGGATTTTGAAGCTGGGAATCACCGCGTTTTTGGAACAGCCTTTTAATATGCTGGCAATGCGCAGTGAAGGTTGGCTTAAACGCCTCATCTACGATCCGGATGCCGAGGGAATCAGCCATAAGCAGCTCCAGGAAGCACTGCTGACAAACTTTTTCATGCGGGCAGTGATTCAGGGGATGACAGA
Source organism: uncultured Christensenellaceae bacterium (assembly GCA_910588425.1). GTDB lineage: Bacteria > Bacillota > Clostridia > Christensenellales > Christensenellaceae > QANA01. The sequence continues at coordinate 8,369 of CAJUPM010000016.1, read as the reverse complement.
GCTTCCTGGAATGATACAGGCGCTCGAAAGCGGAAAAACAGATGCGGCGACCATAGCCTATCTGGAGCAGCAGGATGCGAAGATTTCCGAGCGCCTCAACCAGGCGATGGAGAATTTTGTAGAGGGAAAAACGCCTGGAACTATGGGCCAAACGGATCTGGCTGTTGCTGAAATGGATGCGAATACCAAAGCGAGCATGGGAGGAAATGCCGATTCGGATTTTCAGCCCGCTGATCGCCTGGCGGAGACGCTCAGGATGGAATTAGATGCGGAGGCTGCGACTGGAGATGCGGGAAACCGGCAAAACAATCAAGCTGATTTTGGGCTGGAAGGTTTTGATACCCAAAATGGGAAGAACCCTGCATCCACGCAGGATACGGGAGAAGGAGGGTTTAAACAAGCGCAAGATGCGAATAATGGCCCCATTGTTCAGGATGGCAGTGCGGAAACCTTCAGCCAAATCTTTGGTACGCAGACTGACGATGGTGCGAAAGCGCAAGTGAGTGTGGATGGGCAGGAAAGTGTCCCTTCAGCGGAGAATAATAGTACCAATACCCAGGCAAATGCTAATAATGCTAAATCCTTTGAGTTGGACTGGGACAAAGTAGTTAACAAAAATGGGGAGACAAGAGTAGAACATGTTAATAAGCATGGCACTGAGATGCCAAATAAAAAGCGGCATGGGGTATTTAATGGTGATCCTATTGAAATGACTAGACAAGCGTGGGAATTACACGAGGGTGCTATAACTATTGATGATGGAACTGGCCGTGCAGTCTATATTATCCCTTATAAAAATGCCGGGTATGAGAGTGGTTATCTCAATACAGGAGAGCAGTTGGATTATATTACGATAGTAGTTCTCAAAGATACAAATTATATTGTTACCGCATTTCCATCAAATGGATATACTACAAAATAAGGAGGAAAAATGAACAATAACAGTTATATCGGAGAGTGTGTTATTTGCAGACAAGGTAGGTTGGAGATTTTAAAGGAAAAGGAGACGGGTAAGTTATTTATTTATTGTGAAGAGTGTGAAGCGGAATGGGAAACGCCTCAAGACGCTTTGATTAATCAAAATGGATCATGTTTTAAGTATGGTTTGGCAGAATCTGCACCATTGAAAGATATTAAAAAAGCAGGTTGGTTTTCTTATATTACAGAAAGACCTTAGAACAATATAATTTCGGGAAATCAGAGCAACAGAAAGAGCAGGAAAGTTCCTGCTCTTTTTTATTGGCTGGAGATGCGGGAAACCGGCAAAACAATCAAGCTGATTTTGGACTGGAAGGTTTTGATACCCAAAATGGGAAGAACCCTGCATGCACGCAGAATACGGGAGAAGGAGGATTTAAACAAGCGCAAGATGCGAATAACGGCCCCATTGTTCAGGATGGCAGTGCGGAGACATTTGGCCAAATTGTTGACGCTGAGATTGGTAATGGTACAGATCAACAAGCAAGTGAATATCAAGCGCCATCCGAAGCTAATACTAAAGATGATGCTGATGTTGAAAGAACTTCTTCTCAAAAGGGACGTGGTAAAAGGCGAGCCCAAAAGTTTTCCTCTGGATGGAAAGAGACAAGCCTAAGTGAAGCAATTAGAAAATTTGCTCCAGATGCAAAGCCAATAGTTACTGGTTCTGGAAAAATAGCGTATACTAATACACAAACGCATATAAGCGTTGTCTATGATCCAGATGGCAACTATTTTAGGATTGAGGATACTTCAAGACCACGCGGAAGAAACTACCTTGACATTGATGGAAATGACATGAATAATGTTATTATTGATGGGAAGCAACGAGGGCGCTCTCAGCCCGAATATCAACAGGTAACTCACTTTAAAAATAGTGATAATTAGGAGGAGTAATGGATAGAATAAGGTTAATTAGAGTTCCTAAAAATGCAGAAGCAGCGAAACAATATAATTATGGAATCATTGATGAACAGGAGATAGTGACTTTATCTATTAATAATGCTCAATTCGATCATCTGCTTAAATTAGGTGTGCTTGACGAATTAAATGATGCTTGCGATGCCTTAATTGATGATTACGAAGAAGAGGTAATAGGGTTGGAGCAGATACCCACAGCGCTATCTGTTATTGCATCTTTGATTCAAGATAATCCTGATAAACTTCTTTATCAGCTTCAAAGACTTTTTATGATAGCACAAAAAAGTGGCACTCTAGTGGGGTTTGATTTTTAAGTGTTTCTATACCCCATTCTAAATTAAAGGTAGAAGAGATTGTGCAGAAAGAGCAGGAAAATTCCTGCTCTTTTTTATTGACAGAGATGTGGCAAACTGGCAAAACAATCAAGCTGATTTTGGGCTGGAAGGTTTCCAAAATGGGAAGAACCCTGCATCCACGCAGGATACGGGAGAAGGAGGATTGAAACAAGCGCAAGATGCGAACAATGGCCCCATTGTTCAGGATGGCAGTGTGGAGACATTTGGCAAAATCTTTGGTACGCAGACTGACGATGGCGCGAAAGCGCAAGTGAGCGTGGATGGGCAGAGTGAGAAACAGACAAAACCTACTAGCGAAAATGGTACCTCTGATGCTACAATGAGAGTAAATAATAAGACAAATAAATTGCCCCAAAACGACGCGCAACTTAAGCATATATTTGCAGATAGACCAGGACATATCATTGATACTCCGGAAAATCGACTTTTGCTCGAGCGTATAGCTAATGATAAAGCATGTTATGTAGGAACTGATAAAAGGGGATGCACTTGGTACGCTCTGATAGGAGAGGATGGCTCACAGGTCTGGGTAAGGTGTTGGGGTAATACAATTGATAATGCGGGTATAAATGCCCCAGATCCGAGAAGAACTTGGGATCCAAAAACTTGATTTTCTCCGAACAATAAACCAAGAAAGCCTAAGAAATAGAAAGGAGAAAAATATGACATCTCACGAGATATACTTAGCAGTATTTAATTATTTGGATGACTTCTTTTTTGAGAAAGCGGGCGATGATGATGCCCTTCGATCACTATTGAGCGATATGGATCCTTACTTGTTTGGTGAGGATCAGATGCCTGCGGATATAGCCGTATGGGAAGACTGGGAACAGTGTGTCGAAAAAGTGTGTGGGAAGGATAAGGTTATGACAGGAGCACAAATAAAACTCCTCCTTTTTACATTTTTAGCGAAGTATCGAGATGAATGGAATTTTGAACTGGATAAGGTTATCTTGGCATTGCAAAATGATCCGAACCTGGAGAGAAAACTAGAGCGATATATTTATCAGGAGGAGTAATCCTGACGGACTCTTTACAATTTCATAGAGGAAGATGGGCAGTTCCTATTTTTCTCTATGAAGTGAGGGTTAGTATGAACGGAGGCCATCAAAATGACAAATAAAGTATATGTAGAGTCAATGGAGTTTGTGAAAAAGTGGTACAGGACAGCTACTTTGGAGCAAGAAGAAACAGAGCGTTTCTGCAATCAGTATATGGATATGTTTGATGAAGTAAAGGGGATTGTTCGCGGTCTTCCTTTGGACAGAGTATATGAACTATTAGATGATATTTATATAGAATGCGACCTGTACGAACCAGACATTGCGATACGGAAAGCTGAACCTAATTATTTTGATGAACAACAGCTGCATCAAAGAATTGGAAAATATTTATCCTCGTTGGAGGCTTTAGAGAAGGAATAGAAATCTGGATTCCTATTGAGAGATGCTGAACAAGAAAGAGCAGGAAAACTCCTGCTCTTTCTATTACGCGAAAATGCGCGAAAAGAAGAGGAGTAAACTGCACCCGTATGATTTTAATACTTTCAGAAAAACTCTATTTGCATACAAACGGAGCCTAAAAGGAATTGCGAATTAACAACAAAACCCTATCGTGTAATGGCTTTTAGTAAAGAGAGCAGGCGATAGATAGGACAATGGAAAAGCTTTACGATGTAAATTTGGAAGAAATTCAAATAACAGCTAATTTGTACCCGGAATATGATATGATAAATATATATTCAAAATCAGATTACTATACGGAGATATGCAGGGACTATGAATGTGTCTATTAAATCTTTAAAGAACATTGACATTAGAACGCTCAAGAATGACTGTGCGCTAGATAACTGGTATAACAACATGATAGAGAAATGCCCTGAAGAATTAGATATAGCGGATATTTCAAGAATGCCGCGGCAGGACGTGTTTAGTGATATTGCGGTCCCTATGGCATGGCAAAGGCTATATTCTAACCCGTTGTCCGGTGAAATGTATGACGGACAACTTTTAGAAACGCTGCTGCGATACCTATCCAACCATGCGGAACAACTAGACACACAGCGGGCTTCTGATTTTTTGGAGCTTGCAACAAGATTTTTAGCTGTTTATGAGTGGGAATTGCCAGAAGAACGCCAAGATTTTGAACAACTGCTTTTGAAAGCTGCCAGTATGCTACAAACCGACAGATTGACGTAAATAGAGAAGAGGAAAGAAATGGACAATTGCTATTTTATTGGAAACTGCCCTATTTGCAGACAGGGCATGCAGGAGATTTTAAAGGAAAGGGAGACAAGCAAGTTATATATTTGCTGTGATGAATGTGAAGCTGAATGGCACACACCTCAAGATGCTTTAGCCGATCGAAGTGGCTCCAGATTTAAGTATGGTTTATCAGACTTTGCATCAATAGAAGATATTAAAAAAGCAGGTTGGTTTTCTTATGTTAAAAGAAGGCCTTAGAACGATGTAATTTTAAGAAAATAAAAAGAAAAAGAGCAGGAAAACTCCTGCTCTTTTTCTTTTTGCCGACATTTAGATTGAGCCTTCCCGGGCGGTTTTGATAAATCGCTATAAATTTCATAGCGAGATTAAACGCCGAAGAATGGCGGATCGCGCTGGAGAGACATGTGTCAAATTTTGCGCAGGAATGGAAAAGCGCGGCGAAACCTCTGTATCTACTCGCACTTCTGAGATAGGAGGCAAATCAGCGAATCCAACTTGGAGAGCGGATCTTCAAGCCCATCAAAAAGACACTCCACAGAAATGCCCAGTGCGTTTGAGATTTTGTTCAGAGTACTTAATTCCAAATTGGCATTGGCATGTTCGATCGCGTGAAGCGTTTTAGGATCAATGCCGGCTTCGATAGCGAGAGCAAATTGAGAAAGGCCAGCTTCTTTGCGAAACTTCAGGATATTTTGAGCGACAGTCTTTGGGTAAAGGTTTTCCATAATTTTTTCCTAAAAAACATGTTACTGGAAAATTATGGAATTTTACAATTTGCCGGGCAATGGAATAGGAAGCTACTTTTGTGCGAAGATACCGGCAGAGGGAAAACGGAGAAAGGAAGAAAAGGCTTCTCCCATTTTTTCCTTTTGTAGTCAAAAATGTAGTCAGAGCATGATTTTAGGCGTTGGCGCTGAATAAAAAGACATGAAAAAACCGCTCTATAGAGCGGTTTTTTGTGGTGGAGACGGCTGGACTCGAACCAGTGACCCCTTGCGTGTGAAGCAAGTGCTCTCCCAGCTGAGCTACGCCTCCAAATAGATAGGTGAGCCAAGAAGACTAAACGATAAGAGCCAAAGGCTTTTTACTCTTTCGCGCTCTCATTGCCCAAATGGCGGAGAAGGTGGGATTCGAACCCACGTGCCCTTGCGGGCAACACGATTTCGAGTCGCGCTCGTTATGACCACTTCGATACTTCTCCACTCCGGGCGCTTTGCCAAGGCTTTCTTGACGCCTTTTTGAATTATATCAAACTTATTTGAAAAATTCAAGGATTTTATCCTGCTTTCTGTGAAAACACTGTGAAAAATATTTGGCGTTCCGCACAATTAAGATGCAGGCGGGTTAAAAAAGATTATTGACATATGTTCATAAGCTATTATACTAAAAAGCAGGAGGCGAGATGCTTTATGGCAAGGCCACAGAAATGCAGATATATCTGTTCGAAGCCGAAAGTAACGCACTTTTTCCCGGAATTGGAGGAAGCAGGCAGCGTTACCATCGGGTATGATGAATATGAGGTGATTCGCTTGCTGGATTATGCAAAACTGACGCAGGAGGAGTGCGCGAAAAAAATGCAGGTTTCCCGGCCGACCGTTACCCGCATGTATGAAACCGTGCGCGAAAAGATTGCGGATGCGCTGGTCAACGGCAAGCAAATTCTCATTGCGGGAGGAGACGTGCTGGTATGCGCGGCATTGAAGCCGGAATGCGCCGGGGAGGCGCACTGCTGCCATCGGCAAACAGGCATGGAGGAGAGGTAAAAATGCAGAGAAAAATACTCATCATTGGCGGGGTTGCGGCCGGGACAAAGACGGCTGCCAAGCTCAAACGGGAAGACAGAGACGCGCAGGTTACGCTGATCACCCGGGATCGGGAGATTTCCTATGCGGGCTGTGCACTGCCCTATTATGTGGGCGGGGCGATTGAGGATGAGGCAGAGCTCATCGTCAATACACCCCAAAAATATGCAGATTTGACGGGCGTTTGCGTGCAGACGGGCGTGGAGGCCATCGCGCTGGAGAGCACCAAAAAGAAAGTGCTGGTGCGCGATCTCGCTCGGGCGGAGCAGAGAGAGCTGGATTACGACGCCCTCGTCATCGCCACGGGCGCGCGCTCGATTTTGCCGCCCATTCCTGGCATAGAACAAAAGGGAATCTATAAGATGCGCACGCCGGAGGATGCCGTCGCCATTCGAGCCTATGTGCAGGCCGAAAGCGTCAGGCGGGCGGTGGTCGTCGGGGGAGGCTTTATCGGCCTGGAAGTGGCGGAGAACCTGAAAGCCCAGGGCATCGGCGTTACAGTTATAGATTTTGCAGAACAGCTCATGCCCGGAATTTTGGATGCGGAAATGGCGGCATATGTGCAGCGGCATTTAAGGCGGGAAGGCATTTCCGTGCTGACGGGCACCAAGGCCGAGGAGATTTTGGGAGACGGCAAAGTGCGCGCAGTGCGCACGGATGTGGGCGAGCTGCCCTGCGATCTGGTCGTGCTCTCGGCAGGGATTCGGCCCAACACGGAATTTTTGCAAGGGAGCGGCATCAAGCTGGTGCGCGGCTGCATCAAAGTTGACGAACAGATGCGCACCAATCTGCCGGATGTCTACGCGGCAGGGGACTGCGCGATGGTCTATCACCGCATCACAGGCCGGGAGCAGTGGTCTGCCATGGGCTCTTCGGCCAATCTGCAGGGGCGGATGCTGGCACAGGTTCTGGCGGGCGAGCAGAGGCGCTATCCCGGCGTTTTGGGGACGGGCGTCGTCAGGCTCCCCGGGCTGAACTGCGGCAAAACCGGGCTGACCGAGCGCCAGGCAAAGGAGGCGGGCTACGACGTTGCTACGGCGCTGGCCGTTACCGACGATAAGGCACATTACTATCCGGATGTGGCATTTTTTGCCACAAAGCTCATCGCGGATAAACAGACGCACCGGCTGCTGGGGGTGCAGGTGCTGGGGCCGGGCGCTGTGGATAAAATGGTGGATATTGCCGTTATGGGCATGAACATGGGCGCCAGGCTGGAGGATTTTGAAGGCGCAGATTTCGCCTACGCACCGCCTTTCTCCACGGCCATTCACCCCATGACGCAGGTGGCCTATATCCTGCTCAACAAACTGGAGGGCAAACTCGTCAGCATGACGCCGGCCGAATATGCGGCGGGCGCGGCGCAGGGCTACCGCATCATCGATGCAGGCGCGGTCCCCAGCATCCCTGGCGCGACACATGTGGATTTGACCAAGGTGGACGGGGAAATCCCGGGCATTGGCAAGGAGGAAAAGCTGTTGCTGGTTTGCAGCAGGGGCAAGCGGGCGTATTTCCTGCAAACCCGGATGCGCCATTATGGATATGAAAACACAGTTGTGCTGGAAGGAGCGACGGCGTTCCAGCCAGTGCGCGTGCCTGGGGCAGAGCGGAAGGTGCCGCCGACAGAGATTGCAAGGGTGAAGGCGCTGGGCTTTTTGCAGGATAAAACGCGGCCGGGTGTGTTTAATGGGCGCGTCATCACGCGCAACGGCAAGATCACGGCAGAGGAGAGCCGCGCCATTGCGCAGGCCGCCGAGAAGTTTGGCAGCGGCGAGATTACCATGACATCCCGGCTCACCATCGAGATACAGGGTGTGCCTTATGAGCAGATTGAGCCGCTGCGCGAGGAGCTGGCCCGGGCCGGCCTGGAGACGGGCGGGACGGGATCCAAAGTGCGGCCGGTGGTTTCCTGCAAGGGGACGACCTGCCAATACGGGCTCATCGATACCTTTGCACTCTCCCAGGAGATCCACGAGCGGTTCTATCATGGGTATGCGGATGTCAAGCTGCCGCACAAGTTTAAAATTGCGGTGGGCGGCTGCCCAAACAACTGCGTCAAGCCGGATCTCAATGATCTGGGCATCGTGGGT
>CAJUPM010000015.1:1570-45745 GCA_910588425.1 uncultured Christensenellaceae bacterium | reverse complement strand
CTCCCTGGCCGGGCCGCTGGCAAACCTGCTGATTTCCTTTGTGTTCTACGGAATCACTTTTTTTGTCACCTATGCGGGCGTCCAAAACGATATTATCCTGCAGGTTCTGAGCATCATCTGCTCGCTTAACCTAAACTTTGCTATTTTCAATATCCTCCCGCTCCCTGGGCTGGACGGGTACCATATTGTTACGAGCCTGTTTGTGCGCAAAGGCAACCAGTTTCTGGATTTCCTCAATCGCTATTCGACGCTGATTTTGTTTGCGCTCATGTGGTCGGGTGTTTTTACGCTCTTTACAACCTGGGCAGGCAATGGGATTCTGGATTTATTCCAGTCGTTCTTCCTGCTGTTTATATAAGCTATGCAGTACGAGATTAAGCTTACCAACTTTGAAGGCCCGCTGGATCTGCTGCTGCATCTGATCAGCAAGGCGAAAATTGAGCCCAAGGATATTTTCGTTTCGGAGATTACGGAGCAGTATCTGGCCTATATGGAGCAGAGCGAGCTGCTGGATTTGGAGCGCGCCAGCGATTTTTTGCAGATGGCGGCGACGCTCGTGTATATCAAATCCCGCTCTTTATTGCCGGCCGGCCGGGCAGATGCCGATTTGGATGAAAACGGCCTGACACCGGAAGAGCAGCTTGTGGCCCGGCTCAGCGAATACCGGCGCTATAAGGCGGTTTCGGAGGAGCTGAAACAGCTGGAGGAAAAAGGCCAGGGGCAGTTTTTCCGCCTGCCCGAGGAGATTCTCGCGCCGGCTGGAGAGGAGATCAATTTTAAGAATGCCAGCGTGGATGCGCTGATGGCGGCATATCTGAAAGTGCTGCAAAAGACCAAGGAGCAGCAAAAGGAGGAGCCTAGGCATGTGCTTATCCAGCGCGATCATGTGAGCCTGCGTGCCCAGATTCGGACGATTCTCGCCCGGCTGACCATCAAGCCGCGGGTTTGCTTTGAAGAGCTGCTCTCTAAAGAGCCGTCGCGCATGGAAATTGCGGTTACTTTCTTGGGACTGCTGGAATTGCTGCACCAGGGGCAGATACGCATTGCGCAGGCTCGCGCGTTTGGGGAAATCTACGTTACCAGAAATGAAAAGGCAGAATAGAAAAGCATGACACACGAACAAATCATCGGAACGCTGGAAAACATCCTGTTTGCCGCGGGAGATTCCATGGCGCTTTCGGAACTGGCAGATATTTTAGATATTTCGCAGGAAGAGCTGGAGGCGATGCTGGAGGAAGAGGGGCGGCGCAGAGAAGGAGCGTTCGGCCTGGTATTCCGCAAGCTGGAAGACCGCGTGCAGCTTGCCACCCGCACAGAGCACGCCCGCCTTCTGGTCGACCTGTTTGGAAGCAAAAGCGGAGAGGAGCTGACCAAGGCCATGCTGGAGACGCTCTCGATCATCGCCTATAAGCAGCCGGTTACCCGGGGAGAGATCGAGGATCTGCGCGGCGTAAATACCAGCCATATTTTAAGCGCGCTTCAGGAAAAGGGGCTGGTGGTGGAGGCGGGCAGAAAAGAGGCCCTGGGCCGCCCGATTCTTTATGCGACCAGCGAAGAGTTCCTGCGCCATTTCGGCATCTCCTCCACCAAGGAGCTTCCTGCACTGCCAGAGCAGTAGCCGCGCCACATAAAAACCGAAAAAATGGATAAAATACCCATAAATCTACCATTGCGGGGGAGAGATATGTGGGTATTTTTTTGTTTGCTCGCGCTGCTGGGGCTGATGCTTTTCGGAAAATTTGAAATCAACCTGAAAAATCAAAAAGGGAGGGAAAAGTTTTTCTGGATGACCGTCTCCTTTTGTGGCGTGAGAATCTACCGCAAGCTGTTCTTTTTGCACTTCAAGCATGTTGTGCGGCCGGAGATCATAGAAGTAAAAAAGGCAGGGTTCCGCAAAATTTATATTGCGACCATACGCAGGGATATCAAAAAACGCGATTTCCGCTTTTTACTGCGCAGCACGGATTTCCGCAAGGTGGAGGCGACGCTTTGGCTGGGCACGGGCGACGCGGCGCATACTGCGGTGCTCTGCGGGGCGCTCCAAACAGCGGCAAAATCTTTTGCGCGTGCGCTCGGCCTGAAAAACGGGCAGATTGCCGTTCGGCCGGACTTTGACCAGGCGCGCTGTCATCTTTGGCTGGATGGAATAGTTTGTCTCTCTCTTGTCAATATTATTGGTAGATTGATAAAAGAAATGAGGCAGAGAAAGTATGCATCCGATCGAACACGTATTAAACACTACCATGTCTGAGCTGGGCAAGATGGTCGATGTCAATACCATCGTCGGCAACCCGTTTGTAACGCCGGATGGCTGCACAATTATCCCCATCTCCAAAGTCAGCTTTGGGTTTGTTACCGGGGGCGGCGAGTATGGCGAGGGAATGAAGGCGCCGATTGAAACGCGGCATCCCTTTGCCGGAGGCACGGCCAGCGGCGTAACGATTACCCCTGTGGCTTTTATGGTGGAAAAACAGGATCAGATTAAGCTGCTGACTGCGACAGAGCGGGATATTGTGGATAAAATTTTAGAGAGCATTCCCCAAATGGCGAGCGAAGTGCGCAAGATGTTTGAGCAGGGAAAGACCAAAGGCGAGAACAGCACCAGCCAGGGGTAAGCTAAAAATGAGGGGGAAAAATGAAAAGGCTTGGGAAAATAACGGGCATTTTAGTCGCTGCATTTTTGGTGATTGGCCTGGCGGTGCCGGCCAGGCGGGCAGAAGCCGCGCCGGTCGTCGGCGCTAAGGCATATGTGCTGATGGAAGCTTCCACAGGCAGAGTTCTTTTGGAGAACAACCGGGATGCGAAGCTTCCTATGGCCAGCACGACCAAAATCATGACCTGCCTTCTGGCTGTGGAAAACGGCAATATGGATGATATTGTTACGATCCCCAAAGAGGCTGTGGGCCAGGAGGGGACTTCCATCTATCTGCGGGAAGGCGAGAAGGTCGCTTTTTCGGATCTCGTCTACGGACTGATGCTGGCATCGGGCAATGACGCGGCGGTGGCCATTGCGATTCATCTGGCCGGAAGCGTGGAAGCGTTCGCGCAGATGATGAACGAGAAAGCCAGGGAAATCGGGGCGAACAACTCGAACTTTGTAACGCCCAACGGTTTGCCGGATGATAACCACTATACCACGGCCTACGACCTGGCGCTCATCTCCTCCTATGCGATGCAAAACGAAAAATTCTGCGAGATTGTGGGGACGTCCAAAAAAGATCTGGCAGAGGACGACGATTCCCCGGCGCGGTATCTGCGCAGCAAGAATAAAATCCTCTATCAATACGAGGGCGGGAACGGCATCAAGACGGGGTATACCAAGGCGGCGGGCAAATGCCTGTCTGCGGGCGCCAAGCGCGGTAATATGCAGCTCGTGGCCGTCGTGCTCAACGACTATGATATGTTCATCGACTGCATGGCACTGCTGGACTATGGATTTGAGCATTACGCCATGCGCCAAGTGGCCGAAGCAGGGCAGAGCTATGGAGATATTCCCGTGGAGGAGAGCTTGGAAGGCAGCGTTCAAACTGCGCTTTGCGACAACATTTACTTGCCTTTGACGCAAGAAGAGGTTACTATGGTAGAAGAAAAAGTAAATATGAGCAGCAGCTTGGCGGCGCCGGTGCAGGAGGGCGAGGTTGTCGGGGTGGTGGAATTCTCCTTTGGGGATATTAAGGCAAAGAGCAACATCATCACGATTTCGTCTGCCCAAAGAAAGACATATCAGTTCTACCTCTCGCAGATTTTGCAGCGCTGGCTGGGCCTGTCAGAGCAAGCGGGATAGCGCGCTCTGTGCTGCGATGGAGGAAATGTGCGCATCGCGAAATTTATGGCGGCAGCTGGAATAGCTTCCCGCAGAAAATCCGAAGAGATCTTGCAAAAAGGTCATGTAAAAGTCAATGGAAAAACCATCTATGATCCGGCGACGCAGGTTGAGCCGGCGGCGGATGTGGTGGAGGTTTATGGCCGCCGGGTTGAAATCCCGGATGCAAAAATCTATATCATGCTCAACAAGCCGCTGGGATGCGTTTCCACATGCTCGGACGACAAGGGCAGAAAGACCGTGCTGGATTATGTGAGCGATATTGATTACCGCATCTACCCCATCGGTCGCCTGGATTTTACGACTGAAGGACTTTTGCTGCTCACAAACGACGGCGATCTGGCCAATAAGCTGACGCACCCGAGCCATGAAGTCGCCAAGCGGTATTACTGCGTTGTCAGCAGCATGGTTTCGCCGGAAGATGTAGAAAAGCTCCAAAAGGGTGTTTTCATTGAGGGCGGAAAAACGGCGCCTGCGCGCATCAAGATCATGAAGGCATCTCCCGAGCGGACCGAGTTGACCATCACCATTCACGAGGGGCGCAACCGGCAGGTACGCCGCATGTTTGAAACACTGGGAAAAGATGTCGTCTTTTTAAAGCGCATCAGCATTGGCGATCTCAATCTGGGGAACCTGAAAAAAGGGCAGTACCGTATGCTGGAGCAGAGCGAGATCGACTATCTGCTCAGCATTCAGTAAAGAGAAATATATTTTTGCCAAAGCAGGAATTAGGCTATTCTTTGTAGAATTACGAAGATAGCCTATTTTGCTAAAAACATAGGAAAATTTTTGGAGGTTATCTATGAGCGAAGGAAATGGAATCTCTGCAAAGAGCCCTGTTTACGAGCGCATTGAGGTGCTTTTTGATACGGGCAGCTTTATAGAGATTGATAAATATCTGGAACGCTCGAACGCGGTGGAGCACTATCCGGATGTCTCGGCTCCCGGCGAAGGCGTCGTGGCGGGCTGGGGCACGGTAGATGGGCGCTCCGCTTATATTGCGGCTCAAAACTACGAGGTTTTGCGCGGGTCTTTCAGCGTTGCGCATGCCCAGAAGATTTGCAAAGTGATCGATATGGCGGCCCAAAATGGCCTGCCTGTTCTGTTTTTATGGGATTCGGGCGGCGCGCGGGTACAGGAAGGCGCGGCGGCTATGGGCGCTTACTCTGCGGTGATGAAAAAGCTCACGGATGTCTCCGGCGTGATCCCGACGATCTCTGTCGTCCTGGGCGGCATGTATGGATGCGCGGCGCTGTTTGCGGCGCTGACGGATTTCTCCATCGCGGCGGAAGATGCGGGGCGGATTGACCTGCTCAGCCCAATGGTGAGAGCGGCTGTGCATGGACAGGCCGTGGACGAGGAGAAGCTTTGCGGCGTACAGGCAGCGGCCGAAAAGGGAGATGTGCAGCTGACAGCACCAGATGCCGCAGCTGCTTTGGAGCTGGCCAAGGAACTGCTCAGCTATCTGCCGCTGAATAACCTGGAAGAGCCTCCATTTGCCCTGAACGAAGATTCGATTGCGCGCCCTATTTTGTCGGACGGCAAGGATATTCGTGCGCTTTTGAGGGAGATTGCGGATGAGCAGTGTTTCCTGGAGCTGGGAGCGGCGTTTGCGCCGGAAATGGTAACCGGGCTGATCACGCTGGATGGCTTGACGGCGGGTGTTGTGGCGAATGTCCCGGGCGAATATCTGAGCGCCCATGGATGCAAGAAAGCGGCGCGGTTTGTGCGCCAGATGGATGCCTATGATATTCCCATCATCACGATGGTGGATAATGAGGGGATTGATCCTGCGTCTGAGAGCTGCTGCTTGCTGCGCTCTCTGGCACAGCTTGCCTATGCCTACGGCGAGGCGGGCTGTCCGATGGTCAGCATTTTGAATAGAGCGATTGGGGAAGGGTATGCTGCGCTCTCCAACAAGCAAAACGGCGCGGATTTGGTCTATGCCTATGAAGACGCGCAGATTGGCTGCCTGGATGCAACGGCGGGCAGCATTATCCTATATGATGGCGCAAAGGATCGCGCGCAGGAGTATGCGGAGCGGTTTTTGAGCGCGCTTTCGGCCGCCAAGCAGGGCGTTGTGGATGATATTATCAAAAGGGAGAATCTGCGCGGCACGCTCATCCGGGCCATCCAGATGGTTTCCAATAAGCGCGGGCAAAAGCTCCGGAAAAAGCATGGCATCATGCCGATGTAAGAGGGGGAGCGAATGAATATTTTTGGGATAGAGTTTACAGCGGCAGAGTTCGTGCTCCTTTGCGGCATTGCACTGCTTGTGCTCCTGGCATGGGCAATTCTGGCAAAGATGCCGAGAAAAAAGCAAGAGGAAGAAAGAGAGACAGCGCCTGCGGTGGATAAAGTTTCCGGCTCGGAGGAGGAAGAACTGGTGGCGGTTTTGGCGGCTGCTATCGCTGCTTCAACGGGCATGGATCAAAGCTCCTTCCGCATTGCCTCTTATCAGCAGGTAGGCGGGAGAAGAGGGCGTTCTGCATGGTCGAGAGCAGGCAGAAGAGAGCAGATGAGCAATTTGTATTAGAAATTTGGAGGATAGGAAAATGCGTAGATTTTTAATAAAAGTGAATGGAAAAGACTATGATGTTTGCGTTGAGGAGATTGGCGCAGGAGCCCCGGCTGCCCCGGCAGCAGTAGCGAGCGCCCCGGTTGCGGCACCTGCTCCGGCGCCCACGCCTGCTGCGGCAGAAAGCGCCGCTCCCGCTCCCGCGGCGGCGCCGGCTGTGCCTGCGGAAATTCCGGCAGATGGAACCAAGACAGAAGCGCCCATGCCCGGCAATATCATTGAAGTGCGCGCAAACGTGGGAGATACAGTCGCCGAAGGCGATGTCGTCATCATTTTGGAGGCGATGAAGCTGGAGAATGAGATCATGGCCCCCTGCGCAGGAAAAATCCTGTCTGTCAATGTCAGCAAGGGCGATATGGTAAACTCCGGCGATATTCTGTTCGTCGTCGGTTAATGCCGAGGGCGAAGGAGGCTTTACATGGGCAAAGTATATATTACCGATACGATTTTAAGAGATGCGCACCAATCCCAGGCCGCGACGCGCATGTTTACGGACGAGATGCTGGCTGTTGCCCCGATTCTGGATGAGGCGGGATACTGGTCCATCGAATGCTGGGGCGGCGCGACTTTCGATACCTGCCTGCGCTTTCTCCATGAAGATCCCTGGGAACGGCTGAGAACCCTCAAAAAAGCCATGCCCAAAACAAAACTGCAAATGCTCCTGCGCGGGCAGAATCTGCTCGGGTATAAGCACTATGCAGACGATATGGTGGATCTCTTCATCAAAAAGGCCATAGAAAACGGCATCGACGTCATCCGCATTTTCGATGCGCTCAACGACCCGCGCAACTTCAAGGCAGCTATGGACGCCACGAATAAATACGGCGGCTGGGCGGAGGCGGCTATTTCCTATACCACCAGCCCGGTGCACAGCCTGGAGTATTTTACGGAGCTGGCCTGCGAGCTGGAGCAGATGGGCGCGAAATCCATCTGCATCAAGGACATGGCAAACCTGCTTCTGCCATATGATGCTTATCAGCTCGTAAAAAGCATCAAGGCGCGCATCAGCGTGCCGCTGCATATTCATACGCATAATACCAGCGGAACGGGCGACATGACGTATTTAAAGGCTATAGAGGCCGGCGCGGATATTGTGGACTGCGCGCTTTCGCCGCTGGCGAACGGAACTTCACAGCCCTGCACGGAGTCTCTGGTTGCGACGCTTCAGGGAACGGAATACGACACGGGGATCGATCTGACGCAGCTGACCAAAGCGGCAGAGCTCATGCGGCCGGTGGCACAGCGCCTGAAAAACGACGGGTTCCTAAGCCCCAAAGTGCTGGGCGTGGATATCAACACGCTGCTCTATCAGGTTCCCGGCGGCATGCTTTCCAACCTGATTAGCCAGCTGAAAAATGCGGGCGCGGAGGATAAGCTCATCCAGGTTTTGGAGGAAGTGCCGCGGGTGCGTAAGGATTTCGGATACCCGCCGCTGGTAACACCGACCAGCCAAATCGTGGGCACGCAGGCCGTCATGAACGTCCTCGCAGGGGAGCGCTATAAGATGGTTTCCAAGGAATCCAAGGGTCTGCTGCGCGGGGAATACGGCAAGTTGCCCGGAGAGGTGAATGAAGACGTGCGCAGAAAGTGCATTGGCGATGTGCCGCTGATCACCTGCCGCCCGGCGGATAACATCGAGCCCGAGCTTCCCAGATACCGCGAGGAGATCAAAGATCTGATGGAGCAGGAGGAGGATATTCTCTCCTATGCCATGTTCCCGCAGGTTGCGCCCAAGTATTTCGAATACCGCCGGGCGAAATTATATGGAGTGGATGGCTCCAAGCTGGACAGCGAGAACCATATTCACCCGGTCTAAGAGCAAACAATGGGATTAAGAGGGATATCCCTCAGGAATGGAGGAAAATATGAAAATACTACTGGTAAACGACGATGGCATCCGCGGAGAGGGCCTGGTGGCTCTGGTGGCAGAACTGCACGATAAGCATGAGCTTCGGGTTGTAGCGCCCAAAGGGGAATGCAGCGGCAACTCGCACCACCTGACGTTCAACCGTCCGATTGCGGTAACCAAAACAACCATTCCCGGCTACGAGGATGTCCCCGCTTATTATGTGGACGGAACGCCGGCCGACTGCTCCCGCATTGCGCTGACAGAGCTGTTCGACGATATGCCGGATCTCTGCGTCTCGGGCATCAATAAGGGGCCGAACCTGGGCGTGAATATCCATTGGTCTGGCACGCTGGGCGCGGCTGTTCAGGCGACAGAGCATGGCGTGCGGGCGATTGCGCTTTCGCATGTCTGTTTTGAGCCCAGAGGTTTTGAATATGCAGCCAAATTCGCTGCAAAACTCATCGACAAGATGGCGGAGCTCGATATTCCGCAGCGCACGGTTCTCAACGTCAACTTCCCCAACCTGAACGAAGTAACGCCTAAAAAAGTTGTCGTTACAAAGGTCAGCCGCACCAACTGGTTCTCGGGCTATAATGTGGTGCAGGTAGTGGATGAAAACACGACGGAATACCGTGTAGACGGCACTTACCGCGAAAACGACGGCCCGGGAGACGACGACTACGAGATTCGCCAGGGCAATATCTCCATCTCGCCGCTTTTGTATGACTATACGGACTATGGCAGCATGGAAAAAATCAAAAGTGTGGAAGGCATGATAGAATAAAATGCAAATTTAGAAATTTCAAATTGCATTTTTATGAAAGGTTTGGTATAATGGGGCGGGTGAAACTCGCCCTATTATTATTTTTGGAAGTGGAATATGGAAAACACGGATTTTGATTTATTGCACCGCATTGAAGAGGAATACCAATCTTTCAGCAAAGGGCAAAAGGCGATTGCCGCCTATATCCGCGATAACTATGATAAGGCCGCTTTCATGACGGCGGGGACTCTGGGCAGGAAAGTCGGCGTCAGCGAATCGACGGTCGTCCGCTTTGCCTATGCGCTGGGCTATTCAGGATACCCCAAGCTGCAGAAACACTTGCAGGAGATCATCAAAAATAAGCTCACGACAGTACAGCGGCTGAACTTTATGGAGGGCCTTCCCGCGGATAAAATCATCGATACTGTGCTGAAAATGGAGATCACCAACCTGAAGGCGACGCGCGAAGAGCTGGATATTGAGAGCATTAAGGATGTCGTCCGCTATTTGGTGCATGCAAGAAAAATCTATGTCATCGGGTTCCGCAGCAGCGCGCCGCTGGCTCAGTTTTTGACGTATTACCTCAGCTATATTTTTGAAAATCCACAACTGATTACGCTGGGCACCTCGGATATTTATTCCCAGCTTCTGCATGTTACGAGCGAAGATGTGGTCATCGGCTTGGGCTTCCCGCGCTATTCCATGCAGACGGTAAAGGGGCTTCAGTTTGCACGCAGCCGCCATGCAAAGATTGTAACGATCACGGATAACCGCATCTCGCCGCTCTATGAGCTGGCGGATCGCTGTATCCTGACAAAAAGTGATATGAACTCCTTTGTGGATTCGCTGGTTGCCCCGCTTTCCATCATCAACGCCATTATCATCATGGCGGGCCTGGAGAAAAAGCAGGCGCTGCTGGAGAATTTCAGCATGATGGAACAGCTTTGGCGGGAAAACAACACCTATGCCAAGCACGACTACGATTTTGTGCACCGCGCGGAAGGCGAGGGAAAGATGTGAGAGTTGCAGTCGTTGGCGGTGGCCCCGCGGGGATGATGGCAGCCTATGCGGCCGCACAGAATCACGAAGTCTGGCTGTTTGAAAAAAATGAAAAACTGGGAAAAAAGCTCTTTATCACAGGGAAGGGGCGGTGTAACCTGACCAATTCCGCTGACATCGAGAGCTTTTTTTCGAGTATCTGCAGAAACGCAAAATTTCTTTACAGCGCGTTTTATCAGTTTACCAACCAGGATCTGATGGAAGCGCTGGAAAAGAACGGCCTGAAACTCAAAGAAGAGCGGGGCGGGAGGGTGTTTCCTGCTTCGGATAAATCCAGCGACGTCATCAAAACGCTGGAGCGTATGCTGAAGGGGGCTGGAGTCGTCATCCGCCTGTATGCGCATGTTGATGAAATTCTGATCCAGAGTGGGAGAATTGCAGGGCTTGCCATAAACGGCGAAGAAATGCCCTTTGACAAAGTCGTTCTGGCCACAGGGGGATATTCCTATCCGCTGACAGGGAGCACGGGAGAAGGGCACGAAATGGCTCAAAAACTGGGGCACACGATAGAGCAGATTCATCCCTCTCTGATTCCGCTGGTTTCGCCGGAGCCCATCTGCAAGCAGTTGCAGGGATTGTCGCTGAAAAATGTATCGCTGGCGCTGTTGGAAGGAAAGAAACAGCGCTACTTTGAGCAGGGCGAGATGCTCTTCACGCATTTTGGCGTCTCCGGCCCGCTGGTGCTCTCTGCAAGCGCTCAAATTTGTGATTATGGCTTTGCAGATACCAAAATAGAGATTGATTTAAAGCCGGCATTGAGCAGAGAACAGCTGGATCGCCGTATTCTGCGGGATTTTGAAGAGCTCAAAGGCAAACAGCTGAAAAATGTGCTCCCAAAGCTTTATCCCAAGGCGTTGGGAATCGAGATTTTGAAAAAAATTGGGCTGAGCGGCGAAATTTCAGTCGGCGAAGTGAGCAGGGCGCAGAGGGAAAGCCTTGTTCAGGCAACGAAAGCGTTTTCGATCAAAATTACCGGTGTGCGCAGCATCAATGAGGCGATTATAACCCGGGGCGGCGTCCGGACTAGGGAAGTGAATCCTTCCACGATGGAGAGCAGAAAAATTTCCGGATTATTTTTTGCCGGCGAGCTGCTGGACCTGGATGCTTATACAGGCGGGTTTAACCTGCAAATCGCCTTCTCAACGGGCTATTTGGCCGGGATGAGCTAGCGGCATTGGCGATTGACAAAAATGCATATCCGTTTTACAATTATTAATAGTTTATGTACAAATCAATGGTATCATCTATAACAAGGAGATGTGCAATAAACATCAAGATTAACTTGCAGCGCGCAAGATATAGGAGGTGCGAGGGCTTACAGTGGACGGTTACATCTGGGCTATCATAATAGGCGTTGTCGCTCTGCTGGCCGGTTTGGCAGCGGGCTATGTGTATCGCAAAAACATCGCCGAGAAGAAGATAGGTCGTGCTGAAGAAACTGTCGTCAAGCTGATTGAAGATGCGCAGAAAAAAGCAGAGGCAATCCGCAAAGAGACGGTTTTGGAAGCGAAAGAAGAGGTCCATAAACTAAGAAACGAATTTGACAAAGAAACCAAAGAACGGCGAAACGAACAAGCGAAACTCGAACGCAGGCTTCTCCAAAGAGAAGAGAGCCTGGACAAAAAGAACGATGCTGTGGAGCAAAAAGAGCAGCAGCTGGATCGCAAGCTAAAGGATGTATCCAAAACAAAAGAGGATATTTCAAAGCTGCGCGATCAGCAAATTGAGCAGCTGGAGCGCATCGCGGATCTCACTTCCGACCAGGCCAAAGGCCTGCTGCTGGAGAAAGTGGAGAGCGAAGCGCGCCATGATATGGCTGTGATGCTCCGGGATATTGAAATGAAAGCAAAGGATGAGGCCGAGAAAAAGGCGAGAAACATCCTTTCGCTGGCAATTCAAAGATGCGCAGCGGATCACGTTGCAGAAACGACGATTTCCGTTGTCGCGCTGCCAAACGATGAGATGAAGGGGCGCATTATCGGCAGAGAGGGCAGAAACATCCGGGCGCTGGAAACGGCGACCGGAATCGACCTGATCATCGACGATACGCCGGAGGCCGTCATTCTCTCGGGATTTGATCCCGTCAGAAGAGAGGTCGCCAGAGTAGCGCTGGAAAAACTCATCATTGATGGCAGAATCCATCCTGCGCGCATCGAGGAGATGGTCAACAAGGCCAAAAAAGAAGTGGATAACCAGATCCGCGAAGCCGGCGATGCGGCAGTGTTCGATGTCGGGATTCACTCCCTGCATCCGGAGCTGGTAAAACTGCTCGGGCGCCTGCGTTACCGCACGAGCTATGGCCAGAATGTGCTCAAGCACTCCCTGGAAGTCGCTCATCTGGCGGCCATCATGGCAGAGGAGATTGGCGCGAACGCGAAACTTGCAAAGCGCGCTGGCCTGCTGCATGATATCGGCAAAGCGGTGGACCACGAAATGGAAGGTTCCCACGCGCAGCTGGGCGCAGATTTGGCGGCAAAGTACAAGGAAAACGCAGATGTTGTAAACGCCATTGCGGCGCATCATCAGGATGTGGAAGCAAAAACGGTGGAAGCTGTGCTGGTGCAGGCGGCAGATGCTGTCTCGGCGGCGCGTCCTGGTGCGAGAAGAGAATCGCTTGATAATTATGTAAAACGCTTGGAAGCTTTGGAAGAAATTGCAAATTCCTTCAACGGTGTAGAAAAGTCTTATGCAGTGCAGGCCGGAAGAGAAGTCCGCATCATCGTCAGACCTGAGGATGTGGATGAAGTCGGCACAACGCTGATGGCGAGAGACATCGTGAAGAAAATCGAAAAGGATCTCGATTACCCGGGGCAGATCAAAGTCAATGTTATCCGGGAGACACGAGCTGTCGATTACGCAAAATAGCAAACTAGGGCAACTAGCCGGTGCAGAAATGCGCCGGCTTTTTATTTTTGTATGTGCATAAACCAAAGCGTGCAGGACGGCGGGAAAGGACGGCCATTCTGCGGAAAATGCGCCCCCGGGCAGGCTTGCTATATGCAGGAAAATGTAATATAATAAATAAATCTCAAGATTTTATACAGGATAGTAGGAGAAAGCGGCAAATCATTCATGGAAAAAGAGCGCCTGGATATATTGATAGTAAAAAAAGGGCTGGCTCCCAGCAGGGAGAAGGCGAAAGCGCTGGTTCTATCGGGGCAGGTTCTGGCAGGAGGCCGCGTCGCAAGCAAAGTCGGCGAAACCTTTCCGTGCGAGACAGAGATTTCCATTAAGGGCAATGCCTGCCCATATGTGAGCCGCGGAGGGCTCAAGCTGGAAAAGGCCATGGCCGAGTTTGGCATCTCTCTGAAAGAGAAAACCTGCATGGATATTGGCGCATCCACAGGCGGCTTTACGGACTGTATGCTGCAAAACGGAGCGGCGCGGGTCTATGCTGTGGATGTCGGATATGGGCAGCTGGATTGGACGCTGCGCAATAATGAAAAAGTCGTGGTGATGGAGCGGACGAATGCGCGCTATCTCGCCCAGGAGGATGTGCCGGAGCAGCCGGATTTTGCCTCTGTCGATGTTTCGTTTATCTCGCTTCGGCTGATATTGCCGGCCTTGGAGCGCCTGAAAGTGCGGGAAGTGGTAACGCTGATCAAGCCGCAGTTTGAGGCAGGCAGAGAGAATGTCGGCAAAAAAGGCGTGGTGCGCGATCCGGCGGTGCATTTGGAAGTGATTGCCGGCGTGCTGGATTTTGCGAATGAAATGGGATATGCTCCTCAGCACCTCTCCTATTCTCCCATCAAAGGCCCGAATGGCAATATCGAGTATTTGGCGCATTATCTGCTGGGGGCAGAGGCGGCCTTGGTAGAGCCAGATGCGGTTGTGCGGCAGGCACATGCCGCGCTATAACGTTACGCGATGAGGAAGGATGACCTTACAATGCCGCACTTTGGGATTTATACTAATCTTCAAAAAGACCCGGAGCTTATCACCACCAAAGCTGTCATAGGCCAGCTGGAAAAGCGGGGATGCAGATATTCTTTGGATGGGGAAGTTGCCGCGGCTTTGGGCAAAACAGAGAATGCAGAAGGGGAAAATATCGATATTCTATTCGTCCTTGGCGGCGATGGAACAATTCTTGCAGCGGCTCGCAAATATGCAAAAAAAGGCGCACTGCTCTTTGGCATCAACCTGGGGCGCTTGGGATTTCTGCTGGATACGCAGCTTGCGGATCTGGAAGGCGCTCTGGATCAAATCCTGGCCGGGGATTATAAGGTGCAGGAGCGCATCATGCTGGAGGCATCTGTATTCAGCCAGGATGGGCAGAAAAAGAGATTTTTGGGATATGCCCTCAATGAAGCAGTCATCTCCAAACGGGATATTCTGCGCATTATCGATGCGCGGGTGCTGGTCAATGAAAAAAAAGTCGGCGATTTTCGGTGCGACGGCGTGATTGTATCGACGCCGACAGGTTCGACGGGTTATTCGCTCTCTGCCGGCGGGCCGGTTGTGGAGCCGACAGCGGATATGCTGCTCATCACGCCCATTTGCCCGCATTCCTTGCAGAGCAACAGCTATGTGCTCAGCGGAGAAGAGCGCGTATCCGTTTTGATTCGCCGCGGAGGAGAGCGGGGCGCGGTAACGTTGGATGGGCAGGAGCATTTTGAATTTTCACCCGATGAGTATATCTGCCTGACGCGCTCAAAAATCAAGGCGAAGTTCCTCAAAACGGCAGATCAGAATTTTTTTGCTCTACTGGAAGAAAAATTTGCGGAGTGGAGCGCAAAATAAAAGCAAGGCAAGGGAAGGTAATGAAAGAAAAACGGCATCGGGCAATCCTGAAAATTATTGCGGAGCATAACGTAGATACCCAGGAGGAGCTCTCTGCGAGGCTGAAGGAAGTCGGCTTTCACGTTACGCAGGCGACGGTCTCCCGGGATATTAAGGAACTGCATTTGATCAAGGTGCAGGCGGAAAAGGGCGTTTATAAATATGCGGTCAATGAATTTTCGACGGTAGTCAATACCGAAAGGCTGCTGCGCATCTTTAAGGAGACGGTTACTTCCATCAAAAGCGCCGGCAATATCGTCGTCGTAACGACGCTTTCCGGGGGCGGATCCAGCGCGGGTGAGGCGATCGATATCCTTAATTTACCCGGGGTCGTGGGCAGTATCGCAGGAGATAATACAATTTTCCTGGCCGTTGAAGATGGAAAGACGGGCAGTGTCGTGCAGACGCTGATGGGGATGACAAGATAATTTGCCTTGGGGGCAACTTATGATTTTAGAGCTGTATATCAAAAATATTGCAATTATCGGAGAACTGCGCGTGCGCTTTGGCGATGGCTTTAACGTGCTTTCCGGGGAAACTGGGGCCGGAAAATCCATCATCGTCGATTCTATGAACCTGATTTTGGGGAGCAGAGGAGATCGCGAGCTCATCAAATTTGGGGAGCAAAGCGCCTATGTTGAGGCGCAGTTTTCCTGCGAGCCTAATCAGAAGGAGCTGCTGGAAGCGATGCAGGAATACGGCATCGAGCCGGAAGAGGAGCTGATCATCTCCAGAGAGCTGAGCGCTTCCGGAAAAAATATCTGCCGAATTGGCGGCAGGCTGGTCAGCCTTTCGGTTTTGAGGGAAGTCGCCTCGCATCTGGTCAATATCTATGGGCAAAACCAACAGCAGCAGCTTCTGGATGATAAGTCGCATCTGGCGCTCATCGATGCTTTTGCCGATGAAGAGGCAGCCCAGCTGCGCGAACAGGTTGCCGCGACTTTTGCACAATATGCACAAACCAGGGCAAAGCTTTCTTCTTTGCAGAAAGATGCCGCAGAAAAAGCCAGAATGCTGGATTTATTAAACTATCAGATCGATGAAATCGAGAGAGCCTCGCTCAAAAACGGTGAAGAGGAGGAGCTCTCTGCGGAAAAGACAAAGATGCTCCATGCGGAGAAAATCGCCCAGAATTTGAATGAGGCCAAGGATGCGCTAAGCGGCGCCGAGGGCGCGGTCTCTCAGCTTTATGCGGCAATTCATGCGCTTCAGGCCATTGCATCTTTGGATGAGCGCTATGAAAAGCTGGCCGCAGGGCTGAACGACGCATATTATGCCGTCGAAGAAGCATCCTACGATATTGGAGCGCTGGCGGAAGATGTACTTTTTGATGAAGGGCGGCTGGCAGTGCTGGAAGAGCGGCTTGCGGCCATCTCTTCGCTCAAGCGCAAATATGGCGGGAGTATCGAGGAAATTCTGGCATTTTTGGAAAATGCCCAGCAGGATTATGAGGAGCTGGAGCATAGCGAAATTCGCATGGCAGAGCTGGAAAAACAGCTGGAGAGCGAGGAGAGCACGCTTGCACTGCTTTCCGATCGCTTGACGGCCCAGCGAAAAGCTTCGGGGGAAAAACTGGCCGCGCAGATTGCCCGGGAACTGGGCGATTTGGGCATGAACGGCGCCCAGATTGCGTGTGATTTCCGCAAAAAGGATTACAGCGCCAATGGATGCGATGAAGTGAGCCTGATGGTTTCGCTCAACCCGGGGCAGCCGCTGCGGCATCTTTCCAAAGTGGCATCCGGCGGCGAGGTTTCTCGCATCATGCTGGCGATCAAGAGCATTGTCGCGCAAAGAGAGGCGATTGGCACGATGATTTTCGACGAGATCGATACGGGAATCAGCGGGCGCATGGCGCAGATGGTGGCGCAGAAAATCGCAAAAATCTCTTCTGCAAGGCAGGTTATCTGCGTAACGCACCTGGCGCAGCTGGCCGCCATGGGAGACCGCAACTTTTTTATCGAAAAAGTGCAAAAAGACGGGCAGACTTATACAACCCTGCGCCAGCTGCAGGGCGATGAGGTTGCGGAGGAGATCGCCCGGCTTTCGGGCGGCATCCATAGCGAGGCGGCGATTGCGCATGGCCGCGAGCTTTTGGCAAACGCAAAAGAGATAAAAAAGCAAATCCTGTAAAAGCATCAGATATCGCATAAAAAGACATCTCGGAAAAGATACTATTTTCAGTAAATATTTTTTTGAGGTGTCTTTTTATGCGAAAAATGAGTCGTTTTAAATATGCAGTTTTAGGCGTCTTTTTGCTGGTAGTTGCCCTGGCGGCAGCGGGAGTTGTCGTGGGCATTTCAGATGTCCCAGGGGAGATCTTCCTGGTAGGGGGGAATTCCCAGGTTCTGGATGTTGGATTCCCGTTTGAGCTAGAAATGGAGCAAAATGAGGAGAGCGTCGCGGCGGTAACACTGCAAGGGAATTCGCTCAAAAATGAGGGGAGCTATTCCCTCAGCCAGCCGCTGGTGATCTCTGGGCAAAACCAGGGGAATTGCAAGGCAAACCTCATGGTATTTGGCATCAAAGTAAAAGAGATCAGGATCACAGTGATGGAAGAGGCCATGCTGATCCCGGGCGGGCAAAGCATCGGCGTGCTTTTGCATACCAAAGGCGCACTGGTGGTGGGCAGCATGAACATCCGCTCAAAGTCTGGGGAACAGGTCAACCCCGCAAAAGTAGCGGGACTGCAGGCGGGCGATATTATCGAGAAATATAATGGGACTGAGATCAAGGATGCGGCGCATCTATCCGAGCTCATCAACCATGAAGAGGGAGAAGCGCGCCTGTCTGTGCGGCGGGGCGAGCAGATTTTGGAGCTCACCATCTGCCCCGTGCAGGATGCGGACGACGGGCTGTGGAAGCTGGGCGTCTGGGTGCGGGACAGCACGCTGGGTGTCGGCACACTGACCTTTTACGATCCGGCCAGCAAAAAGTTTGCGGGCCTGGGGCACGCCATCACGGATGTGGACACGGGCAAGCTGCTCACGGTGAAAGACGGAGAGATCGTGGAATCCGAAATTTTGGAGGTCGTCAAAGGCGAAGAGGGCGAGCCGGGCGAGCTGCGGGGAAGCTTTGGGAGCAATGATGAAGTGATCGGCTATATCAAAAAAAATACCGACTACGGGCTATATGGGAATGCGGCCGAAGAGATTGAGAACGATCTCTATCAAAGCGCGATCCCTGCCGCCAAAAGAGACGAGGTGAAAGTGGGGGATGCGACGCTGCTCTGTACGCTGGATGATGGCGGGATACAGGAATATTCCTGCCAGATCGTCAAGGTAACGCCCCAAAACTCGCCTGCACAAAAGAGCTTTATCGTCAAAATTGACGACGAAGAGCTGCTGGGCATCACAGGTGGGATTGTGCAGGGCATGTCAGGCAGCCCGGTGATCCAGGATGGAAAACTGATCGGGGCGGTTACGCATGTGTTTGTCAATGATCCGACGCAGGGCTATGGCATCTATCTGGATTGGATGCTGAGTGAGATGTATTCGGTTCAGGAATAAAGAGTATATTGGCAGAGCACAGCCAGCTTATGTATTGTCGAAAAGCTATTTATAAGGTATAATATAAAAACGAAACTTATTTTTGAAGAATGTAGGAGAAAATCCCGTGCTTTCTGGTCGACAATACAAGTTATTTGCTGTAAGCGCCAATAGAGAGTTTCTATTGCTGATAAAAAAATATGCGGAGAAATGCGGCTTCTTTGCATCTGTGCAATTTGCCTTCCATGGCGGCGAGGCTCTGGCGCAATTTGAGAAGATTCGCCCAGATATTATGATCATCGATATGATCTTGCCTGTGATCGATGGCTTAGGCGTTTTAGAGCAGATACGGGATCGTGGTGTCAAGGAGAAGACCAAGATCATTATGATCTCGGGCGTGAGCGAAGATTTCTTTATCCGCCGCAGTTTCGAGAATGGAGCGGATTATCTTCTGCAAAAGCCGATTGCCTATGAGGCGTTTGTGGGAAGAGTGCGCGATCTGCTGGAAAAAGACGAAATTGAGGAGCGCATGGTCAGCTTTGTAGATGGGGAATCCTATCTGCCCATTATTACGAAGGTTTTGCTGAGCATCGGCCTCTCGCCGGATTTGAAGGGGTATTCCTATGCGAGAATGGCAATTCGCCTGGTGCTGGAGGATCCGAGTATGCTCAAATCCATCACGGGAAAGCTGTACGGGAAGATCGCCGAAGCGTTTCAGACCAATACAAAATGCGTCGAGCGCAATATCCGCCATGCCATTGAGACGGCCTGGAACCGCGGCAACATCACCTATATCGAGGAACTGTTCGGCTATACGGTAGATGCAGAGAAGGGAAAGCCTACCAATGCGGCTTTTATCGCGACAGTCGCTGATTATATTAATATCAACCTTTTGCGGATCGATTAGAATATGCCATCTCCCCGCCTCATAAGATACCATGAGGCGGGGATTTTTTTGTTGCAAAAATTTGAAGATTTAAAAAAAGAATGGCCGGTTTTTGCATTTGGCTTTTTGCTCGTTACGCTTTCGCTGTCGGCGGGGCTTTCCAGCATCAGGCTGTTTGAGAGCGGGGTGCAAAAACAAATTTTGCACTCGGTTTTCGGATATGGCATCGGAGTATCGCTCTTTGCGCGCTTTTTTCGCCTGTGCACGCAGAGAATCTTTGTCTGCCTGGCGCTTTATTGGGGGAGCAACACGCTGCTTGGCATATTCTTTGTTCTGCTGAGCAGTTTTGCCCTTTTCTGCGCATATGGATGCGCATGGGGATGCATTTTTGGCGGATTATCCGGGATAAAAACGCTGCTTGGAGGCGTGGTTTTCCTGCTTCAGCTGCTCATGCAGAGCATCGCAGTTTCCTTGCTTTTTCTCATCTCCATTAGGCAGATAGGCCAGCAGCTGCGCGAGCGGAATATCCCAAAAAGCAGCGTGGAGCTTGGCAGGCAGTCTCTGCCGTATTTGAAACAATATGCAATCTACTTGGGTTATTGGGCAATTTTCGCGCTGCTCGAAGCGGTATTGCTGGACGGAGTTTTTGAAGTGTTGGAATATACGCTATTTTAGCTGGAATAGAATGAAGAAAGCGGAATTTAGGAGAATTTGGTATGAATAAGAGTAGAAAATTTGTGAGTATCTTGCTGGCAGTTTTTTTCATTGTCGCGGCTATGCCGATGATTACAGTGCGGGCGCAGGAATTTGAGTCGACGGCAAAGTCATATGCGCTGATCGAAGCAAATACCCGGCAGATCATCGCCAGCGAAAACGGCGATGAAAAATTTCATGCGGCCGGCCTGACGAAACTAATGAGCTATCTGCTGTTTTTTGAAGCTTTGGCCGATGGAAAAGTGCGTTCGGAAGACAGCGTCCGGGTTTCCCAGGAGGCGGCGAAAAAGGGCGGAACCAGCGTGTTTTTGGATTCAGGCACCAGCTATTCCTTCGAGACGCTTTTAAAGCCGGCGATCATGTGCAATGCCAACGACGCGGTAACGGCGCTGGCTGAGCATGTGGCGGGCAGCGAGGCGGCATTTGTCGAGCTGATGAACGCCCGAGCGAAAGAGCTTGGGCTCTCCTGCACGTTTGCCGACTGCACGGGTATCTCTTCCGAATCCCTGGTTTCGGCCAACGACCTGGCGGTCATCGCCGCAGAACTTTCCAAATACAGCGGGTTTTTCAAATACAGCGCCATCTGGCTGGATACCTTTACCCACGAGAGCGGCCGGGAGACCGAGATGAGCAACTCCAATGTCCTCATCAAAAACGATCTGTATGACGGCATGTCTACCGGATCAACCCCCAGCTCGGGCTATAGCGCGGCAATCTCGGCAAAAAGCGGCGGTGGGCGGTTTATTGCCATCGTGATAGGCGATAAGGATACGGGCAGCCGTTTTAAATTGGCGGAAGAGCTCATCGGATATGCGATTGCGACGTTCGGTGTCAAGCAGATCGCGCAGCAGGGCGGGAAAGTTAAGACACTGCCGGTTGCCAACGGAGATGTGAAAGAAGTTGGAGTATATGCGAAAGAGGATCTGAGCATCCTATATAAAAAAGGCGAAGAGGGCAGCATTTCGACCAATATTCAGGTGGACGATCTGGCGGCGCCATTGCAAAAAGGGCAGATTGTCGGAAAAATTGTGATAACAGCGCCGGAAGGTGAGATTTCTGTCGCCCTGGCAGTGGATCAGGATGTGAAGGAGCAGAGCTTTGGCTCGGGATGGCGCCGCCTAATCAGAGGCTTTTTGGGGCTGACGGAGTATGCGGAGCCCGGAGTCGTGGCACCCTAACCCCGAGGCTGCGGCTTTTCCCGGGAAAAGTAAAAATTCTCTTGCAATTGGGATAGTTCCATGTTATACTACATTTTGTTGTATGATATTGGAGGTAGTGATTGATGGACGTTGTATCCCTCATTATTAAGATAGTGCTTTGCCTTTGCTCCTTGTTTCTCATTGTTGTGGTGTTGCTCCAGACGGATGAAAACGGCAACGCAAACAGCATGATATCCGGCGCGCAGGTTGGCCGTTCGAAAGCAAGAGGGCTGGACGCATTGCTCTCAAAACTCACCAAGATAGCGGCGGTTGTCTTTATGGTCTTGGCAGCTGCGCTGGTGCTGATTCAGAGATTCTTCTAAAAAAGATAGAAAACGCCTTTCCAATTAAAAGGCGTTTTTTTATTCCGTTCTATCAGGAGCGGATAGAGAGATAAAAATAAAAAAGAGGTTATATGCAGTATTACGACGAAATAAAAGAATATATTGAGGGGCAGGGAGTCGCCGGGAGAGAGCAGATTCAGCAGCTTTTTCCGGATGCGGATCTTGCAGAGCTCCTGCCGGCCATGGAAGAAAATGCAGATGTTTTATTGACGCGCAAGCGCAAATATGCCAGCCTGGCGCAGATGGACTATGTAAAAGGACAGCTGGAGATCAAGCGGGGCGGATTTGGTTTTGTGCGCGATGAGAAAAACGGAGACGTTTTTATCGGCGCATCTCAGCTGGGCGGCGCGTTTGACGGCG
This sequence comes from uncultured Christensenellaceae bacterium, assembly GCA_910588425.1. GTDB lineage: Bacteria > Bacillota > Clostridia > Christensenellales > Christensenellaceae > QANA01. The sequence continues at coordinate 23,906 of CAJUPM010000015.1, read as the reverse complement.
AAATGGTATTGGCCAAGATCGTCAAAACCGGCGGGAGAAACAGAGAAGGCAAGGTAGTCCGCGCGCTCTCTGCTTTGCCGTATCGGGTAACAGGGACGTTCGAAAAGAGCGCGAAGGCGGCCTTTGTCGTGTGCGACAATGGGACAACGCCAGATGTCTATATCCCGCGTCAGGGCGGAAACGGCGCAAAAAATGGGCAAAAGGTTTTGCTTTCTATCACAAAGCGCGCCATCGGCTCTCAGGCACCGGAAGGCAAAATTGAAGAAGTTTTGGGATACCCCGGGCAGCCAGGCGTGGATATTTTAAGCGTAGCAAGGGGCTTTGGATTATACGCAGGTTTCCCGGAAGCAGTGCAGAAAGAGGCCGATGCCCTGGGAGAAACTGTTCTGAAGGAAGATTTAAAGGGGCGGGAACTGCTCTATGACAAGCGCATTTTCACCATCGATGGCGAGCACTCCAAAGATTTCGACGATGCGGTTTCCATAGAGCGGGCGCAGAACGGCAACGCGATCCTGGGTGTGCATATTGCGGACGTGAGCCACTATGTGCGAAAAGGGACTGCTCTGGATAAAGAGGCCCTCGCCAGGGGGACGAGTGTCTACTTGCTGGATCGCGTTGTCCCGATGCTGCCCGAGCAGCTTTCCAACGGGCTCTGCTCGCTCAATGAGGGAGTAGTGCGCCTGGCGCTTTCCTGCTTTATGGAGATCACGCCGGAGGGCAGGGTGGTATCGCACCGCATCGGCAAAACGGCAATCAAATCCTGCCATCGGCTGACGTATGGGCAGGTAAACCGTATGCTGGAGGAAAACGATCAAGAACTGATAGCGCAGTATTCGGATATCATCGAGGATTTGCGCCAGATGCAGGAACTCGCACAGAATATGCGGGCGCTGCGTTTCCAGAAGGGCAGCATCGATTTTGAGGTTGGGGAAGCAGAAATCGAGCTGAATAAGGCAGGCAAGCCCGTCCGCATCGCTTTGCGCGAGCACCGGACAGCGGAAAGGCTCATCGAAGAGTTCATGGTAACCTGCAACAACACGGTAGCGGAGATCTTCGCTCAGGCAGAGCTGCCCTTTATTTACCGCATTCATGAAACGCCGGATGAAGAGCGCATCCGAGAGCTTTCGATTTTTCTCTCCAATTTCGGATACCGCCTGCCGGCAGGGGAGAAACTGCGGAGCAAAACGGTGCAGACTGTGCTGGAAAAGAGCAAAGGAACCAGCGCCGAGAATATCATCAACCGGGTAACGCTGCGTTCCTTGAAAAAGGCGCGCTACAGCACGGAAAACGCCGGACACTTTGGCCTGGCATCGGGCGCTTACAGCCATTTTACTTCTCCGATCCGGCGCTATCCGGATTTGGCGGCGCACCGGGTTATTACGGATTATATTGAGGGCACGATGGATTATCAGCGTCTGGAGCAGCTGGAGAAGGAGCTTGTGCAGATTTCCAAGCATTCCAGCGAGCGGGAGCGCAACGCCATCGATGCAGAGCGCCAGGTCGACGCCATGAAAAAAGCGGAGTATATGCAGCAGTTTATCGGGAAAAGCTTTGATGCTGTGGTATCCGGCGTCGCAAATACGGCGATTTTTGTGGAGCTGGAAAACACGGTGGAAGGCGTGATTCCGCTTTCGGAAATTCGCAGCGACTACTTTGTCTATTTTAAGGAGCTCTACTGCGTGTTGGGAGAGCGCACCAAAAAGCGCATCAATCTGGGCGATAAGGTCAAAGTAAAGGCAAAGAGCGCCGATGTGGAGCATGCCCGCGTAGAGTTTTCGCTTGTGAGCTTCCCGCGGGAGGAGCGGAAAGAAAAGAGCACAGAGCAGAAGCAAAAGGCAGGGAGGAAGAGAAATGGCAGAAGGAATCAAAATCGTCGCCACCAATAAAAAGGCACGGCATGATTTTTTTATCGAGGATACCTATGAAGCTGGAATTGAGCTTTCGGGCACGGAGGTAAAATCCATCCGGGCGGGAAAAGTGAATTTAAGGGACTCCTATGCGCAGGTTAAGGATGGGGAGATGTTTTTGCACAATGTGCATATCAGCCCCTACGAGCAGGGCAATATTTTTAATAAAGATCCGCTGCGCTCCAGAAAGCTGCTCCTGCATAAGGCCGAAATCGCAAAGCTGATGGGGCTGACCACGATCAAGGGGTATTCCTTGGTTCCGCTCAGTTTTTATCTGAAGAATGGCAGAGTGAAGGTGCAGCTGGGCCTGGCGCGCGGCAAGAAGCTCTATGATAAGCGGCAGGATTTAAAGGAGCAGGCTGTGCGCAGGGATGTAGAGCAATCGGCAAAAATATCCATACGTTAAAAGTTGCGCAAAGCAGAAAAAAAGCATATAATAAGATATGCTTTTCCTGGGGCCGTACTGGTTTCGACGGGGATTGTTTTTGGTAGATAAGCAGGCCGCAGTGCCCAAAGCTGCGCTAAAAAAGTGGGAATTAAATTTAAACGCAGATAATAACTACGAATTAGCTGCTGCTTAAGCAGCTCGTCTAACCAGGCCCCTCCCGCCCGGCCTGGGGTGACGCCAATTATGGCGGGGAACTGCTCCATCTGCGGTCTTGAGGATGGATGCGGATTTGCAAGACTACCCGATGGCTTCCAGCAAAAAAGGTACGCCAGAGGGGAATACCATATTTTTTGCTAAGCCTGTAGAAAGTTTATCACGAAAATCTTCGGACAGGGGTTCGACTCCCCTCGGCTCCACCACTAAAAACCGCTTTGTTAAGCGGTTTTTTCTTATTAGAAAATATTTTGGTGCACTTTCTGGTGCACTTTTGGTGCATTTAATAAAAAAAGACAGAGAATTATTCTCCGCCTTTTTTAGGTGTGCTGGTATCAGAACTGTCCAATATTGCACGCACTGTATTGTCTATAATATATGCCAACTGCTGAGAATCATCCTCCAACTCACCGCCGTAGAACTCGAAGGAATCAAAGTCTTTACTATGTCCGGCCATGATTTTTAATAGCTCAACGGGGTTACTTTTATTGATTGCAAAATAGGTATGCCGCATTTCGTAAAGCGTGCGAGGGGAGAGACCGTGGAAATCACGATAGCGCTCCCAATTTGCACGGTAGGTTTCATATACAAGGTGTTCTCCGTCTCTGCCGGGGAAGAGAAAAGGGCTACAGACACCAGCTTCTTTTAGCATTTGCCGCTGAACTTCAATTTCTTGCATGGCAAGCTCAGGTAGAATATAGTTGCGAATGGCATTGGCGTTTTTGCCCTGTGTAAACTCGCCGTGCACATTGATTGAACCGCGCAGATAACAGCGCTTTCCTTTAATGTCGCGCTTATCCTGAATATGCGCCAGCTCACCGGGGCGCAGGCCAAGGATAACGGCAACGCGATAGGCGTGAATATACCAATCCCGAATTATTTTCCCGTTGTATTTTGTGGTATCGTCAGAAAAGAGAATTTTAAGGTCGGATTTTTGAAGAGGGAGCTTTTTACTCTTTGCCGCCTGTTTTGGAATGTATAAATCTTCCGGGCGCAGAGTGGAAACGCCGCACTTTCTAGCATACTTCAAAAAGGTCATCAAGCATGCACGAATTTTCGTCAGCGTTTTGTGAGACAAGTGAGCGCGGTTTTGGCTAACGGGGCAGGCATAGGCATTGAGAATAATATCCTGCAAATCCTGTTCTACTAAGCTAGACACTCGGCGAATGCCATAACGAGGGTAAACATAGCTGCGCATATAGCGCTCGTACTGGCCATAATAATCCCGGCTGGTGCCTGCTAGTTTAAGCTCTGCAATCCATTTTTCGCCAAGCTCGCTTACTCGAATATTATAGGAAATTTCACTGGAATCCTTCCCGGAGGCGGCTTCGCGCCGTTTATTCGCCAGCCATTTCTTTTCCTGGGCAAGGCAATCGTTATAACCCCGAACACCGAGAATATAGGCACGGAAAGTTTTGCGCTCTCCATGATATTGCTTTTGATGATACCAATAACCTTCCTGTTCATTCCAGACAGGCTCTGCCGCATTTTTTCTGTTTTTTGCCATAAAAATACTCCTTTTATTTTCCCGGCCCTCATGGTAAAATAAAAGGGCGGGGAGATGGTTAGGTAGAAAGTGTAATGACTGTAATCTTGCATTTAGCTTGCCGCTTCCGCATCGCGTCTGTCTGGTTGCCGCCGGACAGGCGCTTTTTTTATTTCTTATTTTTTTAATCTTTGTCAGGCAAGCATGATTTGCAAGGCTCTAATCCTAAAATTTCTGCTTGGCCCAACGTAGTGGAGAGAGTAGGGCGGCCTTTGATGTGCGGGCAGCCTGAGTTGTGGTACTTATCGCCGCTGGCCGTGTAATACACGACCTTGTTTGGGTCTGCGTCCGATGAAGCGCTGGCGGCAGGAGCAAGCGCAGGGTATATGTTTGTGGCTTTTGCTTTTCCCGTGTTAAATCCGATAAAATATCCGGCAGCACACACTATAAATGCCAAGGCCGAAACCAAGCTAATTACACGAGTAAAACGAAAACGAGGTTTTAAAGCCGTGAATGCTATGGCAAATGTGTTGGCCTCCTGCTCATGCTCTGGAGTAAGAGCGTCGAGGGGGTGACTTAATAGGATATGCCCCAATTCGTGAGCGAGATATAGCATATAATCGTTAGCGCTTAAACTGGCGTCTATTGCAACAAAGCGTGTAACCTTATTCTTATATGCAAAAGATGCTTTACCGCGTGAAAAGTCATCTAGGTTTAGCGTATGAAGCATTTCGTTTCCATTGCCACCTTCACCCATTGTAATAACCAGCCATCCGTGCTTTTTGAGATAACTCATGCAGATGTCGCGTGGTGTCATTTCATCAACAGAATCAAAATACGTGCGCCCAACCAGCTTTTTAATCTCACTTTTTTTCATACTTTCCTCCGGGTAATATAATTAAGTTCGTTAACTATACCTTATCAGAAAGTACATGGATATTGCGCTGGTAATTGTTTACAACTCATCCTTGGCCGAGCGCCGCAGAAGCTCTTCGAGGGCTTCTTTTGACACGGGGATTCTTGCAGAATCACCGCCAAAGGCCGCGGCCTCACCATAAACATTATCAAGATAGCTATGAGTACCACTATCATTGTTTGTCTTATATGGTTTTGCCAAACGCTCCATATATGCACGTGCGCCGTCTTTTTCTGGTAGCGGAAGTAGACGATAATTGCTTAATAGCTCTTTTTCATCTAAAAGCAAACGCTCATTATCAATATCGAGATTCTTAGACCAGCCCATAAGATAAGCTGGTGTAGTATTTAAGGCCTTTGCCAGTAACTCGATTTTATCAGATGGGATGTTAGAAACTACACCACTCTCATATTTTTGTATTGTTTGCCTAGTGACCCCTACTTTTAAAGCCACTTCTTCAAGCGTCATATTATTTTCTTGGCGCTTTTTTTTAATATTATCTTTTAAAGCCATAAGATTACCACCTTTTAAACTCATTATAACATAAGTAACGCAATGTGCAACATTTTTTTATAAAAATATATAAAAAATAACTTGACAGGCGACAACAGAAATGTTATGATTGTAGCGTAATAAGCGACGAGAAAGGAGGAGTGAATATGATTCTTGTAAATGAGCTCAAAGGGCTAATAGCTCGTAAAGGCATTTCTCAAAGAAAAGTTGCTCAAAAAATGGGGATTACAGATAAAACTTTCTATAGCAAAATGAAATTGGGAAAGTTTAATAGCGACGAAATGCAAGCATTGATAGATATCCTAGATATTAAAAATCCTTCAGAAATTTTTTTTGCTTAATTTGTCGCCTAATAAGCGACACGCAAATCAGCACAATAAAAAACCTCCACGAGGGAGGTGGAAAGGAGAAAAGGATGTACAAAGTACAAAACATACCAGAAATTTGCGCCCATAAGTTTACGATGCAGCAAAGCGAGAGTGAGACAAAACTATTTCTGGACGAAAACAACCTCAAAGCGGTGCGTTCGTTTAATCTTGATGTCGATGCAGAGGATTCTGGATATGCAAGCCTTACAATAACCTTATATGTGAAATTATAAGCCCAATTGCTTATTAACAAAAGCTGTGGCGATGCCTTCGGCAACAGATTCTAAAATTTTTAAAGAAAAGGAGCCTGCTTTAGAAGCAATCGATTTTGTTTTCTTCCAGTTTTCCTCTTCTCGAATATTAGCGAGGAACTCATGACCAGCTGGAGAAACATCTCTAATAAAAACATGGCCAGACATATCTCGAGTATGAGATTTTGGCTCAACCAGTAAGCCTGACATAAAGCATTGCATAATATGATACCGAATTTGATCGGCACCAAAAGTTTCAAGTGAAGATTCTGGCCAAGCTTCTGGAAACTGCACAATACCATAGGAAGTTGATACTGCTTCAACAACAAGAAGAACATCTCTTATACAATCAGGATTTAGTTTCATAATTAACCTCCATTACACTCAATCATAAAGGAGCTTAAAAGAAAATGGAAGTCAGCAACGGTTTAATGGCAGTACAAATACAACAAAAAAAGCACAATGAAAGGACTTGTAGGGAGGAGAGAAACATGGACAAAGCAAAGCTAGGAGAAATACTCATGATGTTTGTACAAACGATTTGCTTATTGCGAATCCTGAAAAAATTGGATAAGAGATAAGACAAACCCGCCAACAGCACAAATCCACAAGATTATGTCTGAAAGTATTTTGAAAAATCTCGATGCTCGCTCCTTGTGATGTTGCTGTTTTGCGAGACGAGAAGAAATCTCAGCATATTTGCGTTGTTCTTCGGCTGGCGCGTCTGAGGCCACCCAATAAATTTTTTTCTTTTTCATAATACACGCTCAGGATTGTCTGTAAGGCCGAGAAGATAGTCAGTAGAGACATTAAAGTAGTTGGAGAGTGTGATTAGGGTAAGAGCAGAAACATTCACTTTTCCATACTCCATACGTTGATAATGGCGGTCGGTTACGTCAAGCAACTTGGCCATATCAATTTGTTTAATGCCTTTTTCAGAACGAAGCTGTTTAAGCCGTTTGCCAAATGTATCCATAAAAATATCTCCAAAGTTATTGACACGACATTAAAAGTTGTGTATTCTAATAATGGAACACGACATTAAAAGTTGTGTTACTATGAAAGCGAGGGGTGATGAGTGCGAAAAAATCTAATAATAATGCGTAAAAAAAGCAACTTTACGCAAGCCGAAGTAGCAAAGCTAATCGGCATAACAGACAGACAATATGCGCGTCTGGAAGCAGGCACTTCTGACGGCAGCATAAAAGTCTGGTGCAAGCTAAAAGATTTATTTCACAAACCAATCGACTACCTGCTAGAACAGGTAGAAGAAACCACAAGGACAGAATAACACGACGGTAAAAGAAACGTCAAGGAAGAAAGGAAGGAACAAAATGAAAGAGACAAATTTTGAAGCAACGCTCAAAAAACTACAAGGCGCTCCTGATGGAGCTCTCGGGCGGTTTATTAATAGGGAAGCGTTGAGGCTGTTTTGTGAAACAAAAAATGAAATGGTGAAAATTGAGGCGCTAAAGCTTTTAGAAAAAGGCATAGACCGATAGGCCTATGCCAGTGAAAGCTACTTGATGGAAATCTTACCATTTCCATCACCAAAAGATAATTCCGCGTTTGTGATTTCGAGAGAAGTAATTAAAGCGTTGGCTTGCTCGACTAATTCAGAATCTTTGTCAAGATTGAACCTTTCATCACAATAAATCGTTCCAATAGAAGTCAAGGCGACTAGTCTAATTTGAAGCGTATTTGCTTTACAAGGCTTATCGGAGAGCCATCCAATATAGATTTCTTCTCTATTACCGAATATCTTTACTTGAATACCAGAGGCCTTGAAATTATCAATAATGGAACAAAATTTTTCGAAATTTGTGACGCGTAACATAAGCATATCCTCCTTTCTTTTAATTTTTTGTCTTCTAAAAGGATAGCAATGTTTGTAGAAAAATGGAAGAAAACGCGATTTATTGGCGGCCAAAGGATACGAGAGAAGTAAAAAGCCGCCTGTGTAGGGCAAATTGAACAGCTTGAGCAAATAAAAAACTGCTGCCCGAAATAGATGTTCTGGTAAAACAAATATTCGGACAGCATGAGAGTTAGAAATCTAATTGATCGACTACATATTCTTCAGAAGCGCAAGCAAGCATATCACTCCAAGAATTAAAGCTAGAAATGCTTCTGATGTATTGGTCAAACTCTTCTTCTGGTATGGCAATGAAGTCATCTTGCGTCTCAACCTTGAAACCGCTCTTATCTAAAAGCTCATCAAAAGAGCTGACTGATGATGTGGCTTGCAAGAATTCAGGTGTAAGAATTTCGGCCATATCAATCTCGGTAGGGCTTGAGAATCCCTCCAGTGTTTGTAAAGAAGCGTTCATAAAATCTTGCATTTCATCGATTCCTGTTACTCGTAAAGTAGTTTTTTTCATCCAGTTCCTTTCGTAATTTCTGATAAAGGAGGTAGCTAAAGATGTACTCTAACCTTAAATCTGCAATGCATGCAGACAGGATAGAGATTGTAGACCTTGCCAATGTGCTAGGGCTACACAGAAACACAATCAGCGGAAAAATAAATGGAAGACAAGATTTTCTTGTTACCGAAGCGATGGCCATTCACTCGGAATTCTTCTCAAGATATGACTTTCGCTGGTTGTTCAGAAGAAGCTCATAGTTACTTGCCCTTCTTGGTCTGAGACAATGCGCTTCCTGCAACGGACTTTACCTTCTTAGAACTGCTATTTTTAAGAAGGTCGGAAGCCTTAGAAGCAACAGATTTGCTGGTTTGCCTTTTATTAGCCAATACATGCACTCCTTTCTGTTGTATTTACAAGATTCAAAGATAGGTTGTGTACACAATATCTTGTATGCTGTGTAGTATATCATATACTTTGGTTTGTCGCTTGATTTCGCTTGTAAAATAATTGTAAACAAGAGTGCGAGGCTATAAAGAATTTTGGAATAAAAAAGAGCATTTAGAAAGGAGGAAGAAAATGAAACGCTATCCATATTTAAAAGAACGACTTTCACAGCTGGATATTCAGAGAAGCGACCTTGGAAAGCATCTTGGGCGGTCAGATGGATACATCACCTCGCGTATGCAGGGTAAAGGAGACTGGACGATTACCGAGATGTACAAAATCATGGAGCTCATCGGTGAGCCAGAAGAATACCTGCATCTCGTTTTCCCAAGAGATAGAAAAACTGCGCAAAGCTATGAGGAAGTGCAGGCAAGAAAAGCAAGAGCTGGTTCGGGAATACTCCCGCAGAATATGTGTGTTGTTCTGATGCCGGCAGATGAGCTAAGGCAGGCGCAAGGCCAGCATGGATTACGGTTAGTACGGTAGGCGGCAAGCAAAAATGCAAGATTACAGATTGAATAAAAACGAAGGAGGATAGCTATGTGGGAGAAAGATCCATTAAGTGGTTTTCGAGGGATGGTGTGGTTTGCGTTTGGCTTGATTGCAGGTCTTGCTATCCTAAAAGCAATTTTAGGATAGCACCTCCTAAGACAGAAATTAGTACACCGGAAACAAAGCCATAAGCGCGTTCTTTCCAGCGTTCGGCCTTTTCCAAGTGGTCTATTTGTCTATATTCGCGGCCTGTTTCATTCAAGTAAAATGCGGTGTGTTGTTTATCGCCCCAGCCAGCGGCGTTAATTTCAACCAGATTATTTACAATACTGAAAACAATGAACGAATCCCAGTCTTGGGCAAAGCGGCAAATATAGTCAAGGGTATAGAAGCGGCTCTGAAGGTTAGGTGGATTTTTGATTGCGATATCCAAGAGTATCTTATGGTTTTTTGTTAATTTCATAAATCTGCCTCCAAATTTATTTTAACATATTAACAATGAAAGGGGAAAGAAAATGGAAGTTCTAATTGGAGTAGAAGATAGCAGGAAAATGACGCTAGGGTATGCCGAAGCGTTAAGAGATGAGGGCTATTATATGGAGATGGACACGGACGGCTTTGTCTGGATTTATGGAGAACATCGAGATGCGAAATAGCACGGAAGCAGAGCGCAAACGGTGTTTGCAATCAATGAAGGGAATCTGCGACTCCTTGTTGTCCAGCTCGAAAATCAACCCACTGCACGAAGAGTTCCTTTACAAGGAAATGAAAAGCATTATGGAAAATCTTGAGAACATCAAACGGCGGGAGATGATGCAAACGTGATATGCGCTGTGTGCGGCGAGCATGTCGACGATGATTGGGGCTATTATGAAATAGAAGATCGCATAGTATGTTTCGATTGTGCCTGCGATTCGTGCCGAGCAGTTCTGGAACGCTTGGGATTCCCCTGCTATATCCCAGCAGAGGCATGTAATGAATAGTACAAAGCGGCTTTGCTGGACATGCAAGAGGTCGGCTGCACCGCCGGAACTGCAATGCAGCTGGGACAGAGCCCTAATACCAGTAAAAGGCGCAAAAACAGACAGCGAAGGCGTTATTGTTTATTGCCCGCTGTATTTGAAGGAGTTGTTTGTACAAATGAGACGTTTTGAGAAAGATGGCATTGCTGTAAAGTACCCTGCAGATATGAAGGTAGAGGAAGCGCTATCTTATGTAGAGCATCTGCGCAAAAAACATGCGGCGCTGAAAGAAGTTGAAATCAGGTATGCGGAGGACGATGAGGCAGAAATAGAGCTAAAGTTTAAAGTGAAAGGAGCTCCCTTTGAACGCATTCGTAGAATTACAGGCTATTTGGTTGGTACTACCGAGCGATGGAACGACGCAAAGCAGGCAGAAGAGAGGGATAGGGTAAAACATAATTTATGATCTTGACGGCAGAAAACTATTATTCTGCCGCTGCAAATCAAAAGTACATGTCTGTTTCGCAATACAAGGATTTCATGAAATGTGAAGCAATGGCAATGGCGAAGCTGCAGGGGACCTATCAGCAGAAGCCTACAACCGCATTGCTGGTTGGAAGCTATGTGGATAGCCACTTTGAAGGGACACTGACACAATTCGTAGAAACACACCCTGAAATTTTCAAAGCAAATGGAGAGTTAAAGAAAGATTACGCGCAAGCGGAAGAAATCATCAAAAGAGTCTCTAAAGACAAACTGTTCATGGCCTACATGAGCGGCGAAAAACAACGGATTTTTACCGCTAGTCTCTTTCGTGCACCCTGGAAAATCAAAATTGACGCTCTAAGCCGAAATAAAATTGTGGATTTAAAGGTGATGCGCTCCATGGATCGGGTCATGGGAAAGTCATTTGTGGAATATTGGGGCTACGACTTGCAGCTTGCAATTTATGCGGAAGTAGAGCGGCGGCAAAGACGAAGGAAAAAACAAAAAGAGACGTATTTAGCAGTGGCGACCAAAGAAGAACCAGTAAATTTGGAGATCATCTGCGTGCCAGAGTGGAGAAGGAAGGAATGCTTGGCAGAAGTTGAGAACAACATGCCCCGAATTTTGAAAATTAAGAGCGGGGAAATTGAGCCCGAACGTTGTGAAATATGCCCATATTGCCGGGCAACAAAAGAACTGAAGGAACCCATTGATTTTGAATTGGTGGGGTTCTCAGCGCAGGAGAAGAAGATTATGAAAGGAGTATTTTAGGATTGAACGCATTGCTTTATTCGCCGAGTGGCGGTGGTAAAACCACGAACGCAACACTGGTCGCTGCACCGAGGCGAAAGAAAAATCTGCTGATTTGCAGTGATAACAGCAGCATTGTTTTGAAAAATTTTGAACGGCCTAATTTGGACATACAGGCGGTATCGAGGGTTCAGGAATTTTTAGACGCATATCAAACGGGAGCGGCTACAAAGAAGTATGACAACATTATCGTAGATAACTTATCGGACTTGTTCGATATGTGGATTTTAGAGCTGGAGGACTCAAAAAAGTACAAGGATATGAGACAGGCCTACCAGCTTGTGTATCAAAGTTTAAAGCGGCTCACAAGAGAATCTACGCGGCTAGACTGCAACACTGTATTCACGGCATGGAGCAATATGACTCAAATCACTCGACCGGACGGATCGCTGGCGCAGCGATTGGAACCGAAAATTCCAAACAAGGTACTGGATAATATCGCGGGGCTTTGCAATGTGGTTGGATATATCAATACACGCGAAAAAGACGGAAAACGTATCTGGTATTACTCGCTGAAGGGCGGCCCGCTCGTCATGGCAAAGGACCAAATCGCTTGCAGAGACTGGTGTATGCCCGAGGACCTATTTGCGGAGGAAAAAGCATGAGTAAACAAGACTTTCAGGAGATTTTTTATTCGTCCATTCGTCGGCCAGGCTCAGAAAAACTTATGATATGGCTGGAAAAATCAGATTTTTTCACAGCGCCAGCATCTACACGTTTTCACGGAGCAAAAGAGGGCGGTTTGTGCGAACACTCGATTGCAGTATTTGAGCAGATGGACAAGCTCATTCCTCTCTATGATGTTGAAGCATCACGGGAAACACTTGCGATAGTGAGCCTGCTTCACGATTTATGCAAGGTTGGCTGCTATAAAACAGAGATGCGAAACAAAAAGCAGGGCGGAGTATGGGTTCAGGTTCCGTTCTATACGTTCCAGGAAGATTTGCCGTATGGCGGCCATGGTGCAAAATCGGTATTTCTGATTGAGCGGTTCATGAAGCTGACAACGGAGGAAGCAGTCGCAATTAACTGCCATATGGGGTTTGCAGACAGAGCTTCAAACGATTATTCGCTTGGTGCAGCGTATGAAAAATATCCACTGGCGTGGATACTCCATGTGGCCGATGAAGCCGCGACATATCTTGATAAAGTTTAGGAGGCAGCATGAAAGACAATTTTATAGAAAATCTTGAGGCGTTGTTAGGGAAAAATGAAGAGGAAACCAGTGCACAAGCGGCCGCGAATGAGATTAAAAAATTCTTTGACGCGTGTTTGGCGGTAGGTTTTAACGAGGAGCAAGCAATGAAGTTTGTACTGATGATTTTAGGAGGTGTAATAAATGGCTAATTTTAACTACAACCCAAACGAATATGAGGAAAAAACCTTCGTGTTAATTCCGGAAGGCGATTATCGTGTGAGAATTGAAGAGGCCGTTGAAAAACGCTCGAAAGCTGGAAATGCAATGTATGAGCTAACGCTCACAATGCCAGGATATGCGTCAAAACTCTGGTATTATCTTGTCCTTTTCAGCGACGATACCAAGAGAACAAATCAAAACTTGGGTACATTTTTCCATAGTTTCGACATTCCAGAACAAAGCCGCGTTATCAGAGACGGAATCGAGCGTGCTTGGATCGGCAAGGTAGGGGCTGTCAGGGTGAAACATGAGCAATATAACGGAGAAAATCAAGCGAAAGTCGCATATCTTCTTACAGGTAAACAAAAAGACGATCTGCCGCCGTGGTCTGGAAGCGCTGCGCCTAGTAATGAAAGTGATGTGTTCGCAGGTCTTGAAGCGGCAGATGATGAGGATTTCCCGTTTTGATTCAACTTCGCGATTATCAGCAGCGACTGTTTGAAAAAACAAAGCAAGCCTTCGCAAACGGCTACCATAGGCCCCTTGTGGTGGCCCCATGCGGGGCAGGGAAATCCTATATTTTCGCAAAAATGGCAGAAAAAACAGCCGGAGAAGTGCTGGTCCTTACTCACCGCAGGGAACTGAAGCAACAACACGAAACTCTCCTGAGAAACACTGGAATTCTAAACGCCCGCGTTGAAATGGTCCTAACAGAGAAAAACCATCTGGAAGAGCATTCGCCGCCAAGGCTAATCATTTTAGATGAAGCGCACCTGTCGCGCTCAAATTCCTGGGTAAAGGTGATTGAACACTACAAAAGCCCATGCGTCGGTTTTACTGCAACCCCTTGCAGGTTGGATGGGAAGCCATTGGGAGACATATATGACACGCTGATAGAGGATGTTTCTGTGCGAGAACTGATAGCGAACAAACGGTTGGCGCCATATGAGTATTATGCCCCAACTACCGTAAATACGGACGGAGTGAGAAGCATGGCGGGGGATTTTGTCATATCAGAGCTAGAAAAAATTATGTGCGAAAAGGCAATCTATGGCGATGTAATTTCAGCATATAATTTGCTGGCAATGGGCGAAAGAACGATTGCTTATTGCGTGTCGGTAAAACATGCGCAAGCAATGGCCGATGAATTTAGAGCGGCAGGGATAACAGCAGAAGCGGTCTCCAATCAAACACCGCCAGCAAAACGACGTAATATTATGCAGGCATTCCGGGAAGGAGAAATTACGGTGCTTTGCAACGTGGGTATTATCAGCGAGGGGGTTTCTATTGACGAAGTAAGCTGCTGCCTGCTGCTACGGCCAACAGAATCTCATGCTTTATACTGGCAGCAGGCGATGCGTTGTATGCGGTATTTGCCGGGGAAAACTGCCAAAATAATCGATTGTGTAGGCAATTATACCCGTAATCCTATGCCAAATGAAGATGTAAGGTGGAGCCTTACCGAATCGCAAAAAAGAAAGGCCAGATTCACGGAAGAAGGAAATTTTTTGGTAAGGGTTTGTCCAAACTGTTTCATGACGTTTCGTACTGCGCCTATATGCCCATACTGCGGCACAAAATATCCTTTACATCCAAAAGAAATACAAAAAAAGAAGGAAATCGAGCTTAAAATGATTACTGACGAAGAAGCAGATAAAATTGCAGAGGCAAAGCGAAAGGCGAGACAACAGCAAGGGCGAGCAAAAAGCTTTCCAGAGCTAGTAGCGATAGGCAAGGAACGCGGCTACAAGAATCCGTCGTGGTGGGCTATGCAAGTATTGAAAGGGAGGACAAGGCATTGAAAGCAGAAACAAAGCTGCAAAACAAAATACGAGCAGCACTTTCGGAAGAAAACTGCGTGATTTTCAGACGCAACAGCGGGCTTTTTTATACTGCTGACGGAAGGCCGATTATTATAGGCATAAATGGCGAGGCTGACTTGAGCGGGCACAGGACAAGCGATGGCCGGGCGGTGTATATAGAAGTAAAGCTGCCAGGAGAAAAACCGAGGGAAGAGCAGGAAAAATTTCTGGCAGCAATGCGGGCGACGGGTGCGCTTGCGGGTGTAGCTCATACCATCGATGAAGCTATTAGTATTTTGAGAGGTTGAAAATGCAAGAATGCTTTTCTAAAATTGCAAAAACGTGGAACGAATACTGCGGGGACTGTTTATTTGATAAAGACGACGTTGCGAGTATGGTTGCCATAGCAAAAATTTTTATGAACAAGGACAATGTTGTTCTCTATATCGGAGCAGGGGACTTAAGCGATGAAGAAAAATAACTGCTGCGATGGATGCAAATATTATAAAAGTATGAACAATATAGGACCGCCGCTCAAAGCCTGCCACTACTGCTATAATACGGAAATTTCAAGAGGCTGTCCGCCGGAGGAATGTGATAAGAAAGAAAGGCGAGGGCGGGGAGGCGTAAGGAAAGCGCCGCTGCCGATAGCACCGCGGAGAAAGCGGACACAAGGGCTGATACAGGCGATAAGGCCGGAAGGAGAAGAGAAATGAGCAAATTTAAGGTAGGCGACACGGTAATGGTGCGGTATTGGGACGATATGGAAAGGGAGTACGGGTTTGATGGTGATGGAGATATCAATGTTTATCCTTACTTTGTGAAAGATATGAAAAAATACTGCGGCCAGATTTCCGAAATAGAGGAAATGGATTTTAATGGCAATATAAGGTTAGAAATTGATGGGATCGGCTGGGCGTTTTCGGATGAAATGCTTGTTCTGGTAGAAGCGGCAAAAGAGACACCGCCCGAAGAAAAAGGCGACGAGGAGCCAAAGGCCTGTCCGCTTTGCGGAGGGCAAGTCGAGGCATACACGGGTGAACATAAAGTGGTGCGACAGAGCCTTTTTGTTGAGAACATACTCCATTGTAAAGACTGCGGGCTTGAGTTAAAGCGGGAAACAGAAATTAACTGCGACGGCGGAGGGGTCATTCACGATGGATATGCGGAGGCCGTAGCGGATTGGAACAGGAGAGCAGGCAATGAAAAGCCGATGTAACGGCCAGGAGGAGAAATAATGAAAGTATACACACAAGAAGAGTATGACGCAATAGAGCGGGATAAGTATGGGGTTAAGCACTTGCCGCAGGGTGACTATTCGCGTGTTGCGCTTAAGGGCAGCCTCAACACGCTGGGCGACGACAACAAGCTGGGCAACGACAACACGCTGGGCGACGACAACAAGCTGGGCGACCGCAACAAGCTGGGCAACCGCAACACGCTGGGCAAATCGTGCTACTTTGGTGAGTTCTTTATTCATGGCAAAAACACTTCATTTGAAGGTGGAGCAGTAAAGAACGGCACATTCATAAAGGTTGGCCGCATTGGGAGTGAAATGCGGGACGCATATTTCTTCATAGATGAGAACGGCAAGCTCTTTGTCCGTGCCGGGTGCTGGTTCAGCGATATGGACAGCTTTATTGAGCGGGTACATGAAGTGCATGGAGGAACGCGGCACGAAAGGCAGTATTTGGCTGCCTGCGAGTATGCCAAAGCCGTACTGCCGGAAATGCTTGAGGAGATAAACAATGGCTAAAGAGTTTGTAGAGCGTGAGACGCTGTTGAACGTCATAAGGAATAATGTGGCACCTATGTATTACAAAGATTGTTTGAAGTGCATAGCTGAAGCGCCTGCTGCAAACGTGGCAGAAGTAAAGCGCGGCCATTGGAAAATGGAGAAGCGGAAAAACCTCTGGAGAGAGTATATGGATGCTATCGTGTGTTCTGAATGCGGAGGGATATCACAGCATGGGCTGGAAACAAAATATTGCAGCAGGTGCGGCGCAAAGATGGAAGGGATGGACTAAATATGCTTAAACAGGGAGAACACATATATTTTGCCTTTCTGAATGGCAAAGCCGCGATTGACAGACAGCGCAGGCCGAGAACGTACAGAAGCAGAAAGCATTTTGAGAGTGCCGCTCCGCAATACTTGATTGAATCTGCCAAATTAGTGGAGTATGGGCCATTGATGCGAGCAGATTGGTTAAACTTTACAGCGGATTTTTCGATGGCAGAGTGTAGCTTGTGTGGGAATCTGTATGAAGTATCACCAGAAGAAAAACCAAGCAGCGAATACTTTGAAGCGTTTAAACAATTCTATAGGTTCTGCCCTAACTGTGGCGCAAAGATGGACTTAAACAAGGAGAAAAAGAAATGAGCGAATGGATAAGCGTAAAAGACAGGATGCCAGAGAAGAGCGACAGTTATCTTGTGGCAACGGATAGAGGAGCGATATGGATTGCCCGATATTGGAAAAATTCTGGGCAATGGAGTAGGGCAAGGTTAAATCCTCACATTATCGCTTGGATGCCGCGTCCTGCACCGCCAAAGGAAGCACAGTAAAAGCGGCCTTAGACCAAGCTGAACGTAAAATTCCAAGCAGTGCGTCTGGGTTTTCAACAAACTTTGCGTTTCTCCGGTATTTCTGATATAATTTAGCTATAGAGTGCCTTAAGCACCGTAGCTATGCTATGGTGCTTTTGTTCTTATGAGGATTTATGTATGGTAAACATTCAAACGATAAAACAACGCATTTCATGCGTGGAATATGCCCGCAAAGCAGGCCTGAAAATAGACCGAGCTGGCGACAGGTGCCGCTCTCCGTTTCATGATGGCAGCAATACGTCGGCAGTTGTCATCTATGACGAGTGGTGGTATAGTTTTTCAGACCAAGTCGGCGGCGATGTTATCGATTTAGCCGCTCTCATCGAATACGATGGCGACCGCGGCAAAGCGATTCGGGAGCTTGCTTACAGAACGGGCGTCGATGATGAAGGCCAGACAAACTGGCGGCGGCACACGCAGGATTTATGCAATAAAATTGCATTCTGGCAAACCAAGCTCGAAGATGAACATCGCTATTATCTGCACTCCAGAGGCATTCTGGACGAAACGATAGAGCGCCTGCGCATCGGGTACTGGCCTGAGAAGCAGCGCATCACGATTCCGATTATGCGCAACGGCTATGTGTATTCCTGGACGGCCAGAGCCTATGGCAGCGATATAACACCTAAATATCTAAAACCGAAGAACAAGGAAATTTACGAAAAATTCCCATGTGGGTGTGATACGCTGGGCAGGGACGGCCCTTTATGGATTACGGAAGGTGCCTTCGACTATCTGTCGCTGGAACAGGCTGGTGCATGTGTACTTGCCACACTCGGAGCCAGCTTCGGCAAGGATGCTTTAGATTTTGTTTTAAACGTCGCAAAAACAAAACCTAAAGTAATACTCGCCTACGACATGGATGGGGCTGGTCGCGAATTTACGCGCAAATTTGCACAGCATTTATTTTCGCACCGTATTCCGTTCGAGGTCGCATCATGGCCTGCGGAGTACAAGGATGTCTCTGAGTTTATGGCGACAGGATGGGGATTAAAAAACTTTACACTCACAAGCGGCCTTCATGCGATTTGCGAGCAGATAACAGATGTCGAAGAATTTAAAAATTTTGCCTGCTCAGCTGCAAGATATACCGACAGAACACGCCTTGCGACTCTGTTCGATATTGCAGACAGCAATAAGCAGTTTTCAAAACGAGAAATAAAAGCGGTAGAGAAACTTGCAACTTCTGCGCCTGTCGAGTCTGATATCGCCAACGAAATCAGAGAGAAGTACAGCCTTATTTATATCGACCAAGTAGGGTTTTATGAGTGGACAGGCGCTATCTGGAAAAAACGCTCTGACGCCGAAATACGCAGCTATGCCGATCAGGCATACGGCATGTTCTATTCAACGGCACAACGAACAAGTGCGGTATGCAATCTTCTGAAAGCCAGATGCCTTGCAGACGTGAATTTCGACCGCAAACCGCTCATGACCTTCCAGAATGGAACACTGGAACTAGAGACAGGACTTTTTAGAGAATTTTCGCGCAACGACTATTGCAGCATTCAGATGTCCTATCCTTATGATGCCAAAGCAGAAGCGAAAAACTGGCGCAAATTTATCAGCGATATTACAGACGATGATCCGATTCGAGAAGAGGTGCTGCAGTTTATTGCTGGCTATGTCCTGTTTCCTGACTGCCGCCATCAGAAAATATTTGCGTTAATCGGTGATGGCGGGAACGGCAAGTCCGTTTATCTTGAAGTGCTGCAAAAACTTTACGGCGATGAAAATTGCTCAAATGTGGACCCGAATGGCGTTGCCGAGGCTTTTGAACGCATCTATCTCAAGGATTCCCTGATAAATATCGGTTCAGAAATCGACAGCGATTTTTCGAGATCGGAAAAGCTACTCAAGAAAGTTGCGGCGGGCGAAGAGATTACTGCTTGCTATAAGGGCAGGGATTTTATTAAGTTCTACCCGCGATGCAAGCTGGTGTATGCCTGTAACGAGCTGCCTCGGGCAAACGTGCTTAAGGGCCTTGAGCGCCGTATGGTTTTTGTCAGCTTTCCTTGTCAGTTCGTAGATGTGCCGGATAAGGACAAGCCCAAACAAAAACGCAGAGACCTTAATATTATTTCTAAGCTGCTTAAAGAGCTTCCGGGCATATTTAACTGGGCTTATGCGGGCTATCGGCTGCTGATGAAGGTGGGCTATTTCACAGACACGCCGGAGCAATCGGAGTTAATGAAGAGCTTCAAGGAATTGAGCAACCCGGTGTTAGTGTTCTGCGAGGAATGCGACTATGAAGGCGAAGTGTCGAGGGCTGAAATTTACAGCGACTATTGCAAGTGGTGTATCGATACGGGGCATCAAAAAATGAGCAGAGAAAAATTTTTTCAGAAGTTTAGAGAAAGTATGGGAGAGAGGATTGCGAGTGAACCGCAATTAAAGGTTGACGGCAAGAGAATACGCGCCATGCGATTCACAAAGCGGGAACAGCCGGTTTCTTTGTTTGGCCTGTGCCCATGACAAATTTTAGCTATTTTCTCCTTCGAGACTATTTTGCGATTTTCGTGGGAACAGGCAAAATATACTGTTAGGAACAAGCTAGGAACAAGCAAATTTTTTTGCCTGTTCCCTGATTTTTCCCTTAATTATGCCATTTGTAAGACTTGGGAACAGGTGGAACAGGTAAAATTAACAACCTCACATATACATGAGAGTAAAATTTTTATATAAAGGTGGACTTGCACTCTGCCTGTTCCCGCTGTTCCCGCGACTATTCCTCGAATTTGCCCGCGACTATTTCACGACTATTTGTCAAAAATTTCCGCAGAAATTTTTAGCGGCTATTCCAAAAAAATTCTGCGACTATCAGAGCGCCAAGAGCGCCAACGTTTTTCTTGTTGGTGCTCTTTTATTACACTAACCAATTATCTTGTTAAACGGAGGTTAAAAATGGAACAGAAAAAGAAAACAGGACGGCCTAGAAAATATTCGGTTGAGGAACGGCCGCCAGCGAAGCCCAAAATTACCCGCCCAATTCAACCGGGCGATAATGCGAAATATCTGGCGTATAATCTCGAGTTAGCCGCGCTTCCGCCGATTGACTGGACGAATGAACAGGAAATAGCAAAGCGGGTATATGAATTTTTCCATATCTGTGAAAAGCACGATATGAAGGCAACGGTTGCGGGGCTTTCGCTTGCATTCCAGACGAATTATAGACGGATTTGGGAAGTTGTAACAAACCAGAAGCAGGGTGGAAGATATAGAGGTATCACTCCTGCGGGGTCGGAGATTCTTAAAAGCGCATACGCTATGCTATTCTCTTTGCATAATTCTTACATGTATGACGGCAAAATGCCCCCCGTTACTGGCATCTTCCTTGGTGCGAACTACTACGGGTTGCACGATGTTAAGCAAGAGATTTCTATACAAAACGGCGGCAACGCGCTGGACGAGAGAAAAACGCCCGCCGAACTGGAAATGTATTATAGAGAGAGTCTGCCGCCTGCCGAAGATTAAAATTGGTTTTAAGGCATATTCAATTTTGGCAATAAAAATACACGCTCGATATATATTGAGCGTATTAAAATGGATTCTAGTCGATATTTTCTGTGTATAGGGCAAATAGCCACATTAACTGTGGCCTTGGGACGGCTTATTTATATTTCCCAGACAGCATAATCAGAATTGCGATTGGCGAAATGATGATAAAGAATAAAAGCATAAAATCCTCCTAAAAATATTGTAGCCATGGACAAAGCATTTGTAAAGCGGTAATTGGATGGGCTTGCTATTCTTATGCGTGTTTGTTATATTATTCTATGAGGTGGGGCGGTTTCCCGCCCCGGTGTGCTAGCCTAGCAGATAGGCTAGCGCGTTGTGTAGCGTGCTGTGAATAGTTGCTACACCGTTTAGGCAGGCGATCCATTCGCCGCCTTGGTACTGCAATTTGCGCATTGCGGTGCCTCCTTTCTAGCCGTTTCTCTG
The DNA here is from genome assembly GCA_910588425.1 of uncultured Christensenellaceae bacterium. Classification (GTDB taxonomy): domain Bacteria; phylum Bacillota; class Clostridia; order Christensenellales; family Christensenellaceae; genus QANA01. The sequence goes on along the minus strand of CAJUPM010000015.1, from coordinate 2,596 downwards.
TTGGAGCAGGGAAGCGGCTTTTTATATGGTTTTATCAAGCATTTACTTGATGTCTATATCATAACAAATAAATGCTTTAATATCAAGCATTTTTTCTTGTTATTTTAAAGTTTTTACTTTTTTATTTTCTGTGTGCATAAAATGCTCATTTTTTGTACAACATTATTAAAATACGCATGGTATAGGCGAGGGCAGCGGGGGATACATAGAAGGGTATAGCGCGTGGTGAGGTCAAAAAATAGCCGTAAAAACAAAAGAGATACTTGACAAGTAAATGCTTTCAGATTATAATTAAGCCATAACATCGCAATGAAAGGTGCATTTTATGACATCGCAAGAAATTATCAAAGATATTTTGGAAAAAAAGGAACTGAGCTGCTCTGCAATGGCAAGCGCGCTTCAGTTGTCTCAACAGGCCTGTTGGTATCGATTGAATTCGCAAAAGAACTCCGGAATGCAGACAAGCGCCATCATCCCAATGCTTCGCTACCTTGGCTATGATCTGGTGATCATGCCCCGTGGGAAAGTGAACCGGATTGACGGGGCGTATCTTGTGGAGGATGAGAAGAAATGATTTACGGTTATGCCAGAGTGAGCACCGCCGGGCAGCAGAAAGACGGCAACAGCTTAGAGGACCAAGAGAACAGCTTGCGGGAACATGGCGCTGCAAAAATTTATCGAGACGCCTTTACCGGGATGAAACTGGAACGGCCGCAGTTCCAGGAACTGCTCTCTGTCGTCAAGGCTGGGGACACGATTATCGCAACGAAGCTAGACAGAGTTTCCCGCAGTGCATCGCAGGGGATTATGCTGGTGGATAGCCTCTTAGAGAGAGGCGTGAGATTGCATATCCTGAATATGGGGGTCATGGATAACAGTTCCACGGGGAGGCTGATACGGAATATTATGTTTTCATTTGCTGAGTTTGAGCGTGATATGATAGTCGAACGCACGAATGAGGGAAAGGCAGTTGCCCGGCAGAAAGAAGGGTATAAAGAAGGCCGCAAAAATATCTATGGTTGCGAT
>CAJUPM010000015.1:0-1560 GCA_910588425.1 uncultured Christensenellaceae bacterium | reverse complement strand
GGCCGCAAAAAGAAAGAGAGTGATGCTGGTCTATTTGAAAAATACCGCGATGAATGCCGCCTTGGCCGCGCATCCGTGGAAGAATGCTGCAAAAAGTTGGGCATTTCACGCTCTACATGGTATAATCGTATTAGAGAGGCAGGGTAAGAGAGGAGGGGTAAGATATGTATTACTATTCTACTGTGGATGGCGTTGTAATGACGCATAGCGCAATTCTTGAAAAAGATGGCTTTGATATTGTGAAAGTTCATTTCGAGCGGCCACAAGAAAACGGCTTTGATTTTCTTGATTTGACACTTCCGGGAGAAATTGTGTATAAGAGCTTTGGTTTTTCAGAAGACGAGGTTTTGAAGCTGAAAAAATACGCAAAAAACAATGCTTCTCTGATTTGGGATTTTGCACAAAAGGGAGGCGGCGAAAATGCCTAAAGCGCTGCTTGCTTTCTGGAGGTTATGAATAACTTTAAAGCGATATACAAAATACTGCGCTTGTTAGACAAGCATAAAGGTGATGAGCGTTTCGATTACGCCCTGATTTCCGCTGGCGCTCTTAAGATACCGTTCGAGGCATGGGAACAGTTGATGATTGAACTGCAAGAATCCGGCTATATGAAGGGGCTTGTCTATACGCAAAGCCTATCGGAAAGCTTCCCGCATATTGTTGAGCCGATTCGGCCTAGAATTACACTGAAGGGCATGGAATATTTAGAGGACAACAGTATGATGAAAAGGGCGGGGGAAGCCTTGCGGTTGATTGGAGAAATTATTTGATGAAAAATAAGTATAGCCTAACGCCAGAGCAGAATTTGTTTTTAGCTAAGAAGAAATGGACGGAGAATGTATATTGCGGTATGCGCATGGAAAATCGCGCTGTTACGTTTCCGCAGACACAGACTATTCTGGAGGGCGTAAACGTGCCCGGCGTTACTATCGACGATATACAAGCAATTTTGAATATGCGGGACGCTTGGCGCTATATGCTGGATACGATTAACGAGCCTATTACTCTCGAATATTTCTGCAAGCTCAATGAATACGTTGCCAGAAATGAAGCGCTCGAATGGGGAAAACTGCGCACCGGGGGCGTGGGCATATCCGGCACAGACTATCGGCCGCCTGTTCCCGAATGGGAGGCAACGGCCAGCGCGCTGAAAAGGATTCTGGAAAGTAGCATTACCGAAACTGAAAAAGCGCTGAATATATTTTTATGGGGCGCGCGGGGACAGTTTTTCTGGGATGGCAACAAGCGCTCCAGTCTGATGCTTGCAAACAAGGTCCTGATTATGGCCGGGAACGGAATTTTAACTATAACGGACAAGCATATGCAGCGTTTTAACGAACTTTTGCTGGAATACTATAACACAGCAGAAGGAGCGGAGTTGAAGCGATATCTTTATGATAACTGTATTGATGGTATAGATTTCACATTATAATGGTTTTGTAAAATAATGGAAAATTTAGTATAATTTCTTCACATAACCGTTTTAACGGTAGAAGAAGGAGATTGTGATGAAAAAAGTTCTTTGTTGTGTTGCAAGCGTTCTTTTAATGTGCAGCCTCG
>CAJUPM010000014.1 GCA_910588425.1 uncultured Christensenellaceae bacterium | reverse complement strand
GTCCGCTCCGAAGAGCGCTTCTCTATATTACCAAACACATCCCCCTTTGTCAACTCTTTTTTTGCATTTTTTCTAAAAAATAATCACTTTTTTGAAAAAAGCCCATTTACAGGCAAAAAAACGCCTGCTTTTTCCGGCTGACATCTATATAGAGGCCGGTAAATTCCTCATAACCGGATGTTTGCACAAAAAATTTTATGGGAATTGACAAACATGCTGCCGCATGCCATAATATCCCCAGAACCAAATAATGTTACCGCTGGGGGCGCCTTCGGGCTGAGAATGTACCCTTCGAACCTGATATTGATAATGCATTCGTAGGGAAGCGGAACCTGGAAAAATGGATTTTTTTGCCCCGCAGCCATGCTGCGGGATTTTTTTCGGGATTTTCAGGCGCGCTCCTCCGGCAAAGGAGGAAACAATGGAAGAACAAAAAAGAAACTCAGGCGAGCTGCGCACATGGCTGCTGCTCGCGGGCACTGCGCTCATCCTGGTCGCGGCCGGGCTCATCGCCTTTTTCATCAGCGGCGGCTTTGGCGGCGTGGAGGAAGAGGTTACCTTCCAGGTCTTCTTCGAGAAAATCGGGGAGAACATCTGGTGGGTGCTGGGCAGCCTGCCCGTCATGGCCGCGGGCGTGGGCATCCTGGTCTACTATAATAAGAAAAAGGATGCCGGCCTCTCCCGCTCTGCCTGGACGATTCGGGAGATTGCCGTGGCGGCGCTTTGCATTGCGCTAGCCTTTGTGCTCTCGTATATCCGCCTTTGGAAAATGCCCAACGGCGGCTCGGTTACCGCGGCAAGCATGCTGCCCATCCTGGTCTTTTCCTATATTTATGGAATGCGCAAGGGGCTTTTAGCCGCCATCACTTTCGGCATTTTGCAGTTCATTCAGGATCCTGTTTTCCTGAACTGGATACAATTCGTGCTGGATTATCTGCTGGGCTTTGGTGTGCTGGCCATCGCAGGGGCCTTCTCAAGGAGCATCTACCCCGGCATGAGCCTGGCCTGCCTGGCGCGCTTTCTCTGCTCGTTCCTTTCTGGCGCTGTCTTCTTTGGGGAATACGCCCCGGCAGGGCAATCTGCTTGGATCTATTCCCTGGGGTATAACGCCAGCTATATGCTGCCCGATGCGATCATCTGCATCGCCATTGCGCTCATTCCGGTCATGCGCCACAATATCGAATCGCTTAAAGCACAGGCAATGGCCAAAGCTGTAAAGTAATATCAGCTCAAAGCAAACGCACCGCAGGCTGCCAAAGCTGCGATGCGTTTTTTATTTTCTTACATTATGCTTTCATCTTTAACTATCAAGCCATTGAATAAACGCCGTCTTATCCGCACTATTGTATCCTGCATTTTTATAGAAATGGAATATCTCTTTTTCTTTGCTTCCGGTCAATAGCATCATCTTATAGCAGTTGCACCGTTTTGCTATCTGCTTTGCATATTCCAAACATTCAGATGCCAGGCCTCGGCCTCTGAAATCCGTATGGGTAACAACGTTTTCCACGAAAGCATATGGGCGCACATTTCTTGTTAAATTGGGGATGACAACGCATACACAGGAAGAGACAATTTTCCCAGCAATTTCATTTACTATCAAATGGTGGTTTTCATCTTTTAAGATCTGTTTCCATGTATAGGACAAGCGCTCCGACTGTTCCGGGATAGTTTCTTCATGCAGGCACAAATACAATTTTAATATATCTTTTAAATCTTTTTCCTTCGCTTCCCGCACCATTTAGATTCAAGCCTCTCTATTTCCTTGGCACTTCTATATTGGCTCCAGCCGCAAATGCGCAATGCAACAAATGCGCAATGCAACAAAAAAAGCCGCGGTATTCCGCGGCTTTTTTTACATTTCTTATTCGCCAAAAAACTCATTGAGCTTTGCGACAAGAATATCGGCATCTAACCCATGCACCATGCAAGCCTGCTCGATGGATTCGCCAGATGCGGAAGGGCAGCCGACGCAGTGCATACCGGATTCCAGAAAAATCTCCGCGCTGTTGATATCTTTTTCCAGCACTTGCCGGATGGTCATTTCTTTTGTAATCATGTGCATCTCTCCTTTTGCTTGATACCCTTATTATATCCAATTTGAGGGAAAAATCAATTCCATCAGGTTTTTTTCTCAAATTTTTTGCCGCACCGGGGGCAGGTAATCAAAATTTTGCCCTTTCCTTTGGGCACGCGCACCTCCTGCCGGCATTCGGGGCACTTATAGTGCTTATGCGTTTTGGCATCGGCTCTGGGCCCGAGGCCGGAAAAAAAGCTTTTGACGCGCTGCCATCCCCGTAGATAGGCCGCGTTTTCCTTTTGCCTGGCGTAGATATTGCGCGAAAGCATCCGCCAGACGGCGAACGCAAAAATAGCCAGCGCCAAAAATGAAACAAACGGCACGAACATCGAGACAATATTCAGCCCAATGCCCACGCACATCAAAAACAGCGTCAACGCATCGCTGCCGTAGCGCCCCTGCATAAACCGGCGAATCGCATCCATTCTTTCTCTTCCTCCTCCGCCCCGCTTTGAAATCCTGTCATTTTATCCTATCGCAAAGATATGAACAAAGCGAAAACTCAGCATGAAATTTCCAAAACATCTCCGGCAAACTGCGGCGCCCAGACCCGCGCCTTGCCCTGCATTTTCTGCGCAAACCGCCGCGGCGCAGCAAACTCCTGGCCGAAGTGCATGGGGACGAGCAGGCCGCAGGGAACTTTGTGCAAAAACTCCAGGGCGCCGTCGTCCAGCAGCGTGCCCAGGCGAGGGTCTACCGGGAAAAAGGCGAGATCTGCCCGGGGCATTTTGGGCACAATCTCCGCCAGCGCCTGGCTGAAGGCCTGCCTGGCCTCGGCCTCTTCCGCCGGGGTGTTTTCCCCCGCCCAGTGCCAGCAATTGAGATCGCCTGCATGGAAAATCGTCTTGCCAAAGGCCTCAACCTGGAAGGAGATGCCGATATCCGTGGAGGGATGAGCCGTAACGCGCAGGGTTTCATCCGCAAATACCTGGCCGCAGGCCAGCTTTTGCGCCAAAACGCCCTGGGGCGCGGAGATTTCGCCGTCCAGCAGGTAGGTTACTCCCGCTCCTGCCCAATCGAAAATTTTGGGGTTAAAGTGATCCGCGTGGCTATGGCTGACAAAGACATACGCCTTCTCATATTGTTGCACCTGTTCCCGGCAGAGGAAACCCTCCCCCAGCCTGCCCTGGCCATGTTCCGGGAACTTCCAGCAGTCGAACACCAAAAGCACGCCGCCCTCTTCCAGCGCAAACCCGCTGTTATCAAGATATCTGATTTTCATAGCACCCTCCTAATACATCTGCAGAGCCGTATGCGCCCGCAGCAGATAGAGATAGCTCTCGGCCACGGGTTTGCCCGTGATGCGGGCAAGCGCCTTGCGGTAGAGGTCTATCTGCGTCTGATAGGCGCTGGCCAGGGCGATGAGCCGGCTCTCCTCGGCCATATTGGACTTATAGTCCACCAAAATCCACTTGCCGTCCTCTTCAAATGCCAGGTCGATGATGCCCTGCACCATGATTTTCTCCTGGCTTTCTGCGATGCCCACCTCCTGCGCCGTTACCGAAAGGCTGAACGGAATTTCCCGCAGAATTTTTTCGGAAATTCTGGCGCGATAAGCCAAATCGCTGGTGAGGAAGCTCAAAATCTGCGGGAAAAAGCCGCGCAGCCGGGCGGCTTCCTGCTCGGTCAAAAGCAGCTGGCGCACCATGCGGCCGGCCTCCTCTTCCAGCCCTTGCAGGCTCTTGCAGGCAAAATCCACATGCTGTAAAAACAGGTGCGCCAGCGTCCCTAGCTCGGCGCCGCCGTCCTGCCCGGAGTCTGCCGCGTGATAGGCCGGGCGGACCTCGCCTTCGGCATCATCCATCGCCCGCAGTGTGCTCACGCCGATTTTCACGGGGATGCGCTCTGCCTCATAGCGCAGAAAGGGGCGGTAGGGCTGCCTGCCCGCCGAGAGCAGGCAGGCTTTTAAATCGAATGGTTCCTCCTGCCGGCGGTGCCCGGCAGCAGCGCCGCAGATGCTGTGCGCAACTTCTATCTCTTCTTTTGCCGGATGCACGCCCTGATACCAATCCGCCATGCAGGGAAGCGGCAGCAGCGCCGAGAGCACCCATTCCAGCGGGCTGGTCTGCGCCAGCAGGTCGTACCACGCGAAATCCTGGCTGAGCCTTGCAAAGAGCTCCTGGCTTTTTTTGACGGCTCCGGATAGAATCAGCCGCTCCTTTGCCCGGGTCAGGGCGACATAGAGCACGCGCAGTTCCTCGCTTTTGAGCTCCTTGCCCATGACATAGGCAAATAGCGCGCGGGTCAGCGCCGGGCGGGTGGTGCGGCGCTGGGCGCTGATGAGATCAGATGCGATGCCCAGGCCGGAATGCAGTAAAATGCTCTGGCTGAAATCCTGCCGAGAGAACTTGCTGTCCATGCGCGCCAGGATGACCACGGGAAATTCCAGGCCTTTGCTCTTGTGCACGCTCATGATGCGCACGCACCCGCCCCGATCCCCGGCCTGGCGGAACTCGGAATACGCCCCCTTGCTTTGATAGACCTCCTCCAGCTGAACCACCAGGCCATAGAGCGTGCGCTGCTGCTGGGCATAGGAGAGGCAGCGGGCGAAAAACTGGTCGAACGCCTCCTTTTTCTTGGCGCCGCCGGGCAGCGCCGCCAGATGCGCGGCGTAGTCCGTCTCGTTTTTGAGCAGTGTCAGAAAAGCGGGCAGCGGCAGGCCCCGGGAGAGCAGCCGCCATCTGTGGATTTTTTCCAGAAAGGCGGCGCACTTTTTTCCCAGGGCATCGGCATATCCGGCATATGCGGCAAAGGCTTCATAGAAGGAGTGCGCGCGGTCTGCCTGGCGGATGAGCGCCAGCTCGCGCTCATCAAACCCGCCGATATGGCTCTTCATCACCGAGAGCAGGGCGATATCCGCCCCAAAGCTATCCACCACCTTGAGCAGATTGACAAATACTTCCACGCCTACAGACCGGGTGAACCGGCCGTCCGGCGTCTCGGAATCGATGCCGTAATCCGCGAAAACTTCCGCGAAAATCTGACTGCTGATTCTGGTTTTGCGCAGGAGCACGCAGATATCCGAAGGCGCATAGCGCTTTTCGCCCTGCTCATCCCGCTCTTCCAGCAGCTGCAAAATGCGCCGGGCTATGGTATGCGCCTCCCGCTCCGCCGCGCCGACGCTCTCCTCTTCCCCGGCGGCGTCCGAATCCGTCAGCAAAAGCTCCACCCCGCCGCCCTCTCCGCGCTTTGCGATGAGCTGTTCCTGCTCGGTATACTCGATTTCCCCAAGCTCCCGGCTCATGAGGCGGCGCATCATATAGTTGATGGGCGCGATGACGCCCGGGGCGCTTCGGAAATTCTCGTTCATGCGGATGACCTGCTGCTCCGCCGCATTGCCCTCGAATTCCCGGGTCTTTTGCAGGAAAATCATCGGATCTGCCAGGCGGAAGCGATAGATGCTCTGCTTGATATCGCCCACCATAAAGCGGTTATCTTTCCTGCTGATGCGGGAAATCAGCGCCTCCTGGACGGGGTTGGTATCCTGGTATTCATCCATGAAGATATAGTCATACCGCCCGGCATAGCGCCTAGCCGCTTCCTCCTCTTCCAGCAGGCGGTAGGCAAAGGCGATGAGGTCGTCGTAATCCAGCATATGCGCCTCCCGCTTGAGGGCGGCATAGCTTTTCTCAAAGCGCACCAGCACCCGGTGCAGAGCCTGCGCCAGCTCCCGCTGATAGGCGTTTTCCTCCCGCAGAAGGGGCATGGCCTCGGCTGGCAGCGTGCGCTTCAGCTCGCTCAGCTCCTCCCGCGCCCGGCTTTTCAGATCCCGCAGCAGTTCTTTGCCCTCGCCAGCCGGGTTCTTGCGCTCCAGCGCGGAAATTTTGAAAGAGGCCAGCTCTGCGCCAAAGGCGGCGAAATCCCGCTCCAAAAGCGCCAGAAGCGCCTCGGCCTGCTCCAGCTCCTGCTGGTTGTTCAGCGACTGCTTTTCGCAGAACTCATAGTGCGCTTCCAAATCCTGCCCGCGCCGCAAAAGCGCGCAAAGGCGGCGCATACCCACCTGGCATTTCTCCTGCAAAACCGCCAGCATACCCTGCTCATCAAACCGCTGGGAAACCGCCTCCAGCCAGCCCAGCCGTTCGGGGCGGCTGGTGCAGAAGGAATAGACTTGCAGCAGCACTTCCCTCAGGCGATCATCCGTTCTCCCGGAATAGCGGTCCCGCAGGGAGAGGAACTGGGCGTCCTCCTCCTCGTAAAACTCGGTAAAAACCTGCTCCAGCGCCTTTTCGGCCAGAACATCGCACTCCTCCTGCCCGCCCACGCGCATGCGCTGGGGCAGCCCCAGCGCCAGGAAGTTTTCCCGAATCAGCCGGGCGGCAAAGCTGTGGATGGTGCAGATATCCGCGACCTGCACATACTCCGCCTGCGCTTCCAGCCGAAACTGCCCCAGCTCTTCCGCCCGGTCAGAGAGCTCCCGGCGAATGCGGTCCCGCATCTCTGCGGCGGCCAGGTTGGTATACGTCACGATGAGCATACGCCGGATATCCGCGCCTTCCTCGATTAGGGAAACAATGCGCCGCGCCAGCACGCTGGTTTTGCCGCTGCCCGCCGCCGCCGAGACGAGCAGATTGCCGCCCCGGCTCTCAACGGCCTGCTTCTGGCGGCTGGTCAGCTCCATCTTCGCCACTTTGCCCTCCTATCTCGCCAAAAAAGCGCGCTTTGTCTATCTTTTCCTTTTGCCGCACCTGGTTGCCCCGGTAGAGCTCGTCGAACCCGCAGACGGCGTGGTAATCGCAATACCGGCAGGGCAGGTTTTCCCCGTCCGCCACCGGGCACAGCGAGAGCTCTCCCTCGCTCATCTGCGCCGCCGCCTGCAAAATCAGTTTTTTGGTGTAGCCAAAGAGCGTCTGCATCTGCTCTTTGCTGAAGGTGTTTTCCCCGTCCGCCAGGCCGCCGGCCTTTTGCCTTATATTCATGCTCTGCTCCTGGCCGGAAAACGCCTGCGCCACCGAATCTTCGGCCAAAATAAAGCCGTTCATCTTAAATTTTGAGAGCCGGCTTCCCTCATCGGCATCTTCCGGGATATAGGGCAGCTTGATCTCGAAATAGAACCCGCCTGCCGGGAACACTTCCCTGCCATGGGCGCGGTAGTAGTTTTCCACAGCCATGAGATAGACGAGCAGCTGCAAATTCAGGCCGTAGTAGACGTCTGTCAGGCTGAATTTTTTGGCGCCCGTCTTGTAGTCCACCACGCGCACATATGCCTGGCCATCAGATGCGGCCTCGTCTACCCGGTCAATGCGCCCGCGCAGGGTCAGCCGGCCATACGGCGTGGGCAGAGAGAAAATATCCCCGCCAAAGCCCGCCTCGCTGGCCGCCACGCGCACGCCGCTCCCGGCCAGCTGACTGCGCACAGCCCGGGCCGCCAGCGCCGCCTCTTCCCGCAGGCGCTTCTCGCCAAAGGCAAAGCGCTTTTCCCGGAAAATGCCGCGGTTATGCTCCTCCATGCGTTTTTCTGCCGCGCTGTCCACCACTTCCTGCAAGGCCGCGTCGTCTATCTCGGCCCAGGAGAGCTTTCGCTCTGCCAGCTCCTGGGCAAAGCCATCCATCAGATCGTGCACATACGTTCCGGCGCTGCCCGCATCCTCCTCAAACTCCCGGATTTTCTCCGGCCGGATGCCGTATTCCATGAAATGCCGGTAGGAACACTCGAAATAGCGCTCCATCCGGGAGACGCTGGCCGCCGGCGGGCCGTATAGCCCCCGGGCGACCGCCCTGCCCAGATTGGCCGGCGTGTTGTCGAACTGCACGCTGGGCAGGAGCTCTGCCAGCTTTTTCTTCTCCTCCCCGATATAGGCCGAGAGCAGTTCACTGCCCTGCCGTTCGCCGTCTGCCAGCGCCCGAAGCTCCATCGCCAGGTTATCGTAGGAGGCTTGCGCCGAGCGCAGCGGCCGGCACTCGGCCTGCTCCTCCTCCAGCAGGGGGAAGAGCCGGTGCAGGCGGTGCACCAGGTGCGAAGCCGGGCCATCCTCCCGGTTATAGCAGAGCACCAGCCGATCGCCCGCGGCAAAGCCCCGGCGCAGATAGGCCTTTTGGTCGTCGAACTCCATTTTATTGGGAAAGGCCGGCAGCTCTTTGCGCAGAGCGGCGATCTCGTAGTCGTTGATGAGGCCGGAGCCATCCGGCGTCAGCGGCAGGCTGCCCTCGTTTGCCCCCAGCACGATCACCAGCTTTTTGCGCTCGAAAATGCTGTGGGTGATATCTCCCAGGCTGACTTCGTCCGTCGCTGGCGGGATGACGGAGATTTGCGCGGCTTCAAAGCCTGCCTCCAAAACCTGCCGCAACTCCCGGGCATCCATCTGCTCTCCCAGCGCCTGCGCCTGGGAAATCAGTGCGCGCATAGCCTCGTAAACCTGCCGCAGATAGCGGCCCTCGGCCAAAAAGCCCAGCTGTTCCAGCTCTGCCGCCTGTTCTTCCAGCTTGGAACTAAGCCCGGAGCGCTCCAGATATTCCAGCAGCAGCGCCGCGATATTCTCCTGCTCCGCCCTCTGCTCCAGCTCCAAAAGCGGCCCGAAGGCACGCTGACGGAGCGCTTCTATCTCCTCGCCGCCCTTCCGGAAACCGCGCCGGAAGGCATAGCCCCGCAGGCCGTATTCCCGGGCATGGCGCACCAGAGCAGTCTCCTCCCGCTCATCGCAGAGAAAGCCGCATTTCAAATGCCGCAGAACGTCCGCCAGCCGCCATCTGCGGCCGGCCAGGATATCCAGCGCCGAGAGGGCAAATTCGGCCGCACTGCTCTCCAGCAGCGCCCGCTTGCTTTCCAGAAAGAACGGGATGCCCGCCCGGGCAAATACATCCCGCACAGCCGCCTCGTATTCCCCCATGCTGCCCGCCAAAATCGCGATTTCCCGCATCCGGCCGCCCTGCTCGCAGGTGTGCTCCAAAATGCGCTGAGCCGCGTATTCCACTTCTTTTTGCTTGCTCGCCGCGCAGACGACTTCCACCGCCCCCGGCTTTTTCTCATACCACCCTCCGGGGTAGGCATAGATATTTTCCTGCAAAAAGCCGATTTCCCCGGCGGGCTTTGCTTTCCATTCCCGCAGCGAGACGGCAACCCCTTCCGAGCGCGCCAGCGCTTCCAGCCGCCTGACGCACTGCCACTGTTTTTGCAGAACGCCGTCGTCTGCCGCCTCGATGAGCAATTTCAGGCTGGCCGCGCTTTTGGCCAGCGCCGCGATGCTCTTCATGCGCAGGGCAGGCAGAATATCGAACCCGAAGATGATGATATCCCGCTTTTTCAAATAAGCCGAGCCGGCAAATTTGCCCTGTGCCAGCTTTTCCTGGTCTCTGCCGTCCATCATGCTCCCGCCCGAAAGCGCCAGCATCTGTTCAAAAATATCCGCGACGTCCAGCAGCTTGTCCGCCGTGGAGGCATGCTGCCCTGCCGCCAGAGCCCGCAGCTGCTCCGGGAAAATTTCCTCGCTTTTGAGGGCGGAAACCAGCTCGCCCACCCGCTGATGCAGGCGTTCATCCTCTATATTCAGCGCCCGCAGGCCCTCGGAGCGGCGCATGGCGCGCTTTGCCAGCATGGCGACGCCTGCGCCGTCCAGCGCGGGCAGAACGCGGCCGCCCTCCAATTCCAGCATACGGGAAGTCAGCTTCTCAAAGCTCATGACTTCCAGCTCCAGAAAGCCCTGCACGCCGCACTCTCTTAGTATGCCGGATTCCACCAAAAAGCTGGCCTGGGCAGGCACGAGAATCAGCGTCGGCCGATTTTCCTCTAGCGCCTGGCCTGCCATGCGGTAGAGCTGCTCCTGCAGCGCATGATAGTGGCTCGAATAGATAATTTCCATAGGCTCCTCCGGTCGCCCTATTATACCATGTCGGCAGCGCGCGGCGTGCGCTGCCGGCAGCCGTCAATGAACGCTCGGCCCTTTGTGCGTTCATTTTACCATGATAAAGGCAAGCGTCAGCTTGCTTCTTCTTTTAGTGCCGCGGCAAAGGGGCACCCGAATGGCGGAACAGAAAAACCTTTCATCGCCGCTCGCGCAGCTGACAACCGGTTTGCCAGTTCGTACATGCTCACACAGGCCGTGCCTGCCTACCCGAGCCGCTCCGCCCGATTGATGGGGCATAGCAGCCTGTCAGAACCGCACACGCCGCTGAAAATGAGTTCGTCAGCCAGCAAATACTCCCCCATCTTCAGCCCGCCATGCGGACCGGCCTTCCACATAATCCCGTTTTCAAAAATAAGCAAGGGGGTATGGGGCCTGCCCCCATGACTACCCATTGCACTTGACCTTTTTATTATCATCGTGGAATCATTATACAATAAAACCGGCTCAAAGGCACGGAATTTTTGCCGCGCGCCCGGCTCTGTCAGCATTTTCCAGATGCCGCGTAAAAGAAAAACACCCATGCGGCGCATCGGTGTTTTTATATCTCAAAAATGATTGATTGCGTTTTTTTAGCGGCTGCCAAAGCAGCCTTTTTTTGGAAGATTAGCCCTTGATGAGATAGTCAAGAAGCATGCTCATATCTTCCGGCTCGGAAACAACCAGCTCGACTTCGTCGATGGATGCATCCTTGAACATCTGCGTGAGCGCAATATACTGGCACAGCTTGCTCTTCAGGTTGAGTCTGTCGCCTTCGGAAGTAACCAGCTCAACGCTGCCCTTGCAGTTGTTCAGAACCTCAAAAAATTTTTGGGGCTCACTGATGTTTTGAATTTTCATCGCTTTCCTACCTCCCTATTCTACTCGGCATATTCCATGCCTCTTTAGATACTTCGCCGTCTCCCAGTAAATTCCTGCCTATCTCCTGCTATTTTTTCAAAAATGCGGCGATTTTATTCATCTTCCGGCAAAATTGCTTCTCCCAGCTCTGCCGCAGCCTTCTTCTGGGCATCTATTGTCTGCCGCATGGCCTGCCCGAAGGGCGCGAACGCCGGGGCGCTGGGAAGCGAAAAGAAGCGCACCTCTTGCCGTTTCGTCGGGTGCGCAAAGCCGAGGAAATAGGAATACAGCGCCAAATCCTGCCCACCGCTGCCGTATTTGGCGTCGCCGGCCAGCGGCCATCCCCGGGAAGCAAATTGCAGCCGAATCTGATGCGGCCGGCCCGTGAGCAGACGGACGCGCACCAGCGCCTGCCCGCTTTTCTGCTGCAAGACCTCATATTCCAGCGCCGCCTTTTTGGCGCCCCTCTCGCCTGGCCGGGCGATGCGGGACTGGTTTTTGCGCGGGTCTTTTAAGAGGTAATCCTCCATCCGGCCTTCCCTTGGCGGCGCACCCTGCACCACGGCAAAATACCCCTTTTGCATCTCTCCCTGGCGAATCTGCTCGGAAAGGCGGCCTGCGGCCTTGCTCGTCCGCGCGAACACCATCAGGCCGGAAGCCGGGCGATCCAGCCGGTGCACCAGCCCAAGGTAGACCGCCCCGCTCTTTTGGTATTTCTCCTTGAGATAGGCCCTAAGCAGAGTGAGCATATCCGCCGCCCCCGAGGCATCTGCCTGGGCCGGGATGCCCGCCGGCTTTTCCGCCACCAGAAGGTGGTTATCCTCGTATAAAATCTTCACGCGCGCCACCTGGCCGTCGTCCCGCAGGGCAGATAGATGCGCTGTTCCTGCACGGGCAGAACCAGGCTATCCGCCTGGATGCTGCCGCCCAGCTTCTCTGCCACGCACTGCTCCAGCATGTTTTGCGTAACCACGGCGGAAAGGCCGGTGGTATAGGAATTGATGATAAGGAACTTGGCATCCGTCGCCAGCAGTTTGGCGCACTCCTCAACCAGCGGGAAAAGATGCTCCTCGACCCGCCAAATCTGCCCGCCGCTGCCCCGGCCGTAGCTTGGAGGATCCATGATGATGCCCTGGTATTTCCTGCCCCGGCGCTGTTCGCGCAGGACGAATTTCATGCAGTCGTCTACCATATAGCGGATGGGCGCTTCTGCCAGGCCGGAAAGCGCGGCATTCTCCTTGGCCCAGGCCACCATGCTCTTTGCCGCATCCACATGCGTCAGCCGCGCCCCGGCCTTGGCCGCCGCCAGCGTCGCTCCGCCGGTATAGGCAAAGAGGTTGAGCACCTCCTCGCCGCCCGAGAGCGCATCCATCATAAACTGCCAGTTGGCCGACTGCTCGGGGAACAGGCCGGTATGCTTAAAGCCCGTGGGCCGCACATAGAAGCGCAGGCCGCCATAGCCGATTTCCCAGCGCTCGGGCAGCTGCTTGCGGTACTCCCAGTGCCCGCCGCCTGTGGCGCTGCGGTGATAGACCGCGTGGGCCTTTCCCCAAAGAGCTGGCCGGCTTTTTTTCCAAATCACCTGCGGATCCGGCCGGGCCAGCAGATAGCCGCCCCAGCTCTCCAGCTTCATGCCGTCGCCCGTATCCAGCACTTTATAATCCGAAATTTTATCTGCAATGATCATATCTTCCGCCTTTCTTTTCCATTTTAACATATCTTTGGCGTTTTATGCTATAATACATTCATGTTAACCATTCAGGCAAATGCAAAAATCAACCTATATCTGGAAATTACCGGCACGCTGGAAAACGGCTACCACGCCCTTTCCATGATCATGCAGAGCATCTCGCTTTGCGATACGCTGACGCTGGAGCCGGCGGATGCGCTCTGCGTGCATTGCCCGGGCGTGCCCCAGGAGCAGAACAGCGCCTTTTTGGCGGGGCAGCTCTTCTTTGAGGCCGCAGAGCTTGCCGGCGGCGCGCGCATCGAGATTTCTAAGCGCATTCCCTCCCAGGCCGGGCTTGGGGGCGGCAGTGCGGATGCGGCGGCGGCTCTTTTGGGGCTGAACGCGCTCTATGGCAGGCCGCTCAGTCCCGGCGAGCTGGCGCGCATTGCCGTGCGCATTGGCGCAGACGTGCCCTTCTTTCTAAAAGGCGGCTGCCAGCAATGCCAGGGCATTGGGGAGGTGCTCACGCCGCTGGAAAACGCGCTTTGCCCCTATTATCTGGTCGTTCAGCCGGAGGGCGGCGTCAGCACCCCGGCGGCCTACCGAAAATACGACGAGCTGGGCGGCCGGCGGGGAGACCTGGCGCTCTGCAAACAGGCACTGGCGGCGGGAGATCTGGCATCTTTCGCCGGAGCCACGGCCAACAGCCTGGAGCGCGCGGCAAAGGCGCTCTGCCCGCCCATCGCCCAGGCGCTGGAGTTTTTGCAGGCATCCGCAGACTGCGCCCTGATGACGGGCAGCGGCAGCGCCTGCATCGGCCTGTTTGCGGAGAAACCCCGAGCAGAGGCGGCTCTGCAAAAGGCCCGCGCCCGCTTTCCTTTTGCCCAGCTGGCGGAAAACGCGCCGGCGGGCATCTGCATTCACGGCACCAGCAATACGGAGGCGCTATGAAGCATCAAACCGAAATTTTTCATCTGAATTCGGCGGCCGATGGCCTGCGGCTGGAGGGAACGCTGGTGTTCCCATCCGGCGCGCCCAAAGGCATCGTGCAGATTTCCCACGGCATGGCCGAGCATCGCCAGCGCTATCTGCCTTTTCTGGATTTTCTGGCAGACGCGGGCTATCTGGGCGCAATTCACGACCACCGGGGGCATGGCGGCAGTGCCAAGAGCCCGGAGGACTACGGCTACTTTGGCGCGCCGGGCTGGCAGGGGGCCGTCTCGGATTTGGCGCGGGTTACCGCCTATCTGAGGGAGCGCTATCCCGGCCTGCCGCTTTATCTTTTCGCCCACAGCATGGGGACGATGATCGCTCGGGTGTTCCTCAAGGAGCACGACGGCGAAATTGCAAAGCTCGTGCTCTGCGGGCCGCCCACCGAGAACAAGCTGGCGGGAGCAGGCGTCGCTCTGGCGCGGACGCTGGGAGCATGCCGCGGCGGCCGCCACCGCAGTAAATTCCTGCACCGCCTGGCCTTTGCGGGGTATGACAAGAAGGGAGAGCCGGAGAATTCCTGGGTCTGCGCCAATCCGGATACGCTTTCGGCCTACCAGGCAGACCCGGCCTGCGGCTTTCTTTTCACGGCCAATGGCTTTGAGGCGCTGTTTTCCCTGATGCGGCAGTGCTTTTCCAAAAATGGGTGGCAGATGCGGCACGCGGGTTTGCCCATTTTGCTCATGGCAGGCGCGGACGACCCAGTGATCCAAAACCCAGCGGCCTTTGCGCAGGCGGCGGAGTTTTTGCGCCAGCGGGGCTATGGCGATATCTGCACCAGGCTCTACCCAGGCCTGCGGCACGAACTGCTGAACGAGCGGGAAAATGGGCGCGTCTATGCAGATGTGCTGGCCTGGCTGGAGGAGTGAGGGCGATTCGCTCTTCCGCCATCGCTTTTTAAAGGCATAAAAAAAGAACCGGAAAAATCCGGTTCTTTTTTATTGCTTATTTCTCGGTGGTATCGATTTCGAAGAAGCCCAGGCCCTTGTTCTCGACTTTCCAAGCTTTGTCCTTGCCGCCGAACAGCTCGATGTAGTAGGAAATCTGCTTGACGATGCCGTTGGTGATGGAGTTCCAGATCATGCCGGGGATGCCGTCTTCGTTGATCTGGCGGACAGCCGCTTTTGCCAGGTCAGTATAGATGTTGACCTTGTTGATGCCCAGCTGGCAAGCCTTTTTGAGGTTCTCGTCGCCCGAGCCAGAGCCGCCGTGCAGAACCAGCGGGAAGCCGTTGGTCGCCTTCTTGATCTCGACCAGGCGGTCGAAATCGATGTGGGGCGTGCCGACATACTCGCCGTGCGCCGTACCGACTGCGACAGCCAGCATATCAATGCCGGTATCCTCGATGTATTTGACGGCCTCTTCGGGCTTGGTCAGGCCGGCATCTCTGTCTGCGGCATAGCTTGCGCCCTGGCCGACATGGCCCAGCTCAGCCTCGACGCTGACGCCCAGCGCATGCGCAACTTTAACGAGATCCTTAACCTCTGCGACGTTCTGCTCATAGGGGAGCGTGGATCTGTCGACCATGATGGAGGTGAAGCCAGCGGCGATAGCGGCAACGCCTTCCTGATATGTGCCGCCGTGATCCAGGTTGATGGCAACCGGAACAGCGGCTTTCTCTGCCAGCTGGGTCAGATATTTGCCATAGAAAATGATATCCGGGGTTGCGCCATAGGCGACGTCCAGGATAATCGGAGCGTTCATCATCTCCGCAGCCTGGAGAACCGCTCTTGCATCCAGCTCATGCGCCACGTTGGGGGCGGCAACGCCGTAGTTCTCTTTGCTGGCTCTATCCAGCATCTCTTTCATCGTTACGAGCATAATAAGTACCTTCCTTTCAAATCTACTGTAAAAAGCTTATGCTGTTTTACCAAATTTCACTATCCTTATGATAGCAGACTCCTGGCAAACTAACAAGAGTTTTTATAGAAATTCACTCATATTTGCGGCAGGTTATGGTAAGATAAAGAAGATAGAAGCAATTCGCTTATTTTGGGAGGGAGAAAATGGATCCGAGAATTTTATGGAAACTTTCCTACGGCGTTTATGCCGTCTGCGGGCAAAAGGACGGCAAAAATTTCGGCTGCATCGCCAACAGCGCCATGCAGGTTACGGCAGAGCCTGCCAGCATTGCCGTCAGCATCAACCACGACAACTTTACGCACGGCTGCCTGACGGCGACCGGCCGGTTTGCCCTCTGCATTCTGCCCGAATCCTATCCCCCGCTGGCCATCGGCAAGCTGGGCTTTTACAGCGGCCGGGATACAGACAAATTTGCCGGGCTGGAATATGAGACGGCGGATGGCCTGCCCGTTTTAAAGGGCGCCTGCGGATATCTCATCTGCCAGGTGCGCCAGACGCTGGACGCGGGCACGCACACCATCTTTTTGGCGGAAGTCGTAGATGGTGCCCTGCAGTCGGATGCCCCGCCCATGACGTATGCGTATTATCACGATGTCATCAAGGGCAAGAGCCCCAAAAACGCGCCCACCTACCGCGGCCAGGAGCAAAAAAAGCCCCAGGAAAAGAAGGGCGGCTACCGGTGCAGCGTCTGCGGATATGTGTATGAGGGCGAAACCGCGTTTGAGAATCTCCCGGAGGACTATGTCTGCCCCATCTGCAAAGTTCCCAAGAGCAGATTCGAGAAAATATCCTAGCAGGTTTTCACGCAAAAGGGCCGAGGCATTCTGCGCTTTCGGCCTTTTTGCGCCGTGCCGTGCGGCGGCTCCTGCCCTGCGCGCATTCTTTGCACAATTATGGGAAGAATTGTGTTGACATGGGCAGGGGAAATCCTTATAATATGGAAGTAATGACTTTTGTTTGCAAAAATGCTCCCTTTCCTGCATTTGAGCAAACATGCTGGAGAAGTATCGAAGTGGTCATAACGAGCACGACTGGAAATCGTGTTGCCGTGATGAGCGGCACGCGGGTTCGAATCCCGCCTTCTCCGCCAAAAAGAAAAGCGCTATGCAGTGCATGGCGCTTTTTCTTTTTATGGGATATCCACCGCGGATTCGAACGGGCAGCTTCGCGCCGCCTGTGGCGGATCAAGCGATGCTGCCCCGGCGTGATAGGCGGCTTTGCCGCCGGAGCGAATCCCGCCTTCTCCGCCACGTCGGAGCAAAGTACGCTTTGCTCCGTTTTTCTTTTACAAAGAAAAACATCCGCCTGCTCAGTTGCAAGCGCCCTCGCAACGGCTCGCTGTCGCTACCAACTTTTTGCGGCTCGGTTGAAAGGTAAAAATAGTTCATTTTTAGCAGACCGACCCAAAAAGAAAAGCGCTATGCAGTGCATGGCGCTTTTTCTTTTTATGGGATATCCACCGCGGATTCGAACGGGCAGCTTCGCGCCGCAGGCACTGCGGCCATGCGCCGGGCGTATTTTTGCCTTTTCTTCTTCATATGGATAAATAACAAGCTATGAAGGAGGACACTCTTTTTTGGATCAGATTTTATGCCAATCCCCGCTCCCCTATCCGCCCGTCGCGGCGCAAATCAAAAGCCCTGCCTATGCCCAGGCCATGCTGAGCAATATGAGCGGCTCTGTTTCCGAGATGTGCGCGGTCAGCCTCTATTTCTATAACCGCCTGCTCTCACAGGAACAGCAGAAGATCGCCGATATTTTTTCCAAAATGGCCGTTGTCGAAATGCACCATCTGGAAATTTTCGGGACGCTCGCCCACCAGATGGGCGCGGATCCCCGGCTTTGGCAGCGCCGCGCCGGGCGGATGCTCTACTGGTCGCCCGGGTATAACGACTATCCCCAGGAGTTGCTGCCCATACTTCAGAACTCTCTGAAATGCGAACAGCTGACCATTCAGAAATATCAGGACCAGGCAGAGGAGATCTCGGATGAGAACGTCGTGGAAAACCTCATGCGCATCATCCTGGATGAGCAGGTGCACGCGTCCATTTTGAAGGAACTCATCGAACAGCACAGCTGAAAAAAGACTCGCTCAAAAGCGAGTCTTTTTGATTTGGCAGATATCCTATTGCCGGCGCATAGGCAGGGTTTCTCCAAAAGCTTGCAGGGTCTCATGGGAAAATGCCTTCGCGGCCTTCGCAGCATAAAAAAACGGCGCTTTCGCGCCGCTTTTTCTATTTGCGGATGAAGATGAGCCGCTGGCCTTTGGGGATTGCCGCGTCCGGCTCGCCGCTGCCCAGCATATCGCTGCTGACCTTGAAGCGCTTGGCGATATCCCAAAGCGTCTCGCCGCCGTCTGCATAGTAGACGACTGCGCCGCTCCGGCAAGGCTGCTCCAGCGGCTGGCTGGATACCTCGCAAACCGCGCGCATCCGCTCGCTTTGCATCTGCCAGATGCAGAGATCCAGGCAGCATTTGAGGCTGAGCTCCCGGCCGGATCCCTCCGCCGTGGCGTATTCCACATTGGCATATACCTGAAGCTCGCAGTTTGGTGTTACACCAGGCAGCGAAATCTCCGTCTCGAAGGGGAGCACCATCGCCGCGCTCTTGATGCCGGCATCCGCCGTGGTATAGCAGATGTTGACGGCCAGCTTGCCGTCGATGGCCGCGCGATCCCGCCCGGGATGGATGCAGACCGTCTTGGGCACCGCCGCCGTAAACAGCACCCGGGAGACTTCGGGCGCGCTTTCGGGTATCTGCGCCTCCAGCCGCACGATCTTCTTCTGGCCTTCCCGCATGGCGGCCTTGCAGGCGCCAATCTCGCAGGACTGTGCATCCATCTCGCTCTTCTCGTCGTAGAGATCCGCGATATAGGAGAGCTGGCGCATGCCCCGGCTCATGACGCACAGATTGACCACGGCGGAAATCTCCAGCAGATCTGGGTTTTCCGGCGCGGTATCCACGGCCAGGCGCTCCAGGGATGCGTGCACGGTGACCGCGCTGTCTGCGCCGATATTTTCGTGATTGACGATCTCCCCGAAGGGGATGGTCTCCTGGAAATACTGGAGCGGCGCGTTCTTATCCGTGCTCTCATAGACCACGAACACCCGAAGCTCGCCCTCGATGATGGCCTTGCCCGGCTCGGTTACCACGCCCCGCACCGCCGCATAGCCCCGCTCGGCCAGCACCTTGCGCACCTCCGGCATACTCTGGGGGACGCGCAGCTCGCTTTTGACATAGCTCTTGATCATCTTGACGCACTCGACAAAAGAAGCCTCTCCCTGGCCGCATTTGAGATGGATATTGCCGTCGGCCAGTTCGGGATCCAGGATCTCGAAATTCTGGTTGCACAGAGCGAAGGCATCGATGCAGATATCTGCCCGGACGGAGACCGAGCTGCCATCCAGCACGCTGAAGGAGATTTCTCCCAGCTTTGCCCCCGCCGCCACCTTCATATCCGGCCGGACGCCGCCGCACTCTATGGTGTGGTTGAAGCGGCAAGTCGCGTTAAAGCTCTCAAACTCGCCTTTTTTATTCAGATACAGCACGCAGAAGACCGCGTTGCCCTCGATAAAAATGCTGTTTTCCCCGGCCGAGGCATCCGTAACCTCGCCCACGCCTGCGATATCCAGCACTCCCGAAATCTCCTCCATGGAGTCGGGAAGCTTGAGCACGCCCTCCACCATCGCCTGTGAGGCGCAGATCCACCTGCTGTTTTCAGCCATAATTTCCCGTTTGGAAATGCTCATTTGATTACCTCCGTTCCCTTTCGCTAGCTGCTACCCTATCTATATTTCAAAAACCCCGGGAAAATTACACCTTTGTTCATAAATTATTAACACCGCA
Organism: uncultured Christensenellaceae bacterium; assembly: GCA_910588425.1. Taxonomy (GTDB): domain Bacteria; phylum Bacillota; class Clostridia; order Christensenellales; family Christensenellaceae; genus QANA01. The sequence continues at coordinate 34,686 of CAJUPM010000014.1, read as the reverse complement.
GGATCGGGGCTTTTGCTATAATTTAGATACGAAGAAAAGGAGGGAGCGTTTTTGCTGACAGTATCCAATCTAAGCAAGCGTTATGGAAACGTTTTGGCACTGCAAAACGTTTCTTTCCATATTCAAGAGAAGGAGAGCGCGGGCATTTTTTCCGCGGCCGGCCCTGCGGGCCCTGCGCTCTGCGGCCTGCTCTCCGGGCTTTATGAATGCCGCCCCGGGCAGATCTGCATCGGCGGGCTGGATATGGGCAAATCCGCCGAAAAGGCGCGCGCTCTGGTGGGCTATCTGCCCCGGGGCAACCCGCTCTATGGGGATATGAGCGTCTTCGAATATCTGGAATTCATCTGCTCGCTGTATAAAATTCCGGGCAAAAGCCGCCGGGGGCAGATTGAGCAGGCGCTGGAGCTCTGCGGCCTAACTGGCCGCAGAGATGCGCTCATCCGGGATCTTTCGGCGCTGGATGCCAGGCGGGCGGGCATTGCCGGCTCAGTCGTCTTTGGCCCCTCCGTTCTGCTGCTCAGCCAGCCGACGTTCGCCCTGCGCACGGAGGACGCCGAGCAAGTCCGCGCCCTGCTGGCAAAACTGCGGGGCAAATATACCCTGCTTTTGCTGACGGATTCGATTACGGAGATCACCGAGCTTTGCCGGCATATCATCATTTTGAACAAGGGCAGAGTCGTCTCGGACAGCTCGCTCTCGGATCTCGCCGCGACGACGGGCGGCAACAACCGCCTCAAGCTGCGCATGGCCGGCTCGCCTGCGGATTTGCAGGCGCTTTTCGCCCTGCTCCCGGGCATTTTGGACGTGAACTTTCAGCGGACGTTTGAGCCGGGGACGGTGGATATTCTGCTGGAAGTGCGGCGCGGGACGGACCTGCGCCGGGATATCTGGGCGCTTGCCGCCAAGGCGCAGCTGCCCATTTTGGAAATGCGCCCCATCAGCGTCTCTTTAGAGGATGTTTTCCTTCAGCTGACGGGCAGCGGAGGAGGGAGCCTATGATCGCCATCTTCAAAAAGGACTTCCGCTCCTATTTCCGCAGTATGCAGACCTTCGTCTACCTGGCGCTCTTTTCGCTTTTCTGCGGCTACTATGCCTGCCGGCAGTTCTTCCTGGCCGGGGCAGACGGCAGCGCGGCCAGCACGCTTTTAAGCGGCATGTGCGCCGCGGCGGCCCTGCTTTTGCCGCTCATCACCATGCGCAGCTTTGCCGGCGAGCGCATTTTGCATACCGACCACCTGGTGCTCACGGCGCCCATCGGCCCGCTTGGCCTGGCGTTCGGCAAATTTCTGGCCTGCGCGGCATTTTTCGCCCTTTCGCTGGTTCCGGCCTCGATCCTGCCGCTCATCATCGCCTGCATGGGCTATCTTTCCTTTGGCGAGCTGTTTCTGGTTCTGCTGGGCTGCCTGCTCTTTGGGCTGGCGGTGGCGGCGCTGGGCATCTTCGTCTCCTCCATGAGCGGCGGGCCCATCGGCGCCTATTTCGGGACGCTGGGCATCCTCATCGTCTTTTGGATGGCGGGAAACATCCTTCCCAACCTGGGCAGTTCCGCCCTTCGGGCGCTGCTCTCGGCCATCGCGCTTTTTGAGGCTCCGGAGATTTTCTCCTATGGCATTCTGCGCTATTCCACGGCGCTTTACCTGCTCTCCTTTGCGGCAGTCTGCATTCTGCTCTGCGCAAAATCTTTGGATTTGGAAAGGAGAACCAGATGAACGACGCCCGCAACTCCCTTCGGCGGCTGCTTGGCCGCCGCCTGCGCCCCATCTCCAGCATCGTTCTGCTGGCCCTTCTGGTGCTGATTCTGCTGCTCAATCTGGGGCTTCCCATGCTGGAAGACCAGCTCGCCTTCAGCGCAGATCTCAGCGCCGGCAAGATTTACACGCTCTCGGAGGACAGCCTGGGCGTGCTGGCAGAGCTGGAGCATGAGATCTATCTCTACCCCGTCTATTCCCCGGGCAATGGCGATGTGATTTTGTTGCAGCTGCTCAGAAAGTATGCCGCCAAATCCTCCAAAGTGCACCTGCGGGAGCTTTCGGCGGATGCAGTGGCCCGGGAGTTCTCCCTCAGCCGGGATGCCGCAGGGGTTGTGGTAGCCTCGGAGGACGGCTCTATGTTCCGCTTCATTCGGGACGACGAGCTCTACCGCACGGATACCAACTTAAACCCCGTCGCGCTCAAGGCGGAGGCCAAGATCACATCCGCCATTTTGAGCATCGACCGCGGCGCGTTTTTGCAGATCTGCGCGCTCACCGGGCACAATGAAGCTAAGCTTGCCGATCTCTCCAGCTTCTCGGCTCTGCTGGAAGCCAAGAATTTCGGCGTGCTCACCTGCGATCTTTCCAGCTACACGCCCAACCCCTTGACGGATATTCTGCTCATCGCCGCCCCCAAGACGGATCTCACCGAGAGCGAATACATCGCCCTGCGGGAATTCCTGTCTCTGGGCGGGCGTATGCTCTTTTTGATGGAAAACGCCTCCTTCAACCCGGATCAGGGCGTCATGCAAATCTATATCGACCCGCTGCCGCGGTTTGAAAGCCTGCTGGCGCAGTATGGGATGCTGGTGAACAAGACGCTGGTTGTGGGCGCAGACCCGGCCAAGATCAACCTGCGGGCGACCTCCATGTCCGTGCAGGCGCTGCCCCATGTGCTGACAAACCAGCTGGAGACCGGGCGGCAGTCTGTGGTCCTGGGCGAGATGTCCTCCATCGAGCTGCTCCCGGATGCCGGAAATGCCAAGGTTTCAGAGCTTTTGCGCACGGATACCTCCTGCTATGAGAAGAAGCTGGCCTCCGGGCTGAGCAATCTGCGCCGCTCCGAGCAGGATCGCGCGGGCAGCTTCCTGGTGGGGGCAGTCTCCGAGAGCGGGCAGTCCCGGGTGGTCCTGCTCACGGGCACTTCGCTGGTCAGCAACCGCGGCCTGGCCGTTTCGGGCAACCGCATCCTGCTGGGGCATATCCTGGAATATTTAAGCCCCATGGAAAACGATCTGAGCATCCCCGTCAAATCGCTTTCCGGCGCGGCTCCGGCGCCTTCCTCATTTCTGCGCAGTATGCTCGTGCTGCTGGCGATGGCGGCGATTCCCGCGCTGCTGCTGTATCTGGGCGTTCAAATCTGCTATAAAAAGAAACATTCCTGAAAAATTCGCCGGAAGCCGCAAAGGCTTCCGCTTTTTCTTGCCCCGGTTTTCCCTTCTCTGCGCCGATTCGCTCTATGGCGCGCAAACCGCGCGCGCTTTTTCTGCTATTTTGCCGCACTCAGGAAAATTTCGCCTCATTTGTCAGAATAGTACAGCTTTTTACAAATTCTCCCCAGCCAAACGCCTTGTGTTCGCCTGCCGCTATGATATAATAAGGATAAGCCATTTATTTACAGATTAGTCAATAAATGGTGTATTCCGAGAGTGCCGCAGGCACGATATCTGGTATGAGCGGCAAAAAGCAGGAAGCCGGGCGCAGGATAGTTTTGAGCACATCAGTTTGTATAAATTCAAAAGAAAGAGGAAAAAGGAAGATGGCGGAAAAAATCAGGTTGCTTATTGTCGAGGACAGCAAATCGCTGGCGGAGAGCCTGCGCACGTTTATGAGCGCGCAGCCGGAAATCGAGGTGGTAGGCGTCGCGGAGAATGCGGAAGTTGCGCTGCAGCTGCTGCAGGAGGAGCAGCCTTCGGCGCTGATTACAGACCTCGTCATGCCCGAGGCAGACGGTTTCCTGCTACTGGAAAAGCTGGCCAGCGGGCAATACGGCAAAATGCCTGAGACCATCGTGCTCTCTTCGCTGGGGACGGAGGAAGTCATCTCCCGGGCGCTGGAGCTGGGCGCGAAGTATTATATGGTCAAGCCCTTCAACATGGATCTCGTCTACAAGCGCCTGCTGGATCTGTTCCACATGCGGGAAGTGCGGGGCAGCAAGAAGGTCGTCCAGAGCAAATCCCTGGATGAGAAGATCACCAGCATTTTCCTGACCATCGGCATTCCCGCGCATATCAAGGGCTATCAGTTCCTGCGCGAGGCCATCAAAATCGTCATCCGCACGCCCGAGATGATCAACAGCATCACCAAGGAGCTCTACCCGGCCATTGCCGCGCATTTTGAGACGACGCCCAGCAAAGTCGAGCGGGCGATCCGCCATTCCATCGAAGTTGCCTGGTCCAGAGGGAAAATCGAGAATCTGAACACGATTTTCGGCTACAACATCTACGGCAAGAACGACAAGCCCACCAACGGCGAGTTCATTGCCCTGATCGCAGACCGGCTGATGCTGGAGCAGATTGCCTGACTTTCATTTCTGCCTCCCTGCCGGCGCGGCCTTGGAGCGCAGCGCGGCTGTTTGTGTCAAAATTATGAATAAAAATTGGCTTTGTGGATAACCTGCCAAAAATATCAACAAAAAAATCCCCAGTTTTATGCTTTTTTGTGCATATGTTGTTGATAATGTTGATAACTTTTATGCATAAACGCAAAATTGGCGCATAAATGCAGCGGCGCACCGCATGGCCCGGATATGAATTTAGCGAAAAAAGCTTCCTGCAAATTGCCGTTTTGGGCAATGCCGGAAGCTTTTTTGATGCCTGAAATATTTTTCCTCTTTTTGGGAAAACTATAGAAAAACCAAAGGGAGGCATTATGAACCATCAATTACAGGCCATTCGCCATAAGCTGCTGCCCTGCCAGGGGCAGACAGTGCGGCTGCATGTGCGCGCAGAGCGCAACCGGATTTTGGATACGCACGGCGTGCTGGAAGGGCTATACGGCGAAGTATTTACCGTATATGTGCAGTCTGAGGACTACGCCCGCCGCTACTGCTATTCCTACCACGATATTTTGACCAGGCACGTCAGCGTCATCCCTGTGAACCTTTAAAAACCTGGGAGATGGGGATGGCCTTGCCCTGCATATCGCAAAAGAGCAGCCAATAGCCCTGGGCGCTGGCGTCTTCCAGATACGTCTCGAAGCCCTTGAGCCAGGCCGGCGGGTTCAGGGCATACCGCCCGGGCACGGCCAGCGCCTTGGCCGCGCATTTCTCCCCCTGGAAAATCTCCCCCGAGAGATAGTAGCCTCTCCCCGGGAAGGAGGGATATTCCACCTTCACCCATTTGGAAGTGGGGAAAATTTTGGGAAAAGGCTGGACGCTCTTCTCACTTCTCTGGATGCACGCATACTCCGGGGCGCTTTTTGCGCCCTGTTTTTTTTGCTGCCCAGCCTGCGGTCCATTGCTCTGGCCTTCTGCCTTCTGTGCAGACAAGGGCGCAGACGCAGTTTTGGGCGCGGCCTGCTCTGGCTGCCCCTGCGTCTTTTGCCCCGGCGCATTTCCGGCGCCGGGCGCGGCGGCTGTTCGCTGCCCTTGGTTTGGCTGCCCAGCCTGGGGGGCGCGCTCCCGCTGCCCGGCCGTCGTTTGCCGCGCAGTGGAGCCGCCTTGCCGGGGTTCCTGCACTGACCCTGCCTTGGGGGCGCTGACACGATGCTGGCGCGGCCCTGGCATCCCGGCCTGCCCTCCTTTGCGCATGGAGGACTGGGGCTGGGCCGCGCGCATGAGCTCTTCCAGCGCCGGCGTTGAGACGTATTCCGGCAGGTTTTCCCACTGCCCCCTCTGTTGGCTCATCGCCCCTCTTGCCGGCGCACCGGAAGCCTGGCTCTGCCCGCGCCCAAAAGCGCGGCTGCCCCGGCCGCCCCTATATGCAGAGGAGTGGGAATTTCCCGGCCCCGCGCTCCCTTCCTGCCTGGAAAATGCCCGCCTGGGCTGGGATGGAGCGCCCTCCTGCCGGCGCGTTCCCGGCGCTTCAGGCGCAGACTCGGGCTGGCTATCCCGCGAAAATGCCGCAGCTGGCTGTTTCTGCCGCGAACTAGGGGTGCTTTCCTGCTCCTGCACGCTCTGCCGCATCCGGGGCATCGGCTCTACGGCAGTTTGAGGCTCCTCCTGCTTCAAGTTTCGCCTCTGCTCAAATGCCGACTGCGCCTGTGGTTGCGGTTCCGAATCGACGGATGTCCTCTGCGGCGCTGATTCCCGGGCAGCTCGTGCCTCGTCCTGCCCAGACTGCCGCCTTTGCTCGGATGCCGGCTCTGTCTGTGCGTACCCAAGTGGCTCTGGGGTGGCAGACTGCTTCTCCTGACTGCTCATTGCCTGCGTCTTTTCCTGGCTGGCCAGCCCGGAGGCGGGCTCCCTCTCCCGGCCGCGCTGTGGCTCCTGCACCCATTGCGCTTGGCTGGCTTGCGGGCACCCCTGCCCGCCCTGCCGCGTCTCCCAAGAGCCTTGCTTCTTTTGGCGCGTCTCCGGGGCTGGCTGTGCTTGGGCGGCCCGGGCGGTTTCCTGCCCTTTTCCCGCCGCAGTTTCCTGCTGCGCCGCAGACGTCTGAGCCGGGCGCTCATTCTCTGCCCTTCGCTCCTGCCTGGCAGAGGGCGTTTCTGCGCCTCTGCGCTGTGTTTCCTGAAACATCTGCCCTTCCGGCCGGCCAGATAGAATCTCGCTGGGCTTTGGCCTTTGCCGCGCCGAGACTTCCAGCTCCTTCAGGCGCTTTTTCTCCTGGCGCGTGAAGCAGGCCGAGCGGGCCGCAGAAAAATCTGCCTTGCCTCCAGCCATGAGAAACTGGCCACCCCGGGCCGCGGCCGCCGCCTGCACTCTGCGCGGAGGCAGAGGGCAGCTTCCCTTGCACCGATCCAAAATCATCCACTCCCGATCCGAAAACAGCAGCCAAAGCTCTGCATCCCGCAAATAGGCCGGCGATTCCAGCGAGAAGGCCAGCTCCTCCCCATATTCCAGCCGCAGTACACCCCGGGATTTTCCCGAAAGCGCCAAAACCTGTTTTTCCGCCATGTTTGCACCTCCATCTTCCCGCTTCATTTTATGCCGGGCCGGACGCAAACATGCCGGGGGCGGGCGTCCCCCTTTTTCCGCGCATTTTAAACCCCCTGACACCGTATCAGGGGGTACTATTTTCCCGGTTTATTCCACCGTTACAGATTTGGCCAGGTTTCTGGGCTTATCGACATCGCAGCCCTTGAACACCGCAGTGTAGTAGCCATAGAGCTGATAGAGCAGCACGGCCAGCAGCGGCGCGAAGGTATCCCCGGCGTCCGGAATGGTCAGCACCAGATCCACCTCCTGCTCCAAAAGCGGCTTATGGTGCTCCTGCACCACCGCGACGACATACGCGCCCCGGGCCTTGACCTCCTTGAAGTTGGAGAGAGATTTTTCCATCAGGGCTTCCTGCGTCGCCAGCGCCATGACGAGCGTCCCCTCTTCGATGAGGGCGATGGGGCCATGCTTGAGCTCGCCCGAGGCATAGGCCTCGGAGTGAATATAGGAGAGTTCCTTGAGTTTGAGCGAGCCTTCCAGCATGAGCGCATAGTCCATGCCTCTGCCGATGAAGAACTCGTGCTCATCCATATAGCGTTTGGAGGCCAGATGCTGGATGGCGGTCTCATCCTTCAAAATCTCCGCCGCCAGCTCGGGCAGGGCTTTCAGCTCACCCAGCAGCGCGGCATATTTTTGCGGCGAAAGCGTGCCCTTGATGCGGCCCAGCTCCAGCGCCATCATATAAAGGCACATGACCTGCGTGCTGTAGCCCTTGGAAGTCGCCACGGCGATCTCCATTCCGGCCTGGGTATACATCGTGGCATCCGCCTCCCGGGAGATGCTGCTGCCCTTGACGTTGGTGATCGCGACGACCTTCTGCCCATGGCGCTTAGCTTCCCGCAGAGCCGCGATGGTATCCGCCGTCTCGCCGGACTGGCTGATGACGACGACCAGCTGATTTTTGTGCAGAATCGGGCTGCGGTAGCGGAACTCGGAGGCCATATCCACAGACACCGGCACCCGCGCCAGCTTCTCGATGACGTATTTGCCCAAAATGCCGGCATGATAGGCGCTGCCGCAGGCCACAATGAGAATCTCGTCGATGCCCTGCATGAAGTCGTCTGTGATGTGGATTTCCGAAAGATCCAGCCGATCGCCCCGCAGGCGCGTCATGAGCGTATCGTAGAGCGCCTTGGGCTGCTCGTGGATCTCCTTCATCATGAAATGCTCGTAGCCGCCCTTTTCGGCCTGGGAGACATCCCAATCCACCACAAAAGGCTTCTTCTCCACCTTGTTGCCGTATTCATCGAACACCTCCACGCGGTTTTTCTCGATGACGGCAACCTCCTTATCCTCCAGCAGATAGACATTTCGGGTATATTCCAGCAGAGCGGGGAAATCCGAGGCAATGAAGTTTTCCCCCTCGCCCAGGCCAACCACCAGCGGGCTGTCTTTTCTCGCCGCGACGATTCTGCCCGGCTCCTTTTCGCTGACGACGCCCAGGGCATACGAACCTTCCAGCATCTTGATGGCCCGCATGACCGCGCTTTTGAGATCGCCCTCGTAGTAGTAGTTGACCAGATGTGCCACGACCTCGGTATCCGTATCCGAGACGAAGGAAATGCCCTTGCCCGAAAGCCAGCTTTTGAGCTTGGCGAAGTTTTCGATGATGCCGTTATGCACCACGGCGAGATCTCCCGCCGTATTGGTATGCGGATGCGAGTTGACATCCGACGGCTCGCCGTGGGTTGCCCAGCGGGTGTGCCCGATGCCCAGCGTTCCCTCGGCCTGTGCGCCGCCCAGCTTCTCCTCCAGCTTTGCCAGCCGCCCCTTTGCCTTGACGACCTGCATACGCCCATCCTTTATAAAGGCGACGCCGGCGCTGTCGTAGCCGCGGTATTCCAGTTTCCCAAGCCCCTTCAGCAAAACCGAAAGAACGTCTCTATCTCCGATATAGCCGACAATCCCGCACATACTATTTGCCTCCTAGCTTTTGCTCAATGAGCCGGGCGATTTTCACGGCCTCCGCGCCAATCGCCTTTTTATCCTTGCCCTCGATCATGACGCGCACCAGCGGCTCTGTGCCCGAAGTGCGGATGAGCACCCGGCCCTGCCCGGCCATCTGCTGCTCCAGCCGGGCGATCTCCGCCAAAATCTCCTCATCCTTATCATAATCGAACTTCTTTTCCTCGCTGACTTTGGCATTGACCAGCACCTGCGGCAGAATTTCCACGGCATTTGCCAGCTCGGAGAGGGTTTTGCCCTTGCGCTTCATCACGCCCAGCAGCTGGATGCCCGAAAGCATACCGTCGCCGGTGGTGTTGTGATCCAGGAAAATCAGATGGCCGGACTGCTCGCCGCCGAAATTGTAGCCGGATGCCAGCATCTCCTCCAGCACATAGCGGTCGCCCACGCCGGTTTTGACGATCTCGATGCCCTGGGGCTTTAGAGAGAGCTCCAGGCCCAGGTTGCTCATGACCGTGGCTACCAGGGTATTTTTGGCCAGGCAGCCGCGCTCCTTCATATCCAGCGCGCAGACGGCCATGATGCGGTCGCCGTCGATGATGCGGCCGAATTCGTCTACCGCGATGAGGCGATCCGCGTCGCCGTCGAATGCCAGGCCGACATCCGCGCCGTATTCGTTCACCAGGATTTGCAGATTGCCCGGGTGCGTCGAGCCGCAGTTGTCGTTGATATTCGCGCCGTCCGGCATGTTATAATGCGCGTAAACCTCCGCGCCCAGCCGGGAAAACACCTCGCCCGCCAGCGCAGAGGAGGCGCCGTTGGCGCAGTCCAGCACAACTTTCAGGCCATCCAGCCGGACCGGGCTGGATTCCACGAGAAAATCCGCATACTCCCGGGGCGCGTTTCTCAGCCGCACCCGACGGCCCACCCCAAGGCCAGTGGGCAGCTGCTCGCCGATGCCCTCCAGAACCAGTTTTTCAATCTCGTCTTCGATGGCGTCGGCCAGCTTATAGCCTTTGGCGTTGAAGAACTTGATGCCGTTGTATTCCACCGTGTTGTGCGATGCGCTGATGACCGCCCCGGCATCTGCCTCGTAATACCGCGTCAGATGCGCGACGGCGGAAGTCGGGATGACGCCCAGCGTGCAGGCCTCTGCCCCGGCAGAACAAATGCCCGCAATCAGCGCGCTCTCCAGCATATCCCCAGAGATTCTGGTGTCTTTTCCGATGAGTATTTTCGCCTTGTGCACTTCGTTGGTCAGCACCTTGGCCGCCGCCTGCCCCAGCTTGAAGGCAAGCTCGCAGCTCAGTTTTTCGTTGGCAATTCCGCGCACGCCGTCCGTGCCAAAAAGTCTGCCCATATCAATACCCCTTTATTTTCCTAGCGCATCAAATATTCCCGCGCCTGCTCGGCCGCCACTGCGCCGTCCGAGACCGCCGTGGCAACCTGCCGCAGAGATTTTGCCCGGACGTCTCCCGCGGCAAACACCCCTGCAATCTCTGTTTTCGTATCCTCCCCGGCCTGGAGATAGCCCGCGGCATCCAGCGTCATCTCGCCCTGCAAAATGCCCGTATCCGGAATGCGCCCGATGGCCACGAACAGCCCGTCTGCCGCCAGGCGCTTTTGCTCGCCCGTCTCCGCCTGCTCCAGCGTAACCGCCTCAAAGCCCAGCGTTCCTTCCAGCGCCGCCGGGCGATACCCCAGCAGCATGGAGAGGTTTTTCTTTTCTTTTGCCTTCCTTATAAGATATTCCTGCGCGCGGAATTCATTCCGCCGATGCACCAGCGTAACACTTTTGGCGATATCCGCCAGATAGAGCGCATCCTCAAAGGCCGTATCGCCCCCGCCGATGACGACCGCATCCCGCCCCCGGAAAAAGGCGCCGTCGCAAGTCGCGCAGTAGGAGAGGCCAGAGCCCACCATTTCCTCTTCGCCGGCCAGCCCGAGCTTTCTGGGGGCCGCGCCCATGGCCAGAATGACCGACCGGGCCTGGTAGTTCCCTGCTCTTCCCTGGGCGCTCTTCTGCTCGCCCTTCAGGCAGACCGAGCCAATCTCATCCGAGACGAGCTCTGCCCCAAAGCGCTCGGCCTGCTCCCTAAGCTGCTGGGAAAACTCGCCGCCCGAGATGCCCCGGGCAAAACCCGGGTAGTTCTCCAGCTGGTGCGTATAGGCGATTTGCCCGCCCGGCACCTGCTTTTCCGCCACCGCAACGCGCAGGCCGCTGCGCGCCGCATAAATGGCCGCCGTCAGCCCCGCAGGGCCCGCGCCAATGATAAAAACATCGTACATCGTTGCTCCTTTTTTTCACCTGTATCTGGATTCGAGCAATGCCATGCAATGCACATAGCCCGCCCATCGAGCCCTTGGCGGGCGGTGGATTTATTATAGCATGTCGGCGGTGCGCAGTGTGCGCCGCCGGTAGCCGCGAACGCTCAGGCTTCGGAAGGGTAAAGCCCTTTCGATTAAGCCGTGCATTTATGATACCATGTCGTCAGCGCGCAGCGTGCGCTGGCGGTAGCCGCGAACGCTCGGCCCTTCGTGCGTTCATGATACCATGATAAACGCAAGCGCCAGCTTGCTTCTTCTTTCAGCGCTGCGGTGAAGCACAGCAACGCCATGGTCCAATGTTCTCTCAGTCGTCCGAAGCTTTGCTTCGGCCTGCGCCGTAAAAATATTATACCGCATAAATGCAAGCGCCAGCTTGCTTCTTCTTTCAGCGCTGCGGTGAAGCACAGCAGCGCGCAGTTCAATGAATCCGGGCCCCGCTCAAAATCTTTGATTTTGCTAGCGGGTGGATTTATTATAGCATAGCACTCTAAAAATGTCCAAACGAGGTATGATTGTTCTTCTTTATCATGCGGCTTTTGCGGCCAATTACTCTTTTTCCCGAAAAATTTCTTTATGGAGTTTTTCCAGGAAAGAGCAGCTTTTCTCCCCCGCAAAACCTTGAAACACCGGCGCGTCCCTTTTCCGCCGCACTCGGCCGCCCAAAAAAGTTTACAATTTCCATCAGAGGCATTGCGGCCTGCACGGGCAAGAAGGACTGCCCCGCGCTGCTTTACCCGGATCCATTCCCTATTATGAAATTCGCTGCCTTGGGAGCATATCTCCGCTTTGCGGCAGCAGTGCAGGCGGAGAGTAGAATTTTGGGCATGAGAAAACCCCGGAAAAACCGGGGTTGCAATTTCTCTCGTGAAATTATCTCTTGGAGAACTGGGGAGCTCTTCTGGCGGCTTTGAGGCCGTATTTCTTTCTCTCCTTCATTCTCGGGTCTCTGGTGAGGTAGCCAGCGGCCTTAACCTCGCCGCGCAGATCCGGCTCTGCCTTGATGAGCGCGCGCGCGATGCCGTGGCGCATTGCGCCAGCCTGGCCGGTATAGCCGCCGCCATGCACTGTGGCGATGACGTCGTAGCTGCCCAGGCGCTCTGTCAGCTCCAGAGGCGAACGGACGAGCATCCGCAGCGTCTCATAGCCGAAAAACTCCTCGAGGTCTTTATGGTTTACCGTGATATTGCCATTTCCCGCAATCAGGCGGACTCTGGCGACGGATTTCTTTCTTCTGCCTGTTCCCAGGAACTGTTCTTTTGCCATCGTTTATTACCTCCCTCTTACAGGTCCAGCGCCGTGGGGCACTGCGCAGCGTGCTTATGCTCTGCGCCCTTATAGACATAGAGCTTGGAGAGCATCTGGCTGCCAATTTTATTCTTGGGCATCATTCTCTCGACGGCCTTCTCGAACGCGAAATCGCTCTTTTCAGCCATCAGCTTCTTATAAGAGATTTCCCGCAGGCCGCCGCGGTAACCCGTGTAGCTGCGGTATACTTTCTTATCCAGCTTTTTGCCGGTCAGCACCAGCTTATCCGTATTGACGACAATCACGTAATCGCCCGTATCCAGGCTGGGCGTGTAAGTCGGCTTGTTTTTTCCCATCAGAATGGCAGCAACCTGGCTGGCAAGGCGGCCAAAGGTTTTGCCTTCCGCATCTACGACATACCATTTTCTCTCGATATTGCCGTGCGGCATATATGTCTTCATGAGGCGTTCCTCCTATAGTTAAGTTGCTCGGCGCAAGCGCCAATGATTATGGTAGATGCACGAGTTTTTACGGGGCTAGTGCAAAAATCCATGCACATTATATTTTAGCCAAGCCAAAGGGCGATGTCAAGGGATATTTTGCACTTTCGGCCAAGTTTATGCCCTCTTTGCGGCTTTTTTACTCATAATACACCTGCATCATGGTCAGCCCCCGGGCGACGGCCGTGGGCCCGGCATTTTTGCGCTCCAGGCTTTTTAAAATCCGCCCCACCTGCTCCGGCGGGTATTTGCCCTTGCCGACGTCCATGAGCGTCCCGGCGATGATGCGCACCATGTTATAGAGAAAGCCGTTGCCCGTGATATCCAGATAGACCATGCTGCCCTGCCGGGAGATTTGCAGGCTGTCTACCCGGCGCACCGTGCCCACCAGATTGCTTCCTTCGGCCTTGAAGGCGTTAAAATCGTGCTCGCCCACCAGATATGCTGCGCCCGCCTGCATGGCGGCTTCATCCAGCGGGATGGGGCAGTGGGCGCAGGTCTGCCGGCCGATGGCGCAGTTATGCCGCCCGTTGTAGATGGCATAGCGGTAGTGCTTGCCTTTGGCGGATTTCCTGGCGTGGAACTCCTCCGAAACCTGCCGGGAGCTTTGCACCCGGATATCCGGCGGCAGCTGCTGGTTGAACACAAAGCTCAGCTTTTCCGCGGGAATGGAAGTCTGCGTATCGAAATGCGCGCACTGCCCCAGGGCGTGCACGCCGGCATCCGTCCTTCCGGCGCCGATGATGCGCCGCCGCTCGCCCGTGACCCGAAACAGCGCGGCCTCCAGCTCGCCCTGAATGGAGGCGGCGTTCTCCTGCACCTGCCAGCCCGAGTAGTTCGTGCCCTCGTATTCGACGATTAGCTTCACTCTCATGGCTAGAACCCGAAGCCGATGAACACGCAGAGCCCGGCAAACAGCAGCAGCGCCAGATAATCGCGCAGCTGCACGTGAAAGACCTTCATGCGCGTGCGGTTATCGCCGCCGTGATAGCATCTGGCCTCCATGGCCAGGGCCAGCTCATCCGCCCGCTTGAACGCGCTGACGAACAGCGGCACCAGAATGGGAATCATCCCTTTTGCCTTTTCCATCAGGCCGCCCGAATCAAAGGAAGCGCCTCTGGCCGTCTGCGCTTTCATGATGCGATCCGTTTCCTCCATGAGCGTGGGGATGAACCGCAGGGCGATGCTCATCATCAGCGCCATCTCGTGCACCGGGAAGTGCACGGCTTTGAGCGGCCGCAGCAGGGATTCCAGCGCATCCGTGATCTCCTTGGGGGAGGTGGTCAGCGTCAGAATCGTGGAGCACATGACCAGCAGAATCAGCCGGATGGCCAGCTCGATGGCTTTTTCGATGCCCTCCTGATAGATTTTGACTGCGCCCCACTGCCAGAGAACCTTCTCCCCCGTCAGGAAGAAAATGTTCATCACAAAAGTCAGCAAAATGACAAACCACATGGGCTTAATGCCCTTGAGCACGAATTTGAACGAGATGCGCGAGCAGGCCACGGCCAGCATCAGCATGGCCAGCACAGCCAGATAGCCCCAGTAGGTATGCACGAAGAAGATGAGCACGATGATGGCGATCGTCAGCAGCAGCTTGACTCTCGGGTCCATCCGGTGCATGAGCGAGCTTCCGGGGAAATATTGCCCCAGCGCGACGTTTTTCATTGCTTTGCACCTCCCAGCTTCCCGGTCAGGCAGTCCAAAATCTCATGGTAGCGGATGGTTCCCCGGGGAATATCCATGCCCCGCTCCCGCAGCTGCCCCGCCAGCTTGGCGGCTTCGGGCAGATCCAGCCCGGCGGCAACCAGCTTCTCCTCCTGCGCAAAAACTTCTCTCGGTGTGCCGTTCAGATACAGCTCGCCGCCGTTCATGGCCAGCACCCGGCCGGCGTATTCCGCAAGGTTGTCCATATTATGGGAAATCATGAGGATGGTAATGCCCGTCTCGTTCAGATCCCGGGAGAGCTGCATGAAGTTTTCCCGGCCCATTGGGTCCAGCCCGGCGATGGGCTCGTCCAAAATCAAGATGGAAGGCTCCATGGCCAGCACGCCTGCAATGGCGATTTTGCGCTTTTGGCCGCCCGAGAGCGAAAAGGGCGATTTATCCTTATAGAGCTCGTAATCGATGCCCACATGCTCCAGCGCGACGCGCACCCGGCCGGCAAGCTCGCTTTCGGGGACGCCCATTTTGCGCGGGCCATAGGCCACATCCTTTTCCACCGTCTCCTCAAAAAGCTGGTATTCGGGATACTGGAACACCACGCCCAGCGTCCGCCGAAGCTGTTTGCGATCCGCCTTTTTGGCCATGTAGTCCACGCCGTTAATGAGCACCTGGCCCTCTGCGCCGTCCAGCAGGCCGCTGATGACCTGGATGAGCGTGCTCTTGCCGCTGCCCGTGTGCCCGATGATGCCCACGAACTCGCCGTCGGCGATCTCGAAGCTGACGTTTTTCAGCGCCTGATGCTCGAAGGGCGTGCCGGGCATATAGGTATAAGAAAGGTTTTTTACTGTAATTGGCATAGCTGCTCTGCAAGCTCCTCTCTGGTCAGCGCGGGATTTAGGGCGATTCCGCGTTTTTTGAGATCCATATATAGCTGCGCGGCGAAAGGCGGCAGAAGCTCGGCCTTTTGGAGCAGCTCTTCATCGAAGAAAATCTCCCGGGGCGTTCCTTTTTTAAGCACAAACCCGTTACTCATGACCACCACCTGATCCGCCCCCACGGCTTCCTCCATGAAGTGCGTGATGAGCAGGATGGTCATGCCCTGAGCGTTCAGCTGATGGATGATCTCCAAAATATCGCTGCGGCCCTTGGGGTCTAACATGGCCGTGGCCTCATCGAAGATGATCATCTTGGGGTGCATGGCCAGCGTGCTGGCAATGGCGATTCGCTGTTTCTGCCCGCCCGAGAGCATATGCGGGGCTCGCTTTTGATACTGCTCCATGCCCACCATTTCCAGGGACTGCTGCACGCGCTCCAGAATTTCCTCTCTGGGCACGCCGAGGTTTTCCGGCCCGAAGGCCACTTCCTCATCCACCACCGTGGCCACCAGCTGGTTATCCGGGTTCTGGAAGACCATGCCCGCCGTCTCCCGGATGGAAAGCTGGTTCTCCTCTTTTGCCGTATCCATCCCGGCGACTTCCAGCCGGCCGGAGGTCGGCGTATTCAGCGCGTTGACCAGTCGGGCAAAGGTGGATTTGCCGCTGCCGTTATGCCCGAGTATGACGACAAACTCCCCTTCGCGAATCGAAAGGTCGATGCCGTTTAAGGCAAAGTGATAGGTCTCGTCCTCGGAGATATAGGCGAATTTGAGCGCTTCCGCCTCTAAAATTTGTTGCATGCTGCTACCTGCTTTCTAACGCGGCCTTTTTACTGCTTTGGCAAAACGCCCTGCCGCCAGGGCAAAGTACGCCGTGCAAGCCAGCGAAATTACCCAGGCCTGCATCTGCAGTATGAGCCGCGGCCTGCCGCATTTTTGGCGCCAGGCCTCAAATGGAAAAAGGGCTTTGAGTGCATCTGCCCCCAAAGCCCCTCTCTGGCAATTAGACCAGCTCGAGAATCACCATTTCCGCCGCATCGCCGCGTCTCGGCCCCATCTTGATGATGCGGGTATAGCCGCCGCCCTGGCCCAAGGATTCTGCCCGGGCTGCATACTTCGGAGCGATCTCTCTAAATACCTTCTCCACAACGGGATATTTCACATCCCCTGTGCGCTGATTGTATTTGTATTTGCTCTCCTTCTCCAGCTTCTCCGGCTTAACGTTATAAAGATAAGCCAGCATCTGGCGTCTGACGGCCAGTTTTTCCGGAGCGTCGTTCACGAACTCTTTCTCTACAATATTGCCCTTTTCATCCTTGACGGATTTCGTGACAGTTACTGTATTTTTATACTGCTTCATGGCCTTCGTGATCATCTTCTCAGCGATTCTGCGGACTTCTCTGGCCTTGGCGTCTGTCGTCTCGATTCTGCCATTCCAAAGAAGCGCGGTAACCTGATTTCTGAGAACAGCCTTTCTCGGGCCCGAGGCCATGTTTAATTTGGTATAGTTTGCCACCTTCGTGTGCCTCCTAGCTACAGATTAATCATCCTGACGAAGGCTGAGCCCCAAGGTCGCGAGCTTCTGCTGGACTTCCTCCAGAGATTTTCTGCCCAGGTTTCTTACCTTCATCATTTCTTCTTCGTTCTTTTTGATGAGCTCTTCGATCGTGTTGATGCCTGCGCGCTTTAAGCAGTTATAGGAGCGCACGGACAAATCCAGCTCTTCGATGGTGATTTCAAGGATCTTTTCTTTCTTTGCATCCTCTTTTGCCACCATGATTTCGACATCGCCCACATGATCCGCCAGGCCCACGAACTGGCTCAGATACTCGGTGAGAATCTTTGCCGCAAAGGAAACGGCCTCGTCTGCCGGGATGGAACCATCCGTCCAGACATCCAGCGTCAGCTTGTCAAAATCCGTGATTTGGCCGACCCGGGTGTTCTCTACCGTGAAGTTTGCCTTGGTTACGGGGGTATAGAGCGAATCCATGGGAATCACGCCGATGGGCATATCCGGCTCTTTGTTCTTATCTGCAAGAACATAGCCTCTGCCATGGGCCAACGTAATTTCCATCGTCAGCGCTGCGTTGTCGTCCAGTGTGGCGATATGAAGATCCGGATTGATAATTTCCACATCGGAATCCAAAGAAATATCCGCCGCTGTTACATCCTTTGGCCCCGCGACGTTGAGCGTCAGCGTCTTGGGCTCATCGGAATACAGCTTTGCGCGCAATCCTTTCAGGTTTAGCACGATGTTTGTGACGTCCTCCCGAACGCCGGGAACTGTGGAAAACTCGTGCAACACTCCATCAATCTTGATTTTCGTTACCGCTACACCAGGAAGGCAGGAAAGCAGGACTCTTCTCAGAGAGTTGCCAAGCGTTGTCCCAAAGCCCCGCTCGAGGGGCTCCATCACGAATCTCGCATAGCTTCTGTCAGCATTGTGCTCAGTGCATTCGATCTTCGGCTTTTCAATTTCCAACATGTACGAAAAACCCTCCTTAAAGTTAGTTGCGGTTCGAACTATTGTTATCTAGAATACAGCTCGACGATCAAGTGCTCTTCAATGGTTAAATCCATATCATCTCTCTCAGGCAGCGCTACCACGCTTGCGGAAAGACCGCCCTCGGCAACCGAGAGCCACTTGGGAACCGGCTTTCCTGCCTGCTCCGCGATCTGCTTGAAGCGCTCTGTTCCTGCGCTCTTTGCCTTGACTGCGATGACATCACCCACCGAAACTCTGTAGGAAGGGATATCAACTTTCTTGCCGTTGACCGTGATATGGCCGTGCAGGACGAACTGCCGGGCCTGCGCGCGGGAATCGCCCACGCCCATGCGATAGATCACGTTATCCAGGCGAAGCTCCAGCAGCATGAGCATATAGGCGCCGGTAACGCCTCTCTGCTTGGCAGCCAGCTCGAAATAGCTGCGGAACTGCTTTTCGCTCATGCCATAAGCTCTTTTGACTTTCTGTTTCTCACGCAACTGAATGCCATATTCAGAAGCTTTCTTTCTGCTCTGGCCATGCTGCCCCGGAGCGACCGGGCGTTTTGTGAATCCGCACTTTTCCGAGAAGCATCTATCCCCTTTGAGGAACAGTTTGCAGCCTTCTCTGCGGCAAAGGCGGCATACAGGACCTGTGTATCTTGCCATAATAATATACCTCCTTTAAACCCTTCTGCGCTTGGGCGGACGGCAGCCGTTGTGCGGAATCGGCGTAACATCCTTAATGAGCGTAACTTCGAGGCCGGCCGTCTGGAGCGCGCGAATCGCCGCTTCTCTTCCGGATCCCGGGCCGCGAACGTAGACTTCAACTGTCTTCAGGCCATGCTCCATAGCTGCCTTTGCAGCCGTCTCCGCGGCCATCTGCGCCGCGAAGGGAGTGGACTTTCTCGAGCCGCGGAAGCCAAGCGCTCCCGAGCTCGACTGCGAAAGCGCGTTGCCCTGCATATCCGACATCGTAACAATCGTGTTGTTGAAGGAAGAGCGGATATGTGCCTGGCCGCGCTCAATGTTTTTCTTTTCTCTGCGCTTTCTGCTTGTTACTGCTTTTGCCATTGCATTCTCCCCCTTACTTCTTCTTGCCCGCTACCGTCTTCTTGGGGCCTTTTCTGGTGCGCGCATTCGTCTTGGTGCTCTGGCCGCGCACGGGCAGGCCTCTTCTGTGGCGGACGCCGCGATAGCAGCCAATTTCCATCAGACGCTTAATATTGAGGCTGACTTCTCTTTTGAGATCGCCCTCAACATGGCAGTGCTTATCGACATATTCTCGGATTTTGCCGGCATCATCCTCGGATAAATCTCTCACCCGAATATCCGGGTCTACCCCGGTTGCAGCGAGAATTTCCTGAGAGGTTTTCAGACCAATGCCATACACATAGGTCAGGCCGATTTCAATGCGTTTATCTCTGGGTAAATCTACCCCAGCAATACGTGCCATTTAACCTTTTACCTCCGGTTTCTTGTTCGGTGATTTGTATAATAAGGTGAGCATGCGTGCGCAATACGGGCGGGTAAGGCCCGTACAGCCGCTGCGCGAACATGGCAGCACTTCTTATCAAAAAATAAATTTAGCCCTGTCTCTGCTTATGCTTTGCATTCGAGCAGATGACCATAACCTTGCCGTGCCGCTTGATGACTCTGCATTTCTCGCACATCGGTTTTACAGACGGTCTAACCTTCATTTCTCTACCTCCTATTTTTTAGAGATGACAATAGGGTGCTTATCCTAAGAAAGCTCTCAGGGCATCCCACAACACTCTCTAATGCGCCTATGATCAATATAAGCGCACCTTATATTTTATCTGTTCATCCAGAAAATTGCAATGCTTTTTCCTGAATTTTTACTCAAAAATATGCCTTTTTAAGCAATTTTTTGTGATAACACAGCAAAAGCGCCGCTTTTTAGTTCTTTCCTCTCCAAGTGATTCTTCCTCTGGATAGATCGTAGGGAGAAAGCTCCACCGTAACCTTATCGCCCGGAAGAATGCGGATATAGTTCATGCGCAGCTTTCCGGAAATATGCGCCAGCACCTTATGCCCGTTTTCCAGCTCAACTTCAAAAGCAGCATTCGGAAACGTATCCGTCACGACGCCCTGAACTTCGATAACATCACTTTTTGACAAATCTAATTCTCCTTTAATATTGCCAAAGCTTCCCGCACCCGCGCATCCAGCGCATCGCCTTGCTGCAGCGCCTGCCTAAGCTCCTCGCTCACAGCGCCGCAGGGGCGCAGATGCATCCTCTTTTTGCGTTTTGGCTTTGCGAGCTTGCGGCCTCTGCCATCTGCCAGATGCACATACTCGCCCTCCAAAACCTCCGACACCACAAAATATTTGCCCTTATCTCTGCCAGCCAGAGCCCGGCAAACCGTGCCAACTCCAAACTTTTCCATGCTGCGCCTCACTCTGCTGCTGTGAGAATCTCACAGGGGCCCTCAGGCATGATGGCGATGGTATTCTCGTAATGCGCCGAGAGTTTGCCATCCAGCGTGGAGACCGTCCACCCGTCATCCGCCTCGACGACCTTTGGCGTGCCCAAGTTGAGCATGGGCTCGACGGCAATCGTCATACCGGGCCGCAGGACCGGGCCTTTGAACCGGGAGACGAAGTTTGGCACATCCGGCGCTTCGTGCAAATCCTGCCCGACGCCATGGCCAATGAGCTCCCGCACGACGCTCACGCCGTTTTCCACAGCATACCCCTCAATGGCTTTGCTGACATGGAAAATGCGGTTGCCCGCGACTGCCTGGGCGATGCCCCGGTAGAAGCTTTCTTTTGTGATATCGATGAGCCGCTGTGCCTCGGGGGAAATCTCGCCGACGCCCACTGTTCTGGCCATATCCGAATGGAAGCCATGCAGATAAGCGCCCATGTCGATGCTTATAATATCCCCTTCCCGCAGGCGGCGATGCCCCGGGATGCCATGCACAACCTGCTCATTGACAGATGCACAGATAGAGCCGGGAAATCCGCCGTATCCCTTGAAGGATGGCGTCGCTCCCGCCCCTATAATGTAATCAAATGCGATGCGATCCAGCTCGCCCGTAGTTACCCCCGGGCGAACCGCCGCAAGCACCTTTTCCATTGCCTGGGCAGCAACCCTGCCCGCCTGGCGCATCTTTTCAATTTCTTTTGCAGATTTTATGATGATCATTCGTTTTTGAGCCCCTCAAGAGTTTCGCGAATCTGCTTCGCAATCTCATCCGGCGCCCCATTTGCGTCTATGGTATGCAGCTTTCCCTGGCCCTGATAGAACTCTACCAGCGGCGCAGTCTGCTGCTGATACACCTCGAAGCGCTTAACGACCGTCTCTTCGGTATCGTCGTCCCGGATATAGAGCGCGCCGCCGCATTTTTCGCAGGTCTCGCCGCTATACCAGGCCGTGCTGTATACCGCGCCGCACTCTTTGCAGAGCCTGCGCGAGCAGATGCGCCCGACGACGACATCTACCGTAGTATCCAGATTGACGACGGCATCGATTTCCGCGATCTCGGAAAGCGCCTTCGCCTGCTCCACCGTGCGCGGGAAACCATCGAAGAGGATGCCCCCTTCTGTATTTTCCAGACGGTTCTTTACCATGCCTATGATCACGCTATCCGGCACCAGCTTGCCCTCATCGATATAGGCCTTGGCCATATTGCCAAGCTCCGTGCCGTTTTTCATCTCTGCGCGGAGCATATCGCCCGTAGAGAGATGCTCAAAGCCAAAATGCTCTTTGATTTTGGCTGCCATTGTGCCTTTTCCAGCCCCGGGAGGGCCGAGTAGAATGACGTTCATTGCCTTCCTCCTATTTCAAGAAGCCTTTGTAGTGGCGCATCATCATCTGTGCTTCCAGCGTCTTGGCCGTTTCCAGCGCCACGCTCACCATGATGAGCAGGCTGGTTGCGCCAAAGGCGGAAGTGGAGCCCAGAAGCTTGCTGAACAGCGTGGGCACTGCGGCCACCACGGCCAAGAACAGTGCGCCGAACAGCGTCAGGCGCGAGAGGATGCCGGCAAGATAATCCGAGGTGGGCTTGCCAGGGCGGATGCCCGGGATGAAGCCGCCGTACTGCTGGATATTCTTGGAGACATCGATGGGGTTAAAGGCGATCTGGGAATAGAAGTAGGTAAAGAACATGATGAGCAGGGCATAGATGATGGCATACAGCCAGCTGCCCGTTCCCAGGAATTTGGAATACCACTGATAGAAGCCGCTGTTCGGCCAGAACTGGGCGATCATGCCCGGGAACTGGACGAACGTCATGGCGAAGATCAGCGGCATAACGCCGGATTGGTTGACCTTCATGGGGATGAAGGTGGACTGACCGCCGAACATCTTGCGGCCGACCACGCGCTTCGCATACTGGACGGGAATTCTGCGCTCGCCCATATCCACGAAGGTGATGGCCGTGATGGTGAACAGCGCGAACACCAGCGTCCCCACTAAAGACCAGACGCTGGCCTTTCCTGTGAACACGCCGCTGAACAAGGCGATTGCCTGCCCGGGCAGATCTGCCACGATACCCACAAAGATGATCAGCGAGATACCGTTGCCGATGCCCTTATCGTTGATGCGCTCACCCAGCCACATGATGAAGGCCGTGCCTGCCGTGAGGCAGAGCACAATGGTGATATAGTTGAAAATATCCGTCGACTGGACGGCGTTTGCGCCCATGCCCAGCAAGATGCCAACAGCCTGGACGATTGCAAGCGCCACCGAGACGATTCGGGTAATAGCAGAGACCTTTTTCTGCCCTCCCTCTTCCTTGGCCATGCGCTCCAGCGCGGGAATTGCGACTGTGAGCAGGTTCATGATGATGGAAGCGTTCAGGTAGGGAGAAATGCCAAGCGCAAAGATAGACATGCTTTCCAGGCCGCCGCCCGAAAGCAGGTTGAGAAAGCCGAGAGCGGTATAGTTGTTGACCTGTTCGCTGATATACGCCACGTTCACACCCGGAACCGGGATGACGATGCCCAGCCGATAGATGAGCAGCATGAGCAGCGTATAGAGCATCTTTTTTCTGATATCTGCAACTTTCCAGGCATTTCCCAAAGTCTTAAACATTAGTATATCTCCTCTGCGGTTCCACCGGCAGCCTCGATTTTCTCCTTGGCGGAGGCCGTGAACTTCACAGCTTTGACTGTCAGCTTCTTAGAGAGCTCTCCCTGACCCAAGATTTTGATGCCATCGTTGATTTTGCTGATAAAGCCGCACTCTTTGAGCATCTCGGCCGTGATGACGGTGCCCTCATCGAAAGCATTGAGCTCTTCGACGTTGAGCGTCGTATAGACTTTGGCAAAAATATTCTTGAAGCCTCTCTTGGGGATTCTTCTGGTGATGGGCATCTGGCCGCCCTCAAAGCCGGGGCGAACGCCGCCGCCGCTTCTGGCGCCCTGACCCTTCTGGCCTCTGCCAGAAGTTTTGCCGCATCCCGAGCCGTTGCCGCGGCCAACGCGGACGGCTGCTTTCTTGGAGCCCTCGGCAGGTGCTAATTCATGTAATTTCATCGCTTCTGCCCTCCTAAACTTCTTCGACGCAGACCAGGTGCTTCACTTTGAAGATCTGGCCGCGGATGGGAGCGTTGTCTTCCTTGATGACTTCCTGGCCGAGCTTTCTGAGGCCCAGCGCACGGACAGTATCCTTCTGATCTTTGGGGCAACCGATGGGGCTCTTGACGAGCTTAACTTTTAACTGCATGTTATTGCCCTCCTATCTCATCTGCTCGACGCTGATTCCGCGCAGCTTTGCAACCTGCTCGGCCGTTCTCACCTGGGAGAGGCCGGCAATCGTCGCCTTGACTGCGTTGATCGCGTTGTTGGAGCCATAAGATTTTGTCTTGATATCCTTAATACCCGCCAGCTCGATTACCGCACGCGCCGGGCCGCCGGCCAGAACGCCGGTTCCTTTGGATGCGGGCATCAGCACGATATGGCCTCTGCCAAATTTGCCGATGATCTCGTGGGGGATTGTCGAACCGTCCATCGCGACGGTTACCATATTGCGCTTTGCCTGCTCGACTGCCTTGCGAATTGCTTCAGGAATTTCAGCAGCCTTGCCCATTCCGCAGCCGACATGGCCATTGCCGTCGCCGACGACCACAAGGGCGCTAAAGCGCATGGTTCTGCCGCCTTTGACAGTCTTGGCGACGCGGTTTACGGCAACAAGCCTTTCTTGTAAATCCAGTGTGCTGGCATCTATGCGTTGCAACTCATTGCCCTCCTTATAACTTCAGCCCAGCGGCGCGCGCGCCGTCTGCAACCTCTGCGACTCTGCCCGTGTAAAGATAACCGCCACGGTCAAAGACGACTTCCGAAATGCCTTTTTCCAGTGCGAGCTTGGCGGCCTTTTCGCCGACAGCCTTGGAAGCCTCTTTCTTGGTCATATTCTCGATGACGCCCGCGAGATCCTTATCCAGCGTGGAAGCTGCGACGAGGGTGTTTGCTGCGACGTCGTCGATGAGCTGAACATAGATGTTGTTCAGGCTTCTGTAGACGCACATTCTGGGGCGGCTGGCCGTGCCGCTGATTTTATTGCGGATGCGCTGGTGGCGGGCCTTGCGTACCATGTTTTTATCTTGTTTTTTAATCATAATACTCTACCCTCCCCTTACATACCTGTCTTGCCTTCTTTGCGGCGCACATGCTCGTCTTTATAGCGGATGCCCTTGCCCTTATAGGGTTCCGGCGGCTTGACGGCGCGAATGTTCGCTGCAACCTGGCCGACCTTCTGCTTATCGATGCCCCGGACGATGATGCTCGTCTGCGAGGGAACCTCAAAGCGGATGCCATCTTCTGCCTCGATTTCGACGTTGTGCGTAAAGCCGACGCCAAGCACGAGCTTCTTGCCCGAGAGCTGCGCACGATAGCCGACGCCAACGATCTCCAGCTCTTTGACATATTCTTCGTTTACACCCTTGACCATGTTGGCAATGAGCGCTCTTGTCAGGCCATGGAGTGCGCGATGCTGTTTATCATCCGAGGGACGAGACACTGTGATAACATTGCCTTCGACCTTAATTTCCATGTCGCCACTGAACGCCTGGGCCAGCTCACCCTTCGGTCCTTTCACCTTAAGCACGTTGCCCGCTTCGACGGAAGCAGTAACGCCTGCAGGTAGCTCGACAGGAAGTCTGCCTATTCTTGACATATCCTTTTCGTACCTCTCTTTTTAAATTTACAGCGGCCTACCAGATGTAAGCCAAAACTTCGCCGCCAACCGATTTTCTTCTGGCTTCGGCATCCGTCATGATGCCAGAGCTCGTGGAGATGATGGCGATTCCAAGGCCATTGAGCACTTTGGGCAGCTCCTCTTTGCCGACATGCACGCGCAGGCCGGGCTTGCTGATTCTCTTGAGCCCCGAGATGACGTTCTCTCCATTCGGGCCGTATTTCAGCTTGATGCGCAGAACCGGGCGCTCATCCTCCTGCACCGTCTCACAGCCTTTGATAAAGCCCTGATCCAACATGATTCTAGCAATAGAAGCCTTCATTTTGGAAGCGGGGATGTCGACGATATCCTTTTTTACGACCAAAGCATTGCGAATGCGTGTCAGCATATCTGCTACGGGATCCGTAACTGGCATTTACTTTTTCCTCCTTTTTAAAGTCTTCTACCAACTAGCTTTCTTTACGCCGGGGATTTCCCCTTTGTAAGCAAGCTCTCTAAAGCACACACGGCAGATGCCGTATTTTCTGAGCACAGAGTGAGGACGCCCGCAGATGCGGCATCTGGTATACTCTCTGGTGGAGAATTTCGAGCCTCTCTGCTGCTTTACAATCATACTTTTCTTTGCCACTTTGCCTCTCCTCCTTACTTGCTGAACGGCATTCCCATGAGCGTCAAAAGCTCGCGGGCTTCTTCGTCCGTCTGTGCGGATGTAACCACGATGATATCCATGCCGCGCACCTTTTCGACCTTGTCGAATTCGATTTCCGGGAACATCAGCTGCTCTTTGACGCCAAGGGCATAGTTGCCTCTGCCATCAAAGCTCGTGGCGGGAAGGCCGCGGAAGTCTCTGATGCGGGGGATTGCGATGCTGATGAGCTTATCCATGAACTCATACATGCGGTCGCCTCTCAGCGTTACTTTTGCGCCAATCTTCATGCCCGCGCGGAGCTTGAAGTTTGCGACGGAGTGCTTTGCAAGCGTGACTACCGGCTTCTGGCCGGAGATGAGCGTCAGCTCTTCCAGCGCGGAATCCAACGCCTTGGGGTTATCCTTGATATCGCCCATACCCATGTTGATGACGATTTTCTCGAGCTTTGGCGCCTGCATGACGTTTTTATACCCGAATTTCTGCATGAGGGCAGGAACGATTTCTGTTTTATAGCTATCCTTTAATCTAGGCATTTTCTATCCCTCCCGCTTATTTATCGAGTACTTCGCCGCATTTTTTGCAAACGCGGACTTTGCTGCCGTTTTCCAGAACCTTCACAGCCGTGCGAACGCCTTTTTCGCACTTGCTGCAATACAGCATGACGTTGGATGCTGCGATGGCGCCCTCGCGGTGCACGATGCCGCCCGGCTCTGTCTGGCTCTTGGCTTTCTGGTGGCGCGTTACCATATTGACGCCCGCTACGACGACTCTGCCCTTCTTGGGCTCGGCCACCATAACCTTGCCAGTTTTGCCTTTGTCTTTGCCTGTGATGACGACGACGGTGTCGTCTTTCTTAACGTGTAAATTTGCCATTTCCTAGCTCCCTCCTTACAGCACTTCGGGAGAAAGAGACGCGATTTTGGTATAGCCCTCATCTCTGATCTCTCTGGCAACTGGCCCGAAGATACGGGTGCCTCTGGGCTGCTTGTTGTTATCGATGATAACAGCGGCGTTTTCATCAAACTTGATGTAGGAACCATCCGGTCTCTTCACGCCGGAAACACTTCTGACAATAACAGCCTTCACGACGTCTTTTTTCTTGACGACGCCGCCGGGAGCCGCGCTCTTAACCGAAGCAACGATGACATCCCCGATGTTGGCAGTTTTTCTCATAGAGCCGCCAAGCACCTTGAAGCACTGAATGACCTTAGCGCCGGAGTTGTCAGCTACTTTCAGATATGTCTGCATTTGGATCATTTTTAGCTCTCCTCCTTAACCTTACTTGGCCTTTTCTACGATTTCCACGACTCTCCAGCATTTATCTTTGCTGATCGGGCGGGTTTCCATGATTTTCACGGTATCGCCAATGCCGCAAATTTCCTGCTCATCGTGGGCTTTGAATTTCTTAGAGTAGTTCACAGTTTTCTTATAGATGCTGTGCTTCTTTCTCTCTTTGACTAAAACCACAACGGTTTTATTCATCTTATCGCTTACAACTTCGCCGATTCTGACTTTGCGAAGATTTCTTGCTTGCTCTTCCATGAAAGCTCTCCTTTCGACTATTTGTTTGCGGCGCTAAGCTCACGCTCTTTGAGAATCGTCTTCACTCTTGCGATATCCCGCTTGACTTCGCGAATGCTTAAAGGGTTGCTGAGCTGGCCGGTGGCTTTCTGGAAGCGCAGGTTGAAGAACTCTGTTTTGAGATCGCCAAGCTTTGCGCTCAGCTCCTGCTCCGTCATTTCACGATATTTATTCGCCTTCAACTTGCTCACCGCCTTTTTCCAGTTTCTCACTCTTTACAAACTTGCACTTGATGGGCAGCTTATTGCCTGCAAGACGCAAAGCCTCTCTGGCGACTTCCTCGGAAACGCCAGCAATTTCGAACAGCACTCTGCCCGGCTTGACAACTGCGACCCAGTATTCCGGCGAGCCCTTGCCGCTGCCCATTCGGGTTTCGGCGGGTTTCTGCGTAACCGGCTTATCCGGGAAGATTTTGATCCAAACCTGGCCGCCTCTTTTGGTGTAGCGCGTCATTGCGATACGGGCTGCCTCGATCTGGCGGCTTGTAATCCAGCAGGGTTTTGTTGCCATAAGGCCATATTCGCCATATGATACGGTATTGCCGCGGGTCGCCTTGCCCTTCATGCGGCCTCTGAATACCTTTCTATGCTTTACTCTTTTTGGAAGTAACATTTCTTCTGCCTCCCTCCGGATTTCTTCTGTTGTCCCTTCTGTTTTCTCTGGGCGCGTTGGTGTTCTTCGCACGCTCTTTAAGCGGGTTTACCATGATCTCGCCGTTATAAATCCAGACCTTGACGCCGATCTTGCCGTATGTGGTGTTTGCTTCCGCAAAGCCATAGTCGATATCCGCGCGGATAGTCTGCAGCGGAATGCTGCCTTCGTGGTAGCTCTCGCTTCTGGCGATTTCAGCGCCGCCGAGCCGGCCGCCCGTGGCAATCTTGATGCCCTTGACGCCGCCCTTCATGGCGCGGCCGATGCAGGACTTCATTGCACGGCGGAACGCGATTCTGCGCTCCAGCTGGGAAGCGACGTTCTCTGCCACGAGCTGCGCATCCACATCCGGGCGGCGCACTTCCATGACATTGATGACGACGGTTTTATCCGTCAGCTTCTTAAGATCCGCCTTGATGACATCCAGGCCCGTGCCGCCCTTGCCGATGACGATGCCGGGCTTTGCGGTGTAGATGTTGACGGAAATTTTATTTGCTGCGCGCTCGATTTCGATTTTGGAAACGCCGGCAGCATAGAGCTTCTCTTTCAGGAACGTTCTGATCTTGTGGTCTTCCACGATGCAATCGGACATCTGGTTCTTTTTGACCATCCAGCGGGAATCCCAATCCTTGATGATACCAACCCGAAAGCCGTTTGGATTAATTTTCTGGCCCATCTTATTTCTCCTCCTTCGCCTCGCCCAGGATAACCGTGATATGGCTGCTTCTCTTCAGAATCTTGTAAGCTCTGCCCTGGCTTCTAGGCTGGAAACGCTTGAGCGTGGGCCCCTGATCCGCAAATGCCTCTGCGACGATCAGGCTGTCCCGGCTGAGCTCCAGGTTGTTTTCCGCGTTTGCGATGGCGCTGTTCAGCACTTTGAGCACGGGCTCGCATGCGCCGTTTGGCATATGCATCAAAATCGCGCGGGCCTCATCCACTTTCTTGCCTCTGATCAAATCGATGACAATTCTCACTTTGCTGGGGGAGATTCTGATGTATCTGCCGACAGCACGAGCTCTGTTATCCTTGTTTTCGCGCCGCTTGAGCGCTTTTTCTCTCTCGCGTGTTGCCATTTATCTCTCCTCCTATCTGGACGACTTCTCGCCGGCATGACCACGATACGTGCGCGTGGGAGCGAATTCGCCGAGCTTATGCCCAACCATGTCCTCGGTGACGTAGACGGGAACGAACTTTCTGCCATCATGAACCGCAATCGTATGCGAGACCATATCCGGGAAAATCGTCGACGCACGAGACCATGTCTTCAGTACTTTCTTCTCGTTCTTTTCGTTCATCTGCTGAATTCTTGCCAGCAGTTTTTCATGCACGAAAGGCCCCTTTTTCACTGACCTACTCATTTCATATTCTCCTTCCTGCTAGCCTACTTGCCGTTTCTGCGTCTTACAATGAACTTGTTCGACGGATTCTTGCCTTTTCTCGTCTTCTTGCCCAGAGTCGGCTTGCCCCAGGGCGAAACCGGGCCGGGACGGCCGATGGGGGACTTGCCCTCGCCACCGCCGTGCGGGTGGTCGTTCGGGTTCATGACAGAACCGCGGACGTTGGGCCGAATGCCTTTATGACGGGATTTGCCAGCCTTGCCCAGGCTGATGTTGCTGTTATCGACGTTGCCAACCTGGCCGATGGTTGCCTTGGCGTTCATGGGAATCATGCGGACCTCTCCGGAGGGGAGACGGACCTGCGCATAAGCGCCTTCCTTTGCCATCAGCTGCGCAGCGTTGCCCGCGCTTCTGACCAGCTGGCCGCCCTTGCCGGGCTTCATCTCGATGTTGTGCACCATGGTGCCCACCGGGATATTCTGGATTTCCAGCGCGTTGCCGGGCTTGATATCCGCGTTCTCGCCGGAGATGATGGTATCGCCGACCTTCAGGCCCAGGGGAGCGAGGATATATCTCTTCTCGCCGTCGGCGTAGTGCAGCAGCGCGATGTTGGCCGTGCGGTTCGGGTCGTACTCGATGGTCGCGACTTTGGCGGGGATGCCGTCTTTATTGCGCTTGAAATCGATGATTCTGTATTTCTGTCTGTTGCCGCCGCCGATGTGCCGCACCGTGATGCAGCCGCGGGCGTTTCTGCCGCCCGTCTTCTTCTTGGTTGCCAGCAGAGATTTCTCGGGTGCGTTTGCCGTAATCTCGTCGAACGCGGAGACCGACATGCCTCTTCTGCCCGGAGAAGTCGGTTTGTATTTTTTAATCGCCATGATAATACCCTCCTAAGCTACTGAACCATGCTCTCGAAGAACTCGATGGCCTTGGAGCTCTCTTTGAGCGTAACAACTGCTTTTTTCACCTTGGCAGTTCTGCCTCTGGTGTAGCCCTGTCTTTTGACTTTGCCGTCGCGGTTCGAGGTATTTACGCTCTCGACCTGAACGCCGAAAATCTCTTCGATTGCGGATTTGATTTCCGTTTTGTTGGCACCCGGCGCAACTTTAAACGTATATTTCTTCATGGGGATTTGGTCGTAGCTCTTTTCCGTGAGCACTGGCCCCAGAATGATATCATGAATATCTTTCATTACGCATAAACCTCCTCGACCTTTTTGGCCGCAGCCTGCGTTACGATGAGCTTATCGCAGTTGATAATATCGTAGACGCTGACGCCGCCGACAACACCCGTCTTGACACCGGGCAGGTTGTTTGCCGCGCGGACGACTTCTTCGTCTTTCTCCGCCGTGACGATGAGCGCCTTGCCCGAAACATTCAGATTGCCGAGCAGCTTGACGACTTCCTTCGTCTTGGGAGCGGCGAGTTTCAGCTCATCGAGGACGAGCAGCTCCTCCGTCTTGACTTTCTCGGAAAGCGCGCTGACCATTGCCAGGCGGCGAACCTTCCGGTTGACCTTGAAGGAATAATCCCGGGGCTTGGGGGCGAATACGACGCCACCGCCCACCCACTGAGGAGCGCGGATGGAGCCCTGTCTTGCACGGCCTGTACCCTTTTGTCTCCAAGGTTTGATGCCGCCTCCGCGGACTTCGCCGTAGGTGAGCGCGGACTGCGTTCCCTGACGATCTGCTGCCAGCTTTGCGACGACGACCTGGTGGATTGCATATTGATTGACTTCAGCGCCAAAGACCGCATCGCTCAGCGCGATTTCGCCAGCCTCTTGGCCGCTTGTGTTATACATCTTCAAATTAGGCATGTTTGCTTCCTCCTTTCATCCGGCTTAAGCTTTGACCGCTTTTTTCACAGTAACGACCTGGCCGTTTGCGCCAGGGATGCTGCCCCGGATGAGGAGCATATTGCGCTCTGCGTCCACACCCACAATCCGCAGATTCTGGATGGTTTTCTTGACGTTGCCCAGATGGCCGGGCATGTGGTGGCCCTTATAGACCTTGGCAACTCTCGTGCCCATGGAGCCATGGCCTCTGTGATACTTGGAGCCGTGCGCCATCGGGCCTCTGTGCTGGCCATAGCGCTTGATTGCGCCGGCATAGCCCTTGCCTTTGGAAGTGCCCGTAACGTCGATGATATCGCCGTTCTCGAACACATCCGCCTTGATTTCCTGGCCGATTTCATAGCTTTCCACATCATCCGTGCGGAACTCGCGGAGCACTTTTCTCATCTCCACGCCAGCTTTTTTGAAATGCCCGGCCTCGGGTTTGTTGACTCTATTTTCCTTTACGGCGCCGAATCCAACCTGGATTGCGTTATAGCCATCGGATTCGATGGTCTTCTTCGCGACGACAACGCAGGGGCCAGCTTCTACTACCGTAACGGGTACGACGTTGCCTTCTTCCGTGAAGATCTGCGTCATGCCAACTTTTTTACCTAAGATCGCTTTCATTGTTTACCTCCTTACGCTGCCTTACAGTTTGATTTCGATATCAACACCCGCCGGCAGATCCAGACGCATGAGAGCATCCGTGGTTTTCGCATTCGCTTCCAGGATATCGATGAGTCTTTTGTGCGTGCGGATTTCAAACTGTTCGCGAGAGTCTTTGTATTTGTGCGTTGCTCTCAGGATTGTGATGATCTCCTTTTCCGTGGGGAGCGGGATCGGGCCGGATACTTTCGCACCCGTGCGCTTTGCCGTTTCCACGATCTTCGCCGAAGACTGGTCGATAAGGTTGTGATCGTATGCCTTCAGCTTAATTCTGATTCTTTGGCTTGCCATTACTTATTATTCCTCCTTTGCCAATGTGGCACCTCTTGCGGCTTTTCCCTGCCTTCCCACCACAGGTTGTGTTCCGGCCGGATCAGGAGCCTGCATCATTGCTCCTTTGCAAACGCTGCCGTGTGTGCCGTAGCTATTTTTTAATGCAAATGCCCCGCGTTTTTCTGGCATTTGCCCTTTGGAGCGCCCGATTGTCGGGCGATTGTCAGCAGAAATTACCCGGAAATGGCCTCCGGCAACCTTCTGCCTCATCCCATATTGCGCACTGCGCAACAGTAGTATTATATAATAGGAAAAAGCCCTTTGCAAGGGCTTTTCCTGAAAAAACACGATTTTTTCTGCAAAAAGAGAGATTTTCGCCCGCGGTGCGCCGCTCCGGCACGGTCTGCGCCGATTTTCTGTGGTGAAGGAGGCGCACAGGGCCTAAAAAGCGCCGCCTGGCTTTGCACTTTGCGCCTCAGGCTGGGGCCCGGCCGTCCTCCCCAGGCCTTGGGGCAAGCCCT
This sequence comes from uncultured Christensenellaceae bacterium, assembly GCA_910588425.1. Taxonomy (GTDB): domain Bacteria; phylum Bacillota; class Clostridia; order Christensenellales; family Christensenellaceae; genus QANA01. The sequence goes on along the minus strand of CAJUPM010000014.1, from coordinate 2,160 downwards.
GCGTTTTCCTACACTTTCTGGGCATTCATGGTGCTCATGCGGAAGGATTTGAATTTATCGCCCCGGAAAGTCAGGACGCCGTAATCCCCTTCCTGGACGCCCATGTAGATTTCCCGCCAGACTTGCAGTTCCTTTTGCGAACCATCCGCCAGCTGGAACCGCACAAAATACTTGGTATAGCCAGTCCGTTCATATTCAAAAGCCGGCCCCACAAAGCGGTGCGTACAAAGGAGCTGCCGCCAGCGGTTTTTCTCCTGCTCCTCCCGTTTCAGCGTGATTTTGGCCGGAGCGCAGACCGTAGGCGCAAAGAGATTCTTCGCTTCTTGCAGTAAATTCCAAAAAAGATTGCACAAAAACAGGAGCACAAAGGGAGCCAGCAGCAGTGCGGCGATCAGCGCGGTTTTATTTTGAAAACATCCGGATATTCCCTGCCAGAGCCACACAAAAAAGTTTTTGCAGGCATCCAGCACAGCTTGGATTTTCATAAAAATTCCCCCTCGCCCTGTTTTGGGCGCAGAATGCCGCTGCCCGTCTGTGCCTCGCTTGCCTAAGGTCAAGGGCGATGGACAGCTATGGGGCTTCGCCCCATAGCCCAATACAAAAGCGGGGTAGTGCAGAGGTTTTGGCTCTGCGGTGCGGCAAAAATTCCTGCGGTAGTTGCTCCCGCGTTCCCTGCCCGCCTAAGGTCAAGGGCAATGGGCAGCTATGGGGCTCTGCGCACCCAAGGTCAAGGGCGATAGGTGACCATGGGGCTCCGCCCCATACCCCAATACGGAGGCGGGATAGTGCAAAGGTTTTGGCTTTGCGTTACGGCGAAGCGGAGCGATGTGCGCGATTCAGTGGTTGCGGGACCCACTCAAAATCTTTGATTTTGCCAGTGGGTATAACTATTATAACACGCCCTACTCCCAAAGAAAACGCTCTCTGCCTTTTGTTTTCAGCTTGTTTGCAGTTTGCGGCAGCAAAAAAGGGAAGAGCATTGCTCTTCCCTTCTGTCTGCTTTTACGCATCAATGATGTTCGCTACGACGCCCGAACCTACCGTTCTGCCGCCCTCTCTGATTGCGAACCGCAGTCCCTTCTCGATTGCGATTGGCGTAATCAGCTCGATATCCATCTTGATGTTGTCTCCAGGCATCACCATCTCTACCCCATCCGGCAGCTTGATGACTCCCGTCACGTCCGTCGTTCTGAAGTAGAACTGCGGGCGGTATCCGTTGAAGAACGGCGTATGGCGGCCGCCCTCTTCCTTCGTCAGCACGTATACCTCGCTGTCAAAGTGCGTATGCGGATGAATCGTTCCCGGCTTCGCCAGAACCTGGCCTCTCTCGATTTCGTTTCTCTGCACGCCTCTCAGGAGCACGCCGATGTTGTCGCCGGCGATTGCCTGCTCCAGCAGCTTGCGGAACATCTCTACGCCAGTTACCACTACGCTTCTCGTCTCCTGCGTCATGCCGACGATTTCTACCGTATCCTGCACTTTAATCGTGCCTCTCTCGACTCTGCCCGTTGCTACCGTGCCGCGGCCCGTGATGGAGAAGACGTCCTCTACAGGCATCAGGAACGGAAGGTCGGATGCTCTCTCAGGCGTCGGGATGTAGCTGTCGACTGCGTCCATCAGCTCGAAGATGCACTTGCACTCTGCGCTCTCTTTCACGTCGTCGTGCGTTGCGCCGTACTCCAGCGCGTTCAGCGCCGAGCCCTTGATGATCGGAATATCGTCGCCCGGGAAATCATACTCGGAAAGCAGGTCTCGCACTTCCATCTCGACCAGCTCCAGCAGCTCCTCGTCGTCTACCATGTCTACCTTATTCAGGAACACGATGATATACTTAACGCCTACCTGACGAGCCAGCAGAATGTGCTCTCTGGTCTGCGGCATCGGGCCGTCTGCGGCCGATACAACCAGGATTGCGCCGTCCATCTGCGCTGCGCCCGTGATCATGTTCTTAACGTAGTCTGCGTGTCCGGGGCAGTCTACGTGTGCATAGTGCCGGTTCTCCGTCTCATACTCGACGTGCGCCGTATGAATCGTGATGCCTCTTGCCGTCTCCTCTGCCGTTCCGATATCTGCGAAGCTCATTGCTTTCGCTCCGCCCGTTGCTTTTGCAAGCACCGTCGTGATTGCTGCCGTCAGCGTCGTCTTGCCGTGGTCTACGTG
>CAJUPM010000013.1:37050-60281 GCA_910588425.1 uncultured Christensenellaceae bacterium | reverse complement strand
CGCAAGGGCAGAATCATGAGACGATTTCCGAAAGCTGGATTCGCCGGATGGAGACCAGTGAACGCAATGCAGATCGGGCGATCGCCCTTTGGAAAAAGCGTAAAAAAGAGGGCAAGGCAGAGGTATTAAGAGCATTCGACTGTTCGGGCCTGATTATGTATTTCCTGCAAAACCTCAAAGAGGTTTACAGCTATGATATGGCCTCTAACACGATTAAAGGGAAATGCCAAAAAATTGAAAAAGCACAGCTTCTGCCGGGAGACTTCGTATTCCGGGTATATACCGATGGAGCGAGCAAAGGCAGGGCATATCACGTTGGCATCGTAGTGGATGCGAAAGGAAACGTCATAGAGGCGAAAGGCCGGGATGACGGCGTCGTCAAGCGCGGCATTGATGCACAGGCGGGATACTGGAACTATTTTGGAAGACCCGAGTGCCTGAAAGAAGAGATTGAGGAGGATACGCCGGCGACGGGATTGCCCAAGGATTGGACGCTTTCGCGGCTGCTCAAACGCACAAGCCCGCTGATGCGCGGAGAGGACGTGCGCCGGGCACAGGAGGCGCTGATAGCCAGAGGGTATTCCTGCGGAAACAGAGGCGCCGACGGGCAGTTTGGCGGGGATACGGAAACCGCAGTTCGGCGCTTTCAAAAGGACAATGGCCTAAGGGAAGACGGGATCATCGGCAAGGATACCTGCCAAAAGCTTGGCGGGAAATGGAAAGGCAGTGCTGGCGGCGACGAGACGGGATGGACGCTCTCGCGGCTGCTCAAACGCACAAGCCCGCTGATGCGGGGAGAGGACGTGCGCCGGGCGCAGGAGGCGCTGATAGCCAGAGGGTATCCCTGCGGAAGCAGAGGCGCAGACGGACAGTTTGGTGATGACACAAAACAGGCAGTAGAGGCATTTCAAAAGAAAAATGGGCTGAGGCAGGATGGGATTATCGGAAAAGATACCTGTGAGCGCCTTGGCGGAACATGGAAAGGATGATAGAACAATGGATTTTTCTGAGTATATTCGGCCGGAGCTTTTGACTCTAATTCCTGTGCTCAACCTGGCAGGGATGTTTACCAAAAAGGCAGCGCTGTTTCAGGCGAAGTATATTCCCATTTCCCTGGGGATTGCAGGAATTTTGCTGGGAGCGGCATATGCCGGAATCTTCCCTAAGGCAGAGTGCAACATGCTTCAAAACATTCTGATGGGCATGCTGCAAGGGCTGCTTTGCGCAGGCATGGCAGTATATGGGCATCAGATGAGCAAGCAGATGAAAAAAGAAGAAAGTGCGCAGGAGAAAAATTAGAGGAGAGAAGCAATGGACGGAGCAACGCTGACAGCTTTGCTCGGTTTTCTGGGAACCATTGTTGGCTCGGTGGGCGGGATACTAGCATCTTCCCGCCTGACGAGCTTTCGGTTGCAGCAGCTGGAGGAGAAGGTGAAGCTTCATAACAGCCTTGTGGAGCGGATGACAGCGGCAGAGGAGAAAATCAAGAGCAATTCACACAGGATTACAGATCTCGAGAGAATGGAAAGAGAGGATTAAGAAATGGCAAACGCACCGGAATATCAGAAATACGACTATAACGCGGATTATGAGCAGGCGAAGAAGGAACAGCAGAAGGCGCAGGATGCGGCATATAACAGCGCTGTGAGTGAACTGAACGCGCAATCGGACAAGCTCTCCCAGCAATACGACTCTGCGCGGCAGCAGATTTACAAAAATTCGCTGATTTCTGCCCAGGGGGCGAGAGAGGTGATGGCGGCAAGAGGGCTGACTTCCAGCGGTGTTTCGGAAACCAGCAATATTCGCCGGCAGATTGCTCTTCAGAACAGCCTGAACCAGGCCAACTTGCAGGAGCAGAATCAGAAGAACGATATTGCCCAGAAAATTATTCAGGCGGGGTATACGCGGGATCAGAATATGGCGCAATACCTGGCGCAGGCGATTTTGAGCAAGGGCAATGCCCAGGCACAGGAGCACCAGTATGCCGCAAGCTATGACTTTAACGCATGGCAGGCACAACAGGAGGCGGACCGTTACCAGATGGAGTTTTCCTATAACAAAGCGATGAACGAAGTCAGCACTTTCGGCAGAATTATCACGCAGGAGGCGGCAGATGCTCTTGGGCTTCCCATTGGGACAAGCTCTTATGCTGTGCAGCAGGCGGAGGCGGCTAAAAAAAAAGTAAGTAATGGAGGTGGCCCTAAGCCTCCAGAACCTTCGGATCCCGAGAAAGAATTTTATTTGAGCGAAGCCGCAAGAATTTGTGGTTCCAGTAAGGTTACAGTTCAGTCGATAAATACGAAGATTAAAAAATTAACCTTACTACAAAGATCTGGAGTAGATACAACAGAGGATATTTTAAAGCTGAAGGGCGCATTGCGCTATTTGCAATAATTGAGCAGTATGGTTTTGAAATAGGGAGAATAAAAAATGTCACCAATTAATTCAAGTCAATACCAAAATGTGCAAGATTATCGGCTGTTTCAGAAGATTATGGAGGAAGAGAGGAAGAAGGGTGGTGGCACGACTCCGCCACCACCTCAGACGAAAAATGAACAAGGAAATTGGACACCTAAACAGCGTCAACAAGCACATGAGGCAATAAAAAAAGCGAACTCCTCTAATTTATATAACTTTCTTGATGGAGTCAAAAAGAATCAGCCAATCGAGTATAAGATGAAGGATAAGAATCCAAAAAGAAACACTAAAAAAGAGCCAAAGGAAGTGAGCTATCAAGATACGAGAACTTCGGAAGAGCGAAATGAGCACTTTATGGAGATAGATCCAGGGCAAGCCTATGATACAGCGTTATTTGATTCTTTGCCAGAAATTGAGCAGACGCGAGATAATTCCCGAAAAAGCGCCAGAGAAACAACAAGAGATCTTTTGGCGCTAGTGCAAGGGCAAGGAGAAAATGACTCAGCGGAGGATTTAACAGAAGATGAATTGAGGGCTATTCAAGAAATTGAGCGAATGGAATTCCATGATTACTATACTGGAGAAGATGGAACTTTCGGGGAAGATACCATGCGTCCAGAGGATAAAATGGTTTTGGATTATGCTGATAAGAGACAGAAAGAGGGAAAGGAGTGGTTTGAGGAAAATAGGAAAGATATAACCAAAATAGTTCAGAATGTAGATCAGATTTATGAAGCATATACGGAACGGGGCTATCAGAAAGATAGCGTTAGCTTTGATGAAGCGATTAATTATTCACAAGGGTATTTTTCAGAGGAAGACCTAAGGCAATTTACAGCTGAGCAACTGGAACAGCTGGAAATTTATGCTATGTTGCTGCAAACACATGATAGCGCACTGCAATACATCACCAGATATGGAGAAAATGATATCTATACGTACGAATATGTCCGAGAGCTAAACCAGAAGATGGATGATATCGTCAAATACAATCCTAATGCAGGCGATAAGGTTGCGTACTATACCAGTGAATTTACATCGGGCATGGTAGAGTTTTTTGAGATAGGGGGAAGATACGCATATGCATTGGGAACAGAGATAGTCGCATGTTTTCAGGGCAGCAATACGGAAAAGAAAGAAGCCATTCGCCAAGCGGGGAAAGACGCTATTTCTGGGCCATTGTGGGTGGATGGCTGGAGAGACTGGGCGAAGAAGACATTTTCAGCAACAGATACAGATATTATGATAGGCGGAGTGTTGCAGGGGCTGGGAAATGCGACGAGCTCTTCGCTGATAGGAGGAGCTTGGGGAATTGGATTGAATGCGCTGAATACAGCAGGGAAGGGGGCGAGAGCAGAGTTGGCCAATGGGGCTGATTATGATAGTGCAATGCTGATAGGAGGCCTGCAAGGGTTATTAGATGCGGGAATGAGCAAAGCCATGGGCGGCTTTGGAATCAAAGATATCAATGGAAATCCGCAGAATTTGGCAGGGCTGATGGCAGAGAAACTATGCAGCAGCGATTTTGGAAAATTCATAGGGAAGAGCATGATAAATGCGGCGCTGGATGAAGGAGTAGAGGCGCTGGGAATGTATGTAACCCCGTATCTAAGAAGGGCGACATATGATCCTAACGCAGAGCCTTTGAGCGATGAGCAGTTTGCGGAAGCAGTGTTGATGGGATATCTGACTAAGACGATAACAAACCTGGCACTATCGTATCCGGGATTTCTTAAGGGGCTTAAGAAAGCAAATGCAGGAGAAGCCATAGATATACCGGACGAAGCAAATGAAGAAGCGGACAAGGCAATGGGTAAATTAAAGGAAAGGGCAGAACAAATAGGAGCGCTGGAAACAGCAGGAGAATCAAAGGCACCCCAAAATCAGGCCGGAGCTTTGGGGGCAGATACGAGCAGAATGGCTGGTGAGGCGGGGGATAACAGAGGTGCACTTGGAGATGATGCAGAGATACCGGGAAGGCAAGGGGGAGAGCGTGAGCCGTTGATGCTGCCAGCGCCGGAAGAGAGGAAGATGCTGCCAGCACCAGAAGAAAGAAAGATGCTACCAGCGGCGGAAGAAAGAAAAATGCTGCCAGCAGGAGAAGAGCGAAAGCTGTTGCCTTCAGGGGAATCAGATGAGAAAACCATGATGGCTGCTTTCGAGGGCAACACAGGGCAGAGCCAGCCAATAGGGGTGGATGCGGAGATACCGGCAGTCACTAAGGCAGGAGAGATACCATTAATAGAGGGGGTGAAGGATAAGACAGCAGAAGGAATGGCTAAGATGGTAGCGGATGAAAACGGGATACCGCTACCAACGCAGACGGCTCAGTCAGGAGTTACTACTGGTGCAAGTGCAGGCAATAGTGATATACTAGAGTCAACAGGAACTGAGGTATTACAGTATAAGCCGGCAACAGAAGACATTCGAGTTAAATTGGAAAAAGCAGGGCTTTCGCAAGAAAAGGGACAGGAAATAATTGCTTTATCAAAAGCAGAAAAGCCGTTGCCAGAAACATATCTCTCTAAAACTTATATAGACGAGCATTTAAAGGTATTTAAAGATAGTGGCGCAGTTAAAATATTACCGACTGAACCGAAAGGAACGATAGGTGGAAAAGGTGGTATTTTTGTCCTTTCTGAAAAAGAGCTACAAGATATTATTAAATTATCGAATGGAGATATAAGGTATATAGAAAAAGCTCTAGGTATGGATTTGGGTTATTTAGGGGAGAATCCGGTAATTGTAAGATTTGACTCTAATTTGAATATCAGGATGCCCCAAGGTAATGAGCTTGGTGCAGATCCTAAATATTGGATGCCCGGTGGATATACTAGCGGAGGAATTATGGAAGCAGTTATTGATCCAGCAAAGCCTGGAACATATACCTATCAATATTTATTTAAATAAGAGAGGAGAAACAAAAGTGAAACAAATTTTAGAAGATGAGGGAATTTCTTTAGTTAGAGACAAAGAAACATATTATTTAATTTATGATGGGGGTGAACTTATGATAAAAATGAAAAAATTAGAAATTACAAATCAAGAGGCAGAAAAAATTTTGGATAATCCAGATATAATGTATGGGATTATTATCCAATATCAAGATAAAGGAATTTTTGGAGAAAATTTGGATACTTAATTAAAACTACGAAAAATAGGGCGATTCTATAATTTCTTTTAAAGAGAAGGTGGATTTTAAAATAGCCTTCTCTTTTTATTTTGAGGAAAAGATATTGTCAATCGTAGCCAGAAGTTATTATTAGCGCAAGTGCAGGTAATCGTGATATACTAGGGGCACAAAAAAATGGAATTCCTATTGATAATATACCATCCGGAAGTTTAGACAATGTTGAAGCGAGAAAATGGTACCTTGAACAAGAACGAAGAATTCCTGAACAGATTGATAGAAGCTTGTCATTAGAGGAACAAGCCTTTGATATTAGAAATCAATATAGAACGAGGGCTAGGAAATTAATGTCGGATAGAGCTTTGGCCGAACAGCTGAATCAATTGGAGCCTAATTTAACATGGGAACAGATTGTACAAAAACAAATGGATAAGGGATTGTCCGGCGATGAGATTTATCAAGCTATTATTGAAAGTTCTCGGCGTTCGAGAAAAAGTGTAAATAAAGAATTGGGATTAGATTAGGAGGGGAAATGATGAATATATGTGTTGTAAAACATATTAACAGAGATGAAAATAATCGAGTTGAGTATCTATTTGTCAATTATGATTATTATGATGGTAATGACCTGGTAGCTAAAATTCTTCATGAAAAATGTGGATTAGAAGTGGGGGAGAAAATAGAAGGAGAATATTTTTCAGTAATTCCACTATATAAAAACAGCTTACAATATGTTTTGATATGGCATGAAGATGTTGGAAATTACATTTATAGTGAAAAGCAAGATGGTGTTAAGAATTTGGAAAGGTATGTAAAAGTAATAGAAAAAGAGTTAAATTTATTATTTATGAATAAAAACAATTCATTTTAAAAAGTAAGCAATATTGATGAAGCGCCATATCCCTTTAACAGGGATATGGCGCTTTTTTATGAGACATCAGGAGCGATACGAAAACCATGATGGCTGTTTTGGAGAGCAACACAGGGCAAACACGGCCGAATACAGGAATAAATACAGAGGCGCCGGAAATAGAAGGATGGAAAAGAAGAAAGGGAGAGACAGCAAGCTCAATAATGCAAGGAGGGCAGGATACATTAGAGCTTGAAGGAACGAGAGATGCAGAGGCAAAGGTTTTTGCAACAATGGTGGAAGTACCGGAAGCAGATAACAAGGTAACGGCAACAACTGGAGATACAAAAACAGATTTGCAAGACATGGAAGGTGGCTCTGGCACAACAGCTATTGATAGTGGTAAAATAGAGAAAGATAAATTAGGCAGTTCATTGATAAATCAGAAATATAAGGTGCTAGAGACTAAAAGTGCGAAAGGAGCAAATAGCGAATGGGCAAATAGAGGTTATGATAAGCCGCCTGTCAAACCAGACACGATAGTTTATGTGGTCGAGGCTGGAAATAATGAATATGTTAGATTATTTAACAGAAATGATGATGGCGAATCTAATATGATAGGGCGTTGGGTGATGCGAAAAAAGGACATTGAAGGTCTATCTTTAGAGCAAATTAAGGACAAATATGCGCTACCAGTGATACCTAAATATATATGTGATGTCCATATACCTAGTGATATAAATTTAGAAGTAAGTTATGCTAATGGACTTGAAGACTGGGGGATTGGAGGAGGAGTTCAATTTGATACAATGGATGTGCAATTAGAACCTGAATGGTTTGTTAATCCTAGAAAATTTCAATAAGGAGAGAGAATATGATGAATGAAGCCAAAAAAGCTATTTTTAATGATATGACTGTTGTTCTATTAATGGGGAAAAAAATTCCTGTAGATAATATTTATGCTATTAATCAAACAGGAGAAATAATTTGGAGGATAGGCGACATTATAAAATTACCAAAACCAGAAGCTTATGTAGCATTATCAAAAATTAGCTCCCGTGAAATTAGAGTAATTTCAAGTAGTGGAATACTATATGTAATTGATGTGTTTGCAAAAAAGATAGTAAGCAAACAAATTGTGAAATAAAAAATACAATAGTTTTTGTAAAGAGCAGGTAAATTTAAAAAAGTTTATTTGCTCTTTTTTATTGCGGCAATTCCAAATATTATCAGGCGAATACGGGGCAAGTACGGTCGAATACAGGAGTGAATACAGAAGCGCCGGAAATAGAAGGATGGAAAAGAAGAAAGGGAGAGACAGCAAGCTCAATAATGCAAGGAGGGCAGGATACATTAGAGCTTGAAGGAACGAGAGATGCAGAGGCAAAGGTTTTTGCAACAATGGTGGAAGTACCGGAAGCAGATAACAAGGTAACGGCAACAACTGGAGATACAAAAACAGATTTGCAAGACATGGAAGGTGGCTCTGGCACAACAGCTATTGATAGTGGTAAAATAAATACATTGCTAGAACAAGCAGGACTAACAAAAGAAGTAAAACAGAGCATTCTTGCAACAGCAAAAGGAGAAAGACCAGATCCTAGTACATATCTTAGCCAGGAGTATATTAAAAATCATGTAGCAAACTTTGAAAATGGGGTTACGAAAATTAAAGCAGTTCCACCAAAAGGAGTCGAGGGTATTGGATTAGGAACATTTGTCATGCCCAAATCTGTTGCAGATAAAATGATTATGGAAGCTAATGGAGATATTAGAGTTTTGGAAAACTTATTAGCGCTTGAGTCAGGACAATTAGGTTATTCGCCTGTTAGAGTAGATATACCTTATCCGAAAAACATAAGAGTTCCAAGTGGTAATGAGGCAGGTGCTTTTGATGGATATTGGGTACCTGGTGGTTATACAGCAGGAGGCATTATCGAAGCGGTTATAGATCCCGTTGATCCTTCAAGTTATATTGTTTCTAATATTTTTGAGTAGTGAAAGGAGCCTTTTATGAGAGAGCGGTTTTTTTTAGGAAATGGTGTTGAGATTGAACAGGATTCAGGGAAATTTTTTCTGATTTATGATGCAGGGGAAATCACGGATAGGTATAGGGAGATTGAGATTAGTGAAAAGGAAGCCAATGAAGCGATGAAAGGAAGTATGGAGGCCTATTATGTGATTTTAAAGCATGAACAAGAAGGAAGGTGGATATAAAAATAATCAATTACACTCTGCACAAAAAACGCCATGCTCCAGGAGAAGGAGCATGGCGTTTTTTGTAGTTTAAATAGGGGAAAGTAAGTGTAGTAGTAAAGGAGCTGTGAGCGGAAGAAGCCGAGATGATGGGGGCAATGGAAGATGGCATCAGAGGGCGGACGGAAGCAGATGCAGAGCTATCGGGAAGGCAAAAGGGAGAGCGGGAACAGCTGATGCTGCCAGCAGCAGAAGAAAGGAAAATGCTGCCAGCAGGAGAAGAGCGGAAGCTGTTGCCTTCAGGGGAATCAGATGAGAAAACCATGATGGCTGCTTTTGAGGGTAACACAGGGCAGAACCAGCCAATAGGGGTGGATGCAGAGATACCAGCAGGCGCCAAGGCAGGCGAAGCAACGTTCATAGAGGGTGCGAAGGATAAGACAGCGGAAGGGATGGCGAAGATAGTAGCGCAGGAAAACGGGATACCAATGCCAGAGCAGATGGGGAATCCAAAAACAGCCGTTAAAGCAGGCAACGAAGAAAATATTCCGGTTTTGGAGGAGAGAGCACCTGGACTAATTCAATCGGATGATGGTAAAATTAAAGTAAATACAACAAAGAAGATGCATCAGGATGGAAAACATTACAATAAGCACGGAAGGACAATGGGCTATGCGTCTAAGAAAGAATATGATCAGGCGGCAAAGGAATTTGCCATTGCAAATATGAATAACTCTAATGCTAAAGTTTATAGAGGAAAATGGAATGGAAAGGGAGATTATAATAATGAATATCAAATTATAATAATTTATAATGGAAGACAGGTTGTTTTACACGAAGAGACGGGGAAAGTAATAGACTTTCTGGAAGGAACAGAATTAAAAGGACAAATATCTGTAGAGGAGCTAAGATAATGAAATTGCGGGGCGGAGAAATTATACCGGGAGTATCCATTTCAAATGTATATTTGAATATGGATCTCAAGGATTTGGAGAAGATTATAGGCAAAGATTATACGACGCATGGGATTGGCCATGGATTTGAACGAATTCTCCGAATTGAGAATGCAAAATTTTGGATAGGAGAAGATGGAAAAGTATATCAGATAACGGTATCGGGAGATTATACGGGGACGTTCAGGGGAGTAGGAATTGGCTCGAAACTGCCTGATGTTGAGAAATTTACTACTTGGAAAGAAGACGAGGATGAAGTATATATACTCCCAGAGTTTCCAGGGATATGTTTGGAATTAGGAGATACAGACGATCCGTATGGATGGGATGAAAGAGAAGCGCCAATAGAGTATATCACAGTTGATTTTCGTAGTGGAAGATGAGAATGACAGCAATATAAAATGAGCGGAAATGCCATACCCATAGTTGGATATGGCATTTTTTTGCTTATTGATGCGAAACTTTCGGAAGGCAGGCGAAGCAACGTTCATAGAGGGTGCGAAGGATAAGACAGCGGAGGAAATAGCGGGAGCGGTAGCGCAGGAAAACGGGATACCACTACCAACGCAGACGGCTCAGCCGGGAGTTACTACTGGCGCAAGTGCAGGCAATCGTGATATACTGGAACCAAAAGTAAGCCCGTCTGGGAAGAAATATTGGGATCAGCCAGTAACATTAACTCATAAGGCGAGCTCCGGAGTAAATATTACCAGTACGCCAGGAAAGACAACGACGGTATTAGGGAGATATAAGGATGATACTAGAGCAATAATTGAGGAACTGGGGATTCCCAAGAGTACGGATTTTAGCGGGAACCCAGGAGGATTCAATATGCTGAATACTCCGGATAACTTATATATCACCCCGGATCAATTTTGGAATGAATACAATAAGCCATTCCTGGATAAAGCGATTGCCAGAGGAGATGAGATAATTATGACAACAGTTTTGAACCAGAATACTCTATATGATGAAGTTGGAAATCTTACAGGATATGGACGTGAGTATTACTATTTGTTGGAACATGGATATATATATGTTGATGGAAGAATGATTTTAAAGTGAGGAAAAAAATAATGATTACAGATTATGAGAGAGAACAGATTCTAGAGGCAGGCTCTTTTTTGGAGGAGAAGGGATATAGTGTGGAGTATAACAACGCGCATATGATTGTATACTCTAACGGCAAAATAGAAATCTCGATTGTTTATCCACCAAATGGTGATATGAGTGAACTCGATGTTAAATTTGAGGATGCAAACGAAGTATTTAGTATTGGATGGATTGCGTTAGTAAGACACAATTTAAAAACAAGTCGAGAAAAATTAAAACATATTTTAGAATTACTTAATTACGTTAAGAGTAATTACTTACAGGTAATAGATTATAGATACTGTAAGGAAAGTAATAAATTAATTAATGGATATGTCGCTCAACATCCGGAGATATTTGAAAAGGCAGTACAGGATTTTCTAGAATCATGCAGGAAATCATAAATGTCCAAAGCAACAATAGATTTTGAAAAGAAGCCCCATAGCCTAAAAAAGGCTATGGGGCTTTGCTGGTTGGTGCGAAACTGGGCGCTAAGGCAGGCGAAGCGCCGTTTATAGAGGGGGCGAAGGATGAGACAGCGGAAGGGATGGCTAAGATGGTAGCGGACGAGAACGGGATACCGCTGTCGACGCAGGCTGTTCAGCCAGGAGTTACTACTGGCGCAAGTACAAACAGTGGTGATACAATTGATTACTATGTAGGGGCAAATAGAAAAGTCTTACCAGCAAAGTATAAAGAGTGGATTGGGGAAAATAAAGGAAAGGAAATACTAAATAATGTAGTAGATTCGGATGGACAGAATGCTGTAAAGCAACTTTATCGTGGGAATTCTTTTATTGGAGATGGTGGAACAGCAGACGCTATTCGTTTTGAAAGAGCAACGGGAATCACTTTAGGAAAAACTTCCCAAGGCCATATACAGAAGGCGCAAGATATGGTAAGGTATTTGCAAAGGATTCTAGAAAAGCCTGGCCTTACGGATACAGAATATGGAGTCTTGCAAGAGCTACTTTTTGATTTGGAGGATGTACTTAAATAGATGGAAGGGAGAATAGAAGATGAACTACGAAACATTATTAAAGGAATTTTTTCAGGAAATTCCAGAGTGCAGAAAATTATATGAACAAAAGGCTTCACAGCTACTTTTTGATCAGGAGACAGGAGTTCATATTGTTTTTGGTGTATTGATAGTGCCTTATTTGATAGAATTGATTAATGAGGGGAAAAAAGAGGAGAAATTACTCGAGAGATTTTTTGCCTTTTTTGAAAAAATGGCAAAAAGTGAAGATGAAAATGTGGTTGGAGTATTGGATGCGACCATTTTAGAATCACTTATTGATCAAGGAAGAGATTTTCTGAAGATAGCAAAAGTCTATATGGGTGAAGAAACTAAAAAAAATTGTGAACATATAGAATTATACTTTAATTAGAATAAGCAATGTTGATGAAGCGCCATATCCCTGTTAAAGGGATATGGCGCTTTTTTATAAGACATCAGGTGTGATAAGAGGAAACGATGAAATTCAGGCAAGAAAAGAGGCAATCCTTAGTGATGATAAGTATGAAAGGGCGAGAGCAAAAGACGGAGCGCGCTTTAACCTATCGAGCAAAAAACAGAGGATAGGAGATATAGCGGCAGCAATACGGAAAAGAAAGAGGCCATCCGTCAAGCGGGAAAGGATGCGATTTCGGGACCATTGTGGGTAGATGGCTGGAGAGACTGGGCAAAGAAGACATTCTCGGCAACAGATACGGATATCATGATAGGAGGAGTGTTGCAGGGGCTGGGAAATGCGACGAGCTCTTCGCTGATAGGAGGAGCTTGGGGAATTGGATTGAATGCGCTGAATACAGCAGGGAAGGGGGCGAGAGCAGAGTTGGCCAATGGGGCTGATTATGATAGTGCAATGCTGATAGGAGGCCTGCAAGGATTATTAGACGCGGGAATGAGCAAAGCCATGGGCGGCTTTGGAATCAAAGATATCAATGGGAAGCCGCAGAACTTGGCAGGACTGATGGCAGAGAAACTGTGCAGCAGCGATTTTGGAAAATTCATAGGGAAGAGTATGATAAATGCAGCGCTGGATGAAGGAGTAGAGGCGCTGGGAATGTATGTAACTCCATATCTAAGAAGGGCGACATATGACCCCAATGCAGAGCCTTTGAGCGATGAGCAGTTTGCAGAAGCAGTGCTGATGGGATATCTGACCAAAACGGTAACAAACCTGGCGCTATCGTATCCAGGCTTTCTTAAGGGGCTTAAGAAAGCAAATCCAGGAGAAGCCATAGATATACCGGACGAAGCAAATGAAGAAGCAGACAAGGCGATGGGAAAATTAAAGGAAAGGGCAGAACAAATAGGAGCGCTGGAAGCTGGAGGGGAAACGGAGGCGCCGAGAAACAAAGACGGAACCTTGGAAGTAGGTACGGACAGAATGGCCGGTGAAGTGGGAGATAACACCCAAGGTGTACTTGGAGATGATGCAGAGCTATCGGGAAGGCAAAAGGGAGAGCGGGAACCGCTGATGCTGCCAGCAGCAGAAGAAAGGAAAATGCTGCCAGCAGGAGAAGAGCGGAAGCTGTTGCCTTCAGGGGAATCAGATGAGAAAACCATGATGGCTGCTTTTGAGGGTAACACAGGGCAGAACCAGCCAATAGGGGTGGATGCGGAGATACCGGCAGTCACTAAGGCAGGAGAG
Organism: uncultured Christensenellaceae bacterium; assembly: GCA_910588425.1. GTDB lineage: Bacteria > Bacillota > Clostridia > Christensenellales > Christensenellaceae > QANA01. Next base: position 46,982 of record CAJUPM010000013.1, on the reverse strand, counting down.
GTACCATTAATAGAGGGTGCGAAGGATGAGACAGCAGAGGAAATAGCGGGTGCGATCGCACAAGATAACGGGATACCGCTACCAACGCAGACGGCTCAGCCAGGAGTTACTACTGGCGCAAGTGCGGGCAATAGTGATATACTAAAAACAAAAGCTCAACGCAATGAGCAACTGATGAAAGAACTTGCAGAAAGTGGAGTAAAGTATAATCCGGACGATGTGATTATGCTGGCCAAAACGAAGGATGGAAAGTTGCTATGGCTGGAGACGGGCAACGAAAAAACGGGATTAAGGCACATTATAGAGCGACATAATGTAAATTTTCAAGAGAGAGGCGTTTATGATATCCCAGAATTTTTAGAACGAATGTTAGAAATGGATCCAATAAAAACAGGATCGAATGCTAGAGGATATTACGCAAATTATGTTGTAGATGGCAAAGAGTACAAAATAATTTATGGTTCTAATGGCTATATTGTCAGTTTTTACCCAAGTGGAAAAAATAATTAGGAGGCACAATAAGAAAATGTACCAGTTAATATCAGTAAATGATGCAATGATGACGCGGGATGTCTGGTTAAAGAATCTTGAGACAGGCACTGTGGATTTCTGTTTTGATGATTCTGCAGTAGTGGATGATAAGAATAACTTTGAGTTTATGGAGATAGGGAAAACCTATGATTGTAAAATAGAACTTTTTGGCGAGAAGATTGGAAAAAGTGAAAAAAGTACAATATGCCAGGTTCTAGAGAGAAATGTTAAGGTAGGGGACGGGTTAATGGTAAAGTTAAAGGTAGATGCGGACATTTATTATATACCAGAAAATAAATTAAGAGGTTATGGAGATGTTAAAGTGATTGATTATTATTATACTAGAAAGGATTTAATTCAAGTAGACCAGGTGGTACATGGGGATCTTTTGAATGATTAATAATTATAGATAGGATAAGAGCGCCATGCCCTGGGTGAAAGGGTTATGGCGCTTTTGATAAGCCCATCTGGGAAGAAATATTGGGATCAGCCAGTAACATTAACTCATAAGGCAAAATCTGGAGTGGACTTAACAAGCACGCCAGGGAAGACAACGACGGTATTAGGGAGATATAGGGATGATACTAGAGCAATCATTGAGGAGCTGGAGATTCCCAAGAGTACGGATTTTAGCGGGAACCCAGGAGGGTTTAATTTGCTTAATACCCCAAATGAACTATATGTTACCCCAGATCAATTTTGGAATGAATACAATAAGCCATTCTTGGATGAAGCGATTGCCAGAGGAGATGAGATAGTTATGGCAACAGCTATAAATCGTGATACAATGTATGTAAAAGACAGTAAGGAACTTACAGGATATGGACGTGAGTATTATTATTTATTGGAACATGGATATACTTATGTTGATGGAAAAATGATTTTAAAGTGAGGAAAAAATAATGATTACAGATTATGAGATGGAACAGATTTTAAAGGCAGGCTCTTTTTTGGAAGAGAAGGGGTATGAAGCAAAGGTTGATGAATATGGGGTGGATTATTCTAATGGCAATATACAATTTTCATTTGGCTATCCTCCGTATGAAAATGTAAGTCAAGCAAGTATTAGCTTTAAAGGAATTAATGATTTGTTTGATCTTGGATGGATTGCTTTTGTTCGGGAGAAAGTAGATGTAGACGCAAAAAAGAAGCTTTTAAACCTATTAGCAATCTTAGAATTTGTAAAAGGACACTATAACGAAATTACAAATTATGAATATTGTAGAGAAAGCAGAAAACTTGTTGACAAATATGTCGAACAGCATCGAGCAGAATATGAAAAGGCAGTACAGGATTTTCTAGAATCATGCAGGAAATCATAAATGCCCAAAGAATAGATTTTGAAAAGAAGCCCCATAGCCTTTTTAGGCTATGGGGCTTTGCTGGTTGGTGCGAAACTGGGCGCTAAGGCAGGAGAGGTACCGTTAATAGAGGGAGCGAAGAGTAAGGCTGCAGAAGGAATAGCTAGAAACTTATGCGATAGAAGCAGGGAATGGAATTGGAAGCTCGCTGGCATATGGGCTAGTAGCAGGGAGCGTAGACTTTGCGCTGAACGCGCTGTCGTCAAGGGTGTTTACAAAATGCCAACTTTCCAAAATAGAAAGGCCTAGTTTTTGGCTTGATAAGTGTAGGAGAACCTGTTATAATTATTAACATGTTCTGAGTAGGAAAATATATTGAAAACAGGCTATAATAATTTAGATTTAGGGATATAGGCAGATGGGTACAGCTAGCTGTTGGGTCAAATTCTGAATGGAAAGAGAGAAAGAGATGGATAAAATCGCAGTATTGATCCCTTGTTATAACGAAAGCCAGACGATCGGAAAAGTCGTGGAAGATTTTCGCAAGGCACTGCCGCAGGCGGAAATATATGTCTACGATAACAATTCCAGCGATGGGACGGATCAGATTGCCCGGGAGAAGGGCGCAATCGTGCGCTATGAATATCAGCAGGGGAAGGGAAATGTCATCCGCAGCATGTTCCGCGATATCGACGCAGATTGCTATTTGATGATCGATGGCGACGATACTTACCCCGCAGAGCATGCGCAGGATATGGTGCGGCCTGTCTTGGAGGGCCGGGCCGATATGGTCATTGGCGATAGATTGTCGTCTACCTATTTTCAGGAGAACAAGCGCCCATTTCATAATGTGGGAAACAAGCTGGTGCGGGGGCTGATCAATAGCCTTTTTCAAAGTAAAGTCAAGGATATTATGACGGGCTATCGCGCGTTTAGCCGCGCGTTCGTTAAAAACTTCCCGGTTCTTTCCAAAGGTTTTGAGATAGAGACGGAAATGACAATTTTCGCTTTGGATAGGAACTTCAAACTGGTGGAAATACCTATCCAGTATCGGGACAGGCCGGAGGGCAGCGTCTCAAAGCTGAATACGACGAAGGATGGTTTGCGCGTCCTCAAAACGATTGGCACTTTATTTCGGGATTATCGCCCCTATACCTTTTTCTCGATTGCCAGCATTGCCATTCTAATCGTCTCGCTCATTCTCTTTATCCCTGTGTTCAACGAGTATTTTAAAACCGGCTTAGTTCCGCGTTTTCCAACGCTGATTTTCGCGGGAGTGCTGCTGGTGGTGGCGGTGCTATTTTGGGTATGCGGGATTATTCTTTCTGTTATAGCGAAGAAACATCGGCAGCTTTTTGAATTATTCCTAATTCACTTTCATAAGGGGAGGCATGATGAAGAAAATTTGCACTAAATTATTTGCACCCGCAAAAAAATGCTTTTTTAATCTCAGATATGGCGCCCGCGCGGAAAAGCAGGAAGCTGTGCTCAGCATCTGTTCGTGGTGCCTGTTCCTCTTTGTGCTGGCGGGAATTTCCATCTATACAATTTTTACATATCGCGCAGAATTTCACTCTGATGCGGCAACAGCCGCAATGATCGCGCCTTTTCAAACAAAGGAAGGGAAGCTGTTTTTAGATGAATGGCGCTATTCTCAGGATTTTTGGCCGTTCTTTATCTTTAACCCTGTTGTCGCTCTAAAGCCAATCTTTCACACGGATTATTTGGCTACGCAGGTTTCGGTTCTAATTCAAACACTGCTGATCGTGCTGCTCATGATCCTTCTGCTGCGCAAAGTATGCAAAAGCAATTTGAATATCTTGATCTGCTGCGTCATTTTTTCCGTCGGCTCTGCTGGTATATGGATTGGGCCGCTGTTTGGACAAGGGCAATACGGCAATGTCATCCTTTGGGTGTTGCTCGGCATCTGGCTTACTCTTTCATGTCTTCATGCCGATAAGCCCTGGAAGCGGTATACGCTTCTGGCAATTTTGGGGCTTTTCATTGCTTATCTAAATTCTACGGGTGTGCGCTATCTGCCTTTCTTTGTCGCGCCGATGATCGTAGCGCTGGCAGCTAAAATCATACTGGATGCGGATCAACAGATGCGCAAACGCTGTCTTTGGGCGATTGGCAGCATCGTACTCGGAACGCTGGCAGGCCATATGGCTTTTAGAGCACTATATGAGCGGTATCATTTCAATGTAGGGAATGCTGGGAGCACGATGCTTGCCAGCCGGGATATTGTGAAAAATATTCCCGAAGTCCTGTATTCTTTTCTTACTTTGGCAGGCGGGGCGAAACCTGGCACAAAACTGGCCTCGCTGGGCGGGATGACTTATCTCTATTCTTTCTTTGCTTTCTGTTTGCTGGCGATACTTCCTATTTGGATCGCCATCCGCTTTTGCCGTAGGAAAATGTGGAATGTGAAGCCGGATGCCTTTATCCTGGTTGTGTTCTTTCTGGTGGTAACGGCGATCTCGCTGATCAGCGTACTGATGACAAGCCTCGATCATACGGGCAGATACTTAATTGTCGCTATTTATTCCGGTTTTTTGCTTCTTCCTATTTTGCTGGAGGAGCTGGAAGGGCATGTCGGCAGGAAATTTATCGCACTTGCTTTAACTGTCCCGCTTGTATTTTGCGGCATGCGTTCGCTGAATGAGCCTTTAGGCAAACCGCTGGTAGAGGATGAAGTTATCTCCTGCCTGAAAGAGAACGATCTGCAGGTCGGGTATGCGGATTTTTGGGTGGCAGACAAGTTTACAGTGCTCTCTAATCATGAAGTGGAAGTTGCTCACGTGGATTTGAAGAGCATGGCGCCTTCCTTGTTTATGTCCTGCCCGGAGCAGTATCAGGATACACAGCATGATCGCTACTTCCTGTTGCTGCGAAAGTCGGATATCGAGGCGGCTAACCAAAGCCCGATTGAGCAATATATGGGCAAGCCAAAGCAGATTCTGACGTGCGATCCCTATGAAATATGGGTTTACGACAAGCCTTTTTGCGGAACTCTTCCCGATTGGCCTGTTTAAAAAAAGGAAGCCATTTTGGCTTCCTTTTTTATTTCCGATGATTGATGATTAAAGAAACGAGCGGGTAATCCCGTAAACCTTCCCATAGACGATAAGCCGTTCTAACTGTTCGCCGGAGATTTTGCGGGGGGGATAATTGGGGTTGATAGAGACGAGGGAGATATAACCCTCTTTTTCTTTTACGACTTTTTTGATCATCGCGTCTTCACCATCCACAATGACGACGGCCAGCTCTCCGCTTTCCACGTCGCTTTGCAGATGCACTAAGGCCAAATCGCCCTCTTCGATCTGGGGGAGCATTGAATCGCCGCGCACGCGCACATAGCGGAACTCTTCCGCATTTCTGATCCCAAGCGCCGGCTCTGTGCCCATATGCTCTTCCTGGATTCCGCCGTCAAAGCCTGCCCGCACGCTGGCAACTACTGGGATCTGCGCAATGCTGGAAGGCGTGATGAGCTCTTCTTCGCCCAAAAGATAGCCCATAGAAACGCCCAAAGCCTCTGCGACAACCCTCAGCATATCGTAATCCGGGCGGCGGCTGCCGCTTTCCCACATGCCGACGGTAGACGTTGCGACGCCGATTTTTTTGGCAAACTCGGCCTGTGTGTAGCCGGCAATCTTCCTCAACTTTTTGAGCCTGGAATCAAACATGTTTTTCCTCCCACTATCTCTCTATTTTATACTACACTATTCGTGAGAAAAAGCAAGCAAAATTTGCGCCCTATGCCGGAGAATTTGCATACCGGCGGCGGAACAGAGCGGCAGCCGCCGCTTTCGAAACGCATATCTATCTGTTTGCAGAAAATAGAAAAAGAGCCGGCAGGGAATGCACCGGCTCTTCTGGGAAAGCACGTTAGGATAGTTTCTCGACAAAAGCGCCCTTGCGATCGAAATCGCTGGATACGATGTCCCAGTTTCCAGAAAAAGATTTGGTTTTCTGGGCGACGCGCGCGGCAAGCTGTGCGTCTGCCTTATCCACGAAAGCCAGGATAGTGGGGCCGGCTCCGGAAAGGCATGCGCCGTATGCGCCGCTGTCGTAAAAAGCCTGGATCACGTCGTCGAAATGGGCGATAAGGCCTTTGCGGTAGGGCTGATGCAGCCGATCATTCAGTGCGACGCGCAGAGAGGCATAGTCTCCGGAGTAGAAAGCAGAAATCAGAAGCCCCATGCCAGAGATATTTGTGATGGCATCTTTTACGGGAATCTGGCTGGGCAAAACGCCCCGGGCTTTTTTGGTGGAAAGCGTGAAGGAAGGGATAGCTAGGCAGAGCGCCAGATCCTCATGGATGGGAATGGGGCGCGTCAAAATTTTGCCGGAATGCTTTGCGCTGACGCACGCACCGCCAAAGATGGCAGGAGCGGCATTATCCGGATGGCCTTCCAGCTCTGTGGCAATTTCCAGAACATCATCTTTTGAAAGCTTGGCGCCAAGAACAGTGTTGGCAATGAGGATGCCGCCCACACTGCAAGCCGCAGAACTGCCCATGCCTCTGGTATGGGGAATCCCGTTATACTGCTTTAAATATAGCCCCGGCAGCTTTTTGCCGAGCTTATCTGCGGCGTATTTGGCCGCCTGAAAAATCATGTTTTTCTCATTGCAGGGGATATAAGGCGAGGGCACACTCTGCTCAATGATCAGCCCGGATTCGCGCTCCTCAAAATCGATTGCGTTATACAGCGCGATGGCCAGGCCGGCACAGTCAAACCCGACGCCGATATTGCCGCTGCTTGCGGGGATGCTTACTTTCCACATGTGTCTAAAACTCCAATTCTGTTGTCGTTACTTTTGCGAGAAATTCCTGTATGAGCTTAGGGGTCGCCAGATTCGTGCCGGGCAGGGAGATGGTGGCGGCCGCTGCCGCACTGCCTACCCGCAGTGCCTCATCAATGGCTCCGCCGCGGGTGATTACGCTCAAAATGCCCGCCAGCATGGAATCGCCGGCGCCGACGGTGGAATCGGGATTCTCCACGACGCTGCCGGCAAAAAACGCCTTGCTTCCATCCGTGATCAGTGCGCCCTCTTTTCCCATAGAGACCGCGCAGACAGAGACGCCGCCCTCGATAATCTGCCGGCAGGCGGCGAGAATGTCCTGCGTGCTGTGGAAAGTCTTGCCCGTCAGCTGGGTCAGCTCGTCTGTGTTGGGCTTGATGACCATGGGCCCCGCCGCAACGCCGGGCAGCAGCGCCGCGCCGGAGGCATCCAGCGCCGCAGGGCAGGGCAGCTTGCGGATCAGCTGGCCGTAATATTCCGGCGCACAGCCTCTGGGAAGCGAGCCCGTCAGCACCACGAGATCTTCCCTGCATAGGCGGGAAAGCAGATCCTGCTCAAAGGCTTCATATGCCTCTGGCGCAAAAAGCGGGCCGGATTCATTCAGCTCGGTTACGCGGGCCGCGTCGCGCTCGTAAATTTTGGTGTTGGTTCTGGGCTGGCCGGGCAGCTCGGCAAAATAGCAGGGAAGGCCGGCAAGCGCAGAGCGAATCTGCTCGCAGCCCTCCTGGCATAAAAAGCCGCAGACGGATGCCTCTGCTCCAAGGCGGCTGGCGACGATGGCCAGGTTCAGTGCTTTGCCGCCCCCCTGCGTCAAGATGGTATCCGGGCGGTTTGTCCCGCCGACTTCGAGATGATCGAGATAAACGGTTTTATCAATCGTTGGGTTCAGATAGATGGTATAAATCATAACTCCTCCAAACTCTCGCCTGCAAAACGCCCCGGATGGGCGGTTTGGCAGCTCATATGCTCTATTATCTCATAAAGCAGAGGGCGATTCCAGAACTTTTAAAAAAATAGTTTGCAATTTAGCAGGAATTTCGGGATAGAATGGCTAATTAGTTTCTAAATCCATTTTTTAGAAAGTATATCTCTTTAAAAAAAGAAATTTGGGCATGCGCTTTTTTTGGTATGAAGAAAGCAGGCTTTCCCATACTTTTGACATATGGATTTTCCATTCCGCATCGCGGATTGCAATATATGAAAATCAGGAGGAACAGGATGAAGGTTTACGATGCCGCACATATCAAAAATATCGCCATCGTCGGGCACGGTGGCGATGGCAAAACGACGCTTGCCGAAGCCTTTTTGGCAAACGCCGGCCTGATCGAGCGCCGCGGGCGGGTAGAAGATGGAAACACCACCACGGATTACGACCCGGAAGAAGCGCGACGCCAGATCTCCCTTACGGCCGCGATGGCTCCCGTCGAGTGGCAGGATGTCAAGCTGAATTTTATCGATGCTCCTGGTTTCTTTGATTTCGTTGGAGAGACGACTCAGGCATATTATCTCGCAGATAGCGCGCTGATCGTTGTAAATGGCTTTTCCGGCGTGGGCGTGGGCGCGGAAAAGGCATATGAGTTCTGCAAAAATGCAGGCAAACCCATGGCCGTGCTGGTCAACCAGATGGACCGCGAGCACGCGGATTACGATAAAGTGGTGGGCGAGCTGAAACAGAAATTCGGCGCCGCAGTTACGCCGCTGCAAATCCCTTTGCTCAAAGGCCAGAATGTCGTGGGCTATATCGATATTGTGGAAAACGCGGCCTATGAATACACAGAAAAGGCGGCAAAAGCCGTGCCCATCCCGGAAGATTTGCAGCTGGAGGCCGAGGAGCTTCGCGAGGGGCTCATCGAAAATGCCGCCAGCAGCGACGAAGCATTGATGGAAAAATTCTTCGGAGGCGAACAGCTGGATAAAGAGGATATTCTGGCCGGCCTGCGCACGGGCATCCTGCATGGCGATATCATCCCGGTCTTTGCGGCGTCTGCCCTGCAAAATGCCGGCGTGAAGGAACTGTTGGATGCGCTGGCGGCCTATCTGCCTGCGGCGGCGGAGATGCCGCCCATGCAGGCGAAAAACGAAAAAGGCGAGCCGATAGAGATTGCCCGCAGCAGCCAGGGCGAGTTCGTCGGCCAGGTGCTCAAGACCATCGCCGATCCTTTTGTGGGCAAAATCAGCCTGGTTAAAATTCTGCGCGGCGTGCTTCGGGCAGATACCCAGCTCTATAACAGCTCGGCAGAAAAGGCGGAGAAGTTTGGCAATGTCTCAGTCATGCTGGGCAAAAAGGTAACAAACGTCGTCAGCCTGGAGGCAGGCGATATTGGCGCGCTGGCAAAACTGCAGTTTACCAAAACCGGCGATACGCTTTGCAGTGCGGCGGATAAAGTGGTGCTGGAGCGGGCGGAATTTGGCAAGCCCTGCATCTGCCTGGCAATTTCGGCGAAAAAGCAGGGAGAGGAAGATAAAGTTATCTCCGGCCTGCGCCGCATGGAAGAGGAGGACCCGACTTTCACGCTCAGCAAAAATACCGAGACGGGCGATATGCTGGCCTACGGCATGGGCGAACTGCATATTGAAGCGATCTGCAATAAGCTGAAAAATAAATTTGGCATTGAAGCGGCGCTCAGAGAACCCAAAGTCGCCTACCGGGAGACGATCCGCAAATCTGCGGAGGCCGAAGGGCGGCATAAGAAGCAGTCCGGCGGCGCCGGGCAGTTTGGCGTTGTCTCCATCCGCTTTGAGCCGCTGGCGGATGGCTCGACGGATTTTGAATTCGTCAATGCGATCGTGGGCGGCGTTGTCCCAAAAGAGTTTATTCCGGCGGTGGAAAAGGGCCTGAGAGAATGTATGCAAAAAGGCGTTTTGGCAGGCTATCCCATGGTTGGCGTCAAAGCGACGCTGTTCGATGGAAAATACCACCCGGTAGATTCCAAGGAAGTGGCGTTTAAATCTGCGGCGCGTCTGGCCTATAAGGCGGCCTGCCCGCAGGCGAGCCCGGTTCTGCTCGAGCCCATCGGCCGGGCAGAGATCGTCGTGCCGGATGAATATATGGGCGATATCATGGGCGATATGAACCGGCGACGGGGCCGCATTTTGGGCATGGAGCCGCAGGAGGGCGGAAAGCAGAAGATTCTGGCCGAAGCGCCCATGGGCGAGATGGCGCGGTATGCGACGGACCTGCGCTCGATGACGCAGGGCAGGGGCACCTTCGAGATTGCTTTCGAGCGGTATGAGGAACTGCCCGCGCAGATGGCGGCAAAAGTCATCGAACAGGCCAAGAAGGATATAGCGGAA
>CAJUPM010000013.1:28935-37040 GCA_910588425.1 uncultured Christensenellaceae bacterium | reverse complement strand
GCGCAGCACTGCGCTCTCTTTCTATTTTGGGCGGCGGGGCTGCCAGCCCTCATTCTGCTCTTTCCCAGGCGCAGTTTCCCTGCTATAATAAAAGAAAGCTTCGAGGGAGGAAAGACGATGATTAAGCATGTAGTTTGCCAGAAATTCGCGGATAAGGCAGATGCGGCCAAGGCTGCGGAAATGCTTCGGGCTCTGGTCGGCCAGGTTCCGACGCTCAAAAGCATGGAGGTTGGCCTGGATTTTATGGGAAGCGAGCGCTCCTATGATTTGGTTCTGATCGCGGCGTTCGAGGATGAGGCGGGGCTCAAGGCTTACGACCAGCATCCAAAGCACGAAGAGGTGCGCGCCTTTATCCGGGCTCACCGGACGGGGACGGTCAGCGTGGATTATAGCGTGGAGTAGGGCATATGAAAATACGCGAAGAACGGCCGGAAGAGTTTGGGCAAATCTATCGGCTTGTGCAGGAGGCGTTCGCCACGGCGCAGGTTTCGGATGGCACGGAGCAGGATTTCGTGGAGGAGCTGCGCCGACGGGGAGGGTATCTGCCGAGCCTTGCTTTGGTCGCGGAAAAAGACGGCGCGCTCATCGGGCACATCATGCTCACGAAAACAAAGTGGATTGATGCGAAAGGTGAAGAGCAAAATGCTCTGTTGCTCGCGCCGCTGTGTGTCAAAGAGGAATATCGCAATCAGGGCATTGGCGGGAAGCTGATTGCAGAATCCTGCCGGCGCGCATCTGATGCCGGGTACTCCGCAGTTTTCCTGATCGGCAACCCGGATTACTATACGCGCCATGGCTTTGCGTGCATCGAGCAATACGGCATTTCACCCATGCCCGCCAGCTTGCCTTTGCGCAACTGCATGGCGAGGGAGCTGATGTGCGGCGCCCTGCAAGGCAAAGAGGGAAGTAAAGTCGCGATCGAATAGCGGCACGGGCATATTGAGCAAATAAAAAAGAGGCGGAGAGCCTCTTTTTTATTTGAGCTTAAAGAAATGCGATGGTATCCTCGGCAGTCATGCTGCGCTCTCCCTTGGCCGCGCTGGCTCGCTCGCCCGCCTTGCCGCAAAGATAAGCCCCGCCATATGCCGCCTGGGCCGGCTCAAATCCCTGCGCCAACAGCGCCCCGATGACGCCCGTCAGCAAGTCGCCCGAACCGCCCTTGGCCATGCCGGGCGTGCCAGCCGTGATGAAATAGGCCTCGTCTCCGGCGGCGACCACCGTTGTCGCTCCCTTTAGGAGCAGGATAACGCCATGCTCTTTGGCAAAAGCCTGGGCATGAAGCACGGGATTTTGCAAAATCTGTTCTACGCTTAAGCCGGAGAGCCGGGAGAACTCCTTGGGATGCGGCGTGAGCACGGTGTTGGCCCCGAAACAGAGCGGCCGGCGCGCCAAAAGCGTCAGCGCATCCGCATCCAAAACTTTGGGCTGATCGGATTTGGCGAGCCGCGCCACGAGCTCCGCAGTCGGCTCCTCCTGCCCGATACCTGGGCCGATGGCCAGCGCGTCAAACCCGGTCAGCATATTTTCGGCAGAGGCTGTGGGCGCGATATAATCCGGGTGCGAAGAAATTTCCCGCGCCATAGCCGTGGGCAGGCCGCTTTGCGCCTTATCGCAGACGTATCCGCAGGAGAGCAGCGTCGTCAGCCCGGCGCCGGCGGCAATGCCGGCTCTGGTGCAGAGCAGTGCGGCCCCGGCCATTCCTTTTGCTCCGGCAACCACGCCCAGCCTGCCATAGCTTCCCTTATGCGTATTGGCGGCGCGGGCGGGGAGCGAAAACTCATCTACCCATTTGAGCGGCAGTTCCCGGCTGTCCATCCCGATTTTGGCGATATGGAGCCGGCCGGTTTTCTCCCGGCCGGGGAAAAGCAAATGGCCGGGCTTGGCATATTGGAATGTAACTGTTGCATCCGCGGCGACGGCCAGCGGCGCGGCTCCTGTCTCGCCGAAAACGCCGGATGGAATATCGATGGCGATCTTTTTTGCCGGATGCTTATTGATTGCACAGATCGCCTGGGCATATAGCCCGGATGGAGCGCGGCTGAGTCCCGTGCCGAATATGCCGTCTAAAATGATGCTGGCAGACTGGGCAAAGAATGCGGGCAGGGTTTGCTCGCTTAGCAGGGTGAGACGCTCGGAATGCTCCCAAAAAGCAAAATTTGCTGCCGCATCGGCCGGGAGTTCCTTTGCCGGAAGATACCCAACCCAAACATCATAGCCGGCTGTCAGCAGAATGCGGGCGGCGGCAAACGCATCGCCGCCGTTGTTCCCGCTTCCGGCCACTGCGAGAATGCGCCCGGAAGGCTGCATCTGCATGGCTGTCTGGCAGACAGCCGCGGCAGCCTGCTCCATCAGGAGCAGACCGGGTATTTTCTGGCGGACTATCATATCCTGATCGATTGCCCGCGCCTGGCTGGGCAATGCAATTTGTTTCATTTTTGACGCCTCCTTTTTATTCATTATAGCTTGATACTTTAAAGGTGGAAAGAGGGAAATGTATGGGACAATCAATATTTTACCCGATTTTCTAACCGTAGTATGATCTTCCTATAACTGGAAAATAAAGGGATGAATAAGATGCAGCACCATGAGCCGGAAAACGGAACAGAAAGGCAAAGAAAAAATGCAGAAGAGCCGGAGAATTTTCTCTGGCAGTTTGGCTTTGAACAATCCTTGATGCAGGGCTATGCGATGCTGTATGCGCGCGGCGATTCCATGAAGCCGCGCATTCTGGCGGGCGATCTGGTTCTGATTCAGCTGGGAGCCGAAGTCCAAAACGGCGAATATGCGGCAGTATCCATCGATGGGGGCAGGGCCGAGCTGTTCCGCGTTCTGCGCCAGGAAAAAGGAGTTTTGCTCTGCCCGGATAACCGCGCGTTTCCCATGCGCTTTTTTCCCGCGAATGCAGCGCCGCGGCTGCGCATCTTCGGAAGGGTAGCAAAGAGCATGAGAAATCTGTAAATTGCAATATTCAAATAGACATTTGCAGTTTTTTAGAGATATTTCCACGAAAATATGGAAAAAAATCTGAATTTTTGAAATTTTACTATTGCAAACTTTCATATTTTTGCTATAATTAATGTCATGTTAAGTTTGTAGTTCAGATGCAACGGAGAATGTAGGAGGAAAAGAACATGACGTACACACAGAGAGTTTATGAATCCGTCAAGGCAAAGAACCCGAATGAGCCTGAATTTTTGCAGGCAGTCAAGGAAGTTCTGGAATCGCTGGAACCGGTTTTTGAGAAGAAGCCGGAATACGAGGCGGCTGGCATTTTGGAGCGCATCGTTGAGCCTGAGCGCCAGATCATTTTCCGCGTTCCGTGGGTGGATGACCAGGGCAAAGTGCAGGTCAACCGCGGCATGAGAGTGCAGTTCAACAGCGCGATTGGGCCTTATAAGGGCGGCCTGAGGCTGCATCCGTCCGTAAACCTGGGCATCATCAAATTCCTGGGCTTCGAGCAGATTTTCAAAAACTCTCTGACCGGCCTTCCCATGGGCGGCGGCAAAGGCGGCTCGGATTTCGACCCCAAGGGCAAGAGCGATATGGAAGTCATGCGCTTCTGCCAGAGCTTTATGAGCGAGCTGTTCCGCCATATCGATGCGGATACGGATGTCCCGGCAGGCGATATCGGCGTAGGCGCCCGGGAGATTGGCTATCTGTTCGGCCAGTATAAGAAGCTGAAGAACCAGTTCCACGGCGTGCTGACCGGCAAGGGGCTGACCTACGGCGGCTCTCTGGCCCGCACGGAAGCGACGGGCTATGGCCTCATCTATTTCGTCAATGAGATGATCGGCGAAAAGGGCAAATCCTTCGAAGGTTCGACGGTCGTCATCTCCGGCTCGGGCAACGTCGCCATCTATGCCTGCGAGAAAGCACAGCAGTACGGCGCGAAAGTCGTCGCGATGTCGGATTCCAACGGCTATGTCTACGATAAAGACGGCATCAAGCTGGATATTGTCAAAGAGATCAAGGAAGTCAAGCGCGGCAGAATCAAGGAGTACGCGGAGAAGACGGGCGCAGAATATCATGAAGGGTGCGCCGGTATCTGGACGATTCCCTGCGATATCGCGCTTCCCTGCGCAACGCAGAACGAGCTGAACGAGGAGAGCGCAAAGGCGCTGGTGAAAAACGGCTGCTATGCGGTCGGCGAGGGCGCAAACATGCCCACCACGCTGGAAGCGACCAAATACTTCCAGGCAAACGGCGTCCTGTTTGCACCGGGCAAAGCTTCCAATGCAGGCGGCGTATCCGTCTCCGGCCTGGAGATGTCTCAGAATAGTCTGCGCCTTTCCTGGACGTTCGAGGAAGTGGATGCAAGGCTCAAAGACATCATGGTCAATATCTACCGTCAGTGCCGCGACGCCGCAAAAGAGTATGGCAAGGAAGATAACTTCGTGGTCGGCGCGAATATTGCCGGCTTTGAGAAAGTTGCAAAATCCATGCTGGCACATGGCATTGTCTAAAGCAAATCAAAAAAAGCACCCGCAAGGGTGCTTTTTTCTTTCCTGCCATTTGGGAGGACAGTTATTTTAGTGATTTCTGCAAGAGCTTGAAAGGGTTTTCCAGAAAGACAAAGCAGTCTCAATTACGCTGGAGTATGTGTATGTTCATTAATCCATTATAATAGTCTAGCGAAATGTTTCACTTTTATATATAATTATATTATTGAAATACGATATTATAACTTTGATAAGTGAAACTTTTGGTCTGGGGATCATCTGCCGTTTGATTTTACACAAATACCCAAAGGGTAAGTGCGGATGGAGGGAAAAAGATGAATGGGAAGAAAATGTTGTGCCTTTTATTGGCTGTTCTTCTTTTGTTGCCGGCGTGTACACAAGAAGAAAGCGAGGACCCTGCGATAAGCCCGGGGCCGACGATCGTCATAGCCCCGGGGGAGCCGAATTTTGAACACCATGATAAAGAATTTCAAAAACTGGTTCATCTCCAATATGGCGATGACAAGATTATTCGGGCAGAAGTGCAAGCCTATTATTATAGTTCGCCCCCCTACGATTGCTTCTTAGATCTGCCGTCCGCTCTCCAGCCATTTCGCCCGACTGCGGCATATTGGATGGAAGATGGGCAGGAAGTGTGCTATGCACTTTCCGGCACAGCGGAGCTGACAGCAGAGCAGCGCCTGAGTCTGGAAAAACAGTTACAAGTATATGCTATGACAAGAGGTCTACGGTATAGCTATTTCTACAGCCAGCACTTTATGGTTGTCGCTGTTGTAAAAGAAAATCCAGAGCTCTGGGTTCATTTTGCAATAGAGGCATATAGGAACGCGCCTGGGACTGTCTATGTTCTCGATGAAGCAGAGATAAGAGTACAGCATCAGGTTTTGCTGGAACATGCTATGCTGGAGATTGAGAAAAGGATGGATTTTGCATGATAGGCCATATCAAAAAGAGCAGAGAGTTCTCTGCTCTTTTTGATAGCGTTTCTATAACGACTCTAAAAAAGCCTCCAGCCGGTTCAGCCCTTCCTCCAGCTCGGGCTGGCTATAGCAGTAGGAGAGGCGAATATGCCCTTCTGTGCCAAAGCAGGAGCCGGGCACAGCGGCCAATTTTGCCTCATGGATCATGCGCGTGCAAAACTCCTCGGAAGAGAGGCCATATTTTTCGATGGAAGGGAAGCAATAGAACGCACCTTCGGGCTCCGGCGTTTGCAGCCCCATTTTTTTCAGGCGCATGCACATAGCATCCCGGCGCTGGCGATACTGCTCGATCATCGGGGCGGGATCGTATGCCAGAGCCTGCTCGCAGGCGGGCTGCAGGAAGGAGACAGCCGAAACCACAGTATAGGAATGCAGTTTCACAAGCTGCTCGGCGATGGGGGCAGCGGCCAGAACATAGCCCATGCGCCAGCCCGTCATGGCATAGGGCTTGCTGAAGCTCTGCACCACGATGATCTTTTCGCGAATCTGCTGGAACTGGGAAAAACTCGGGCAATCGCCATAGCAAAGTTGGGCGTAGACGTCGTCGCAGATGACAAAAATATCCCGATCCCGCACAAGCTCGTAAATCCCCTCCAGCGTCTTTTGATGATAGACCACGCCGGTGGGGTTGTTGGGCGAGTTGAGCAAAATCGCCTTAGTGCGATCGGTAATGAGAGAAGAGAGCGCCTGGGCATCGATCTGAAAACCGCTTTTCTTGGTATTCAGAGGAACCATAACGCCGCCGGATAAGCGGATGATGGGCTCGTAGACGCCAAAAGCCGGGATGGGGACGATGACCTCGTCTCCGGGGTTCAGGATGCCGCGCAGTGCCAAAAAAAGCCCTTCGGTTGCGCCGTCCGTGATGATGACTTCCTCCGGGCGGTAGCAGACACCGTTCTTCTCCTGCTCAAACTGACAGACGCGCTCCAAAAGCGCAGGATAGCCGGCGTTGGGCGGGTAGTGCGTCAGGTTTTCATCCAGCGCGCGCTTTGCCGCGGCTTTGATGGGCTCTGGGGTATTGAAATCCGGCTCGCCAATCGTCAGGGAGACGCATCCCTCCACCTGCCGCGCCAGCGCAGTAAACCTGCGGATGCCGCTGGGAGAGAGGGAAAGAAGTTGGTTGCTCATGCGGTGTTTCATACGGATGCTCCTTATGCGTTAGAGATAGAGCAGTTTCTGGAAGAGCGCGAGCCCAGGCTCCAAAAGCTGTTCGTCGAAATTAAAGCGATCGGAATGCAGGGGCTGGTCTCCGCCGATGCCAAGGAAGAAAAAGATGCCGGGCAGGCGCTGTTGATAGAAGGAAAAATCCTCGGTGATCAGCGTGGGCTTTTCCAAAACCACCAGATTCTCCTGGCCAAGGCTCTGCAAAACTTGCTCAAAGAGCAGCGGGGAGTTATGGACGGGCGGATAGCCCTCGCTCATATGCTGGGAAATTTGGCAGCCCAGCTCGCCCTCCAGTGAGCGCGCAATGGCAGAGAGGTTTTGCGCCAAAGCCCGGTGCAGGCTGCCTGAAAAGGTGCGCAGCGTCCCTTCCAGGCGCGTATGGGCGCTGATGGCATTGCGGGCAGAGCCGCTCTGCATCCGGCCGAACCGCAGCAGCCGGAACTGCTCCGGCTCAAATTCTTCCGCCATGCGGTAAGCGCGCTGTACGAACTGAACCCCGGCATTTAGGGCATCGATGCCATCCTCCTGCCGGGCGATGTGGGCGCTTTTGCCGCAAATTTCGATGGTCAGCTCGCTGGACTGCGCCATGAGGGCCCCGCCGCGGGATGCGATGACGCCGGCGGGCAGGCTGGGCCAGAGATGCAGGCCAAAAATATGGCAGACGTGAAGCTGTTCCAATATGCCCGAATCGCAGATATTTTTTGCGCCGCCTGTGGTCTCTTCGGCGGGCTGGAAAATCAGGAGCACATTATGCGGCAGAGAGGAGAGATTCTGCGCAAGCCATTCGGCAAAGCAGAGCAGAATCGCCATATGCCCGTCATGGCCGCAGGCGTGCATGGCCCCCTCGTGGCGGGAGCGGAAACCAAGCGCGTTTTGCTCTAATATGGGCAGCGCGTCCATATCGCTGCGAAAAGCAACGGCCTCCTCTTTTCCTGCGTCGAAAAAGGCGCAGACTGCATCCCCGTATGGATGCAGAATGCGGCAGGGCAGCGGGCGCAAAACCTGTTCGAGATACGCCCTGGTTTGGGGGAGCTGCTGATCCAGCTCGGGGATTTGGTGCAGTGCACGGCGGTGCACAGTGAGTTTTTCTAGCATGAGAGCCTCCTGTTGGTTCATAAAATAATTGTACCCCAACGCCCGGGCGAATGCAAATGCCGGCGGCGGCCAAAAAGTGCTTGCAATTTTGCGGTGAGAATGATATGATTTTGCTAACATTATGATAGAGGTGCGAAAACGAAGAGTTCTGCCCGAGCTGGCGAGCGAGGAAGGCAGGAGGGGGCAATTTCGCCGAATTCCCGGAGCAGGCGTGCGAAGGGGATGGGGCTTCGGGGAAAACCCGCGGCACTGTCTGCATTTTTATGCGGGAGCGCTATCTTATGGCTAGAAATACGATCTGCGGCGGCAAGGCGCAGGTTTTGTGTGTATTCGCCAGCAGGGATTGCGCCCCTGCTGGCTTTTTTGATGAAGGATAAAGGGGGTGATGGCAGTGGGCCTTTTTTGC
>CAJUPM010000013.1:0-28925 GCA_910588425.1 uncultured Christensenellaceae bacterium | reverse complement strand
GATTCGCCTGGTAGGGGCAAAGGAGAAAATTATGGCAGTAAAAGGTTCGATTGTTGCATTGGTAACGCCGTTTGCAAAGGATGGCAGCGTGGATTTCGGAAAGCTCCGGGAGCTTTTGGATTGGCATATTGAAAATGGGACAGACGGCATTTTGATGATGGGGACGACGGGCGAAAATGCGACGACAGAGCACGAAGAGGACGAGAAAATTTGCCAGTTTGCCATCGACCATGTGGCCGGGCGCGTCCCGATGATCATTGGCGGCGGCTCTAACTCCACACGCACGCAGATGAATAAGTGCATCAAATATTCCAAGATGGGCGCAGATGCTCTGCTCTGCATCTCTCCCTATTATAATAAGACGAATGCCGAGGGCATGTACCGTCATTTCGCGGAGGCGGCGGATGCCTCCGGGGCGCCTATCATTCTCTATAACGTCCCCGGGCGCACGGGCTGCTCGATCCCCGTGGATGTGGTTGCCCGGCTCAGCCAGCATGGCAATGTCATGGGCATCAAAGAGGCCAGCGGCGATATCGCCTATGCCAGCGAAGTGGCGCGGCTTTTAAGCGACGATTTCGTCATGTACAGCGGCAATGACGATATCACCATTCCGCTGTTGGCGCTGGGCGGCGTGGGCGTTATTTCGGTTTGGGCAAATATTATGCCGAAAACCTGCCATAATATGGTCATGGATTATCTCCAGGGGCGGCAGAAGGAGGCGCTGGCCGTGCAGCTGCGCTATCTGGATCTCATCCACGCGCTCTTTATGGAAGTGAACCCGATTCCCGTCAAAGAGGCCATGAACCTGATGGGAATGAATGTGGGCGGATTCCGGCTGCCGCTGTATGAAATGCCGCAGGCCAAGCGGGAAAAGCTGGCGGCAATTATGCGCGAAGCCGGCCTGAAGGTGCAGTAAGGAGAGGGCTATGAAGATTGTATTATCCGGCTACGGCAAAATGGGAAAAATGCTGGAGGAGCAGGCTATGCTGCGCGGCCATGAGATTGTGGCGCGCATCGATATTGATAGTGTAGAAGCCTTTGCCTCTTTGCCCAAAGCGGATGTTGTTCTGGATTTTTCGCACCCTGGTATGCTGCCCTCCCTGGCCGGCTATATCCGGCGCACGGGCACGGCTCTTTGTAGCGGGACCACGGCATTCGGCGAGCAGGAGTGGCAGACGCTGGCCGAGCTGGCGGAGTATGCCCCGGTTCTGCACAGCGCAAATTACAGCCTGGGTATCGCGGTGTTCCGCAAGATGCTGGAGCAGTTTGCCCCCATGCTGCGGGAAGGCTTTGATGTGGAAGTGGTGGAAAAGCATCATAATCAGAAGGTCGATGCGCCCAGCGGCACGGCAAAACTGCTGGTGCAGGCTATCGATCCCGCGGGGGAGCGGGAAATCGTAACCGGGCGGGAGGGCATGTGCGGCAAGCGCAGCCAGGGTGAAATCGGCGTGTTTGCACTGCGCGGCGGCACGGTTGCCGGCGAACACAGCGTCTATTTCTTCGGTGAGGACGAGACGCTGTGCATCACGCACTCGGCCACCAGCCGGCGCATCTTTGCCGTGGGCGCGGTTCGGGCGGCGGAAGCGCTCAAAGACAAAGCCCCTGGCCTTTACGATCTGCAAAACGTGCTGTTCTAGCGAATACCAAAGCAAAAAAGGAGAAAACGAATATGGACGCCTATCAGATTATCGAATACATTCAGAAATCCGAGAAGAAGACCCCTGTGCGGGTTTTCCTTCAGGAGAAGGAGCCGGTCAGCTTTCCGGGGGCGATGGAATTTTGCGCCCAGGGCGGCATGAAGATCGTCTTTGGCGACTGGAAAGAGATCGGCCCGGTTCTGGAAAAAAACGCGGATAAGATCGAGAAAATTCAGATCGAGAACGATGCGAGAAATTCAGCCATCCCCATGCTGGATAAGAAGGAAATTGCGGCGCGCATCGAGCCGGGCGCCATCATCCGCGAGCAGGTGGAGATTGGCGCAAACGCCGTCATCATGATGGGCGCGATCATCAATATTGGCGCGGTCATCGGAGAGGGCACCATGATCGATATGGGCGTCGTCCTGGGCGGCCGGGCGACAGTCGGCAAAAACTGTCATGTGGGCGCGGGTGCCGTGCTGGCCGGCGTGGTCGAGCCGCCCAGCGCTACGCCTGTCATCGTGGAGGATGATGTGGTCATCGGTGCAAACGCTGTGGTTCTGGAGGGCGTGCGCATCGGAAAAGGCGCGGTTGTGGCGGCAGGCGCCGTCGTAACAGAGGACGTTGCGCCGAATATGGTCGTTGCGGGGACGCCTGCCCGGGTCATCAAGCAGAAGGATGAGAAAACCCTGGGCAAGACAGAACTGGTTGCCGCACTGCGGGAGCTGAAATAGCAAAAGAGCAGAACGAAAAGCCGCTGGAATTTTCCGGCGGCTTTTTTGGTTTCGGGCAGGCTAATATTCGATTCCTCTGCGCGCAGGGGCGCGGCGCGATGCGAAGGGGTGCTTGACGGCGCGCATCTGTGTGGCGTAGTCGGCTATGTCAAGCAGAGCCTGGGTTGGCGCTCGGCCAGTCAGCACGACCTCGCATTTTGCGGCGGCAATAGCCTGGCAGAGCTCGGATTCGGTCAAAATGCCCAGGGAGAGCGCATCCAGCGCTTCGTCCAGAATGGCAATCTGATATGCGCCGCTGGCCATATGCTCACTGGCCCTTTGGAAGAGTGCGTGTTGTGCGCGGCAGTATTCCTGCTGTTTTTCCGGGGGCATTTGCCAGAGAAATTCGGCAGGCCCTTCTGCGAGAATCTGCGCGCCCAGCTGCCGCAAAGGCTGAATCTCGCCGCTGGATCCATCCTTTAAAAACTGGCAGAACAAAGCGCTCAATCCGGCGCCCAGGCAGCGAAGGCATAGCCCGGCAGCGGCAGTCGTCTTGCCTTTGCCATCTCCATAATAAATATGAACACAATATTCTTCCATAAAAGCTTTCTCCTTCTTTTTCTATGATACCATGATAAAGGCAAGTGCTGGCTTGCTTCTTCCAGCGTTGCGGCGAAACGGTGTCCGAGTGATGGGAATGCAGAAATTGCTGTTTCTGCCTGCGAAGCCACACCCGATTGATAGAGCGCAGCAGTTTGTCAGAACCGCATGCGTCGCTGGAAATCAGCCCGCCAGCCAGCAAATGCTCTCCCATTTTCAACCCGCCATGCGAACCGGATTTCCATATAATCCCATTTTTAAAAATAAGTAAGGGGGGATGGGGCGTAGCCCCATGACTACCCATGGCCCTTGACCTTTTTGCCATTGCCGCAAAAGCGTTTTGCCATATCGACGGCATGTCGTGTGCGCTGGCGGCGAACGCGAACGCTTGGGTTTCGGAAGGGCTCAGCTCTTACGGATTGAGCCCTGTGTTCATTATATCACGAACGCGGCAAAACGGCATGCGGCTTGAAGCAAACGCCCAATTGTGTTACACTTTCTTTGACTGACGGGAGGGGCTTATGAAAAAATCGAGATTCTTTCTCCTATTTTTGCTGATCGTGCTGCTCGTGCCTATGGGGGCGGGAGCGGCAATTTTGGATGAACTTCCCCTGGAAAAGGGGGCGACGGGGCAGGGGGTCGTCATGCTGCAGCAGCGCCTGATCGATTTGGGCTATCTGCATTTTCGGCCGACCGGCTCCTACGGCGATATGACAAAATCCGCAGTCGCCAGCTTTCAGGCGCGCAACGGGATTTCTTCCACGGGCGTTTTTGGTGAGAACACCTTTTCCAAGCTCTATAGTCGGGGCCTTGCGCGCACGGCAGGCAACCCAGGGATTCCAAGAGTCATCGGCCCGGGTGGGCAAGGCAAGCCGGAGCCGGGAGAGCTGGCAAACTGGCAGGAGGTAAACAGCGTATTTACGGTGGGGCAGACGGCGACTGTGATGGATTATAAGACGCAGAAGACCTTTCAGGTGCGGCGCACAGGCGGCGAAAACCACGTGAACGCAGTCTTTGTTGGGGCAGACGGCGAGCAGGTGTTCTTATCCTGCTTTGGCGGAAGCTACACCTGGGAAAAGCGCCCGGCGATTGTGGAAGTGGGCGGCAGGCGTTTTGCCGCATCTGTTTTTGGGACGCGCAACGCCGCCGGGGAAATCGATATCTATTTTTTTGAGAGCGGCTCGGATATGGGCGGCATTTTGGATGCGGAGCACCACAGCAATGTCTATCTGGCGGCAGGGACCAACGCATGAGGGAGATCAGAGAGATTGCGTCGCAAAAGCGCAATAAGAACCGGTATAATATCTCGGATGAAGATGGCTTTCTGACTTCTCTTTCCGTGGAGACTGTGCTGCGCTATCATCTCAAGGAGGGAATGCAGATCTCGGACGAGCTGCTGGAGGAGATGAAACGGGAAGATACTGTCAAATACGCCAAGGAGATCGGCGTGGCCTACGTCGCCTATGCGCCCAGAACCAGGCGGCAGCTGGAACAGCACCTGGCCCAAAAAGGCATCGATGCGCAGAGCATCGCGCAGGCGGTGGAAACGCTGGAGCGATACTCCTATCTGGATGACGCGGCCTATGTGCGGGAATTCGTGCGCAGCTATGGGGAAAAGCTGGGCGCCGGAGCCATGCGGCAAAAGCTCATGGAGCGCGGCGTGGAGCGGCAGATAATCGAGGAGAACATGGAGCTCTCCCAAGAAGGGCAGCAGGCGGCGGCATTAGCGCTGGCACAGAAACTGCGCAGAAAATATGCGGATCAGCCAGAGCAAAAGCGCAGGCAAAAGATGTTTGCGGCGCTGGCTCGGCGCGGATTTTCCTACGATGATATCCGCGCTGTGCTGGGCGAGCTGGGAGAAGAGGAAGATGAGCTATTTTGAACGGTTAAAAGCGGGTTTTGATGCGCAGGATACCCAGCTGTTCTGCCTGGAAGAGGTGGATTCGACCAATACGTTTCTCAAAAAAAGGGCGGCGGGACGCAAGATGCTGGCAGTCGCCCTGCGGCAGACGGCGGGCAGAGGAAGGCTGGGCCGGGCATGGAGCTCGGAGGGCGAGAACGTCTATGCCAGCTTCTACTATCCCGCCGCAAAACAGGAGATGGGAGCCGTAACGCTGTGCGTGGCGCTGGCCGTCTCGGATGCCGTCCGGGAACTGGGCGTGCAAACGCAGATCAAATGGCCCAACGATATCTATGCGGAAGGCCGCAAGCTTTGCGGCATTTTGTGCGAGGGCATCTATGAAGGGATGCACCTTCTGGGAATTGTCATCGGCATCGGTGTCAATGTCAACCAAGGGCAGTTTGACGCGGAAATTGCCGGGCGGGCGATCTCCATTCGAAATCTTCTGGGAAAAAAGCAGAAGCTGGAAGAGGTCGTCTTTGCTTTAAAGCGGCATCTGGATGCCCGGCTGGAGCGCTTTTTTGCCCAGGGCTTTCCGCCGCTGCGGGGAGAATACCAGGCACGATCTTATTTGCAGGGAAAAGAGGTCTGCGCCGGAGAGGCAGAGGGCCTTTGCATCGGTGTTTCGCAGGAGGGCGATCTGCTGCTGCAAACAAAAAGCGGCGAAGTGCGGCGCATTCGCTTTGGGGAAGTGACTCAGCGAATCCGGCCAAAAGAGGCGTAGAAAAAGGAGGATGGAGTGCATCCTCCTTTTTGCATTCCGGTCGTTTAGAAGCTTTTCCAGAAATATGAATAAAAGGTAAATAGATGGAAATCAAAAATAGAGAGAGATTTCAAGAGATAATGAGAAGTAATATGTGAAAACTGCGCATTTTTCAAATGCCACACATCTTGTATAATTTGGCAACTTCTTTATAATAATAATTGTTAGCACTCGATGCAAAAGAGTGCTAACAACCATTGAATCAAGTGCAGATAATTTTTTAAGGAGGATTTGAAAATGAAGCTAAAACCGTTGGCGGATAGAGTAGTCATCAAATCGGTTGAAGTTGAGAAAGTAACCAAGAGCGGCCTGGTGCTGACGTCCAGCGCGCAGGAGAAGCCGCAGATGGCGGAAGTCGTCGCAGTAGGGCCGGGCGGCGTTGTGGATGGCAAAGAGATCACGATGTACGTCAAAGAGGGCGACCGTGTGATTTATTCCAAATATGCGGGCACAGAAGTCAAGCTGGACGGCGAGGAGTTCATCGTCGTCAAGCAGTCGGATATTCTGGCAGTTGTAGAGTAATTAGGGAGGAGAAGCAACATGGCAAAACAGATTAAATACGGTGAAGATGCGCGGCGCGCGCTGGAGAGCGGCGTCAATCAGCTGGCGGATACGGTAAAGGCGACGCTGGGGCCCAAGGGCAGAAACGTCGTGCTGGATAAGAAATTTGGCTCCCCGCTCATCACGAACGACGGTGTTACCATCGCGAAGGAAATCGAGCTGGAAGACCCATTTGAAAACATGGGTGCGCAGCTGGTAAGAGAAGTTGCGACCAAGACCAACGACGTTGCCGGCGATGGCACAACGACGGCGACCCTGATGGCGCAGGCGATGATCCGCGAAGGTCTGAAGAACGTGGCGGCCGGCGCAAACCCCATGGTTTTGAAAAAGGGCATCATGGCCGCGACTGAGGCGGCTGTTGAGGGTCTCAAAGAGCTTTCCAAGCCCATCGAGGGCTCTGCCGCTATCGAGCAGGTTGCGTCCGTTTCCGCAAACGATGCGAACATCGGCCACCTGATCGCGCAGGCGATGGAGAAGGTCGGCAACGAGGGCGTCATCACCGTCGAGGAATCCAAGACCATGAAGACGGATCTGGTCGTGGTGGAAGGCATGCAGTTCGATAGAGGCTATGCCTCCGCTTATATGGCGACGGATACGGACAAAATGGAAGCAGTTTTGGACGAACCCTACATTTTAATTACGGATAAGAAGATTTCCAACATTCAGGAAATTCTCCCGCTGCTGGAGCAGATTGTGCAGACGGGCAAGAAACTGCTCATCATCGCGGAGGAAGTGGAAGGCGAAGCGCTGGCAACGCTGGTGCTCAACAAACTGCGCGGCACGTTCAACTGCGTCGCTGTCAAGGCTCCCGGCTTTGGCGACAGAAGAAAAGCCATGCTGGAGGATATCGCCATCCTGACGGGCGGCACGGTCATCTCGGAAGAAGTCGGCATGGAGCTGAAGGAAGCGACTGTCGATATGCTGGGCTCTGCGCGGCAGGTCAAAGTCGATAAGGAAAATACCATCATCGTCGAGGGCAAGGGCGATCCCGAGAAAATCAAAGCCCGGGTCAACTCCATCCGCAACCAGATCGAGGACTGCACTTCGGATTACGACCGCGAGAAGCAGCAGGAGCGCCTGGCGAAACTGGCCGGCGGCGTAGCCGTTATCCAGGTTGGCGCTGCAACCGAGACTGAGATGAAGGAAATGAAACTGCGCATCGAGGATGCTCTGGCAGCGACGAGAGCGGCTGTGGAAGAGGGCATCGTCCCTGGCGGCGGCACGGCAATGCTCAAGGTAGAGGGCAAGGTCAAGGCGCTGATGGAGCAGGAGAGCGGCGACATCAAAACCGGCGTTTCCATCGTGCTCCGCGCTCTGGAAGAGCCGATTCGCCAGATTGCCGCAAATGCGGGCATCGAGGGTAGCATCATCGTCGAGAAGGTGCGCGAGAACGAGAGCAAATCCTTTGGCTACGACGCATACCAGGATAAGTTCATCGATATGATCGAGGCGGGCATCCTGGATCCGACCAAGGTTACGCGCTCCGCACTTCAGAATGCGGCTTCCGTTGCATCCATGCTGCTCACAACCGAGAGCATCGTAACGGATATCCCCGCTCCCGAGCCGGCAGCTCCGGCAGCTGGCGGCGGCATGGGCGGCATGTACTAAGAGAATACGCGAAAATGCGGCAGGCAATCTGCCGCATTTTTTATGCAGAATTTGACGCGGCAAAAGGAATGCGCGCAAAAAAGCAGGGCAAAAATGCTCTGCCATGCCTGTGAAATTTCTCTGCGCGAGGAATGTAAAAAAAGCAAAATTTATGCAATTCGGCATGAAATTATGCAGTGTTCACAATTTGTTTACGAGGCTGAAAAAAGCCTGATACAACGGCGTTTTTCAGGGGGCAATTCTTCCATATTCAGGCAATTTTGGCTTTGCAAAGGGCTTTTCGGTTTGTCAAAAAAAATTTTTGGTAGTATAATGCCAATATCAAAAAACGCTTTGATGCGAAATCGAAAGGACTGTGTTTATGAAAGAGCGCCTGGAGAGATTTTGGGAGAGCGTAACCCGCTTTTTCCTGGGTCTTTACAGCAAGGCTATCCGCAAACCGAAAATGTCCGAAGCTCGCAGAAAAAGACGGGCAGCCTACAAAACGAAGTACACCAGAGCCAAGACAAATGGCATCGCGGCTTTTTGGGAGAAAGCAAAAGCTTTTGGCCAAAAAACAGGCAGATTCTTTGTGGAGGTCAATGCAAAGCTAAAGATGAAATGGGAGAGATTTATGAACAGACATAAGAAGATGAGTTGGCTTACTTATGCGAGGGCAGTCTCTTTAATGGCGGCAATCGTGGTCCTCGTGTTTACACCGGTTGCGATTTTTGCCGGAGCGCAAGAGGATAAAGAGCAAAAGACACAACAGGATGAGGCAAGGGTTTTGGCGCAGGCCGAGGAGAAAAAGGCCAGCGAGAAACTTTCTGTCACCGGCGTTGAAGTAGTAGACAGCGAACCGTCGGTCGAGCCTTCGCCCGAGCCGACGCCAGAGCCCACTCCGGAGCCCAAGGTCAAAGAGCCTCTGGCAGAGGGCATGGAAAACGCGGAGCTGGTGCCAGAGGTGCAGGCGCGCTTGATGGCGCTTGATTATATGGATCACGATCAGACGACCAATCTCTATGGCCCCATGACGGCAAATGCCGTCGAGTGCTTCCAGAGAAAGCACGGCATTGAGAAAACCGGCATTCTGACGCAGGAAGTATACGACCTGCTGATGAGCGAGAATGCGCAGCCTTATAGCGTTGGCCTGGGAGACGACGGTGAAGATGTCGGCCGTTTGCAGGAGCGGTTGATTCAGCTGGGGTATCTGGGCAAGAGCACCGGCTATTACGGTGAAGAGACCGAAGCCGCCGTCAAGGATTTCCAGGCGAGCAATGGCCTGAATGCCAGCGGCAAGATCGGGCATCAAACCAAGGAAAAACTCTATTCGGAAGATGTCGTCGTCAAGGCGATGAACTATGGCGAGCGTAGTGATGAGGTCAAGGCCATCCAGGAGCGCCTCGCAACGCTGGGATACATGGCCGCAGAAGACAGCACCGGTTATTACGGCGATAAGACGCTGGCCGCTGTCAAGCGGTTCCAGGAGCGCAACGGCTTAATCGCAGACGGCGCCATTGGCCCGGAGACAAAGAACCTCATTTTTTCCTCCAACGCGCAGGCAAATGCCTGGATTTTGGGCACCAGCGGAGACGAAGTGCAGCGCATTCAGGATCGCCTGATCGAGCTGAAATATATGAAAAAATCCACGGGCTATTTTGGCTCGGATACTGAGAAGGCAGTCAAGGCTTTCCAGGAGCGCAACGGCCTGACGGCAGACGGCAAGGTGGGCGCGCAGACCAGCGCTGTGCTGTTCTCCAGCGATGCGAAGAAGGCGGCTTCTACCAGCACTTCTAAGCCCAGCACGGATACCTCCAAGCCTTCCTCGGGCAACTCTTCCAAGCCGAGCAAACCCAGCAAACCCGCTGGCGACGAGGCGACGGGGAGCGCAGATTCGGCTGGCGTCGAGCGCTTTATCGCGGTGGCGGAGCAACAGCTTGGAAAGCGCTATGTACTAGGCGGCAAAGGGCCAGATGTGTTCGATTGCTCCGGCTTCGTATTCTACTGCCTCAATCAGGCAGGAGTCAATCAGGGCTATATGACCTCTGCGACATGGCAGGGCTGCACGAAATACCCGATCATCTCGAATATGAACGACTTGCAGCGCGGCGATGTCATCAGCTTTAAGGGCCATGTGGGCATCTATCTGGGCGGCGGACGGATGATCGATGCGTCCTCCACGCAGGGAAAAATCAGAATTTGCGAGAATATTCAGAGCAGTTCCTACTGGACGAGTCATTTCGTCAAAGGATTGAGAATTTTCTAGCTTGATAAAAAAGAAGCGGCAAAATGCCGCTTCTTTTTTATTGCATCATTAGTGGGTGTAAAACCTGGCGCTCAAGCGCAGCTTGCCAATCGCCTTGCATTTGGAACTAGCCCTGGAGCCAAAATTTCTAGTAGAAAGAAAACGGTTCAAAGATTGAAATATGGAAGAGGCATAAAAAAGAGAGGGTACCCTCTCTTTTTTATGCCTCTTTCTTATTGATGAGTTCCAGGCAAAAGCCCTTGGGCGCTTTGCGCAGCTCGCTTTGAATATTTTTCATAATGTTATCGCAGCGGTCGGCCAAATCCGAAAGCAGGAGCGTGTGCTGGCGCAGGCGTTCTTTGGTTTTGCGCTCTTCGTCCCGCGCCTCACTGATAATGCCCTCTGCGCGCTCCCGCGCAGCGCGAATAATCTGGCTGGCTGTGCGCTCTGCATTGACAAGCGCGGCAGAAAGCGCATCCTCTTTCTCTTCATATGCCTTGAGGCGCTGGCTAAGCGCGGCATTCTCGTTGCGCAATGTCAAAATGCGCTCTTTTTGTTCCTTGGCCAGGTTCTCGTAATCCTCTGTCAGCTGAGCAAGCCGTGCACGGGGATCGGGCTGGCGGTTTCGTTTTGCAGTCATCATTTGCATATTCCCTCCACGCAGTTCTTTTTTACTTCTTTCATTTTAAAAAAATGTGAAAAGAGAAACTGTCGAGATGCGCCATGCATTCCCGAAAAAAACAGCGAAAAAACACTAGTTTAGGCGCAGGGCCTTTCCAGAATTTTACTATCGCCTAAAAATGAATTCTGGTAAAAAGGAGTTGACAAATAATAGGCGAATATTTAGAATTATAACTATGAAAGTGGTTTAAAGTGGTGTGAAGTGGTGAAATTCACACAGAGGAGTGCATCATGTTTACCGGAACATATGCCCACACTCTGGATGCGAAGGGGCGTGTATTTGTGCCCGCCAAGTTCAGAGAGGAGCTGGGGGAAAACTTCATTGTTACAAGAGGCATTGGCAAATGCCTGTTTGTGTTTTCCTCGGAAATGTGGCTGGAGTTCGCCGGAAAGATGAAGAGCATTCCCATGACGGACAGCAAGGGACAAGTTTTCCTGCGTATGCTCTTTGCCTCTGCGGAAGAGGTAAAGCCGGATAAGCAGGGTAGAATCCTTCTGCCTTCCCGCCTAAGAGAAAAGGCGGAAATGGAAAAAGAAGTTGTCGCCATCGGCGCAATGAACCGCGTGGAGCTTTGGTCCAAAGAAAATTGGGACAACTACTGCGAGGAGGCAGACGAGGAGTTCGAGAGCGTTTTGGCACAGCTGGCGGAGCTTGGCATATGAGCGGGCATGTAAGCGTGCTCTATGAGCAGTCTCTGGCGGCGCTGCCGCTGAAAACGGGAAACCTGTTTATCGATGGGACCCTGGGCGGCGGAGGCCACTCTGAAGGGATTTTAGGAGCTTCCAAGGCCAGGCTGATTGCCATCGATAAAGATATCGCGGCCATAGAGCGCTGCAAACAGCGTCTGGCGCCGTATGTGCAAAGAGTTACTTTCGTTCACGATGATTTCAAAAATATCGCGCAGATTATGCGGGGGATGGGAGAGCTGAGGGCAGATGGAGCGCTGCTGGATCTCGGCGTTTCCTCCTTCCAGCTGGATGAGGCCGAGCGGGGCTTTTCTTACTCCAAAGAGGCGCCGCTGGATATGCGCATGGATCAGAGCAGCAGTCTGAGCGCCTATCAGGTGGTCAATGAGTATCAGCAAAGAGATCTGGCGCGCATTCTCTATGAATACGGCGAAGAGAGTTTTGGAAGCAAAATCGCAGCCGCCATCGTAAAAAGCCGGCCTGTTGAGACGACGACACAGCTGGCGGAGATCATCAAAAATGCCATTCCCGCGGCAAAACGCCGCAGCGGGGGGCATCCGGCGAAGAAATCCTTCCAGGCCATCCGCATCGAAGTGAACGGCGAGCTGGATTCCCTCAAAGATACAGTGAATGCTTTTCTGGATGTGCTTGCGCCGGGCGGGCGCCTTGCCATCATCACGTTTCACTCTCTGGAAGACCGCATCGTGAAGAAAGTTTTCCAAACCGCGCAGAATCCCTGCACCTGCCCGCCGGATTTTCCCAAATGCGTCTGCGGAAAGGTGAGCAAAGGCAAGATCATCACGAGAAAACCCATTCTGCCGGATGCGGCAGAGATAGAGCAAAACCCGCGCTCCAGGAGCGCAAAACTGAGAATATTTGAACGGTGCTGAAAAGCCGCCGATAAACGGAGGAATACCGATGGATAACCTGAAGAAAGCTGCAAACGGATACGACTACGCCGCCCCATTCCAGGAGAGCGAGTGGGATAGAGTTCCGCAGCGGAAAGAACAGCAAAGAAGAAAAAGAAACCGGCGCCCGGCTGTCAGCTATGTGGTGCATCCTGTTACGCGTATACAGCGCAGGAATGCCGTCTATAATTGCCTGACGGCGCTGGTTGTATTTGTCTTGCTTGCTTCGGTTGTTTCGGGGTATGCCGCAATTTCTTCCAACAAACTGGCAAATATTGAGCTGCAAGAGAATATAGATGTGTTAGCGGCACAGAGCGAGCAGGTGGAGCTTTCCATCAACACCAAGTGCACTGTGCAGCAGATCTCGGATGCGGCTGAGCAGCGGTTTGGCATGGACTTCCCAAGCCATACGCAGATTTGCTATGTGCAGTTTAGCGAGCCTTCCATGGCAGAGCCCGATGCGGAGGCACAGCAGACGCCATGGTATGCGGAGCTATGGAATGGCATGGTGGGCCTGCTGAGATAGGCGCAGATTGATTTTAGGGAGGAACAGCCATTGGCAGGCACCAACATATCAAATAAAAAAAGATTGACACTGCTGTTTTATTTTGCGATGTTTTTCATGCTCGTCATCGTGGGCAAACTCATGCAGCTGATGTTCTTTGATGCAGCCGATCTTTCGGATAAAGCGGAGAGCCAATGGACAAGGGAGCTCTCGGTCGCCCCGAAGAGAGGCTCTATTTTAGATCGGAACGGCGAAGTGCTGGCGGCCAGCGCGACGGTGGAAAGCGTGCTGCTCTACCCGAAGGATATTAAGGATCCGGGCGAGGTTGCCAATCTGCTGGCGCCCATTCTGGAGATGGATGAGCAGAAGATCTTCGAGATCGCCAGCGATAAATCCAAAGTCGAAGCTTGGCTCAAGCGCCAGATCACCCAGGAGCAGGCAGAGCAGATTCGCGCGCTGGATCTCAAAGGCATCGGCTTTTTTGCGGATATCAAGCGCTTTTATCCTTCCGGGGCGTTTATGAGCCAGGTGCTGGGCTATACGACGATGGACGGCGAAGGGCAGGAAGGCCTGGAGAAAAAATACAATAAATACCTCGCCGGATATGCCGGGACGATTCTTGCTCAGGTAGACGCCATGGGGCAGACGATAGAGGGAAGTGAGCAGATGTACATCGAGCCGCAGGAAGGGCTGAGCCTCGTGCTCACGCTGGATGCGTATATCCAAAACTTCCTGGAATCGGCCGCCAAAGAGGCGATGGAGGTCAACCAGGCAAAGAGTGTGTGCGCCATCGTCATGAATCCCAAGAATGGCGAAATTCTCGGCATGGTCAACTATCCGGAGGCGGATCTGAACAACCTGGATCGAAGCGATCTGGAGACGCTGGCGTCTCTTTCACGCAATACGATCATCACAGACGCCTATGAGCCCGGTTCCACTTTTAAGATCATCACCACAGCAGCCGCGCTTGACAGCGGAACCATCAATACCGAGACGACGTTCGAATGCGCTGGCGCCAAAATTGTGGATGGCGAGCGCATCAAATGCTGGCGCAGCGGTCGACCGCATGGCCACCAGACGCTGACGCAGGCGGTGGAAAACTCCTGCAACCCGGCGTTTATGGAAATGGCTCTGCGCATGGGGACGGATCAATTTTACGAATATATCTACAACTTCGGCTTTGGAAAGAACACCGGAGTAGATTTCTCGACGGACGGCTCGGGTATCATCCGGGCGGCCAAATATATCAAAAATGTGGATCTCGCCCGCATCGGCTTTGGGCAGTCCATCGCCTGCACGCCATTGCAACTGGCGACGGCGGCCTGCGCGGTGGTCAATGGCGGCGTGCTCTATCAGCCGCGGCTTGCAGTCGGCGTGCAGAACAGCGCGGGGGAGATGGTGGAGAGTTTTGATGCGCCTGAAGGAAAGCGCGTCATTTCCGAAGAGACTTCCGCAACCATGCGTGGCGTTCTGGAGAGCGTCGTCGCAAACGGCGGCGGCAAAAATGCACAGATCCCCGGCTACCGGGTAGGCGGCAAGACGGGCACAGCGCAGATGTATGAGAACGGCGTCATTGTGCAGGGCAAAAACATCTCGTCCTTCCTGGGCTTTGCGCCGGTGGAGGATCCGCAGTTTTTGGTGCTGTTTATCGTCAGAGAGCCGGGCGTTCCGGTTACATACGGCAGCGTTGTCGCGGCGCCGTTTGCCAAAGATGTGTTGGAAAAATGCCTGAAATATGCAAATGTCGTGCCGACAGAGCCCATCGATACACTCGTCGAAGTTCCGGATTTCTCTGGAATGGGCATGGCAGAAGCCGCGCAGAAAGCGCAGGAATACGGCTTCTCCTCGGCCAGCTTTGGAAGCGGCAATGTCGCGGCGCAGTCGCCCTCGGCAGGCACGATGGCTGCCAAAGGCATCAGCATCGATCTCTATGGCAATTCGGGCACGGCGGCCGATGCGGCGGCAGTTGTCCCGGATTTGAGCGGGAAGACGCTCATTGAAGCATATAAAGCGGCAAAAGAACATGGCTTTGAGATCAGGGTTTCGGGCAATGAGAGCGGCGTTGTGCAGGCTCAGAACCCCCAGGCGAATGAAAGGGCTGCTGCCGGCGGGATCATTGCGGTTACCTGCGGCTAAGCAAAAGAAAGAAGGAAGAGGCATGAAGCTAAGAGATCTTCTGACAGGAATAGAATGCGATATTTTTGGAGAGGAGCAGATCGAGATTGAGGGGATTGCCTATGATTCCCGAAAAGTCCAGAAGGGCTATCTGTTTTTCTGCATCAAAGGCTATCAGAGTGATGGCCATCAATATGCAAAGAGCGCCTGTGAGGCGGGCGCAGTCTGCCTGGTTGTAACGCAAAGGCAGGATCTGCCGGTTACGCAGGTCGTCGTCAAAGATGACAGAGCGGCGATGGCGCTGATCTCCGCGGCTTTTTACGGCCATCCGGCGGAGAAACTGCGCATGGTCGGTGTAACGGGCACCAGCGGCAAAACCTCGACAACCTATCTGCTCAAAAGCATCTTCGAGCATGAGGGCAGCAAAGTCGGCCTAATGGGAACCATCGTCAATGTGATAGGCGATCAGGTCATTCCGGCTGAGCGGACGACGCCCGAAGCGCCGGATCTGCAAAAGCTGCTGGCGGATATGCTGAAGGCGGGCATCGATACCGTCGTGATGGAGGTTTCCTCGCATTCGCTGTATTTAAAGCGCGTCTATGGGATTTGCTTCCAGGGCGCAATCTTCACGAATCTGACCCAGGATCACCTGGATTTTCACGGAGACTTTGAGCATTACCGGGATGCCAAGGCCATCCTGTTCGCCAATGCGCAGAACAGCGCCATCAACGCAGACGATCCCTATGGCGAGGCCATGATCGCGGCCGCGGCCGGGCAGGTGCAGACCTATGGCATCCAGAGCAAGGCCAACGTGGCCGCAAAAGGAATCGAGCTTGGGAGCGCGGGCAGCCGTTTTATCATGGCAAAGGAGGGGACGCAGCTCCCCATTTTGCTGCAAACGCCGGGGGTGTTCAGCGTCTATAATGCCCTGGCGGCCATTACGGTGAGCTTCATGCTGGGGGTGGACATGATCAGCATTAAGCAGGGGATTGAATCTGTTTCAGCTGTTCCCGGGCGCTTTGAGCGTCTGGATACCCGCGGCGGGGATTATAGCATCATTTTGGATTATGCGCATAAGCCGGATAGCCTGGAGAGCACGCTCAAAACAGCACGCGGCTTCTGCAAAGGAAGGCTGGTCTGCATCTTCGGGTGCGGCGGCAACCGGGATGCCGGCAAGCGGCCCATGATGGGCGGGATTGCCGAACGGCTGGCAGATTTTGTCATCGTTACATCGGATAACCCGCGGTTTGAACAGCCGGGCGCGATTATCGAACAAATTCTTGCCGGAATGAAAAAAGAGAATCACATTGTCGTGGAAGATCGGCGCTCGGCAATTCACTACGCCCTGGAGCATGCCCAGAAGGGCGATGTCATCATTTTGGCGGGCAAGGGGCATGAGGATTACCAGGAAATCTGCGGGCAGCATTTCCCCTTCGATGAAAAGGTGATCGTCGCACAGATACTGGATGAACTCGGCCGGTAGCCGTGCAGTTGAACTTGCTTTATAAACATGGTATTATAACCTCGCGGCGTGAGCGGAGGAAAAGCGAAAATTCCGGCTGCCTTGCGGGAGCCTTGCCATGGGATGCACTTGGCTCTTCTGTATCCCAGCATCGGGCCGATAAAATCGTCAGAAGAAGAGGTATGTTTGAGATGCATCAAGTCATATTTGCCGTTTTGATCGGGTTTGTAGCCGCCTTGGGCTGCGGCCATTTCCTGATCCCTGTGCTGCAAAAGCTGAAAGCGGGGCAGTCCATCCGGGAAGATGGCCCGCAGAGCCATTTAAAAAAGGCGGGAACGCCAACCATGGGCGGAATTTTCATTACGCTCGGCGTTTTGGTCGCGGCGGCTTTCTTTTTGGCAGAGACGGGCAACTACCTGTGGTTTGCCGTCATTGGAGCGACAGCTTTTGGCCTCATCGGCTTTATTGATGATCTGATCAAGGTGCTCAAGCACCGCTCGCTGGGGCTGCGCCCGTATCAGAAAATTGTCGCGCAGGTCGTGTTCGCGGCGCTGGTAGCCGTCTACGCATATAAAAATCCTGCCATTGGCTCAAAATTATATGTCCCGATTCTGGATACCTACTGGGATCTGGGGCTTTGGTATATTCCCTTTACCATGTTTGCTATCATCGCCATGACCAACAGCGTCAACCTGACAGATGGCCTGGATGGCCTTGCAGGAAGCGTAACCCTGGCCAATGCGGCTGCTTTTACGCTCATCTTCCTGCCACTGCTGGATCAGACGGTCTGGGGAGAGGATATGGCGATCTTCGCCGCCGCGCTCACCGGCGCGATCCTGGGCTTTCTGCGCTATAATGCGTTTCCGGCAAAAGTGTTTATGGGAGACGTCGGCTCCTTTTTTCTGGGCGGCGCGCTGACTATGATGGGCATTGTCTCCAGGCTTCAGCTGCTGCTCCCGATCATGGGTATTATGTATGTGGTTTCCAGCGTTTCCTGCATTTTGCAGGTGGGCAGCTATAAACTGCGGGGCGGCAAGCGCATCTTCAAAATGGCGCCGCTGCATCATCATTTTGAACTTTCCGGCGTGCACGAGACCAAGATCGTCTGTGTCTATGCGATTATTACAGTTGTCTTTTGCTTGCTGACGCTGCTCATGGTCAGCTAATTTTGCGTTTCCGATTGCAACCGAAGAGAAAAGTTTGCTTGCGCGGCTTTTTGGGCGCCGCGGGGGAGTATGGAGCATGATAGAAGTTTTGAATAAAAAAGTAATGGTAGTGGGCATGGCCAAAAGCGGCTTTTCAGCGGCTCGGCTGCTGCTCAAGCTGGGTGCGCGGGTTTTGCTTTACGATCAAAAGAAGGCGGATGCTTTTGAGGGCATAGAGGCGCTCTTTGATGCCGGGGCAGAGAACCGGCTGGGGGAAGATCCGGCCAGCGTCGCCTTGGAAGCAGATATGCTGGTGCTGAGCCCGGGTGTGCCCGTCAAACAGCCCTTTATCCAGCAGGCAGAACAGCAGGGCAAGCCCGTCATCTCGGAAATTGAGCTGGGTTATCAGACGGCCCAGGCGGATTTCGTCTGCATCAGCGGCACGAACGGCAAAACCACGACCACCGCGCTCACCGGCCAGATTTTCTCGGATGCCGGCCGGAGCACCTATACGCTGGGCAACATCGGCATTCCCATCTGCGATCGCTCGCTGGAGACCAAACCGGGGGATGTGATTGTGGCGGAGGTCGCCGCACTGCAGCTGGAGACCATCGATCAGTTCCATCCAAGAGCGGCCGCGCTTTTGAATATCACGGAAGATCATCTAAACCGCTTTGGCACGATGGAATACTACGGCGATTGCAAGATGCGCGAATTTGAGAACCAGACGATGGAAGACTTCGCTGTGATGAACCTGGACGATCCGCTGACGGCAGAGCGCATCCCTGCTCTGCATAGCCGGGTTCTCCTATTCAGCAGAAAGAGGGAAGTTGCAGAGGGCGCATATTTAAAAAACGGAAGCATAGTATTTAGAATGAATGGGCAGGAGCAGGAGATTTGCCCGGCGGCGGATGTGCGCATCCCCGGCCCGCACAACCTGGAAAATGCCCTGGCTGCCGTGTGCCTGGCCATGTGCATGGGCATCCCGGCGCAGTCTATCGCGCATACACTGCGCACGTTCCCCGGCGTCGAGCACCGCATCGAGTTCGTGCGGGAAGTGGCAGGTGTGCGCTATATCAACGATTCCAAGGGCACAAACCCGGATTCCACCATCAAGGCGATCCAGACCATGACAACGCCGACCGTCCTCATCCTGGGCGGCTATGATAAGCAGAATACCTTTGATGAGATGTTTGCGGCGTTTACAGAGCAGATCGTGGGCATCGTCGTGCTGGGGGCGACCAAGCAGAAGATTTTGAAGGCCGCCGAAGATGCCGGCTATGCCGCCGTGCATACGGCAGAGACGTTCGAGCAGGCGGTGCTTCTGGCGCGGGATATTGCGCCCAAAGGCGGATGCGTGCTGCTCTCGCCGGCCTGCGCCAGCTGGGATATGTTCGATAATTTCGAGCAGCGCGGCGAAGTGTTTAAGCAGATTGTTCGTGGCTTTAAGGAGTAAGTAAATTGAGTGATAATGTGATTCCCATGCGCGGCCGGGG
This sequence comes from uncultured Christensenellaceae bacterium, assembly GCA_910588425.1. Classification (GTDB taxonomy): domain Bacteria; phylum Bacillota; class Clostridia; order Christensenellales; family Christensenellaceae; genus QANA01. The sequence goes on along the minus strand of CAJUPM010000013.1, from coordinate 9,920 downwards.
GCAGGAGCCCCAGAAAACGCAGAGAAAGCGCAAAGTGCGCTATAAGCAGACATTCGACTATACGATGATCGTCTCTCTGGTGCTTTTGCTCTGCATCGGTCTTGTGATGGTCTATTCTTCCAGCTATTATGTTGCGGAAGTGAGCGGGGAATCCAGCGCCTATTATTTTCTCAAGCAGTTTATCTGCGTAGCCATCGGGGCGCTGCTCATGCTGTTTTTCATGTTCTTCGATTATCACTATTTTCTGGAGCTGCCCTATCAAAAGCATAAATGGCTGGCTCCGTTTAAATGGATCAAGCCCTATTGGGCGATTCTGGTTTTCGGCGTCATCACGCTGGCGCTGGTGTTTGTGCCGGGCATCGGCGTGAATATCAATGGATCCAGGCGGTGGATCAACGTGGGCATCAGCATTCAGCCTTCCGAGATCATGAAGGTTGCGCTCATCATCTTCATCTCCTGCTCCATCGGGAAAAAGCCCAAAAAGATGCAGTATTTTACCTATGGCCTGCTGCCATTTCTGGCGATCCTGCTGGTCGTCTGCGCGATTATCTATAAGCAGCCGAACTTCTCGGCTATCATGTGCATCGTGGCGCTGGTCATGTGTATGCTGTATGTGGGCGGGGCAAAGCTCACGCACCTTGGAGCGATTATCGGCGTGGTAGGCATTGCGGCTGTGCTTTTGGTAACGCAGGCAGATTACCGCGCAGATCGTCTGGATGCCTTTAAAGACCCAATGTCCAGCTGGCAGGTCAAGCAGTCGCTTTATTCCTTTGGCGCCGGCGGCTTCTTTGGCCGCGGCCTGGGCAACAGTATGCAGAAAATGCTGTATTTGCCCTATCGGGAATCCGACTTCATATTCGCCATCATTGCGGAAGAGCTCGGGTTTGTGGGATGCCTGGTCATTTTGGCGCTGTTTGCCATTCTCATTTGGCGGGGAATCGTTGCGGCTATGCGCGCAAGAGATCTGACGGGTATGCTTTTGGCGACGGGAGCCGTCGCGATGATCGCGATCCAGGTTGTCTTAAATATCGGCGTCAATACCTCGCTTTTGCCGGCGACAGGCGTCGTTTTGCCCTTCATCAGCTATGGCGGCTCGGGTATTTTGATGTTTATGAGCATGGTGGGCGTTGCGCTCAATGTCTCAAGGCAGGGCCATGCCAATGTCCCGGCCAAAAAAGCGGGCATTGCGCCGCGCAAAAAAGAGGAGGAAGCTGCCGCTAAATGAGGAGCAGTATAGAAAAAGAGCGCTGGAAGGGAAAAACGCCGCCAGCGCTCTTTTTGTGCCAAAGGGGGGCGGGCAAATTCTGCTGTTCAGGAAAAGAAAAATCTGCTATAATAAGGCGAGCCCAATAGCAGAGAGGACGGAGAGAGCGCATGTTTGAATTTGAACTCATCAAAGAGTGCCCGAAAACCGGGGCAAGAGCGGGCGTTTTGCATACGCCGCACGGCGATATTAAAACGCCCATTTATATGCCCGTGGGTACGCAGGCGACGGTAAAAGCCCTGACGCCCGAGCAGGTGAAGGAGGCGGGCGCACAGATCATTTTGGCGAATACCTATCACTTATATCTGCGGCCGGGGGAGCAGCTCGTCAAAGAGGCGGGCGGCCTGCACCAGTTTATGCACTGGGACAAGCCTATTTTGACGGACAGCGGCGGCTTTCAGGTTTTCAGCCTGGGAGAGATGCGCAAGCTGACGGAAGAGGGCGCGGAGTTCCGCAGCCATCTGGATGGCAGCCGGCATATGCTGACGCCTGAGAAGGTCATGCAGATTGAGCAGGATCTCGGGGCGGATATCATTATGGCGCTGGATGAGTGCTGCCCGTATCCCGCGGAATATGAATATGCCAAGCATTCCATGGAGCGGACGCACCGCTGGGCGGAGCGCTGCAAAGTCGCAAAGACCAATGCCCATCAGGCGCTTTTTGGGATCGTGCAGGGGAGCATGTATGCGGATCTGCGCGAGGAGAGCGCCAAGGCCATCAATGCCATGGATTTCCCGGGCAACGCTATCGGCGGGCTTTCGGTGGGCGAGCCCAAAGAGATGATGTATGAGATGCTGGAAATCGTTACGCCGCATCTTGATAAGCACAAGCCGCGCTATCTGATGGGCGTGGGCACGCCGGATTGCTTCTTTGAGGGGGTCCAGCGCGGGGTGGATATGTTCGACTGCGTGCTGCAAACCAGAACGGCCCGCATGGGAACGGCGCTGACCAGCAAAGGCAAGGTTGTCGTGCGAAATGCGGCCTATGCCAGAGATTTTGCGCCGCTGGATGGCGACTGTGATTGCTATACCTGCCGCAACTTCAGCCGGGCCTATCTGCGGCACCTGATCAAGGCAGGGGAGATTCTGGGCGGCGCGCTGATCTCCATTCACAATATCCATTTTTCGCTCAAGCTGATGGAAAACATCCGCAATTCCATTCTGGGCGGCTATTTCCCGGAATATAAAGAGCAGATGATGGCGCAGCTTGGGTATTGACGCGCGGGCTCGGGTATATTATGATGAAAAGGTTGAAAAGTGATTTTCTTCCATATTTTGAAAGGATGTAATCTGTATGTCGGAACAATTCATGCAATCGATTGGCTCTTTTGTGCCAATGATCCTCCTCGCCGTGGCGATGATCCTCGTTATGGTCATCCCCCAGAAAAAGCGGGATAAGAAAATTCAGGAGATGCTGGCAGGCATCAAAGTCGGCGATAATATCAAGACTATCGGCGGAATCTACGGCAAGGTTGTCGCGGTGAAAGAGGATCTCATCACCATCGAAACCGGCCCGGAAAAAGCAAAAATCGTCTTTGCCAAAGGCGCGGTTTCCACGGTGGAAGCGGCAGATGTTGAGAACGAAGAACTGTCAGAGAAAAAATAAGAAAAAGGCATCCAGCGATGGGTGCCTTTTTGCATACATACACTTCTTTTTGCATATAGTCTACCAATCACAGCAAAAAAGGAGTTAGTATATATGCCTAGTTCAAAAGCAGCTGCCCAAAAGAGGGGCGCAAACGGCGGCGGGAAACTTGCCGTGGGAAAAGCAGTCAAAGGGGCCATTTTCGGCCTGATCGTAACGGTGCTCTCTGTCCTTGTTTTGGCGATTATCGTCAAGCAGTTTGGGCTTTCGGACGGGGCAATCGCCGCAGTCAACCAGGCGGTGAAGGTTGTGGCTATTTTTATTACTGCCTTTATCGCAACCAGCGGCGCCGAGCAGAATAAGATCCTGACAGGCGCTCTTGCCGGGGCGCTTTATGTGCTCTTTGGCTTTGGCGCGTTTTCTCTGATCGAGGGGCAGTGGGGCAGCTTTTCCCAGCTTTTGGCCGATCTCGCCATGGGCGTCGTCATCGGGATGCTGACAGCGATGATTTTTTCCAAAATTTTCGTCAAACAAAAAAAGCCGGCAAGAGCGGCTAAAAGATAAGAAATGAGCCATACTAGCCTCAAAAAAGGAGGCTTCGTATGGAAGGAATCGATAGAGAAGATACGCTAAAACTATATGATAAAATTTTGATGGGCACACGCATCGCAGTCAATTCTCTGGAATGCATTGCCAGAAAGAGCGCAAGCTTGCAGCTCTCGGGCGAAATCCGCCGCACGATTGGGAAGTATGAGGAGATCGATCGCAAGGCTGCCCGGGCGATTTTGACGCTGGGCGGCAAGCCCAGGCGCATTTCCAAGGCCATGCGCCTAAGAGACTGGTGGACGGTCTCCGTCAAAGCGTTTTTCAACAATTCCCCTGCCGAGATGGCGCGCATCGTGCTCAAAGGCTTCGATATGGGAGAAGATCAGCTGCAAGGGTGCGAAAACACATATCCCAATGCCTCTGAAAGTGCGCGCCAGCTGGTGCAGGAGCTCTTCCAAATGCAGGATGAGCAGAAAAGCATCTATAAGCGGTATCTCAACGCTTAGGCTTTAGCACAAAAAGCGTCGGATACAGGCCGCCGGCGGAGAAATTGGCGTGCGCAGCCAAATCAAATTTTTCCGAAAGAAGCTCACGCAGGAGCTTCTTTTCATGTGTAAAGAGAAAAGCGTGGCCGTCTGGCTTTAACATGCCCGGAAGGTTTTCCAGAAATGCCCGGTAAAGCGCGAGGTTTTCCTTGTGGCTGGAAACGCGCAGTCCAAAGGGCATGTTGGTGATAATCTCGTCGTATTTCTGCTCAAATGGCTTGGCCGCGTTTTTGATGAGAAAGTGCGCGCCGGTTTTGGCGATGCGCTCGTTGCCCCGGGCGGCCCGCAATGCCTCGGCGGAAATATCCGTGCCCGTCAGCGAGGCATAGGGCAGCATAGCCCGCTCGAACAGCATAGTGCCAGAGCCGCAGAAACAGTCCAGAACGTCCGCGCTGGGGCGGGTATAGCCCGAAATAAAGCGGACGCAGGAAGCGGCGACTGCCGGGTGAATGGAAGCACTGATGGCGTTTGCGCGGTAGTAGAAGCGCCCGTCCAGACGCGAGCCGGGATAGAGCGCGACGATGATGCTGCGCTTGCCTTTCAGCAGCCGAATCTCAAAATCATAGGCGGAAGGGCTGTTGCAAAGCGGGGTAGCCGAGAGCGCATCCATGATCTGCGCTGCCGCGGCCTTGCGCTCCTTTTCCGAAAAAGCCTCGCCCGGAGCATCGACGCGGTAGCCGAGGTTCAGCGTCCCGTAGATATTTTTGATGAGCGCCAGGAAAACCCTGGTCTTTGCCGCGTTGACAGCGGCTTGCAGGGAAGAGAAGGAGGCAAAATAGATGCCGGCTTCATAGAACGTCCGGGCGGCATAGAGGCTGGGAAATTTTGTGATGTTTTCCAGCATCAGGTGCCCGTTCAGCTCGTCAAAGGCAGAGCAGGAATAGCCCAGAGCGGAAAGCTCCGAGAGCGTTACTCTGGCGTTGGGGCAGCTCACGATTGCCCGCACGGGCTTTTCCATGACGATGGGCCGCGCCACTTGCTTTTTGGGGGATAGGCTGGCCAGCGCCTTTTGCTTTGCAATGCGCTGTTCCCGCAGGTTTTTATCCTCACCGCCGGGAATTTCGAAATTTTGCAGTGCTAAAAGCACTTCGGGCGAGCCCTTGGCATTGCCCAAAGCCAGCAAAATAGAGGGCTTGACGAAATCCGTCTCTTCCTCCTCTAAGGCGCGCAGCAAAACCGGCGCGTATAGCGCGGCATCCAGCCGGCCGAGCAGCAGTGCCATGTTTTTGCGCAGTTTGGGGTCCGCGCAGAAAAGCAGCGCAGTAAAAGGCTCCTGGTGGATTTTGGCATAGTGTGCGATGCGCTCCCTGCACGCGCGGTCTGTGCTGAGATCGCAGAGCGCGCGCAAAATTGCCCGGGTTTCCTGCCCGGCCAGCAGATGATGGAACATCCTGCCAATTCCGGCGTTATCCGCCAGGGCAAGAAGTGCCTCCTTGCGGGCCCGGGGAGAATCTTCGGCTGTCTTTTGAATGACTTCAATAATATCCTGCATTATTTTCCTTCCGATACGGCGAAAATTACCTGGGCGACGTTTTGCGCGCCATTCTGGATTCCGCTTTCTCTCATATTTTTCTTTAGTGTTTCGCTCTGCTCTGCCAGCTGCTCAATTTTGCTCAGCAGAACCTGCGGCGTAATATCGTTTTGCTGGAGCACCAGGGAAAAACCCTTTCCGGCAAAGTAGTTGGCGTTTAGAATTTGGTCTCCGCGGCTGGCCTCCAGCGGCAGGGGAATGAGCAGCGCCGGAATGCAGAGCGCCAGAATCTCAAAAATGGCGTTGGCGCCCGAGCGGGAGAGCATGAGATCTGCCGACGCGAAAAGATCCGGCAGTTCGTCTGTAACGTATTCAAACTGTGCGTAGCCCGCTTTGCCGTTTAGCGCCGGGTTGAGCTTTTCCGCGCCGCGGATATGGACGATGTCGAACTTCTCTAGCAGTGCATCCAAGATTTCGTCCACGGCCTCGTTGACGGCCAACGCCCCGAGGCTGCCGCCCATGATGAGCAGCACAGGCTTTTTGCCCGAAAAGCCCAGGCGAGCAAGCCCGGCTTCCCGGCTGCCGCCAAAGAGCTCCGCGCGCACGGGCGAGCCTGTTTTGACGCATTTTTCTTCAGGGATATGCTTGCATGCCGCCTCAAACGAGACGCATACCCGCTTTGCCTTTGGAATGCAGAGCCGGTTGGCCAGGCCGGGGGTGTAGTCGCTCTCGTGGATGACCACCGGGATCTTCATGCGGTTTGCCGCAAAAACCACCGGGACGCTCACATAGCCGCCTTTGGAAAACAGAATATCCGGGCGCAGTTTTTTGAGGATCTTTTTGGATTGGGAATACCCCTTCAGAATTTTGAAGATGTCCGAAAAGTTTTCCCAGCTGAAATACCGGCGCAGTTTGCCGGAAGAAATGCCGTAAAAGGGGAGATCAGATCTCTCGATGATCTCTTTTTCAATGCCTTTTTCCGAGCCTATGTAGGAAATCTCAAAGCCATGCTCTTTTAAAAGAGGGACAAGCGCGAGATTGGGGTTGACATGCCCGGCGGTGCCCCCGCCCGTCAAAACGATTTTTTTGCTCATATTAGCCACCTGACTGCGCATAAAGCCGCGAATTTTGCCTAAAATCTATAATATCATATATTCGAAGAAAAACAAATCTGTTACATCTGTTTCTTGAAGAGATAGGCCTATGATGGTAAGATAATAAGAAAGCGAGAATGGAAAATGATTCTATCTTGGATCACGCGCCTTTGGCGCCTACCCGCCCAAAAGGGCAGGCAGCAGCCAGAGGAGATCCTGCAAACGCATGGAGGGGAGAACATGAATCAGGGACAGCGCGCCTTGTTTTTATCGATCACAACCGGGCAGGGGCACAACGCCACTGCCAAAGCGGTCAAAGCCTATCTGGAGACCAAGGGCGTCCAGTGCCGGATTTTGGATACCTATACCTATCTCAACCGCACAGTCGGCAAAGGGGTGGATAAGGGATATACCTTTATCGCCCGCTATCGCCCGGAAGCTCTGGAGCTGATCATGCGCGGATACGATGAAAATGAGAGCGTGGAAAAATCGCTTCCCTTTAAATTTGCGGATTGGCAGAAGCGCAAGCTCTGCCGGTATATCGAGGAGTATAACCCGGATTTCATCATCTGCCCGCATGTGCTCGCCTGCATCCTGGTTTCGAAAATCCGGGAGGCAGGGCTGCTCTCCCGCAATATCCCCTGCATCGGCATCAATACGGATTATTCTCCGCTGAGCATGTGGGATAAAGTCGACCTGGACTATATTGTCGTGGCGGCGGATTTCCTGGTTCCCATCATGAGCGCCAGGGGTATCCCCGAAAAAATGCTGCTTCCTTTTGGCATCCCTGTGGATCCCAAGTTCGAGAAGCGGCAGGAGAAGAACGCGGCCAGGGAGAAGCTCGGTCTGGAGCAGAGGGAGACGGTGCTGGTGCTGTCCGGCGGCATGGGCATGGGCCATCTGGAGCAGAGCGTGCAGGATTTGGCGCAGATTGCCGGGGAGACGCAGATTGTCGTCGTGTGCGGCAGCAATAAGCGCCTGAAAAGCAAGCTGGAGGAATTCGCGGCGGATAAGCCGCTGATGAAGATCCTCGGGTTTACGACCAACCTGGATGAATATATGGATGCGGCGGATGTCGTCTATACCAAGCCCGGCGGGCTGACGACCACAGAAGCGCTGACCAAGGGTAAGCCGCTGGTGCTCATGGATCCGCTGCCCGGCGTCGAGAGCTGGAACCAGATCTATTTTGCCAACCACAGCCTTGCCTGCGTAACCAACGATTTCTTCACCGGTGCCGAGGTAGTGCGCGGCTTGCTGCGCGATAAAACCCGCCTGGCGGAGATGGCCGCGGCGAGAGAGCGGCTCGTCAAGCACGACAGCGCCCAAAACTTGGGGGATTTCGCGCTGGAGCTGGCCGGGGAAAATAAAAAAATTTCAAAATAGGCATTGACAAAACAGCACTGGCTGGATAAGATAATAACAAATAGAATAAGAGAATGTGTGGAAGGGGAGTAGTAATCCCGCTAGCGCCTTTCTAGAGAGTTGCCGGGTGGTGCAAGGCAGCATAAGGCAAAGGCAGATGAACTCGCCCCGGAGCAGCCAAATTGAAACTGGTAGATTTGGACGGGAACTCAGCCGAAAAAATGAGGACAGCATGATAGTGCTGGCAGAGCTGGCAGATTTTGATTTCTGCAAGCAGAGTGGTACCGCGAAAGGATAGCTTTCGTCTCTGTGTGAGACGAGAGCTTTTTTATTTCTAAACCGAACTTTGGAGGAACAAACATGGCAAAAACAGATATGCAGGATATGATTACGATGACGATTGGGCAGATGGTGGAATATCAGGCAAAGATGCACCCGGATAACGACGGCCTGGTTGCACCGCTCATCGGCGTGCGGTATAGCTACCGACAGTTTGACCAGGAGTGCGATAAAATTGCCAAGGCGTTTTTGGCCATCGGCATCAAAAGAGGCGATCATATCGCGATCTGGTCGACCAACTACCCCCAGTGGGTCATCACGCAGGTGGCGGCGTCCAAAATCGGCGCGGTTTTGGTGACGGTCAACACGGCGTATAAGCGCTTTGAGCTGGAGTATTTGCTGCGGCAGTCGGATTCCTCCACGCTCATCACCATGCAGGGGCTGAAGGATTCCAACTATATCCAGCATATCATGGAAATCTGCCCTGAAATTGCGGGCAGCAAGCCGGGCGAGCTTTGCAGCGAGGCTCTGCCCAGGCTCAAGCGCATCATCTATCTGGATGAACAGACGCCGGACGGTATGCTGAACTGGAAGCAGCTGGATGCCTTTGCAGAGCAGGTCAGCGATGAGCAGCTGGCGCAGGCCAAGGCACAGGTGGATATTCACGATGTCGCCAATATGCAGTATACTTCGGGCACCACGGGCTTCCCAAAGGGCGTCATGCTGACGCATTTCAACCTGCTCAACAACGGCAAGGGCATCGGCGACTGCATGAAGTTTACGGATCGGGATCGCCTGCTCATCCATGTGCCGCTGTTCCATTGCTTTGGCGCTGTTCTGGGCGTCATGAGCTGCATCACTCACGGGACGACCATCGTGCTCAACGATCACTTCAATCCCGTCCATGCATTGCAGGTCATTCAGGCCGAGAAGTGCACGGCGGTGCACGGCGTGCCCACCATGTTCATCTCCATGCTCAATGTGGATGGCTTTGAGAACTACGATCTTTCCAGCCTGCGCACGGGCATCATGGCCGGATCTCCCTGTCCCATCGAGCTGATGCGCCGGGCCATCGACGAGATGGGTATGCGGGAGATCACCATCACCTATGGGCTGACCGAAGCTTCGCCCGCCATCACGATGACGACGACAGACGATTCCGTGGATATCCGCGTCAACACCATCGGCAAGGCTATGCCGCATGTGGAGGTAAAAATCGTGGATCCCGAGACAGGCGAGGAATGCCCGGACGGCGTGCCCGGAGAGATTATGTCCCGCGGGTATAACACCATGAAGGGATATTACAACATGCCCGAGGCCACGGCCCAGGCCATCGAGCCGGATGGCTGGCTGCATACCGGCGATATCGGCACAAGAGATGCCAGCGGCTACTATAAAGTAACCGGCCGCCTGAAGGATATGATCATCCGCGGCGGAGAGAATATCTATCCCAGAGAGCTGGAGGAGTTCTTATATACGCATGAGTGCGTGCAGGATGTGCAGGTCATCGGCGTGCCGGATGAAAAATACGGCGAAGAAGTGATGGCATGCGTCATCTTAAAGCCAGGTGTGCCCCAGCCCAGCGAGGAAGAGATGATCGAGTTCGTGAAAAGTGGCCTTTCCCGCTTCAAGGCGCCGCGCTATGTGCGGTTTGTAGATGGTTTCCCCATGAACGCCGCGGGAAAAATTCAGAAATTCAAAATGAGAGAGTGGGCCGTTCAGGAGCTGGGCCTGGGAGAAGCGGCCAGCATCGAAACGGCATAAAAATGCACAAA
>CAJUPM010000012.1:50508-62480 GCA_910588425.1 uncultured Christensenellaceae bacterium | reverse complement strand
GCAGATGGGATCAAGAAAATCCTCGATATCTCCTATGCCGCGGATGAAGAAAAGGCAATTATTGCTTCTGCTGAAAAGCTTCGTGCTTTCACGCAGGATGCATTAAATATGTAGTGAAAGGGAGAAATTAGAGTGGATAAGAAAGAATTCGCATTGCAGCAACACGAGAGTTGGAAAGGCAAAATTGAGGTCATTTGCCATGCTCCCCTGGAGACGCCGGAAGATCTGGCCGTCGCCTATACCCCTGGCGTGGCAGAGCCTTGCCTCAAAATTTCCGAGGATGTAGATCTCTCCTATAAGTACACGCGGCGCGGAAATCTCGTCGCCGTCGTTACAGACGGCACGGCGGTACTTGGCCTGGGCGATATCGGCCCGGAAGCCGGCATGCCCGTTATGGAAGGAAAATGTGCGCTGTTTAAGCGCTTCGGCAACGTTGATGCTTTCCCTTTGTGCGTGCGCAGCAAAGAGGTCGATGACATCGTCAAAACCGTTCAGCTCCTCGCCGGCAGCTTTGGCGGTGTCAACCTGGAGGATATCTCCGCTCCCCGCTGCTTCGAGATCGAGAAGAAGCTGAAAGAGACCTGCGATATTCCGATTTTCCACGACGACCAGCACGGCACTGCCGTCGTTACTTTGGCCGCTATGATCAACGCGCTCAAAGTTGTCGGCAAAAAGCTGGATGAAATTAAAGTTGTTACCTCTGGCGCTGGCGCGGCTGGGATCGCTATCATCAAGCTGCTCATGAAGATGGGTCTGAAAAACGTCATCATGTGTGATCGCAAGGGCGCGATCTACGAAGGCCGCGAGGGCCTGAACAGCGAAAAGATGGAGATGGCGAAAATCTCCAACCCGGAAAAGAAAGCTGGCTCTCTGGCGGATATGCTGGTGGGCGCGGATGTCTTTATCGGGGTCTCCGCTCCGGGCACAGTTACTCCAGAGATGGTAAAAACCATGGCAAAGGATGCAATCCTCTTCCCCATGGCCAACCCGACTCCCGAAATTATGCCTGATCTGGCAAAAGAAGCTGGCGCCACCGTCGTGGGCACGGGCCGCAGCGATTTCCCCAACCAGATCAACAATGTCCTCGCCTTCCCCGGAATCTTCCGCGGTGCGTTGGATGTCCGCGCAAGCGATATCAACGATGAAATGAAGATTGCCGCTTCCTATGCAATCGCAGGCATCATCAAAGACGAGGAACTCTCGGCCGAATATATCATTCCTGGTGCGATGGATCCCAGAGTTGCTTCCGCAGTTGCGGAGGCCGTTGCTCAGGCGGCTAGAGATACCGGTGTAAACCGCATCTAATAGGCAACTAATCAAAAAGAAGGAGAAGCAATTCTCCTTCTTTTTTTTGTTGAAAATGGTTCGGTCAATATTTTCCTGAAAACGCGGCATTCCGGCAATGATACGCCCTGAGCGGCCCGCCAGTTGCCGCGGACATGCCGCTAACTTCTTCGACATCTGTACCATCCTCTTACCCACAGCCAGGCTCCAAATATTTTGGCCTGCCTTAAAATCCGGCTCCTCGCTAATTTTGGCTTCCCTGAACGAAAGGCGTCTCAATCGGAATATCCTGTTCCCGCCAGTAATCTGTATCTACAATCTGCGCAGGCTCGATATCTACTCGCTCCTCAGGCAGCGCCGCCAGAACCAGGCGCTCCCGGATCGCCGCTGTCTCGGCATCCGAAGCATCCCCATCCCGAACAACGCACTCTGTTCCCGGCGCAATATGAAAATACATCCATTTCGCATCCGGCACAGTTAGGCGCACACAGCCGTGGGAATCTGCCTTGCCGAATCTCTCCCAAACCTCTTCAATATAAGTCGAAGTGTCGAACTGGGAATATAGGATGGAGTGGAAATAGATTGCCCCTCTAATTTGTGTCCAAAACTGCCCATATGTCTTATCCCTGACAAACTGACTGAAGCGCACATGGTATTTATCCATTTTGAACTTCCCCTTGGGCGTGCAGTCATTTTTGCCCGTAGAGCAGAGCATATAGCGAACTGGCACAGTATAATTGCCCTCCTCATCTTTGGAGAAAACCATCGTAACCTGATGTTTCAAGTCTACAATGATTTTATAAGTCCCCGCCTGCGGGTATCCCTTCGGGTAGTAATTTCTCGTCCCGTCGTCGCTCATCACCAGCTCTTCAAAGCTCATGTGCGTTGTCGGTGCCAGCAAATCAAAGGGATCGCATTCCTGCGCATCGCCGGAATAGAGCAGTTCCTGCATATCCTCGTCGGCAATGCCGCTCACTTCCAGCCCATTTTGCACCTGAAAGGCCTTGACAGCATAGAATGTCTCTGGCCCATAAACGCCTGTTTCCTGCTCCCAATCCAAGTAGTTCAGCGCCACAAGCCGCGCCTGCAGCTCTTCTACGTTTTCACCCTCCATACCCTCTTGAAGCGGCGTTGGACGCTGTTTTACCACCGGAGCAACGCTAGGCTCTATCTCAGGAGAAACTGTCGCCTCCTCTGCTCTTTCACTTTCCCTTGCCTCTTCCTTTGTGCATCCCGTAATCATGACAGCCAGCAACAGCAATGCCGCAGTCATCCTCTTCCAATTTCTCATTTTTTCTCTCTTTCAATGAAAATACGGCATTCGCCCCTGTTACAAAGCGAATGCCGCATTTTAATTCATAAATATCTTGTATCTTGGCAAAAGAAACCTTAGTTTTTCGCCAAAACCACTGCATGTGCAGCGGCCAGTCTCGCGATCGGAACCCGGAAGGGCGAGCAGGAGACATAGTTCAGGCCGATGTTATGGCAGAAGATAACCGTGGAAGGATCGCCGCCATGCTCACCGCAGATACCCAGCTTGATGTTCGGGCGGGTCTTCTTGCCGAGCTCAGCAGCCATCTTAACCAGCTTGCCAACGCCATCCTGATCCAGCTTCTGGAACGGATCGGACTCGTAGATCTTCTTGCCGTAGTATTCATCCAGGAACTTGCCAGCATCGTCTCTGGAGAAGCCGAACGTCATCTGCGTGAGGTCGTTCGTGCCGAAGGAGAAGAACTCAGCTTCTTCCGCAATCTCATCAGCCGTGATGGCGGCTCTCGGAATCTCGATCATCGTGCCGACATGGAAATCGAGCTTGACGCCCTTCTCTTCCATGACTTCGTTTGCCGTCTTAACAACGACATCCTTGCAGTATTTGAGCTCTTTCTTCTCGCCAACCAACGGGATCATGATCTCGGGGACGATGTCATAGCCGCATTCCTGCTTCACTTGGATAGCTGCCTCGATAACCGCTCTGGTCTGCATCTCTGCAATTTCCGGATAAGTAACCGCAAGGCGGCAGCCTCTGTGACCCATCATCGGGTTGAACTCGTGCAGGCTCTCGATGGTGTTGACCAGTTCGTCATAAGGAATGACCATCTCGTTTGCCAGCGCGCGGATATCCTCCTCAGCGGTGGGCAGGAACTCGTGAAGCGGCGGATCCAGGAAGCGGATGGTAACGGGCAAGCCCTTCATCGCTTTGTAGATGCCAGCGAAGTCTGCTCTCTGCATGGGCAGGAGTTTTGCAAGCGCTGCTTTTCTCTGATCAACCGTCTTGGAGACGATCATCTCGCGCATTGCAGCGATTCTGTCTTCGTCGAAGAACATGTGCTCCGTACGGCAGAGGCCAACACCCTCAGCGCCAAAGTGCAGAGCCGTCTCAGCATCTTTGGGGGTATCAGCATTCGTGCGGACTTTCAGCGTTCTGATCTCGTCAGCCCACTTCATAACCTGCTCGAAATCGCCTGTGATAGCAGCTTCTACCGTGGGGATATTCTCTGCGTAAACGTTGCCCGTGCCGCCGTCCAGGGAGATGGGATCGCCTTCGCCCAGCACACGGCCATCCGGCAGCAGCATGGTCTTCTTCTCTTCGTTGATGACAACTTCACCGCAGCCTGCAACGCAGCAGGTGCCCATGCCTCTGGCAACAACAGCAGCGTGGGAAGTTCTGCCGCCTCTTGCCGTCAGAATACCTTCGGAAACGTGCATGCCCTCGATATCCTCCGGAGAGGTTTCCTGGCGGCAAAGCACGATCTTCTCGCCGCGCTCTTTTGCAGCCATTGCATCTTCAGCCGTGAAGTAAACTTTACCGGAAGCAGCGCCAGGAGAAGCCGGCAGGCCCTTAGCAACGGGCTTGGCAGCCTTCAGCGCCTTCGCCTCAAACTGCGGGTGCAACAGAGAATCCAGCTGCTGGGGCTCAACTTTCAAAATAGCCTGCTCCTTGGTGAGCTTTCCTTCTGCAACCAGGTCAACCGCAATTTTCAGAGCAGCCGGAGCCGTTCTCTTGCCGTTTCTGGTCTGCAGCATATAGAGCTTGCCGCCCTCGATGGTGAACTCCATATCCTGCATATCAGCATAGTGGTTCTCCAGCGTGGTCGCAATCTCAACGAACTGGTCGTAAACAGCGGGCATTGTCTCATGCAGGGAAGAAATCGGCTGAGGCGTTCTGATGCCGGCAACGACGTCCTCGCCCTGTGCATTCATCAGATACTCACCGTACAGCTTCTTCTCGCCTGTTGCAGGGTCGCGCGTGAAAGCAACGCCCGTGCCGCAGTCGTCGCCCATGTTGCCAAATACCATGGCCTGAACGTTAACTGCCGTACCCCAGCTGCCCGGGATATCGTTCAAACGGCGATATACGATAGCTCTGGGGTTGTCCCAAGAACGGAAAACAGCTTTGACAGCTTCCATCAGCTGCTCTTTTGCATCCTGCGGGAACTCAACGCCCATCTCTTTCTTATAGAGAACTTTGTAATTTGCGACGATGTTTTTCAGATCTTCTGCATTCAGCTCTGTATCCAGCTTAACGCCCTTTGCCTCTTTGGCCGCATCCAGAATCTCCTCAAATTTGCTCTTCTCAATGCCCATAACGACATCCGAGAACATCTGAATGAACCGGCGGTAGCTATCATAAGCAAAGCGGGGGTTGTTCGTTTTCTTGGCGACAGCTTCCACAGCGACATCGTTCAGGCCCAGGTTCAAAATCGTATCCATCATGCCAGGCATGGATGCTCTCGCGCCGGAACGGACGGAAACCAGGAAGGGGTTCTCCGCATCGCCGAACTTCTTGCCAGCGATCTCCTCGGTTTTCGCAATCGCCTCATAAATCTCGGCAACAATCGCGTCATCGATGGTTTTCCCATCTTCGTAGTACTTCGTGCAGGCTTCGGTAGAAATCGTAAAGCCCTGGGGAACTGGCAATCCGAGCTTTGTCATCTCAGCCAGGTTCGCGCCTTTACCGCCCAGCAGGTTCCGCATGGAAGCATCGCCTTCGCTGAAGAGGTAAACATACTTTTTACTCATCGCAAATCCTCCTAATTATAATGAAAGTTTTTTAGGCAATAAAAATTTAGCCAAAAATTCTTTTAGCACCCAAAATTATACATGAAAATAGCCGCAAGCACAAGAGATAAATTGCAAAATGCGGCTATTTTCATCCATTTTTCAGTTTTTCAAAAATCTTTGAGCAGCATCAGGCTTTTGGGCGTAATTTCCAGCGCGTTGGTCAGCCAGCGGATGGCCAGGGAGTAAAACTCCTTTTGTTCCGGCAATTCTATCTGCGCGACAGCTTTGGAAGGCGTTCTTAAAATGCGGTCAATCCCCAAAATAAATTCCCGGGGAATTTCCTCTCCTGGGCAATCGGCGCAAACCATCCCTCCTGCCCCGATATTGACCTTGCAAACCTCCCCGCTCCCGCAAATACTGCAATGCGAAAGTGAAGGGCGCAGGCCCAGAATATCCAACAGCTTAAAGACAAAAAAGCAGAGCACTTTCTGCGGGCTCCCGCCGCGATCCATCGCATAAAGGCAGTTGACCAGCAGCGCAAACAGCCGGGCATTCTCCTGATCCGGCATCACAGTCTTTTCGCATACTTCCAGAAACAGCGTACCCGTCAGCAGTGCGTGAATATTTTTGCGCAGATGAAAGAAATTATCCTTGGCAACAGCCTGGGTGATGTAGTATTTTCCCTTCTGGCAGTTCATGCCAAAAAGAGCGCAGCAGAAGACATCACTGCTGGAAAGCAGCGAGCTTCCCTGCTTTCTGCATCCTCTGCAAAGCGCATCAATCCGCCCTTTTTCTTTGGAAAAGAGCGTCAGCATTTTATCCGTTTCCCGATAGTTGTTTGCCCGAAGCACGACGCATAGCATCGTCTCATTTTCAGCCATATGTTTCCCCTGCCGCCGGGTTACTCGGTTTTTCCCAGCTCCCGGTAAAATAAATAATAGTTGATCGAGCCTGTTTTTTCAAACAGCGCAAAGGCCGTCTGTTTTGCATCATTTTCCATCGGATCGTTTTGTCTCATTTCTTTTGCCTCCATACTCTTCATATTCTTCTCTCTTACTTTTCCCGGAAGGCAAAATATCGAAACATGCAATTTCTGTTAATCCCGATACCCCAGCGTTTTGAGCATGAACCCGGAATTGCGCCAATCCTCCTTGACCTTGACCCAGAGCTGGAGGAACACTTTTGTCCCAAAGAGCATCTCCAGATCGCCTCTGGCCTCACTGCCAATTTTCTTGAGCATAGCGCCTTTTTTGCCAATAATGATCCCTTTATGCGAATCCCTCTCACAGTAGATCACCGCAGAGACATTCGTCAGCCCCTCCTGCTCCTCCACTTTCTCAATCTCCACGCCGATGCCATGCGGAATTTCTTCCCTCAGCGAGAGCAGTGCCTTTTCCCGGATGAGCTCGGAAGCCAGAAAGCGCTCGGGGCGATCTGTTACCATATCCTCCGGGTAATACTGCGGGCCAGGCTGCAAATACGAGACGATTTTTCGCTCCAACTCCTCAAGGCCCCAACCCTGCTTTGCCGAAGCCGTGCAGACCGCATCTTTCGCCACGCCCAAAGCATGCACTTTTTCTATTAACTGCTTAACCTTTTCCGGCTTTACCGCATCGATCTTATTGATGAGCACCAAAAACCGATCCCCATTGAGCTTTTGAAGGATCTCCTCGTCTCTCTGCAAGATGCCCACAACCCCATCGATGACCATGATGGTGAGATCGACATCTTTGTTCGCATCATACGCCGTCTTTACCATATATTCGCCCAGCTTGTTGTGCGGCGTATGCAGGCCGGGCGTATCCAAAAAGATGATCTGATAATTCGGCTTTGTCAGAATGCCCACCACTTTATTGCGCGTTGTCTGGGCTTTTTGTGTTACAATCGCCACTTTCTCGCCCACCAGCGCGTTCATCAGCGTCGATTTCCCCACATTCGGGCTTCCCATAATCGAAATGAATCCAGAAAGGTGTTCCAAAGTGTTCTCCTTCGCGTATGCTTAGTTCCGCCCCAGCGCTTCCCGCTGCTTTTGGCGCATCACTTGCTCTTCCTGCTCCTGCATATGGTCGTATCCCATCAGATGCAGCATGCCGTGCACTGCCAAAAAGCACAGCTCCTGGGTCAGCGTGTTGCCATATTCCTCGGCCTGGGCTGTGGCATGCTCAATGGAGATGAAAATATCTCCCAAAAACAGCTCGCCCTCTTCCCCCAGCTCCGGCTCGAGCCCCGCTTTTAGCGCCTCACTCATCGTCCCCTGCAAATCGTTGGCAGGAAAGGACAGCACATCCGTTGCCCGATCAATCCCGCGGAACTGACGGTTCAGCTCCCAGAGATAGGCGTCGTCTGCAATGACGATGTTCGCAGAAAAATCCGCAATCCCCTCCAGCTGTACCGCTCGTGCGGCAGCGGCATTGATCTCCCGCACGCACCCCGCCTCAAGCTCCAGCCCTTCTTTTTCTATTGCAACCAAGTCTCTCATTTTTCCGGATCCTCCGGGTAAGCGATGCGCTCATGGTTTGCGCCCTGCAAAACCCGCACAAACGCATCGATGATATTGGTCATGTCTCTTCTGGTCAGCGGGCATTCATCCAGCTGGCCGCTGTTATAACGGTCTATCACTAAAGTCTGGATTTGATCGTGAATAGCCGAAAGATCCAGCCGCATAGCATTGTTTGCGCGAATTGCCGCTTCAACCACGTCTGCCAGCATGAGCACCCCCGCCTCTTTGGTCTGCGGCTTGATGCTGGGGTAATGGAAGATGGATTCATCCTCTATCTCGCCATGCATACGCGCCATGCGGTAAAAATAGGTTACCGTTCCATCCCCATGATGCTGGGAAATAATATCCACCATCTGCTGAGGCAGGCGGTTTTTCCTGGCCAGCGCCACGCCGTCGGTAATATGGCTGCGAATCGCTTTGGCGCTGTCTTCAGGCGTCATGGAGTCGTGCGGGTTGGCGACGTTCATCTGGTTTTCCTTAAACATCAGAGGATTGCTCAGCTTTCCAATATCGTGGTAGTAGGCCGAAACCCTGGTCAGCAGAGCATCTGCGTCCACAACCTCCGCCCCGGCCTCTGCCAGGTTTGCCACCATGACGCTGTGGTGATAGGTGCCCGAAGCTTCGATCATCAGCCGGCGCAGCAAAGGATTGGAGGGATTGGAAAGCTCTAACAGGCGCGAGGGCGTCGCCAAAGAGAAGCAGGCTTCCCATATCGGCAAAATGCCGATGGCAAGGAACCCGCAGAGCACGCCGCTGCCCAGGCTGAACAGCGCGGCCGCCAAATACTGCTGCCAGGTGTACCCTTCCAAAATTCCATAGCACAGATAGACAACCGCCATGCCCGAATAGATATACTCTGCGCGGCTCTGCTTTCCGCGGAAAATCAGCACAACCGCAAAACTTCCAAGCAGGCCGGCCAGCATGCTGCGCAGCACCTGATCATCGAAGAAAAATGCCTTTTGCGGCGCCATAATAAACGAGATGATGATGCTCATCCAGACGCCGTAGAGCAGAGCCGTCTTTCTGCGCAGAATAACTGCCCCAATGATGACGGGCAAAAACACCGGCGCAATCCGCAGATCAATGCGCTTGCAGATGAGCGCCACCACGATGCCCAGCGCCGAGAGCAGTATCATGCAGAGCGCGCTTTTCGCATCCCGCACGACGCTGTGCCGCTGGTAGATGCAGTAGAGCAGCGCGATTCCAAACACCGCAGCCATGAGCAGCGCGGAGAAAATCCAGCGCGATGTGCCTGAGCGCTCGTCTGTCATCAGGCCCATTTGTTTGATGAGCCGCAGCTGCGCTTCCGAGATGATCTCGCCTTTTTGCACAATATTCTGGCCCTTTTGATATTGCACTGGCTTGACCGCCTCTGCCGCCGCAAGGCGCGCGCTCTCCGTCGCCTCGATGTTATAAGTCAGGTTGGAATTGATATTGGCGGTCGCCACAGCGTGAGCCAGCAAGGCCTGCTCAGAGGTAAATGCGCCGCCGGAGATCAGCTCCGAGCGCACGGATTCTATCATATCCACCAGATCATCCGCCGTTACGCCGTCTTTCATCTTGATGCGCACTTTCTCTACCATGGCATCCCGGAGCGTTTCCAGCTGTTTTGGCTCCATCGAAGCGATGGTGTAGATGTTCTGATCCGTCAGGTAATCCGGCCTTTCTGCGCGAATCTCCTCCATGGAAGGCCCAAGCAGCGCTTCCCAATCCGTCTCCGCAACACTCTTGATCTGCTCGGGCGGCTGTGCCAGGTAAATCTGCCGAACCTTTTGGCGTATCTGCTCAATCTGAGAGAAAGCGTTATAGATGTTCTCCTCGTTTTGGTTGAGAATCGTGTCGTCCAGCTGATAGACAGGCAAAACCTTCTGTTTGGCTTCTTCTCTCAGAATCTCCGTAGAATACTCGTCCACCAAATCCTTGTTGGCTGTGATGGTCTCCTCGCAAATCCCGCCCACTGTATAGGTGTACTTCTCGGTCTGCGCGCTCAGCACGCCGGCGACAACGCAAAAGACGTAAAGCAGAATGTAGAGCACCAACGATGCTGTTTTTCCCTGCATTTTAACTTGTCCAAGAAATGTTTTTTGCCGCCGCCTGTTTTCTCGTTTTCTCTCTGCCATGGCTTAACCTCGCCGACTGATTTCGCGTTCTTCCTCTTTTTCAAACGCCTTTACAATATCCTTCACCAGCTTATGGCGCACAACATCCCGGTTGGTCAGGTATGTTACGGAAACGCCGTCGATCCCCTTTAAGATCTCCGCCGTTTTCCTCAGGCCGGATTGCTGGTCCCTGGGCAGGTCGATCTGGGTAACATCCCCCGTAACGACCACCTTGGAGTTTTCTCCGAACCGCGTTAAAAACATCTTCATTTGAGCCATGCTGGCATTTTGCGCCTCATCTAAAATGATAAACGCATCCGAGAGCGTCCGCCCGCGCATATATGCCAGCGGCGCCACTTCCACGACGCCCGTCTCCACCAGCTTCTGATATGCCTCTGCCCCCATAAATTCATAGAGCGCATCGTAAAGCGGCCGGAGATAGGGATCGACTTTGCTCTGCAAGTCCCCCGGAAGAAAGCCGAGCTTTTCCCCCGCTTCGACGGCCGGGCGCGTCAGAATAATGCGGGAAATCTCTTTATTTTTCAGCGCGACCACTGCTTTTGCCATAGCCAGATACGTCTTGCCTGTCCCAGCCGGGCCGATGGCAAAATTCACCGTGTTGTGATCAATGGCCTCCATATAGCGCCTTTGGCCCAGTGTGCGGCATTTGATGGGTCTGCCCCGGTTTGTTACGGCGACGACGCCCTGCATAGCCTCCAGGCCGCTCTGCATCTCACCGTCTCCCGCAAGATCCAGAAAATAGCTGATCTTGTTTTCGTCGATGTATTCCTGCTGGCGGAACTGCTCGCAAAGCTTCAAAATGACCTGCTTTGCCATCTCTGCCTGCTGCATATTTCCCGAAATCACCGCCCGGCCCTCCCTGGCGGCAATTTCCGTATCCGTCCCCTTTTCGATGAGGTGGATATTTTCGTCTAAAATCCCGAAAATCTCCTTCATCTCTTCCATGGATTCAAATTCAACCGTTAATTCCACTTTCGTTTGATTTTCCAATCAAATAGCCCCTCCGAAATTATTCTTGTGTATCCGCGCCGGGAAAATCCGGCGCATCGTTGATGACGCCCGTCATCCCAATGGCCTCGCGCACGCTCACAGTCAGCGTGATGCTCAGCTTGCCGTCCTGCTCTTCCTCATACCGATGGAAGGCGACAATTTCCGCGTCCTCCGGTATCTGGGCATAGAGGCTTTGATATGCCTTCTCCTCCGCGCTCACCAGAGCCGCCTGCTTTTTCTCCTGCGAATAAACGCTCTTTGCTTTATAGTATGTCTTTTCTATAATCTGTAAATGCAGCGGGCCGTTTTTTCCTATCTCGCCCACCATCTCGTCTTTTTCAATGCATTCGGAAAACGGGTTTTCGCCCAGAAGGTGGATCTTCTGCCTGCCCAGCAGCATATACCGCTCAACCGCCGTCTCCCCCGTGGGAACTTTATCATAACTGCTGATAGTCGCCTCCGCCTTGGCGATATAATCGACTCTCGCAATCACTACGCCTCTTGCAGGCATGGAAATGGGCGTTTCGCCTTTGAGATAGTTTCCCGCAATCAGCAGCTGTCCTTCCGAAACTTGCTCTCCCTCGGCGACAACCGCCTGCCCGCTGGTTACGATAACCTGTTCGATCACACCGCTTTTGAGGGCATAGACCGCGCAGGGCTGTTCATCCCGAATTTCCGGTTTTGGGGTGCGCTCCCGAATTTCCGCCACCAGGCTCGCGCCGTCAAAGGAGACGTAGACATAGGTCAAATCCGGAAAAGCATTCCAAATTGCCCGCTCCAGCTTTTTGGTGTCGATGCGGCTTTTGAGCGCAAATTCCTTTGCTCCGGCCTCCTGCATCACCAGATACACATCGTATTCACTGATGCTTGTCAGCCCTTCAACGCGAATGCGGACGCAAAACAGCGAGAGAACCACCACCACGCAAACAGTGAGCGCCGCCCCAACGCCCAGAATCCAGCGCCTGCGAAGGAAGTCCAAAACTGCCGTTCCCCCGCCGCATTTTTCCACCGTAACCTTCGCCTGAGCAGGCAGCATTTTTTGCAGTTTTTTATAATCCCGCATGGATAGCTTGGCG
>CAJUPM010000012.1:0-50498 GCA_910588425.1 uncultured Christensenellaceae bacterium | reverse complement strand
CGAAACTGCGTATAGCTTTTGCGCTGCAATTCCAAAAACTGAAGGCCTTCCTTTGCAGCGGCGTTAAGCAGGCGTTCTACGCCCAGCAATTCCACGTTAATGATAACATATCCAAAAAGAAAATACCATAAATATAACAATTACGGCTCCCCCTTTATTTCCTCTGTATCCCCATATCGTATTTGCTCGATCATCCCGGTAAAGGAGAGCACGCCTTCCTGCATCGAGCAGACATAGAAATCCCTTCCAAGAAAACAAATATCGCCAAACTCCGTCGTGAGCTTGAGCACTTTTTCCGAATATGCCGCAATATTTAAAAACCCTTCGACCGTGCAGGCCGTGTTGTCATAAACGTGGATCCCAAGCCCATTCGCCACAACCTGCGGCGGAAACTCCATCGCGGCGCCCGCCCGGAGCCTCCAGTTCTTTTTTCGTCTTTTTGCCTTTGCTGCCATCTTTTCACCACCTGCGACTATTTTATGAGCAGAAGGCGCAAAAAAATACACAAAAAAACAACGGCAGGAACGCCGTTGTTTTATGTTTTAGTGTTTTCTCTTTCTGGCAGCCTCAGCCTTCTTCTTTCTCTTAACACTGGGCTTTTCATAATGCTCGCGCTTTCTGACCTCTGCGAGAACACCAGCTCTTGCACATTTTCTTTTAAACCGCTTCAGAGCGCTCTCCAGAGACTCATTTTCGCCTACGCGTATTTCAGACATCTTTTTCCCCCCCTCCCATAATCAAATGCGCAAATCACTACGCCTTAACCGGGAGTATTTGCACGAAGGGCAACAAGTACCATTCAATGTCTAAAATTATAGATCTTTTCTTTTGGAAAGTCAACAAATTCTTCCGGCCGTCGCAAAATTATCTCGCATTTTTCGCCATACCGCAAAGAAATAGCTTGCAAAAAGAGCAAAAAAATTATATAGTAGTGGAGAAATAGGCATACTACTTTTTGGCATTGAGAAAGCTGCGGCCAGTGTTCTTTTCAAGAGAGCCGGTGTTTGGTGCAAACTGGCAAAGAAGCTGTCCTTTCCACTTTTGAGCCTCCCGGCCCTGCCGGAGCCTGGCACTCTCTACCGTGCTATGAGCGGCCGCTTTTGCGGCAATTTGGGTGGCAACGCGGAATCCTTCCGTCCCATATCGGGATTGGAGGGAATTTTTTATGCCGAAAGAAAGCAGAATTCAAATCTAGGAGGAAAATATGCTGGATTTAAAGTTTCTCCGGGCAAACCCGGAAGTCGTAAAACAAAACATCCGCAATAAGTTTCAGGATCAAAAACTGAGCCTGGTGGATGAAGTCATCGCTCTGGATGCGGAAAACCGCGCGACCATTCAGCAGGCCGAAGCGCTGCGCGCAGATCGCAACCGCATTTCCAAGCAGATCGGCGGCCTGATGGCCAAGGGCCAGAAGGAAGAGGCCGAGGCGCTCAAACGGCAGGTTACAGATTTTTCCAGCCATCTGGCCGAGCTGGAGGAAAAAGAGCGGGAGCTGGATGAGAAAATCACCCGGATCATGATGAGCATCCCCAATATCATCGACCCGAGCGTTCCCATCGGCAAAGACGACAGCGAAAATGTGGAAATCCAGCGCTATGGCGAGCCTGTCGTCCCGGATTTTGAAATCCCCTATCATGCCGAGATCATGGAACGCCTCTCCGGCCTGGATCTGGAGAGCGCCAGAAAAGTCGCCGGCAATGGATTCTACTATCTCATGGGCGATATTGCCCGCCTGCATTCCGCCGTTCTCTCCTACGCGCGCGATTTTATGATCGGCCGCGGGTTCACCTACTGCATCCCGCCCTTCATGATCCGCAGCGATGTCGTTACGGGCGTCATGAGCTTTGCCGAGATGGATGCCATGATGTATAAAATTGAGGGCGAAGACCTTTATCTGATCGGGACAAGCGAGCATTCCATGATCGGCAAGTTTATCGATACCATTTTGAAGGAAGATGCCCTCCCCTATACGCTGACCAGCTATTCCCCCTGTTTCCGCAAGGAAAAAGGTGCCCACGGCCTGGAAGAGCGCGGCGTATACCGCATCCATCAGTTTGAAAAGCAGGAGATGATCGTTGTCTGCAAGCCGAAAGACAGCATGATGTGGTTCGATAAGCTCTGGCAGAACACTGTGGATCTCTTCCGCACGCTGGATATCCCCGTCCGCACGCTGGAATGCTGCTCGGGCGATTTGGCAGATCTCAAAGTCAAATCCATCGATGTGGAGGCATGGTCGCCGCGCCAGCAGAAGTATTTTGAAGTGGGAAGCTGTTCGAATCTGGGCGATGCCCAGGCGCGCCGGCTGAAAATCCGCGTCAACGGTGAAAACGGCAAATATTTCGCGCATACGCTCAATAATACCGTCGTCGCCCCGCCCAGAATGCTCATCGCATTTTTGGAGAACAACCTGTGTGCCGACGGCAGCGTCCGCATCCCGGAGGCCCTGCGCCCCTATATGGGCGGCATAGATGCCATCCGCGCAAAATAACAGATAAAAAAACAGCCAGCGCAAGCCCAAAAGGCCCGCTGGCTGTTTTTATTGCAAAGAACTCCATTATGAGTTCAAGTCCACTCATCTGCACATCGCTTGCTATGCCCGTACCTCATAAATTTTGCTATCCAGCCAGAAAAAAAGCACCCAGAACAAAAAATCATTATGAGTGCTTTTTTCGGTTTGTTCCAACTCCAAGTCGCCCCGGCTTTGGCACCGCTGAAGGTTAGCCGCCAGCCAATCAGCCCGGAGGCCACCCAAGCTCTCTGCCGCCCAACAGGTGAAAATGCAGATGCGGCACCGTCTGCCCCGCATCTTTGCCAATATTGCTCACAATGCGGAAGCCGCGCTCTTCCAGGCCAAGCTCTCGGGCCAGTTTTCCCGCGACCTCAAAAATATGCGCGACCAGCTCCCCATCCTCCGGCTTTAGCGCCAATACCGACTGAATGTGCTTTTTGGGGATGATGAGCACATGCACAGGCGCCTTGGCATCGATATCATGGAACGCCAAAACCTGCTCATCCTCGTAAGCCTTTTTCGAGGGAATCTCCCCGCGGATGATTTTGCAAAAAATGCAGTCTTCCATCGCAATCCTCCTTCTATTTTTTCTCTATCAGGCGCGCTTGCAGGGTCTCCTGCCGGACGCCTGTGATATAAGCGCGTACAATGCTGTTCTCCCGGCCGTCCTCTTCTATGGCGACTCTCTGATAGCGCGTGGTGTAGCCCAGCATTTTTCCGCCGGCATCCCGCTCTTCCAGCAAAACTTCCTGCTCTTTCCCAACAAAGCGCGCCAGATATTCCTGCTGCATCTCGTGCGCCAGCGCCGCAATTTCTGCCGCCCTGCGCTTTTTCTCCGGCCCGGGCACATCTCCCGGCATCTTCGCCGCCACCGTGCCCTCTCGTTTGGAAAAGGGAAATACGTGAATTTTAGCAAAGCCAATCTGCCGCAGAAAATCCAGAGTGCTTTGATGCTCCTCCTCGCTCTCGCCCTGAAATCCTGCGATGACATCTGTAGTAATCGCCGGATCTGCGAAATATTCCCGTGCATTTGCGATATACTGCGCATACTCTTCCGGCGTATATTTTCGATTCATCCGGCGCAGAACCTGCGCACAGCCGCTCTGCAGAGAGACGTGAAAATGCGGGCAAAGCCGCTCGCAGGCCGCCGCTCTGCGGCAAAACTCCCGCGTCAGAAGCGATGGCTCCAAAGAGCCCAGGCGGATGCGCGCAAGCCCTGGAATCTGGTTCAGCTGCTCGATGATGTCTATGAGCCCGGCTTCTTCCAAATCCTTGCCATAAGAGCCCAGGTGTATCCCCGTGAGCACGATCTCCTGCACCCCGCTGACCGCCAGCCGCTCGGCTTCTTTTATAATCTCCGCCATCGGCCGCGAACGCACCGGCCCTCTGGCATATGGGATGATACAGTAACTGCAAAAATTGCTGCATCCATCGCAGATTTTCAGGTTTGCCCGGGTTCTCTCCTGGCTTTTGGAGATTTGCAGCGGCTCAAATTCGCGCTCTTTGAGGATCTCCTCAACCGCATTGATCTTCTCCTCGCCTTCCAGGCTGCGCCGCACAATCTGCACAATCTGCCCTTTGCATTTCGAGCCAATAACAGCCGCGACGCCCTCCTGCTCCAGAATGCGCGCCGCGTCCCGCTGAGCCATGCACCCGCATACAAAGATCCGCGCATCCCTGTTTTGATGATACGCTCGGGAGATCATCTGCCGCGATTTCTTATCCGCCACCGCCGTTACCGTGCAGGTATTGATGATATAAAGATCCGCGCTCTGGGAAAAATCTGCCGTCTGATATCCCGCCTGCTCCATCAGCTCGCGCATGGCGTCTGTCTCATATTGGTTGACTTTGCAGCCCAGCGTCTCGTAAGCCGCCCGCATCCTAACACCCCGTTTCATAGGCCGTCAGCGCCGTCAGCGCAATGGCCGCAGTCTCTCCGCGCAAAATGCGCCGGCCCAAGCTGACGGAGCGCCCGCCTGCCGCAATAATCTGCTCCGCTTCCTGCTCGGAAAATCCGCCTTCCGGCCCGATAATCAGCGCAATATCCTTTTGCTCCCGGATTTGCTCAAAAACCTGCCTCAGCGCGATTTCGGATTTCTCATAGGCAAAGAGCACTGCGCCATGCTGTGGAATTTCCCACAAAACCTCCTCCAAAGAGAGCGGCGGCAGAATGCGCACCGCGCCCGCCCTGCCGCACTGCTTGACCGCCCCTTCAGCGATCTTCTCGAAGCGCTCTTGCGCCTTGCCGCCTTCCTTAGGCTTTTTGACGCACCTGCTGCTCACAAACGGCGCAAAACAGCCAATGCCCAGCTCCACCGCTTTTTGCAGAATCAGCTCCATCTTATCCGATTTCATATAGGCGACATACAGCGTAATATCAACGCTGGGCTCGCCCGGGCAATCCCGGGTTTCGAGGATCTCCGCACAAACCTCGCCATTCTCCGCGCTGAGCGCTCGGCAGACCAGCTCTTTGCCCTGATGCGCCGCCAAGAACAGATCCCCGGCCGTCATTCTGAGCACACGGCTAAAGTGTTCCGCCTCTCCGCCCAACAGAAAAACTCTATTTTCCGTAACCTTGCCTGCAAAAAAACGTCTCATGCCTTGTTTTGGGCGATGATCGCCGCCCATTCTCCATCCCTGCAAACCTCAAGCACGGCAAGGCCGCCGGCCAAAAGCGCATCGCGCACTTCCTCCGCGCGCTCGATGATGATGCCCGAGCAAACCATCTTGCCCTCCGGCCGCAGATAGCGCCGGAACAGCGGAATCATCGCCTTGATCACATCTGCCACGATATTTGCCGCGACGACATCGTATTGCCGATCCCCGATTTGCAGGGCCAAATCCTCATCCATCAGGATGTTGCCCAAAAACAGCCGGAAATCCTGCTCCGCAATGCCGTTGCGCGCCGCATTTTCCCGGGAAACGCGGATCGAATCCTCCTCGATATCCACGCCCGTAACTTTCCCTGCCCCAAGCAGTTTTGCGGCCACAGCCAAAATTCCGCTGCCGCAGCCCATATCCAGCACCTCATCTCCGGGTGCAACCAGATCTTCCAGCGCCTCGATGCATAGCCGCGTCGTCTCGTGCGTGCCCGTGCCAAAGCTAGAGGAAGGGTCGATTTCCAGAACAATGCGCCTGTTTCCCTCGGGGAGCGGCTCCCAGGAAGGCTTAATGAGCATTTTTTGCCCAATCTCTGTGGGCTTGAAATACTTCTTCCAGTTGTTCATCCAGTCCTCTTCGCGCAGTCCGGAAGTCTTGATCTCAACGTCTGCGCCCATTTGCCGCGCCTGCTCTGCGGCCCGGAGAACTTTTTGCTTTTTCTCCTCTCCCTGGCCGTTTTCCGGCGCATAAATACAGATGATAGCATCCTTTTGCGTGAGCAGCTTATCCTCGACGTAGTCATAATAGACCGAAGTCTCCAGATACTCGGAAAACTCCCGGGGATCCTGCACGGAAAACTCGTAGATCTCTTCTGCCACCAGAAGGTCGCTCAAAAGTTCCGCATGCTCGGGCTGAGTGATGAGGTGCAAACATGTCCAATTCATGGCAAATCCTATCCTTCGATTACTTTTGTCGCATTTTTGCGCTGGGCGCGCCGCTGCTGCTCCGCCTTCCAGTACGACTCGAATTCGGCGGCGCTTCCCTCTTTAATATCCGCTTTCGCGATGATCATGGCGCTATGCTTGTCCACATAAGCGAACCAGTATTTCTTATTTTGGGCTACTTTGCGGATCTGCGCCCACTTAACCGCCTCCATTTTGCCGTTTTTCTTATTCTGGGAGACGATCTTTTTCGCCGTGATCTCAAATTTCATGGGAATTTTATCGCGGTAAAGCGGGATATCCAAAAGCTTCAAATGCTTTTTCAGCGTGCTTCTGCGCTCCAGGAAGAACCAGAGCAGCGCAATCGCGGCGACGCACCCCTGCAAAA
The DNA here is from genome assembly GCA_910588425.1 of uncultured Christensenellaceae bacterium. Taxonomy (GTDB): domain Bacteria; phylum Bacillota; class Clostridia; order Christensenellales; family Christensenellaceae; genus QANA01. Next base: position 44,059 of record CAJUPM010000012.1, on the reverse strand, counting down.
TCGCATTCATCCAATTTCCTTCTGCAAACTTCAGCGCCATATCCGCAAAAAAAATCAAAGCAAAAGCCAGCACAGCATCGAACTTCCAATTTGCAAAGGAAAGGCTGTCCCGCCAATAAAAACTGCGGTATTTTCTTTTATCCAAAGCGGTATCGATTACTACCATTCTTCTCTCCTCAACCTTTTTGATAAATTATATCACTTTTTGTCTGCGCTTGCCAGCAGGGATTCAAAAAACGCTACCAGCTCCTGATAGCTGGAAAGCGAAACCGCCCTTTGCCGCAGCTTTGCCGCGCCTGCAATCCCTTTGACATACCAGGCCGCATGTTTGCGGAATTCCTTCATGGCGATCTCTTCGCCCTTCTGCTCGATGGCCAGCCTGGCTTGCCTGAGCGCGGTTTCCACTTTTTCGGAAAGGCTGGGGCGCTCATATGTGCCGCGCTCCAAGTAGCCTCTGATCTGCCCGAATATCTGCGGGTTACCCAGGGCGCCCCGGGCCACCATGACGCCGTCTGCTCCAGTATGCCGCAAAATCGCCTGCGCATCCTCCGGGGCAAAAACATCCCCGTTTGCGATGACCGGGATGCGCACGGCCCGCTTCACTTCGGCAATTGCATCCCAATCCGCCTTGCCCTCGTAATATTGCTCACGTAGACGCCCGTGCACCGCAATACCGTCTGCCCCTGCCTGCTCTAAAACCTCCGCAAACAAAACGCAGTTTGCATGCGCCGCATCAAAGCCCTTGCGGAACTTTGCCGTTACCGGATTTTTCACAGCTTTTTTGAGCGCACAGATGATCTCCCCGGCCAGCCTGGGTTCTTTCATGAGCGCAGAACCCTCACCGTTATTGACGATCTTGGGCGCGGGGCATCCCATATTGACGTCGAACAGCGCGATTTTCTCCCCCATCACCTGCTCCAGCATGGCAGCTGTGCGCGCAATGGTCTCCGGCTCCCGCCCAAAGAGCTGAACCGCCGCTCTTCCTTCCGCTTCGCTGACGCCAAGAAGGTCAAAGGTTCTGCGGTTATGGAATTTGAGGCCCTTAGCGCTCACCATCTCCGTATAAGTCAGCCCGGCGCCCTGCTCTGATGCAATCTGCCGGAAAGCCTGATCTGTGATTCCCGCCAAGGGCGCTAAAAAAATATTGTTTTTTGCATGAATATAGGGGTTCAATCGTATTTTCTCCAAAAATAAAAAGCAGGCAATGCCCGCTTTTTACTGCGATTCCTCCGGGGGCGTGCTCTCGGGGACTTGTTCTTCGTAATCCTCTTCCGGCGCTTTGGTCGGGATGGGGTATTCCTCAGACTGATCGATGGTCGTATCCTCGTCCAGCTTCAGATCCGCCACTCTCCAGTTCCCGTTTTCCTTGATAAAAGTCAGGGTATATTCCCCGCTCTCAATAAAACGATCCACTTCGTTCACCTGGATGGCGCCCGGCGCGATCTCCGCCGAAATATCCCGCACGGTGTTGTTCACCTTGACTTTGGCCACCTTTTGCCAGGGAAATACAATGCCCAGCTTGACGTCCGTGCGCTCATCGTAGCTCTTGATCTTATAGCTCGCGTTGGTCGTCTGCGTCGCCAGGCCGCTCTTTTGAAGGTACTCTTTTGTATAGATGCTGTCCAAAATATCCGTATCCGGATTATCCAGCGGCACCAAAATCACCGAAGTGCGCTTGGCAAAAGCATCTTTTGCCAGAATATAGATATTGCTCGTATGCATGACGGTGCTGAACGCGAAGATGATCAATAAAGCTGCCAGGCCGGCTGCCAAAAGCTTGCCTAAAATATACAGCAGAAATTTATCCGTCCGAAAGTTTCCCTTTTTCATGAGAATACCTCGCTTTCCTGCTCAGCTCCCATTAAGCTCTCGGCTTCATCGTCGGGAAGAGCAAAACATCTCTGATGGAATAGCTATCCGTCAGCAGCATCACCATTCTATCGATGCCAATTCCAATGCCGCCTGTCGGGGGCATGCCGTATTCCAGAGCATTGACGAAATCTTCGTCCATCATATGCGCTTCCTCGTCTCCTGCCTCGCGCTCTTTGAGCTGATCCACAAAGCGCTGCTTCTGATCGATGGGGTCGTTGAGCTCGGAGAAGGCGTTTGCCAGCTCCCGGGAGGTGATAAACAGCTCAAAACGCTCGGTCAGCTTGGGGTTATCCGCCTTGCGCTTTGCCAGCGGCGAAATTTCCACGGGGTAATCCGTGATAAACGTCGGCTGCACCAGTTTTTCCTCGACAAAGGCATCGAACGCCATGCTGAGAATCTTGCCGGCCGTCTCGTTTTCCACTTCCAGCCCCAGCTTTTTGGCCATCTCTCTGGCCTGCTCATCCGTGGCCGAGGCGAAGTCCACCCCAGTATACTGCTTTACAGCATCGTTCATGCTCATGCGGTTCCAGGGAGGTGTCAAATCGATCTCCTGGCCCTGATAGGTGATCTTCGTTGTGCCGTAGAGCACCTTGGCGCAGTGCGCAAACAGCCCCTCGCAAAGCTCCATCATGCCGTTATAATCCGTATATGCCTGATATAGCTCCATCGTGGTAAATTCGGGGTTATGCTTGATATCCATACCCTCGTTGCGGAAGATGCGCCCGATCTCATAGACCCGCTCAAACCCGCCGACGATCAGCCGCTTTAAATGCAGCTCTGTAGCGATGCGCAGATACATATCGATATCCAGCGTATTGTGGTGCGTGATAAAGGGGCGAGCCGCAGCACCGCCGGCCGTTCCGTGCAAAATCGGCGTCTCCACTTCCATAAAGCCCTTTTCATCCAGATAATCCCGGATGGCCTTGATGATCTTCGAGCGCTTTGCAAACGTCTCCTTGACTTCCGGGTTTACGATCAAGTCCACATATCTCTGGCGATAACGCAGATCCATATCCTTCAGGCCATGGAATTTCTCGGGCAGAGGAAGCAGGGATTTAGAGAGCAGCGTTACGCTATGGCACTTGACGGAGAGCTCTCCCGCATTTGTGCGGAAGGCCTCGCCGTCCAGGCCCACAATATCGCCGATGTCGTATGTCTTGTACTCGGCATAGGGTTCGTCGCCCATGACGTCTTTTCTGGCATAGCCCTGAATGCGCCCTGCGCCATCCTGAATATGGAAAAAGCTCGCCTTTCCCATCACGCGCTTGGAGACGATTCTCCCCGCTACGCGCACCTGGGATCCTTCCAGCTCCTCGAAATTATTTTTGATCTCCTCCGAAGAGATCACGCCGTCAAACCGCGTAACCTCAAACGGGTTCTTGCCGCTATTCTTCAGAGCCTCCAGCTTATCTCTGCGGACCTTTACCACTTCCGTCAGGTTTTCTTCCGGCGCTCCATGATTTTGCTGTTGTTCTGCCATCTTGCCTTTTCTCCTTACTTAATGCTCATCTGCCTTGGAAATCTCCAAGATCGTAAAATGTGCAGTGCCGCCCGGAACTTCCACTGAGATCTCATCGCCTACCGAATGCCCGAGCAGCGCCTGCCCAACCGGGGATTCATTCGAGATAATGTTGTTAGAGACATCTGCCTCCATCGAGCCGAAAATCTGGTAGATCTCCTCTTCATCAAACTCCTGATCCAAAAGGCGCACTTTTGTGCCGATGCTGACTTTCTCCAGATTGACTTCATCATCGTCTACAATCGTGGCCATCCGCAGCGTGCTTTCCAGGCTCTGGATCTTTCCTTCGATTCTGGACTGTTCGTTTCTAGCCTCGGTATATTCCGCGTTTTCACTGAGGTCGCCAAAAGAGCGCGCCACTTTAATCTGTTCGGAAATTTCCGCCCGTTTGACAGTTTTCAAATACTCGAGCTGAGCCTCAAGGTCCTGTTTGCCTTTTTTCGTCAAAACAAATTCGTTTGCCATGTGAACTATCCTCCCATATGATTCTGCGCTCTCGCCCAGGAACTGGCTATTTTAATAATGTTATTATTCTACACGTTTTTTCCGCACATTGCAAGAAAACACCTGTTTCACTTTTGTATGCTTTTGGCTACTCCGCCTGCGCCCGGCTGTCTTCCAGATGCTTTTCCAGCTTGTTTTTCACGCGCTGCAAGGCGTTATCGATGGATTTGACCCTGCGGCCCAAAATCTGCGCGATCTCCTGATAGCTTTTGCCCTTTAAATAGAGGCAGAGCACTTTCCATTCAAAATCCGAGAGCATCTCCCCGATTTTTTCCTCAATCTGCATGAGATCTTCCTGATCGATGATGATATCCTCCGGGTTGGAGACTTTGCTGCCCGTGATAATATCGATGAGCGTCCGATCCGATTCTTCGTCGTAGACCGGCTTATTGAGGGAAATATAGCTGTTGAGCGGCTTGTGCTTCTGCCGCGTGGCCGCCTTAATCGCCGTAATGATTTGCCGCGTCACGCAAAGCTCTGCAAAGGCGAGAAAGGAAGTCTGCTTATCCGGCCGATAATCCCGGATGGCTTTATACAGGCCGATCATGCCCTCCTGCACCAGATCTTCGCGGTCTGCGCCAATCAGGAAATACGAGCGCGCCTTTGCCCGGACGAAATTCTTATACTTATTGAGCAGATAGTCGGAGGCGAGCGGATCATCCTTGTTGGCCAATTCCGCGATCTCCCCATCCGTCATATTCAAAAAGCGCTCATAGCCAAAGCCGATCATCTCTTCCTGCGGCTCCAGCTCGATTTCCTGGGTTTCATCCACAATTTGGAGCACTTCTACATTCTGCTCCGCTGCATATTCTTCCAATTCACACCTCTTACGCCATATCCTGGCGCACTTTTTCATACATGAGCACAGCCGCCGCGGCAGATGCGTTGAGAGAATCGATTTTTCCCTTCACCGCAATTTTCACGACAAAATCGCTGCGCTCCTTCACCAGCCTGGAGACGCCCTCGCCCTCTGCGCCAATCACCAGCATCATCGCGCCTTTGAGGTTCGCCGTTGCCGCTTCCTGGCCATCCATATCCGCACATGCGACGAAAACGCCGCGTTGCTTGATTTGCTCTATCGTCGCGGCCAGGTTGGTTACTCTGGCAATGGGCAGATACTCCTGCGCGCCGCAGGCCGTCTTGCAGGCGGCGGCAGTCATGGAAGCGCTTCTGCGCTTTGGCAGAATCACGCCGTGCGCGCCCATCACTTCGGCACTGCGCACAATCGCTCCAAGGTTAAAGGGATCCTCAATGCCATCCAGCATGATGAGAAAGGGCGCCTGCCCGCGGCTTTCGGCCAGCGCAAACATATCCTCTACCGTCTGATAGGCGACCTCGCTCACCCGCGCCGCAATCCCCTGGTGGTTGCCCGGGCTGCCCTCATGCCCATAGGGCAAAGACATCTCATCCAGCTTGGTTTTGGGGACTTCCTTGATGATAATTCCGTTTTTGCGCGCCAGAGCCAAAATCTCGCGGATACTGCCCTCGCCTCTGGCTGAGACATAGATAGCCTCAACGCTCCGCCCGGCGCGTATCGCCTCCCGCACGGAATTTCTGCCGATAATCAGTTCCTGTTCTTCCATACTGCCGCCTCCTATTCCTGCTCCAGCACGCCCCTCATCAGCTGCTCCAGCCGCTCATGCTGCCCCGTCAAAAACAAATATCCCATCAGAGCTTCCAGCCCCGTCGCCTTATGGTAATCGGCCACGCTCATATTTTTAGGCACAGAGCCCACTTTTGCGTTGCGCCCCCTGCGGAAAATCTCAGTCTCCTGCGCAGTCAGCAGCGCGGCCAGCCGATCGGATGCCAGCGCCTGTGCCCGCGCATTGACGATGCCCGCCGCCTTGGCATTGAGCTCATTGACATGCAGGCCAAACCGCTTGACCAGCGCCGTGCGCACATAAAGATCGTAGACCGTGTCCCCAAGATAGGCCAGCACAATGGGATTCTTCTGCGCCGCTTCCCTATCCTCTATTTTTTCTAAAATGCTATCCTTCAATTCTGCTTTCCTTTTCCTGCCACTTCCGGTAGAGCTCCGGCCGGTAATCCGGCTCTCCTGTGATCGGATTGTTCTGATAAATGGTGCGCACGGCCAGGGAGAGATCGATCTCTGCCGTTACGACGCCAATCTCCTGATTTCCCAGCCCGCCCGCATACATCCTGCAATAGGGATCCTGGCCAAAGCCTTCTTCGCGCAAAACCGGCCCGATGATGAGGCTGGCGCCCCCGAACTGCGTCCCTTGCTCTTCCCCGGCCAGGTTGCTGCTGGCGATGAAGATTTCATTGCTCAGGCTGGCCGCTTCGATGGTCGAAAGATAGTATTGACGAAAGCGCTCTGTCGCTTCCTGCGTGGCCTGGCTCCCTGCCTGAGCCGTGCTGTTCAGATACAGCCGGCATCCCTGGCTGGCATAATAGCGAATGAGCTCTGGAAATTGATAGGTATCGTAGCAAATCCCAAGGCCGATTTTTCCCCAGGGCGTCTGCCAAATAACGGGAGCTTGTCCCTTTTTGCACCAAAGCGATTCGTGCCCAAAGGGGTGGATCTTGCGGTAGACGGCGTCCACTCCCATTGGCGAAACTGCCAGCAGGCTGTTATAAATATCACCCGTTTGTCCATCCCGTTCTGGCATTCCAACGGCAAGATAAAGGCCCAGTTCTTTGGCAATCTGGCAGAGCGTTTGGCTGCAAGCGCCCGGAATCTGCTCTGCCGCGTCTTTTTGCATAGCACCCTGCTCAAAAATACTGTAACCCGAAACCGCCACTTCAGGGAACACCACCAGTTCCGCGCCCTGCTCCTTGGCCTTTTGGCATATGCGCTCTATGCGCGCCAAATTTTCCGGGATATCGCCCCAGGCAGCCTGAAAATTCACAACTCCAACTCGAAGCCTGTCTCTCATACGCCCTGTCCTTTCAGATAGACTGTAATGCCCTCGCGCACTGCTTTTGCCACTTTCTTCTGATACTCCTCGGTTTTGAGCTTCGCCTCTTCTTCCGGGTTGCTCAAAAAACCGCATTCCACAATAACCGCCGGAACCGTCCCCGATTTGACGATATAGTAATTGCCTTCCATCTGGACGCGCGGTTTTTGGACTTCCAGCGCCTCATTCAGGCTATTTTGGATGCACCCAGCCAGCTTTTCCCCTTCCACCGAGCCCGGCGCATAGAACACCTGCGGGCCGCATACAGCGGAATCGCCGAATTTATTCTGATGGATGCTGACGGTAATATCTTGCCCGGACGTCTCAATCAGTTCCCGGCGCCTGGCCATATCATCCTGCTTTTCCTCGCCCAGCGCTTCATCCTCTTCGCGCAGCATCACAACCTCTGCGCCCTCGGATTCCAGCTCCTTTTGCAGCAGCTTTGAAATGGCAAGATTGATCTCCGCCTCTTCCGTGCCTGTCGCGCCAATGCTGCCGCCGTCAAACCCGCCGTGCCCCGGATCGATCAAAACCCGGGTGCCCGCCAGGGAATCTCCTGGCGCAGTAGTTGCCGTCTTCGCAATGCCCGTAACATAAACTGCGGCAAAGATCACAAGCCCGACTCCCAGCGCAATAAATAGTGCGCCCCAGTTGCTTTTCTTTTTATTTCTCGCTCTATTTTTCAAATTTGCCACCTCATATGCAAGCTTCTCTACTCATTTCTATGCTTGCGCATCTGAAATTAGCTCTAAAGAAGGATCCGCATTGAGCGTCAGCGGCGCGGCCTCACAGCCGCCCAAAAGCTGATAGTAAGCGGCAGAGGCGATCATCGCCGCGTTGTCCGTGCAGTATTTCAGCTCCGGAAGATAAATCTCGTATCCCTCATGCTCCAGAGCCTGCCGGCGCAGTTCCTCGTTCGCGCTGACACCACCCGCAAAAACAATGCGCCGCATTCCCTCCCGGCGCGCGGCCTCGAAGGTATTGCGGATCAGCGTCTGCACCGCCGCCCGCTGGAAAGAAGCCGCCAAATCCTCTTTACTGAAGGCCTCTCCCTTCTGCTCCATGCGGTGCACCAGGTTGACGACGGCCGTCTTGAGCCCGCTGAAGGAAAAATCCAGGTGCGTCTCCCCGCGGAAAGCCCTGGGAAATTCATAAGCATGGGCATCCCCCTGCTCCGCCAGCTTTTGCAGATGCGGCCCGCCCGGGTATGGCAGCCCCAGTATCCGCGCTACTTTGTCGAACGCCTCTCCTGCGGCATCGTCTCTGGTCGTGCCCAAAAGCCGGTAGCTTCCGTAATCCTGCACTTTCACCAGATTGGTATGCCCGCCGGAGACGATCAGACAAATGAAGGGCGGCTCCAGACTGGGATGCGAAATGTAGTTGGCAGAAATATGCCCCTCGATATGGTTGACGGCGATCAGCGGCTTTTCCGCCGCATAGGAGAGCGCCTTCGCATAGGAGACGCCTGTCAGCAGCGCACCCACCAGCCCCGGCCCATGGGTTACTGCCAGCGCATCCACATCTTGTAGTCGCAGTCCGGCTTGCACCAGCGCCTCGTCCACAATATAGGGAAGCTTCTCTACATGATTGCGCGATGCAATTTCCGGGACAACCCCGCCATATTTGGCGTGAATCGCGATTTGCGTATACAGCGCGTTGCTGCGCACAGTCCTGCCGTTTTGAACGATGGCCGCTGCCGTCTCATCGCAGGAAGTCTCGATGCCTAAAATGACGGCATTCCGCTTTTCGCGCAGTGCCCGCAGTTTTTGATTTGCCTCGTCTTTTCTCATGCCTTGCTCTCCGTTTTCTGCCGCCGCTTTGCTAGGTGCGCCGCCGCCATCAGGATGGCGATGATCACTGCCGCCGAGACGACGATGCGCATAACCAGATCAAAGAAGAATTGCTCTGGAACCATCTGAATGAGGATATCCGTCCTGGGATCCAGCAGCCATAGATCGTTGGTAAAGAAAATTTTGTGGAAGCCTGTCCAGAAGCTGTTAAAATCCAGCGCCGCATAAATGCCCAGCACCGCGATCAGCCCGAGCAAAATATAGTTTCCCTGCAAATACCCGCCTAGAACCGCAGCCTTATCCCGCCCACCTATCCAGGCCCAAAGATAGAAAGCGGCCGCCAGAATGAGCAGGCCGTTGCCGATGCGCATGGCCCAAAGATAGAGCGTTCTGACGTCCGCCATATGCAGGATTTCCCGCTGGTTGAAAACCTCTCTTTGCTGCCCCCCGATTATTGCCTGAACGTGCAGATCCTCGCGCCTGCCCCGCAGATAATCCAGCAAGGCGTCCGTCGCGGCTTGCAGATCTGCGCCGCTCATGCCGATTTGCTCTGCCGTATCTAATTTTTGATATTCCCGCTGATAAAAAGATTTTTGGAAGCAAAAGAAGTTGACGCAGTTTAAGATAATCCCCAGAACCACAAAGGCGCCGCAAACCGCCGAGAGGATGCGAAGAAGCTTCCCTCTCATGCTTCCGCCACCATCAGAACCGCCCGAACCGGGCAGCCATCCGCCTCGATTTTCAGCGGCAATGCCGATAAAATATACTCGCCCTCCGGAGCGGCCGAAAGATCCAGCGCTTCCAGAATGACGCAGTCGTTGCCCAGCAGATACCGATGGACTTCATCGTTGCCAATCGAGAGTCTTTCTGTGCCGATCAGGCGGACTTTTAGATCGATCAGCCGCTGTGCCTGCGCCAGCGTGATGCGCCCCCCCTGTTTTCTGGAGCTGATGAGCACCCTCGAGTAGCCGCCCGCAAAAGCATCGATTTCATCCACAACGGCGCACTTGCCAAGGCACCTTCTGGGAGAAATCTCCGCCACAGTTTTCCCATCCGAAATAAAATGACAGGGGGCATCCAAATGCGTCCCAGTATGCGTGCCCATGCGAAGCGTGCTGAGCATGAAGCCATCGTCCTGCACGTTTTTCCAGACTTCGCTGGAAAAGCGCGGATCGCCCTCATAAACGGCCGCATTTTCATCCAGTTTTAACGAAATATCGATTATCTTCATATGCCACCCTAACTTTAAGATACGAATAACCTATCATATTATATCTTGACAGCGCTCTATTTGCAAGCGAAGGCCACAGAAAGAAAAATCCGGCTTTCGCCGGATTTTTACCATCTTGATATTGTTAGAAACGCCTTTACTCCTGCACTGGCTCTCCTGCGCCGCCCTCATCCGGCTGTGCTTCTGCCTGCCCGGCATCGTCCAAAGGCAAGTCACCCTCATCTGGCTCACCCTCCGGCGAAGCGGAAGGCTCCTGGCTGGGCAAAGCAGGCCCATCCTGGTTTTGCACGACGATGCTATCCAAAATAATCTGCTGAGTTTCCGAGATTTCGCTGTCGATATTGCTGATGGTAAAGACATAGGTGTATTTCCCCGCCATCATGAAATACTGCGTCTTATACATCGTATAGCCTTCGCCAAACGGATAGGAATAGCGCAAAACCAGCGTCTGCCGGCTCTTCCATTCCCGCACTTCGCTTTCATAGCTAAGAAGGCCTGTCCCCAGATTCTCCTCCAGGGCGCTTTTGGTTTGCTGAACGCGGTTCTCCATATTTTTTGAGAACTCTTTTTCGGACAGCCGAATCCGCGCCACAGAGAAAGTTCCGGTTTCATTCGAGACTTCCAGCAGCAGGTATGTATTGCCCTTCTCATCCTCTTTGATGGGCGATTCGGTTTTTTTCGCCTGCAGTGCCGTCGGATATTGCAGAATAAAGCTGCCGTAATCGACGGTTGTCAGCGCTCCTTCTTCTGTATAAACAGGATCTGCCGATTTCAAAATGGGATCCTTTTCGCCACAAGCCGCCAGGCATAGCAGGGAAAGAACCGCCAGCGCCAGCGCGAAAGCTCTTCTCATAGGTATTTCTCCTTCAATTTACCGCCCGGTTCCATAGCGCAGAACTTCCAGCGTTTTCTTGGGATCTTTCGCTTTAAACAGCGCACTGCCCGCCACGATAACGTTGATGCCGGAATCCAGAATCTCATCGATATTTTCCTCGGATACGCCGCCATCCACCTCAATATCCAGCTGGTTATCTCCCATCATTTTGCGCAATCTTCTGGATTTTTCCAGCGCGTAAGGAATGAATGGCTGGCCGCCAAAGCCGGGATCACAGCTCATCAGCAGAACCATATCGATATCGCCCAGCACTTCCTCCACAGCGTTGATCGGCGTCGCCGGGTTGATCGCAACGCCCACCTTCACGCCCTGGTTTCTCACCTGGAGGATCGTCCGGTGCAGATGCGTGGTGGCCTCTGCATGAACCGTGATCATATCCGCGCCGTTGGCTATGAACTCATCGATATAGCGCTCAGGCGCCTGCACCATCAGGTGCACATCCAAAAACAGATCGGATTTTTTGCGGAAATCCTCGATCATCTTCTGCCCAAACGTGATATTGGGGACAAACATGCCGTCCATCACATCGCAGTGCACCCACTCTGCGCCCCATTCCTTTATGCTGTGCAGCGCTTCTTCCATTCGGGTAAAATCTGCCGCCAGGATGGACGGAGCGATGATCGTTTTTGGCACCTTGATTTCTTGATTAGACATATCTTTTGTCTCTCCTTTCAAACAGCTCTTCTAAAAGCCTTATATACCCTTCATACCGGGCAGCGGAAATCTCTCCTGCCCGCACTGCCTCCATTACTCCGCACTCCGGCTCTTTATAATGCAGGCAGCTATCAAACCTGCATTTGATCCCGTAAAACTCCGGATAGTAATTGCGCAGCTGCTCCGGCTCCATTTCCAGCACTTCCAGAATGCTGAAGCCCGGCGTATCCGTCAAAATTGCATCAATCTCTTTCAGATCCAGCAGCTCGCTGTGCCTGGTGGTATGCCGCCCCCGGGCGGTCTTTCTGCTCATGCCGCCCGTCTCCAGCGCCAGATGCGGCGCCAGCGCGTTGACCAGCGAGGATTTGCCCACCGCCGATTGCCCGGCAAGGCAGGTGCATTTGCCGCGCAGCTGCTCCTTTAAGGGCTCCAGCCCCTCTCCCGTGGCAACGGAAAACGCCAAAAGCTGTGCTCCGCTCTTCTCATAGCGCTCACGGATCTGCTGTGCGCGCCCCTTCTTATCCTGATCGATCTTGTTGATCCCAAGAATGACCGGCAGTTCATGAAACTGCGCATAAAGCAGCAGCTTATCCACCAAGACTTCATCTAAGGCAGGCTTGGCCGCAGAAACGACGATCAGCAGCTGGTCGAGGTTGGCCACAGCCGGGCGCACCAGCGCATTCCTGCGCGGCAAAATCTCATCCACACTGCCGCTCCCATCCTGGCTTGCCGGCGTAAACAGGACAAAATCTCCCGGCAGCGGCTTTTCCCCAGTATTGCGGAATTTTCCCTTGGCGCGGCATTCATAGACCGCCCCATCCTCTGCCTTAATATAGTAGAATCCCCCGATTCCTTTTAAAATCCGCCCTTTAATCGAAGTACCCTCCCTAGCTATCACTAGTATATACTACAACGCCGTTTAAGTAAACATTCAAATGGCAGTTTTGTCCGCGGAACTGATTGGCCAGAACCAGCGAATACTCCACGCCCCCGGGATATTTTTGGGCAAAGAGCTGTTCTTCTGCAAACGTCTCTTCAAAGACGACAAACTCATAATCCCGCCCGTTCAGCGAGAAGGAGAGCGTCGCGGTTACCAGCCCTGCCCGATCCAGCCCGGCCGTATCGCTTTTCAGAGTTCCCTGGAAAACAGCGCCGTTTTTGGGCTGGTGCACGGTCATGTAAATCGTATTGAAGGAGACGTTCTGCGCCTCCGCCTGCGGCGATTGGAAGATGACTTCGCCCACCGACTGCCCGTCGTTGACGGCGTAAATCAGCACTCTGCCAAACCCCGCCTCCGCCGCGGCATCAATGGCCTGCTCCATCTTGCTGCCTACCAGCGTGGGCACAGCCTTATTTTGCTCACCCGGCCTATTGACCGTGATGCTGACCTCCTGCCCTTCGGCAACCGGGGCTTCCCCATCCGGCGACTGCGCAACGACCACGCCCATCTGCTGATCCGGCAAATCCACATAGCTCACCGAGACGTTGCGGATCCCCTGGGCATCCAGCAGCGCGAGCGCCTGCTCTTCCTGCATACCCAGCACCTCCGGCATGGGAGTTACCTTATCTCTGCCCAGTGAGACGACGATGAACACCTCTTCTCCCTGCTGCACCACTGCCCCAATTTCCGGCATCTGGCGGATGATATACCCCTTTTCCACCTCCAGGCTGGATTCATAGGTAAATGTCGGCACCAAATGCAGTTCATCCAGCGTTTGCTTGGCCTCTTCATAGGTCTTATCCGAAAAGCCAGGCATATAGAGCTCCCGGTTTCCGCCGGTTCCGCCTAAGGCGCTGAAAATGGCAAAGAAAACGCCAATCACCGCAAGAAATGCCGCCGAAACGCAGGCCGCCGTCAAAACAGCGTGCCGGCCGGCCCTTTTTTGCGCCGCCGTTTTCTTCTCGGGCGCCTTCACTGCCTTGATGCGGACGTATTTGCCATCCGGGCGGCGCAGGGCGCGCTGCAAATCCGCCTGCATTTCCCGAATACTGCGGTACCGCTGTTCCTTTTCTTTGGATAAGGCCTTGAGCACAATGCGGTTTAAGCTTTCTGGTATCCGATCATCGATCTCCTTGGGCGGAACCGGCGGCTGGTGCAGGTGCATCAGCGCCACAGACAGGTTATCTTCGCCCTGGAAAGGCAGCCGGCCAGTCAGCATCTCATAGAGCAGAACGCCCATGGAGTAAATATCCGTGCGGTGATCCAAAGCTTCGCCTTTTGCCTGCTCTGGGGAGAAGTAGTTGACCGTCCCGAAAACTTCGGCATTCTCGATTTCCGCCGTCTCCGCCGCCTGCTCATCCTGGCGCTGCGCAATGCCGAAGTCCAGCAGAATCGGCCGGCTGGGCGCCGTCAGGAGCACGTTGAGCGGCTTTAAATCCTTATGCAAAATGCCTTTGCCATGCAGATAAGCCAAAGCTTCGCAAATCTGCACCGCCACCGAGACGTTCTGCTCCAGGCTTAGCGTCCCTTCCTCAATATGCCGTTTGAGCGATTCGCCGTCGATGAACTCGGTGGCGATATAGCGCCTGCCCTGGTGGATGCCCCGGTAAACCAGATGCTGAATGTTTTTATGCTGAAGGCAGGAGAGCATCTCGGCCTCCCGCTGGAAATTCTCCACATATTCGGGCTGATCGGCCAGCTCTTCGCGCAGCATTTTCAGCGCCACCAGCCCGCCCATCTTCTGATCTTTTGCCTGATATACGATGCTGGTCCCGCCCTCGTCCACAGTCGAGAGCAGTTCAAAGCGTCCCTCGATCATTTTGTCTTCGTTGTTATTCGCGATGATAATGGAGATGTTGTCTCTCCCGCCTCTGAGCAGGGCAACTTCCAGCAGTTCTTTCGCTTTGCGCTCGGAGCTATACTCCTCTTGCAGGCAAAGCCCAATCTCATAGTTGCTCAGATGCGCCGTCAGCCCATCCGAGCAGAGCAGCAGGCTTTCTCCCTGTTCGAAGCTGACCTCATAAGCCTCGGCTTCCGCCTCCTCCATGCCCACAGCCCGCGTGATGATATTGCGGTAGGGGCTTTGCTCCGCCTCCTCTTCGCTCATATAGCCTTTGTCTACCAGGAACTGAACGTAGCTGTGATCGTGGGAAACCTGCCGCAGTGTGCCGCCCGAAAAGGCATAGGCTCTGGAATCCCCGATATGCGCGAGGATCGCGGAGTTTTCCCGGATGATGGCGGCGGTAAACGTCGTCCCCATATCCTTATATGCTTCTTCTTTGTTTGCGAGCTCCAGAATATAGTCGCTCGCCTCTTCCACCAGGCGCTTAAACTGCTCTTTTGTGATGGTACCCAGATCATAGCCTTCCAGCCGTTTGCGCACAAACGCCACCGCCCGCGAGCTCGCCACCTGCCCGGCGACGTGCCCGCCCATGCCGTCTGCCACAATCGCCAGATAGGGATAGCCCCCCTGCGAGAGATAGATGCAGTCTTCGTTTTGTTCCCGCACTTTGCCCCGGTGCGTCAAAGCATAGATATCCATTCTTACTCCGTCCTATCCAGAAGTCCCAGGTATCTGGCTCTCAGCTGCCCGCAGGCGCCGTCGATATCCTCTCCCAGCGTGCGGCGCACCGTCGCCGAAAGCCCTCGCTCATCAAGCCCGGCCAGAAAGCGGTAAACCTGCCCTTTGGTGGGCGCCGCAAACCTGCCGTCTGTCGCGTTGCATGGGATCAGGTTGATATGGCAGTTCTGCCCGCCCAGTATCTGCTCCAGCGCATCCAAATCTTCTTTCCCATCGTTCAGCCCGGCGATCAGGATATACTCATAGATCACCCGCCTGCCGCTTTTCTCGCTATAAGCCTGCATCGCCTGGATCACCTGGCGCAGCGGATATTTGCGCGCGATGGGCATGATCTGCTCGCGCTTTTGCTGAATTGCGCTGTGCAGGGAAAGGCAGAGCGTCGCCCCAAGCCCTTCCTCGGCAAAGCGGTAAATTTCCGGCACAAGCCCGCAGGTGGAGAGCGAGATATTGCGCATACTCATGCCCAGGCTCTCTTTTTGGCGAATCAGCCGCAGAAAGCCGACGACAGCATCATAGTTACCGAGCGGCTCTCCTGTCCCCATCAGCACGACGTTCGTGATATTTCTGCCGCTGCCCAGATCGGCGTTGACGCGCAAAACCTGCCCCAGGATTTCCCCTGCCGAGAGGTTCCGGCGCAGCCCGCCTTTTGTGGATGCGCAAAAAGCACAGCCCATGGCGCACCCAACTTGCGTGGAAATGCAGAGCGTCCTGCCGTATTCATAGTTCATCAGCACGCATTCGACAACGCTCTCATCCGCCATCTGCAACAGATATTTTTTCGTCCCGTCTTTGGAACAGAGCTTTTGCAGAATCTCCGGGTAGCCCTCGGAAAAGTGCTCCCGCAGTTTTTCCCGAAGCGGCTTTGATAGGTTGCTCATCTGCTCGAAGGGGACGCAGGCCGTCAGCCAGGCATAGATCTGCCCGGCGCGAAACCCTTTTTCCCCAATTTCCTCTATCTGCTGTTTGAGCTCTGTCAGTGATAAATCCAAAAGCGCTGTCATGCCTTTTCTCTCTCCAAAACCGCCAAAAAGAAGCCGTCAATCCCATCCAGATGCGGGAAAAGCTGAAGGCTTCCCCCTCTCGCCCGGCTCATCAGCCGCTCGGGCAGCATCGTTGCCAGATTAGCCTCCCGGTATTGCGGGAAGTTTGCCAAAAACCAGGCGACGTTTTCCTCATTTTCCTCTCGGCTCATGGTGCAGGTGGAATAGACCAGCCGCCCGCCCGGCTTCACATACTCCGCACAGGCCGCCAGAATGCTCTTCTGCGTTTGGGATAGCTGTGCTATCTCCTCTGGCATTTTCGTGTATTTGATATCCGGCTTTCTGTAGAGCAGCCCCAGCGCAGAACAGGGCGCGTCCACCAAAACGCAGTCGAACGCCTGGCTGTTCTCCTGGCAGAAGACGCTGGCATCCCAAACTTTGCACTCTACCCCGACGCCCAGGCGCTCAAAGTTCTCCTGCATAAGCGCCGCCCGGTGTTCATACAGTTCAAAAGCCTCCAGCCTTCCCGGCGCAAACTGTGCGAGGTATGCGGTTTTGCCGCCCGGCGCCGCGCAGGCATCCAAAACCGCCTGCCCCGGCCGCACCTGCGCCGCCTCCGCCACGATCATGGAAGCCTCGCCCTGCACTGCCAGCAGGCCCTTTTGAAAGAGATCCAGCTCATCGATGCCGGTCATGTTGCGGATATAGAAGCAATCCGGGATATACTGCCCGGCGCGGCAGGCATATCCCCGCCCTTCGAGTTTTAAGAGCAGTTCCTGCCCGGAAATTTTCAAGCGGTTGGCCCGCACGCAGGTGTCCGCCGCCTGCTTATGATAGGAGAGCATCTCCTCTGCAAAATCAAACCCGTATTCCGAAATATATTTCTCCGCCAGCCAAAGCGGGTAGCTATAGAGCACAGAAAGATACTGCGCCGGCTGCTCCTGCTGGGAAGGATACTCAATTTTGCCCATATTTTCAGCAATATTGCGCAGGACAGCGTTGACGAACCCCTTGAGCTGCCGCTTGGGCGATTTTTCAATGAGTTTCACGCTCTCATTGACGGCCGCGCTCTCGGGAACCGTCTCAAAAAACATTAGCTGGCAGACGCCCAGCCGCAGCACATTGCGCACCAGCTTATGAATCCGTTTTCCCCGGGCAAAACAATCGATGACGTAGTCGATGCGCCCCTTATTTTCCAGCGTGGTATATAAAAGCGCAGCAACAAAACGGCGCTCCTGCTCTGGCAACCCCTTCAGCTGCTTTTTGAGCGCCAGATTTAAAAAACTGCCCTCTTCCACTTCGCCTAAAATTTTTAGAGCCAACTGCCTTTGCTTCACGCGCTACTCCCCTTCTATGCAGTTTCCCGGAAGGAAAATGCCGCTTCTCCCTCTCAGAAAATCCCTGGCGTCCATCTGCCTCGAACCGGGATATTGCAGGCGCAGAATCTCCGCCGCGCCCTTCCCACAGGCGATCACCAGCCCTTCCTTTGCGCCGGCCTGCAAAATCTGCCCGGGCGCTCCCTCTGCTGCCGCCTCTCTGGCCAAAAACAGCTTGATCTTTTGATCGCCCATCTGCATAAAAGCGCCGGGCGCCGGGTTGATTCCCCGGATAAAATCGCAGACTTCCCTTGCGCTTTTGGTAAAATCCACTTTTCCAAAGCCTCTTGGAAACATGGGGTAATACGTCGCTTCTTCCGGATTTTGCGGGGTAGCTCTGAGCGTCCCATCCAGCAGCTTTTCCAGCGTGCGGCTTAGCGTCTTCGCCCCCAGCAGAGATAATTTCTCCCGCAAAGAACCGCCCGTATCCTCCGGGGCAATCTCAAGCTCGTCCTGCTCTAAAATATCCCCGGCATCTATCTCGTAGACGGTGTACATGGTCGTGATGCCCGTCTTTTTCTCCCCATGCAAAATCGCCTGCTCGATGGGCGCCGCCCCGCGGTATTTGGGCAGCAGGGATGCGTGCACATTGATGCACCCGAGCGGGAGTTTTTCCAGAAGCGCCCGGGATAAGATCTGGCCAAAAGCCGCTGTAATGAGCAGATCCGGCGCGAGTTCCTCCAGCACCTGCATACCGTCCCGAGAAATGCGCTCAAACTGAAAGACGGGAATGCCCTGCTCCTGCGCATATTCTTTCACAGGCGGGGCAATCAGCTTATGCCCGCGGCCCTTTGGACGGTCAGGCTGTGTAAAGACACCGCAAACCTGGTATCCCCCTTCCACCAGCATCCGCAAAGAGGGCACGGCAAATTCCGGCGTGCCCAAAAAAGCGATCCTAAGCTCGCTCTTACTCTTCATCCGCATCCTCCGTGATCTCTTCCTTCATAATATCGATAAAAAGCCTGCCATCCAGATGATCGATCTCGTGGCAAAATGCCCGGGCCAATAGCCCCTCGCCTTCATAAATGCGCTCTTTGCCCTGGCGGTCCATCGCCTTTACTTTGACATAGTTCGGCCGGGTAACCACGCCCCAGCGCCCGGCAACCGAAAGGCAGCCCTCTTCTCCCGTCTGCTCTCCGGCGGCTTCTAAAATCTCGGGGTTGATCAGCTCTATTGGCCCTTCGCCCACATCGATGATCACCACCCGGCGCAGCACGCCGACCTGCGGCGCCGCCAGGCCCACGCCATCCGCCTTGGCCAGCGTCTCCTTCATATCATCCAAAAGCTGTAAAATTCGCTCTGTAATTTTCTCAACCTTCCTGCATTTTTTTCTCAGCGTCTCATTTGGTTCCTGAACAATATTGCGAAGTGCCATTGCATTTTCTCCTTCTAATTCACATCGTATGGATCGACATCAAAGCTCACCAGCGGGCCGTCTTTTCTGACGCTCTCCCAAACTTCCCAGAGCGCCTGCTGGATGGCCGCCGTGCTTTTGCCCGTCCGCACCTTGAGCAAAATATGGTAGCGCGCCTTGCCCTCGAGTTTTGCCACCGGGGCCGGCTTCGCCACAAACAAAATTATATCAGATTTATACTTCTCAAGCACGCCTTTTAGCAGATTTTCTGCCTTTTGGCATACTTTCTCCGCTTTTTTCTCATCGCCGTGCACAAAAACCATGCGGAACATCCTGGAAAAAGGCGGGCGCAGAGTGTTTTTGCGGAACTGGATCTCCTGCCGGTAAAACCCTTTATAATCGTGCCTGGCCGCGAACCCGATGGCATAGTGCTCTGGGTTATACGTCTGCACCACAACTTTGCCCGGCCGCGCGCGCCCGGCTCTCCCGCCAACCTGCTCGATCATGGAAAATGTGCGCTCTTCCTGGCGGTAATCTCCCGTCGTCAGCATGGTATCCGCCGCCAAAACTGCCGCCAGCGTAACGCCCGGGAAATCCAGCCCGCGGGAGATCATCTGCGTCCCGATGAGAAAATCCGCTTCTCCCTGGCGGAAAGCCTGGAAAATCTCCTGATACGCGTTCTTTTTGCGCGTGGTATCAAAATCCATCCGAAGCACTCTGGCCCCGGGGAAAATCCGCCGCACTTCCTCCTGAATGCGCTCGGTCCCTGCCCCGGAGAGCTTATAGAAAGGCTCGCCGCAGTCCGGGCACTGCGCCTCCAGCGGGAACACCCTGCCGCAGTAATGGCAATGCAGCTGCCCATCGCTTTTGTGGTATTTAAGGGGAACATCGCAATGCGAACACATGCGCGCATGGCCGCAGGACGGGCAGATCACACTGCTGGCATAGCCGCGCCGGTTCAGAAACAGGATGCCCTGTTCGCCTCTCTCCAAAACGCCTGCCATCTCCCTTTGAAGTGCCAGGCTCAGCATCCCGCGGTTGCCGCGCAGAAACTCTTTCTTCATATCCACCAGCAGGATGGGCGGCATTTTGCGCCCGGCCACCCGGTGCGGCAGCTCCACAAGCTGATAGATGCCCAGCTCGGTCTTGGCGTAATCCTCGATGAGCGGCGTTGCGCTGGCCAGAACGACGCTGGCCTGATTGATTGCCGCCCGCATTTTGGCCACTTCCGCCGCATGATAGGGCGGAAAATTTTCGGCCTTATAGCTCGCCTCGTGCTCCTCGTCTAAAATAATCAGCCCAAGATGCTCTGCCGGCATAAAAATGGCAGAACGGGCGCCCAGGATGATATGCGCCTGCCCCTGGCGCAGGCGTCTCCACTCGTCAAACCGCTCGCCATCCGAAAGCCCGCTGTGGAAAACCGCGATCTCTCCCGGAAAATTTCGCGAAAATTCGCCCAGCATTTGGGGTGTTAAGGCAATTTCAGGCACTAGAACGATGGCCGATTTCCCAAGCTCCAGCGCGCGGCGCACGCAGGCGATATAGACTTCCGTCTTCCCGCTTCCCGTTACGCCATGCAGCAAAAACACCTGTTTATCGCCCTGCTCTACCGCACGGCCAATCTGCTCCACCGCATTTCTTTGCTCCTGGTTCAGTTCGATTTGCTTTTTTTCCGCCGCAAGCTTTGCATAAGGCTCCCGATATTCCTGCTCCTCCTGGATAGCAACCGCGCCGCTGTCCCGCAGATAGCGGACGGAGGGCGCATCCAGCAATGCCGTCGGCATTTTGCCGCTCTCTTTCAGCTTGCAGATAGTTGCAAGCCTATTCTTTGCCCGAACGACGCCCTCTTTTGTATAGCACTTTTTCTCCTCTTCGGCCAGCTTTTCCCGGCTCACAACTTCGGCGACCCGGATGAGCTTTGGGCGAATCCGCTCGCCCCGCAGTTTTGCCGGAAACATCAGCCGCAGGCAGAAGGCCATCGTCGCATGGTATTTGGCGCACATATACTTGGCCAGCAGAATCTGATCCTGCGTTACAACCGGCTGTTCGTCGATGACGCGCTGCACTGCTCGGATCTTTTCCGGGCTTAGCGCAGTCTCCTGCTTGACGGCCAGCACAATCCCCTCCACCTGCGTTCTGCCAAAGGGCACTAAAATCCGGCTGCCCGCCTGCGCGCTCATCCCGCCCGGCAGCTCGTAATCGAATATTTTATCGACACTGCTATGCGCAATATCTACAATCACTTCCACATATCGCTTTTCCATAGCTTCATTATAGCATAGCGCCTGCCATTTCCCAAGCGCCCTCTTTTTCCAAATAAAAAAGCGCCAGAGTTTTTCTCTGCCGCTTTTCTCTAATGCCGCTTTTGCACGAGCGCCATTGCTTCGGATAAAATGAGATCGGCGATCTCTTTTTTGGGCGCCAGCGGTAGTTCCTTCCGGCTGCCATCCGCAAAATACAGCGTCATGGCGTTATTTTCGCTCCCAAAGCCAATATCGCTCCGGGAAATATCGTTGGCCGCAATCAGATCGAGGTTCTTGCTCTTTATTTTCGCCAGCGCGTTTTTTTCCAAATCTGCCGCTTCCGCCGCAAACCCCACCAGCACCTGTCCCTGCTTTTGCTGGCCGATGGCCTTTAAAATATCCGGCGTGCGCACCAGCTCCAGCGCCAGATCTCCGCCTTTTTTCATCTTTCCCGAAAGCTTGTGCTTTGGCGTATAGTCCGCGACTGCCGCCGCTTTCACCACAAGATCCACCTGTGGCAGCGCCTGCATGCACGCCTCATACATATCCTGCGCGCTCACGACCGGGATCACCTGCACATGCTCTGGCGCGGGAAGCGAAGCGCCGGAGACCAGCGTAACCTGCGCGCCGCGCTCTGCCGCCGCCTCTGCCAGGGCATAACCCATCTTTCCAGAGGAGCGGTTGGTCAGATAGCGGACGTCGTCTATCTTCTCTCTGGTCGGCCCTGCCGTTACCAGAACACGCACGCCCTGCATATCCTTTTTTGCAGAGAGCGCGCGATCAAGATAGGAAAAGATCTCCTCCGGCTCCGCCATGCGCCCATCGCCCACGTCGCCGCAGGCCAGCATTCCCGCCTGAGAGGAGATAAACGCGCATCCCCGCCCGGCAAGCGTTTGCATATTCTCCTGTACAGCCGGATGATGCAGCATGGCTGTGTTCATCGCGGGAGCAAAAACCACTTTGCACCGGGCCGCCAGGAGCAGCGTGGAGACAAAATCATCCGCAATGCCGTTTGCCGCTTTGCCGATGATATTCGCCGTGGCCGGAGCGACAACAACCAGATCCGCCTGCTTGGCCAGGGAGACGTGATCCACCTCATAGGGGGCCTCTCTAGAGAAAGTATCCGTGATCACCCGATTGGCTGAAAGCGTCTCGAAGGTCAGCGGCGTAATAAACTCGCAGGCATTTTTTGTCATGCAGACATGGACATGCGCCCCAGCTTTTTTGAGCATGCTCGCCAGCGCCGCGGCCTTATATGCCGCGATCCCGCCGGTAACGCAAAGCGCGATATGCTTATTTTTCATCGTTATGGCGGACATAGGTGATCTTATCGGCATAGACCTCGTCGATCGCCTGGGAGACGGGGTTGGGATCCGCCTGCTCGGTCAGCGTTTCTGCCCCATCGATAATCTGGCGGGCCCGCTTGGCGACTTCGACTACCAGCGTATAGCGGCAATCCACTTTTTCCAGCGTCTTATCCAAATCGTATTTCTGAATCATCTTTTTTCTCCTCGCCTGCTTTACTGCTTATTGTGCTCTCTTACGATGATCTCGTTCAGTTCTTCCACAGCCTGATCGAGATCGTCGTTTACAACCTGATAGTTATACTTATCTGCCAGCTTCATCTCGCTGGCCGCCCGGGAAAAGCGCTTTTCGATGGCTTCAGGCGTCTCGGTTTTTCTGCCCTCCAGGCGCTGGCGCAGCACCTCCATGCTGGGCGGCGCGATAAAGACCAGAATCGCCCCCGGAGCCTTGTTGCGCACATTGATCGCCCCCTGAACGTCGATCTCCAAAATGACGTCTCTGCCCTGCTGGAGTTTCTCCCGCACGGCCGCCGCCGGAGTGCCGTAGTAGTTATCAAAAACTTTGGCGTATTCCAAAAAGCCGTCTTCCTCGATCAGCTGCTCGAACTCCGAAACGCTCTTGAAATAGTAGTCTACGCCATCCTTCTCCTGGCCGCGGGGTGCCCGGGTTGTGCAGGAGACGCTCAGCGCGACGTTGTCGTTCTTTTGCAGGATGCGCGCAATCACCGTGTCTTTTCCCACGCCCGACGGGCCGGAAATGACAAAAAGTTTTCCTTCTTTTCTCATCTATTCCTCCAAAGCGCCGCCTGCGGAAACCCGGGCAGCAATGGTCTCAGGCTGCAAAGCCGAAAGCACAAGATAGTTCCCATCCGTTACGATCACGGCCCGCGTTCTTCTGCCGCAGGTGCCGTCAATGAGCTGGCCGCTGGCCTTGGCCTCCTGCACCATCCGCTTGACGGGCGCGGCTTCCGGGCCGACGATAGCCAGCACTCTCGTGATGTTCACAATATTTCCAAAGCCGATATTTACCATATTCATCGCTCTGCCCTCACTCGAGATTCTGGACTTGCTCGCGGATTTTTTCCACTTCCGCCTTTGCCGCCAGCACGCCTTTTGTGATGGCCACATCCGAAGATTTGGAGCCTATCGTGTTAAACTCGCGGTTGAGCTCCTGAATGAGAAAATCCAGGTTCCGCCCAAGCGCCTCGTCCTTTGCCATCGTCTCCTTTAGCTGGGCGACATGGCTCTTAATGCGGACGATCTCCTCGGTAATGTTGGATTTATCCGTAAAATAGAGAATTTCCGCCTGAAAGCGGTTCTCATCGATGGGCGTGCCCGCTAAAAACTCCTCCAGCTTGGCGCGCAGTTTTTCCCGGTATTCCTCGATGACGATGGGCTCCCGCTCCTCGATGCCAGCAAGAATGCCCAGAATCGTCTCCCCGCGCTCCAGCAGATCCGCCACCATGCGCTGGCCTTCCGCCTTTCTCGCCGCGTTGAGAACATCCAGCGCGGCCGCAAGCGCCTGGCCAAACAGCTCTTTTAGCAGCCCCTCGTCTTCCTGCGCTTCCTCCACCGTCAGCACACCGTCCATGCGCATCAGGCTGTCCAGCGGCAGCTGCTGCTCCATGCCCACAGCGCCTGCAATCTCGGCGGCCGCCTTGGCATATTTTTGAGCCAAAGCCAAGTCTGCGCGAATCTCTCCCACGGCGTCCGAGGTATTTTTATAATTGACGAACACTTCTACTCTGCCCCGGGCAAGCCGCTTTTTTATCTCGCTTCTGGCGTATTCTTCCAGCGGCAGTAAAACCCGCGGTGTGCGCAAATTGATATCGAGATACCGGTGGTTGACGGTTTTGATCTCGATTGTGATGCGCCTGCCATCCTTCTCCGCTTCGCCTCTGCCAAAGCCAGTCATGCTGTTCATACAGTTTTCCTCATTTCTTTGCTGCTTAGGCCATAAAACCTTAGCAAATAATTATAGCATATCCCGCTCTAATTTCCAAGCCCCTGGCCGCTGGTGATTTTATAAAGCTCGTCCTGCTGGGGCGGCAGAATGGGCGTTCCATTCTCATCGGTAATGCCCTTTTCCTGCATAAATACGCCGATAACCTTTGCGGCAATTCCCGCTTGTTCCAAAGCCTGCAAGAGCGGCGCGGGATCTCCCGGCTGAACGATCAAAAGGCTTCCGCTGGAGATCAGCCGGTAAGGGTTGAGCGCCAGATGTGCGCACACCTTCTGCGCGACCGGGTGCACCGGGATGCTCTGCACATCCAGCCGCAATCCCAGGCCTGCCGCATCAGCCAGCTCATAGGAGGCGCCTAAAATCCCGCCCTCTGTCACATCGTGCATAGCGCTGGCGCCCAGCTTTTCGCCGATTTTAGCCTCTGCGACGACGGAGATCTGCTCCCCCATCTGCTCCAGCAGAACCCGATCTTTTTCCTCCAAAATCTCTGCAACCTTTTCCGGAAAATCCGCACAGAGAATCATCGCCCCTTCCATGCCCGCCTGCTTGGTCATGATCAGATGATCCCCCGGCCGGATATTCTTGCCGCGCAGTACACGCCCTGCCTTTCCCAGCACGACGGTCGAGAGGACAATGCGGTTTACGGCATCCGTAATCTCGGTGTGCCCGCCGACAATATCGATATTCAGCCGCTCGGCCTGGGTGCAAAGTGCGTCGGTAACGCGCTCCAGCTGCTCCATCGTGGCCGAGGGCGGGATGAGCATGGTAACCAGCATGGCAACAGGCTCTCCGCCCGCCGCCGAAACATCGTTGGCCGAGATATGCACGGCAAGGCTGCCCGCATCCTCCGACGCGCCGGTGATGGGATCCGTCGAGATGACGCAGAGGTTGTCCGCAAAATCCAGCACGGCGCAGTCCTCGCCGATCCCCGCGCCCAGCACAACTTCCCTGCGCCCCACTTTGAGCTTATCGATCACAAGCGCCTGCAATTGTTCATTTGTCAATTTCCCGATTTTCACGTTTGCCTCACGAAAGAAGCGCTAAAAAAGCTTCTTCATCTAAAATTTCTATGCCGAGGCTCTGGGCTTTTGCGAGCTTTGAGCCGGTTTTTTCCCCTGCCACGAGCAGATGCGTATTTTTCCCGACGGCGGCCTGCAAAATGCCGCCTCTTTTTTCTATCTGCTCCCCAGCCTCTTTTCTCGTCATAGAGGCCAGCGTTCCCGTCACGACGACATTTTTTCCCGCAAAAATGCCTTCTTTTTTCTCATATGCCTTGGGCTTCATGCCGCAGTCCCAGAGTTTTTGCAGCGTTTTCTGCACCTGCTGACTGGCAAAAAAATCCAAAATAGACTGCGCGACAATCTCGCCAATATCCCGGATGCCAACCAGCTCTTCCAGGCTGGCCGCCGCGATGGCCTCAAAGCTGCCAAACGCCTCTGCCAGATCCTTCGCCGTCTTTTTGCCGACGTTGTTGATACCCAGCGCGTAGACAAAGTTTGCCAGCTCCGGGGTCTTGCTGCCCTCTATGGCAGAAAAAATGTTCTCGGCCTTTTTTTGCTGGATGCCGGGCAGTTCCAGCAGCTGCTCTTTTGTAATTTGATAGAGATCGCCAATATCCTGCACCAGCCCATGCTCGAAAAGCAGTTCTGCCGTTTTTTCCGAAATGCTCTCCAGATTCATGGCATCTCTGGAGACAAAATGCGCCATTCTCGCAACCAGCTGCGGCTTGCAGGAAAGCGTATTGGGGCAGAATAGATTGGGGCCAACCTGCTCCAAGTCACTGCCGCAGGCCGGGCACTGCCTAGGTGCATCCGTATAGACGCCCTCTTCTCCCGGAACAGCACCCAGAATTTCCGGAATCACATCGTTGCTGCGCCGGACAAACACCCTGCACCCAACGGTTACCTTCTTTCTCAAAATATCTTCCAGGTTATTGAGCGTCGCCCGGCGCACGCTGGCGCCCGCGATCTGCACTTCCTCCAGCTGCGCAATGGGCGTCAGCTTGCCCGTCCGCCCAAGCTCCCAGAGGATATCCAGAACCTTCGTCGTCACTTCTTCGGCGGCGAATTTATACGCAATGGCCCAGCGCGGGAATTTTTCTGTATACCCGAGCTGCTCCCGCAGCGCAAAATCCTTGATTTTGATGACCATCCCATCGATGAGAAAATCCAGGTTCTCCCGGTTCTCTCCGGCCTCCTTGATGCCGCTGATGAGCGCACCAATCGAGCGGTAAACCCGCTCGAACTCGCTCACCTTAAACTTATTCTCTTTGAGAAATGCGATCATCTGCGTGTGATCTTCAAAATCTCTCCCTTCGATATAGCCGACGTTATAGAAATAGGCATCCAGCTTGCGCGAAGCCGTTACTGCCGTATCCAGATTGCGCAGTGCGCCTGCACAGGCGTTGCGCGCGTTCTTGAGCGGCTCTTTGGCTGTTTTGTTATAAGCCTCCAGATCCGAGAGGTGCATAATGGCCTCGCCCTGCACTTCCATTCTGCCCTGAAAGGGAATAGAAAGCGGAATCGAGCGAATGGTCAGCGCCTGCTCATAAATTTCCTCGCCTGTCATGCCGTCGCCGCGGGTCGCCGCGCCAATAAGCCAGCCGCCCTCGTAAGTCAGATTAATAGTCAGGCCGTCGAATTTATATTCCAGCGTATATTCTGCCGCAGGCCCGGCGATTTTCTCGTTGCGTTTTTCCCAGGCGCGGATCTCATCGATAGTTTTCGCCTTATCCAGGCTGTAAAGCGGCGCAAGATGCGTGTGCTTCTCAAAGCCTTCGAGCACCGGGCCGCCCACCCTTTTAGTCGGTGAATCGGGCAGGACGACTCCCTGCTCCTTTTCCATCAAAAGCAGGCGATCGTATAGCGCGTCGTATTCACCGTCGCTGATGCGCGGGTTATCCAGCACATAGTAGTCGTATGCGTATTCATTGAGCTGCGAGACGAGCTGCTGCATTTCCTGCATAACAAGCCTTCCTATTTGATAATTTTCAGCGGGGCAAAGCTCAAAAATAGTTTGCGCTCAGCGTCTGCAAAAGAGACAACCGCAACCTTCTGATCTCCCTCGCCCATAATAGACTTAATTTTCCCCTGGCCAAATTTTTTATGCTCTACCACCATACCCGGCGCGAAATCGCCCGCGGCTTCCTGCGCCTGCGGCTTAAATTCGGCCTTCTTTTGGAAGAAAATCGGCTTAGGCGATGCCGCCGGCGCCTTTTCCCGGCGCGGCATACGGGATACGGGCGTAAGCTCTTCCATCATCTCCCTTGGAATATCCATCAAAAACCGTGATGGATAGTTCTCGCTTTGCCCGGAATAGAGGTTGCGCGTCATGCAGTTGGTAAAATACAGCGTATTTTTGGCCCGGGTAATGCCGACATAGCAGAGCCGGCGCTCCTCATCCAGTTTTCCGCTGTCCACAGAGCGCTTGGAGGGAAAGAGGTTTTCCTCCATCCCAACCAGAAACACCGTATCGAACTCCAGGCCCTTTGCGCTGTGCATGGTCATCAGCGTAACGCTGCCTTCCTCCGAAACCGTATCTGCATCGCTGATGAGCGAAACCGAGGAAAGGAATCCTTCCAGCGTCGGCTCCTCATTCTCTTTTTCATAGGTATAGGCGGAGTTGATGAACTCCTCGACGTTTTCTATCTTGGTCTGCCCCTCGATGCTCTCGTCTTCCATCAGCATATCCCGGTATCCAGACGCCGCAAACACCGCCTCTACGATCTCTCCCACGCCTTTTTCCTCGCAGGAAGCGCGGATCTTGTCCACCGTTTCCAAAAAAGAAGCGAACTTTGCCCTGCCGCCGCTCATAAACTCATCCGCCCGCTCCATCGCTTCCAGAAGCGAGAGCGCGTGCGCCGCGGCAAACCCCCGCAGTTTTTGCAGGGAGACATCGCCAATGCCCCGCCTTGGGACGTTGACGATGCGCGCCAGCGCCGTATCCGCCATTGGGTTTTCATAGACCGTCAGATACGCCACCATATCCTTGATTTCCTTGCGGGCAAAAAAGCTCATGCCGCCAAAAATCTGGTATGGGATGCCGTAGATGCGCAGCTTTTCCTCCAGCACGCGGGACTGCGTATGCGTGCGGTAAAGCACGGCAAAATCCGTATAATTCTTGCCCTGGCTGACCAGGCTGCTGATCTCTCTGGCGACAAACTCTGCCTCGGCATATTCGTTTGGCGCAGTATAGACCTTGGGCAGCGCCCCGTTTTTTCTGGCAGACCACAGCGTTTTTTGCTTGCGCTCCTCCGCCTTCTGGATCACCGCATTGGCAGCATCCAGTATTTTCGCATGAGAGCGGTAGTTCTGCTCCAGCTTGATGACCTGAGTATTCTGATAATCCCGCTCAAAATCCAGGATATTGCGGATATCCGCGCCACGCCAGGCATAGATGCTCTGATCGTCATCGCCCACGACAAAAAGGTTCTTGTATTTATCTGCCAGAATATGCACCAGCTCATACTGCACGCTGTTGGTATCCTGATACTCGTCCACCATGATATAGCGGAAGCGGTTCTGATAATATTCCCGGGCAGTCTCGCTCTCCCGCAGAACGCGCAGCATATTCAGCAGCAGATCGTCAAAATCCATGGCGTTCTCCCGCCGCAGCCGATCACAGTATTCCCGGTAAATGGACGGCAGAGTCTGCATGGATAAATCCGCCTGCATGGCCTGAGCGGCATAATCCTCCGGCGTCATCTTGGCTTCATTGTTTTTGATATTGCTGATATGCGAAAGCACGCGCCGGGCGTGCTTAACGTCCATCCCCTTGGCTTCCAGCACGCGCTTGACCACCGTGATACAGTCGTCTGTATCGTAAATAGAGAAATTGCGCTCATAGCCGATCTTGTCCGCATCAAAGCGCAGAAACTTTGCGCACATGGAGTGAAACGTCGAGATCGCCATGCGGCTGACGTCGAAATCCACCAGCGCAGAGATGCGCTCCTTCATCTCGTTTGCCGCTTTATTCGTAAAAGTTATCGCCAAAATAGAAAAAGGGTCTACCCCTTTTTCATTCACCAAATAAGCAACCCGGTTGGTCAGCACGCTGGTCTTTCCAGAGCCAGCGCCCGCGAGCACAAGCACAGGCCCTTCCGTCGCCCGGACGGCCCTTTGCTGCACTTCGCTCAAAAAGCTCAAATCCATTCTTCTCTCCTAGCAGCCATCTTTTTCAAGCGTTATTTCTCTCTGCGCTCCAGCACAAGCCGGTATCCGCCTGCCCCATAATGAAGGCATTTATTGACGCGGCTCACTGTGGCAGTGCTGGCGCCGGTTTTTTCGGCGACCGCGTTGCAGGTCTGCTTTTCATAGAGCATCCCCGCCACTTTCAGCCGCTGTACCGCCGCGCTGATCTCGGAGATGGTAAAAAGATCTTCAAAGAAAGCGGCGCATTCTTCCCGGCTCTGAAGCGAGAGGATGGCGTCATAGAGATTGTTGTAATCCTGCGTACTGCCCTTTTGCATGATAGCGCTCCTTTTATTGTGATATAATTTATTCTATCATAATTTTGCGCTCCTGCAAATCATCTTTTATCAGATTACGATGCTAACAGAAGAAGCCGAGACTTCATAAGCCGTGCGCGTTATTTTTTCGCCCCCGGGCAGGCATTTTTCATACTCTCTGCTCTGAAACCGGCCTTCGATTCTCATTTTCTGGCCCACCTGAAGATTTTTGGCAAACCTGGCGTTCTTGCCCCAGGCGATCACCGGAATATAATCGGATTTTTTGAATGAGCGGTTGACAGCCAGCAGCATATCCGTGATCTCCCGCCCAAAGGGCGTCACCCGGTATACAGGCGGCTTGCACAAAAATCCCTCCAGAAATACAAAGTTCTGCCGCCTCGGGCAAAGAGAATCCAGCTCATCCTGCAAATCCTGCGCGAAAAAGCGGATGTGCAGGTGGTTGATGCTCTTTTCCGCCTGATTATAGGAGCGCAGCTGGCCCCGCAGGCCAAACGGCGCCTCCCCTTTGGGGACGGCAGAGAGCAGCGACGCCGAAATGATGGTAGGCAGAATATCCATATGCCCGGAAAGCCGGGGAACGCCAAACCTCATCTGAAAAAACTGCTCATCGTAAGTGGAATGGCTATAAACCGGCTCTTCCAGTATGCGCCCGAACAACTGTGCCTCATTGGTCTCACAAATTTTCATATGTGCCTCTCTTTCCTTATGCATGAACGGGCGACTGCGTGGGCACAGCGACGCCACTGCTATTTACGGTATAGTCCTCTCCCAGCAAGCCCGAAACCGTCTCGAACCGATAGCCCAGGCTCTTTAAGCGCGCGATCACTTCCTCAATAGCTGGTGCCGTATTCGGGCTGTTGTTTTGAAATATGAGAATATCCCCCGGCTTCACCTGCTCCACAATGCGGTTTGCGATCTCCTCTGCATTTTGCTCCGCCTCGCCCATTGCCACGCTGTATCCAACCGGAATCAGCTCAACTTCCCTTAGCGCCTGATAGGTGGATTCATTGCAGCAGTCATAGGGCACGCGGATGAAACAGCTCTGCACGCCCAGCTCATTTAAAGCCTGCTGCGCTTTTTTTGCATCCTCGCAAATCGCTTCCTTGGAAAGGCTGTCGTAGTGCTCGTGCGCATAGGAATGGCTGATGAGCTCCATATCGGCATCCACGATGGCTCTGGCGGCATCCGGATATTCCCTCGCCCAGATTCCCATGACGGCAAACGTCGCCGGGACGCCCTTTTTGTCTAACACCTCCAGAATCTGCTGGGTATAATCCTCTTGCCCAAATGCAGTATCGATGGTAATGGCGATGCACTTCTCTTCTGTTTTGACGCTTTTGATCTGATACTGCGTTTTGTTTGAGAAAAACACCGGCGATGCGGGCATCGTCCCGGCGCAAACGAGCGCAGCCGCCAAAACTACAGCGACGATTGCCCCGCGCCACAGCCATTTTTTCCTGATTAAAAAAACACGCATAGTTTCTCACCCCATTCATTCTATGCGTGCAAGTGCCCAGCTATGAAAATACAAAATGAAATCTTCTTTCATCTATCTCACCATCTCGCCAAGCCATAATAAAAAAGCTCCCTGCAATTTGCAGGGAGCCTTGTTTTTCGCTCTTAACTTGGATTAAGCATCCAGCAGCTGGAGCTCTTTGAGGATTGCGCGAGTTGTCTCGTCGTTCTCCATGGAATCCTTGTCAACGATAGCGCTGCCGCTGTCGATGAATTCCGGAACTTCCTCGCCGAGGGCAGCCTTGTAAGCCGTCATCGTGCCCGTGTAGCCCATGTTGAACGGGTTCTGGGTAACGACAGCTGCAACCGAGCCGTCTTTGATGTACTCAAGGGAGACAGGCGTGATATCGATTGCGACGATCTTGACATCGCCGACTCTTCCAGCTTCCTGAACAGCGGAGAGGGTGGGAGCCAGCTGGCTCTCGCAGCCGGTGATGAAGCCGCCGAAATCCTTCTGAGCCGTCAGCGTATCGCGGGCGAACGTCAGGTCTGCGTCAACAACGCTGTAGGTGAAGAACAGCTTGTAGCATTCCATATCGGGGAAGTTTGCCTCGATATACTCCTGAGCGCCCCAGGAGCGCTGGCCGTTGGTGATAACGCCGTCGTTCCAGTTGATCATCGCCCAGAGGCCCTTGCCGTCCATGGCTTTGCCCAGAGCTTCGCCGGCCAGCAGGCCGAGCTTGTGGTTATCCGAAGAAACCAGGCAGACCGGCCAGTCGGACTCAGCCGAGCAGTCGAACAGAACAACAGGAATGTTCTTCTCTTCGCAGCGGGGCATAACGCCGCCAACAGATGCAGCGTCTGCCGGAGCAATAGCAATCGCATCAACGTCTCTTGCAACAGCGGCTTCGATCATCTCGATCTGAGCCTGCAGGTTGGTGGAGTCGTCCGGGCCGTTGAAGGTGCATTTTACGCCAACTTCAGCCAGCTCAGCGATGGCCTTGTCAACGCCTCTCATAACGTCGGACCAGAAGGAGCCGTTGTAGGACTGCAGAATAACTGCAACCTCGCTCACTTCGCCGTCGCCGCCGGAAGGCTGGGTGCTCTCAGCAGGATCAGCAGCGGGGCTGTTATCCGGCTTGTCCTCTCCGCCCTTGGAGCAGGAGACGAACAGCATCGCAACCAAAAGCAGTGCGAATACGATGGAAATAGTTCTTTTCATCTTTTCCTCCTTAAAATTTTTGCTGCTTTGCGCAACAAATTAAATTTATTACCTGAGCGTAACACAAAACCGCCCATGTAAACCTCATATCATTCTTGGATATTTGCGATTTTATCACGGGCAAATTTCTTTGTCCAGCGGCATTTTATGGAGAATTTAAAGATGTATTATAATGTCTGCATCAAAAAAAGCGATAAAATCGCGCGAAAAGAAATTTAAATATTTTTTAATATTTATTGTTCTTTTCTCTCGATTCTTTACCGCTTTGAAATAAAATTTCATCTTTTTGCCAGAAAATTTAAGCTTCTTTGTGTTTTCCGGCTTTGTATGATGAAGTTTATTTGAGTCTCTCCTCCGAAAATTCAGAGGAGAGACTGCCTGATTTCCCGCTTAAGCGTCCAGCAGGTTGAGGTCTTTGAGGATTGCACGAGTTTCCTCGTTATTCTCAATTGTTTCCTTCGTTACGATAGCGCTGCCGCTGTCGATGAATTCCGGAAGCTCCTCACCGATGGCTGCTTTGTAAGCCGACATCGTGCCCGTGTAGCCCATGTTGAACGGGTTCTGGGTGATAACAGCTGCCAGCGTGCCGTCTTTGACATACTCCAGGGAAACCGGCGTGATATCGATTGCAACAATCTTGATGTCGCCAACTTTTCCGGCCTCCTGAACTGCCGCAACAACCGGCGGCATATAGGATTCAACGCCGGTAATGAAGCCGGCGATATCCGGCTGACCCGTCAGCGTGTCGCGGGCAAACGTCAGCTCAGCATCTACAACAGCATAAGTGAAGAAGGATTTGTAGCACTCCATATCGGGGTGGTTCTTCTCGATATACTCCTGAGCACCCCAGGAACGCTGACCGTTGGTGATGATGCCATCATTCCAGTTGATAATCGCATATTTGCCTTTGCCGCCCAGCGCGTCTGCAAGTGCTTCGCCGGCCAGCGTGCCCAGCTTGTAGTTATCCGAAGAAACCAGGCAAACCGGCCAATCGGATTCAGCGTTGCAGTCGAACAGAACAACAGGAATGTTCTTCTCCTCGCAGCGGGGCATAGCACCGCCGACAGCAGCCGCGTCCTGAGGTGCGATAGCAATCGCATCGACATCTCTTGCAACAGCAGCTTCGAGCATCTCGATCTGAGCCTGCAGGTTGGTGGGATCATCCGGGCCATTGAAAGTAACATTGATACCCTCGGCCGCAAGCTCCTCCGTAGCCTTGTCGATGCCTCTCATGACATCAGACCAGAAAGAGCCGTTGTAAGACTGCAGAATAACCGCAATCTCCCCTACTTCCCCATCGGCGCTTTGACCGGGCGCAGAAGCGCTGGCATCCGGCTTTTCATCCCCGCCATTGGAGCAGGAGACGAACAGCATCGCAACCAAAAGAAGAGCAAATACGATGGAAATTGTTCTTTTCATCTTTTCCTCCTTAAAATTTACTGGCAGAGCCAGTTGATGACAAATATTAAGCAAACGAAATATTTTGTTTTCATCAGCAACATTTGTCATTTTAACAGAACAATTTCCATATGTCTACACAATTTTTATTTATGTGAAGAAATGTATCATAACGTCTCTTTCAAATTTTCTGAATAGCAAGCGCTTTTTGTCGAAATAATTTATTTATATTTTTGTAATATATTTAATAATTAAGCAATAATATTGTTTTCCCTTCAGCGCGCTTCAAAAGCTTAGACAGAAAAAAGGGCCCTCTGTTCCTGTGATGAAGCCGCCGATATCTTTCTGAACTGTCAGTGCGTCTCGGGCGAACGTTATATCAGCATCGACTATGCTGTAGCTAAAGAACAGCTGGTAGCATTCCATATCCGGGAAGTTCTCCTGGATATAGTCTCTGGCACCCCAGGAGCTCTGGCCATTGGTGATAACAGCATCACTCTAACCATTGCCCACATGCCTTTGCCGCCCATAGCTTCGCCGGCCTTAGAGCAAGAGACGAACAGCATTGCAGCCAAAAGTGCCACAAATACAACAGAAATAGTCTTTTTCATTCCCCCCTCCATATTCAATTCGGCGCCTCTAGTATGTCATTAGCATATCATGGCTGCCAAGGGCAGCAAACGGCATTTTCTTGCGAAAAAGTTACCTTTTTTGAACCAATCGCAGTGCTCATTCCCCTTTTCATCATAACTCTTTCTTATCAATAAAAAAGGAATGCCTTATCTTGGCATTCCTTTTTGCAACTCGCTGTTATTCCGCAGGCGCTGGCTCCTGCGAAGCCGGCTCGCTAGGCTCCTGCGGCGGCAGATACGTCGGCATCTGAACGGAGGAGAGATCGATAACCCCCCCGGTCTTGCCCTGTTTTTCCAGCTCCTTTAAGATATTTTGCAGCCAGGCCAGCTTCTCCTCTATCTGATCCGCCTGCCCAAAAATAACCTGCATTCCATTGGAAAGCCCTAGCGTGATGCTGTTGGTATCCGTCAGATCGACTTCGCGCACCAAATCCGTCAGCTGATAGGCCGTCGTATTTTCCAATAGGATGGTCATAATATTTTGCTTAAAGGTGTCGTCCGTGCGGATTTTTGCCCCCAGGGCAAATTCTGTTACGTTGATGCCCCGAATCACCGGCAGGTGCTGCGGCTGTTCACTGCTCTCCACATGCCCCAGGATGATGCCGGAATAATCCGTGATGACGTACGTCCCCATAAATTCAAAGCACGCCGCCTCCTTGCGCTCGGAGACGACAAGCGTAATCTTATTCGGAAAAGCATATTCGATATTCTCGAGCACCAGGTGGGGATCCTGCGCGATGCCCGCCGCAGCAGCCCGCTTGTCCACCCGGAAGATATGCGTCCCCGAGCGGATGCCTGAAAGCGCGACGACATAGGGCGCATCAAAGGATTCCGCCCCGCGCACCTCTATTTCATCCGCGCGGATAAACTGATAGCCCAGAAAGCCCACGATGCCGATCAGCATAATCATGCTGATCAAAAGCGCGGCGGCTTTCTTGCTGTGGCGCTTGCGCGGAGCCGGCTCCTTCATTGCTGCCGGAAGATAGGAAATATTTTCCCGCGTCGTCAGCTGATGCGGGCGCTTTTTACGGCTCTGTTCCGGCTTCTTTGGCTGGCGCGCTGCGGTTTGCCCCGGTTTGGGCACTTTTTGCGGCGGAACCGACTTTCTTTTTACAGCAGGAGTTTCCTTGAGCACGCTGCTCTTCTGCACCTGTTTTTGGTTTTTTTTCGGCTTGGCAGCAGGCTTCTCGGCCCTCTGCCGCGGCTTTTCCCTGGCCGGTTTTTGCGCGGCAGCCGCCGGATCCGGGCGCGTAGCACCCGTATTTGCATACGCCAAAGAAGCCTCCTTTTGGGGCTTCTCCAGCGCCTCCCGCTCGGTTTCTCCAATCTTTCTGCCATAACGGAGGCTATTTTTCGGCTTTGCTTTCTGCTTCTCCGCTGTAATCAGCTCCTGGAAGCTTTTCAACTCTTCTTGTTTCGCCATAGAATCCTCGTTTAACGCCTTTCAAATATTATACTATACCCTTCTGCAAAAGCCAAGCATCAAAGCGCTTTCCCGCAAAAAAGTAAAACAGTTGTAAAAAAATATAGAAATGAAGTATAATAGGTATATCTTTGTTTTCAGCAAGCAGTATGGAGGAAGTTCATGTCTACATCATATACAGTGGATGATATTCAAGTCTTGGAGGGCCTGGATGCCGTGCGTCGGCGGCCGGGCATGTACATCGGCTCTACCGGCCACCGCGGCTTGCATCATCTTCTTTGGGAAATTATCGATAACTCCATCGACGAAGCCGCCAACGGCTTTGCCGATACCATAACCGTAACCTTAAATGAGGATTTGAGCGTTACCGTCGAGGATAACGGCCGCGGCATTCCCGTCGGCATTCACCCAGAGCTGCATATCTCGGGCGTGGAAGTTGTCTTTACGCAGCTGCACGCCGGCGGAAAGTTCAATAATGAAAGCTATTCCTTTTCCGGCGGCCTGCACGGCGTGGGCGCCAGCGTTGTCAACGCGCTTTCCAAATGGCTGAAAGTGGAAGTCTATTTTGGCGGAAAAATTTACGAACAGGAGTATGCGTCCGTCTTTGAAGGCGGCAAGCTGCATGCCGGAAAGCCGCAGTATGCCCTGCGCGAAGCTGGCACGACCAATAAGCGCGGCACCAAAATCACCTATCTGGCGGATGCCACCGTATTCGACGATCTGAACCTGCATTTTGATCGCATCGCGCGGCGGCTCCGGGAGCTCGCTTTTCTGATCCGCGGCATCACCATCCATTTGGTGGACAAGCGCGAAGGAAAGAGCCGCAAGGTCTCTTTCAATTACTCCGGCGGCATCTCGGATTTTCTGCTGGATATGAACCAGGATAAAGAAGCTCTGCATCCCCTGCCCATCGTCATCGAGGGCGAGAAAAACGGCATCTGGGCCAGCCTCGCCATGCAGTATGTTTCAGGAGAGAGCGAAAGCATCTATTCCTACGTCAATAATATCCCCACGCCCGAGGGCGGCACGCATGAAACTGGCTTCAAAACGGCCATCACCAAGGTGATGAACGAATATATGAGGAACTCTTCTGCCGCGGCCAAAGAAAAAATCAGCTTTGAAGGCGAGGATTTCCGCGAAGGGCTGACTGCCATCCTCTCTCTGAAAATCAAAAATGTCCAGTTCGAGGGCCAGACAAAAACGCGGCTGGGCAATACAGAAGCCCGCACTGCCGTGGAAGGCATTGTCTTTGAGGGGCTGAGCGAATATTTCTCGGATCTCAGCAATACCGCCGTCTGTGCGCGCATTGCAGAAAAGGCCATCACTGCGGCCAAAGTGCGCGAAGCGGCCAAAAAAGCAAAGAAAATCGAGCGTGAGAAGAGCAAGGCAGATTCCGCCCCGCTGGTGGGCAAGCTCTCTGCCTGCACGGGCAAAATCGCGGAGAAAAATGAGCTGTTCATCGTCGAGGGCGACAGCGCCGGCGGCAATGCCAAAATGGGGCGCGACCGTCGCTTTCAGGCCATCCTGCCTCTGCGCGGTAAGCCGCTGAACGTGGAGAAAAAGCGCATTGAACAGGTTCTGCAAAACGAGGAGTTCCGCTCTATCATCACAGCGCTGGGCGCCGGGTTTGATAAATCCTTCGATAAATCCAGCCTGAAATACCACAAGATCATCATTCTTGCCGATGCAGACCAGGACGGCGCCCATATCCGCGCTATTTTGCTGACTTTCTTCTTCCGCTACTACCGCAGTCTCATCGCGGATGGGCATGTCTATATCGCACAGCCGCCGCTTTACAGCATCAAAAAAGGCAAGCAGGTGGTTTGGGCGCATACGGAAAAGCAGCTGAATGAGGCAAAGGCGCGGCTGGGGCGCGGCGCAGAAGTCAAGCGCTATAAGGGCCTGGGCGAGATGAGCAAAGAGCAGCTTTGGGAGACGACGCTGGATCCGGAGGCGCGCGTGCTTGTGCAGGTTGGTCTGGAAGACGCCGCCTCCTGCGACCGCATCATCGCCACCCTCATGGGCGACAACGTCGAGCCCAGAAAGCAGTATATCAGCGAATACGCGAATTTCAACAAGCCTGATCGCTTCCAGGCCAACACCCAGGAAGCATAGCAAAGGAAAGACGAGACGATGAAAGAAGAGATTTTAAGCATTATACGCACACCCCTGGAAGACGTGATGCATGATAGCTTCATGCCCTATGCGGAATATGTCATTTTAGAGCGCGCCATTCCAAGAGTGGAGGATGGCCTCAAGCCGGTTCAGCGCCATATCCTTTTTGCCATGAACGAAATGCAGGTTTTCCCGGACGGCGGGCACAAGAAATGCGCGCGTATCGTCGGCGATACCATGGGAAAATACCATCCGCACGGCGATTCTAGCATCTATGAGGCCCTAGCGCGCATGGCGCAGGATTTTTCCATGAGCATGCCCCTCATCGACGGCCAGGGCAACTTCGGCTCTATCGACGGCGACGGTCCGGCGGCCATGCGCTATACCGAGGCGCGCATGGCTCCTATCGCGCTGGAAATGCTGCGGGATATTAACAAAGATACCGTCCCCTTCCAGCTGAATTTCGACGACTCTCTTAAGGAGCCGTCTGTTCTGCCCAGCCGTTTCCCCAATATCCTGGTCAACGGCGCAACGGGCATCGCAGTCGGCCTGGCGACCAACATTCCGCCGCACAACCTGAAGGAAGTGATCGATGGCGTCATTCTGCGCATTCAGCAGCCGGATTGCTCACTGTCAGATGTGATGCGCCGCATCAAAGGGCCGGATTTCCCCACGGGCGGCGTAATCCTGGGCAAAGAAGGCATTCGGCAGGCTTATGAGACGGGCAAAGGCAAGATCACCCTGCGCGCCAAGACCGAGATTGAGCAGGTCCGCGGCGGCAAGACGCGCATCGTCATCACAGAGCTCCCCTACGAGATCCGCGAATCGGCCATGCTGCGCAAAATCCAGCAGCTGCGCACCACGCGCAAGGACTTATTTTCCGGAATCAGCGATGTCCGCAGCGAGACCGACCGCACTGGCCTGCGCGCTGTTATCGAGCTAAAGAGCGGCACCAACGCGGAAAAAGTGCTGGACTGCCTTTATAAATATTCGGATATGCAGATCAGCTACGGCATCAATATGGTCGCCATTGCGGATGGACAGCCCAAGCTTCTCGGGCTTTTGGAGATTTTGGATTACTACATCAACTTCCAGCGCGATGTTGTTACCCGGCGCGTGCAATTTGACAAGGAAGCGGCCGAGGAAAAGGAGCATAAGCTGGAGGGCCTCATCATTGCGGTAACCAACATCGATCTGGTCATCAAGATCATCCGCTCTTCCAGCAGCTCCAAAGAGGCAAAAGCCGGCCTGATGGAAAAGCTCCATATTACCGGCATTCAGGCGCAGGCGATTTTGGATCTGCGTCTGGCGCGCCTGACCCAGCTGGAAGTCATCACTCTGCGGGAGGAATACGAGAAAACCGTCGCGCTCCTAAACGAACTCCGCGCCATTCTTGCCTCGCAGGATCGGCTGGACGGCGTCATCATTCAGGAGCTTTCGGCCATCAGCTCCAAATATGCCGTCAAGCGCCGCACGCCCCTCTCTTCCGAGAGCGGCACCATCACGATTGATGAAGAGCATTTTAAAGTGGTCGAAGAGTGTGCCGTGATCTATACCAAGGGCGGCAACCTCAAGCGCATGAGCAAAAAAATGCTGGCCCGGGGCGCAGAGGGCGGCGAAGCGGCGGATCGCAATCTCCCGGCGCAGATCATCGAGACGAACACCGAGGCAAAGCTCTGGCTGTTTACCAACCATGCAAACCTCTATTCTCTGGATGTCGAGAGCATCAAGGAAGCCAAGTATAAGGATGCTGGCAGCACCATCAACTCTCTGCTGGCGGGCATCGAGAAAGGCGAAAAAATCATCTCTGTCTCCTCCCCTGCGCAGGGCCGCCTGCTGACGGTAAGCAAGAGCGGCATGGTAAAATACACCGATTTTGCCGAACTGGAGAGCCGCAAGCAGAAGATCATCGCCTGCGGCTTAAAACCCAAGGATGAATTGCTGCTTGCCGAGGCAGATATCCCGTCTCTGCCCAATCTTCTGCTGATTACAAAGGCTGGCATGTCCATTTGCTTCTCTAAGGAGGAGATCAGCCTTCAGGGGAAAACAGGCAAGGGCGTTGGCGGCATCAAGCTGGCCGCCGGCGACAGCATTATTTTTGCCGCCCAGACGGATGGCCAAGGCAACCTCGCCATCTTCAGCGAGCTCGGTTTTGCCAAGCAGAGCAAGCTTTCGGAGTATGAGGTGCAGGGCCGCAACGGCAAGGGCCTCAAAACTTTCCAGTGGGCAAAGGGCGGCGCCAATGGCAGCTATCTCGTGGCCGCCGTGTTGCTGACAAAACCCGTTGCCTTTGAGGTGGTTACCAATTCCGGGCAGGTCTATCCCCTCACTTCGGCCGAGCTTCCGCTGGAGGAGCGCTATTCCAAAGGCGCTCAGCTCGTCCCCGCCATGCTGGGAGATTTTGTGGCGGAAGTGCGAAGCTTCTAGGATATATGCAGTGAATGAAAAGAGCGGATGGTTTAAAACCATCCGCTCTTTTTACTATCCCTGGCATGATTGCAACTTGTGGGCTGCTTGCTTCCACACACTCATTCTCAATTCAAAAGCTCGCGCTTTAAATACATTGAAAACTGTATGAGTTCAATAAAAAGGGCGCGGTATCTATCCCCGCCCCTTTTCACTCCCTGCTATGCTTTTTTTCGTAAATCACATACTTCTTTACACTATCAGCATCGCGTCCCCAAAGCTAAAGAAGCGATACCGCTCCTGCACCGCCAGACGATACAGGCCCAGCGCCTGCTCTTTCCCCATAAAAGCCGAAATGAGCATGAGAAGCGTGCTTTCTGGGAGATGGAAATTGGTAATCAGTGCATCCACGCATTTGAAGCGATAGCCCGGATAGATAAAAATCTCGGTATTGCCGCTTTGCTCTTTGATGCAGCCTTTCTCATCCGCTACGCTCTCCAGCGTCCGCACAGAAGTCGTCCCGACGGCGATAATCCGGCCGCCTTTCTTTCGCGTCTCGTTGATGCGCCGGGCGGAATCTGCGGAGATGCTGTAATATTCGCTGTGCATCCTGTGGTTCTCCACATTGTCTACCTTGACTGGGCGGAATGTCCCTAGGCCTACATGCAGTAAAACCGGGATAATATCGATGCCTTTTTTCCGGATTTTCTCCATCAGCTCGGGCGTGAAATGCAGGCCTGCAGTCGGCGCAGCGGCAGAGCCATTTTCCTTGGCATAAACCGTCTGATAGCGCTGCCTGTCTTCCAGCCGTTGCGTGATATAGGGCGGCAGCGGCATATTGCCATATCGCTCCAGCAAGGGCTCGAAAAGCCCTTCAAAATAGAACTTGACCCGCGTAACACCGTCCTCTTTTTTCTCCAGGATCTCCGCCTGCAAATCCTCTGCAAACTCCACCCGATCCCCGATGCGCAGCTTCTTTCCCGGGCGCATAATGACTTCCCATATGTCTTTGGACAGCTGATTGAGCAGTAAAAACTCAACTTCTCTCCCCGTGCTCTGCTTCTTTCCATAGAGCCGGGCCGGGATAACCCGGGTATCGTTTACCACCAGAGCATCCCCGGGGTTTAAAAAATCGATAATATCCCGAAAAATCTTATGCTCCACCGCCCCATCCCGGCGATGGTAAACCAAAAGACGCGAGGAATCCCTGGGCTCTGCCGGCGTCTGTGCGATCAGCTCTTCGGGCAAATCATAGTAAAAATCACTGGTGTTCATATGCTAAAACAGCCTCCCCTGAGCGTCATCTTTTTCCCGTTCTTTCGGTTTTTGATACCCCAAATGCTGATAGGCCAAATCCGTAACAACCCGGCCTCTGGGCGTGCGCATCAAAAAACCAAGCTGCATCAGATAGGGCTCATAGACGTCCTCTATCGTCGCGGCTTCTTCTCCCGTCGCCGCCGCCAGCGTCTCCAGCCCCACTGGCCTGCCGCCAAACATGGTGATCATGGTCTCCAGCACTTTGCGATCCACGCCATCCAAACCCAGGCTGTCCACCTCCAGCATATCCAGCCCTTTATCCGCGACTTCCTTTGTAATCACGCCATCTGCCTGGATTTCTGCAAAATCCCGCACGCGGCGCAGCAGGCGGTTTGCAATTCGCGGCGTACCGCGGCTGCGCCGGGCAATCTGCATGGCGCCGTCGTGCTCGATTTTGATTCCCATGATCGAAGCCGAGCGCTCGACGATAATGTCCAGCTCCTCCGGCGTATAGAGCTCCAGCCGGCAGATAACACCAAAACGGTCCCGCAGCGGCGAAGTCAGCATACCAGCCTTGGTTGTGGCGCCGACCAGCGTAAAGTGC
The DNA here is from genome assembly GCA_910588425.1 of uncultured Christensenellaceae bacterium. Classification (GTDB taxonomy): domain Bacteria; phylum Bacillota; class Clostridia; order Christensenellales; family Christensenellaceae; genus QANA01. The sequence goes on along the minus strand of CAJUPM010000012.1, from coordinate 1,956 downwards.
GGCAAATCGATGCGCAGTGATTTTGCGCTTGGCCCCTGGCCGATGATGATATCCAGCGCGTAATCCTCCATCGCCGGATAGAGCACCTCCTCCACGCTGGCATTCAGCCGGTGAATCTCATCGATAAAGAGCACGTCTCCCTCGCCCAGGTTGGTCAGCAGCGCCGCCAAATCCTTAGGGCGCTCGATGGCAGGGCCGGAAGTGATGCGCAGGTTCACATTCAGTTCGCTGGCGATGATATGCGAAAGCGTCGTCTTGCCCAGCCCCGGCGGGCCATAGAGCAGCACGTGATCCAGCGCCTCTCCCCTCGATCTGGCCGCCTCGATAAAAATGCGCATTCTCTCTTTTACTTTTTCCTGGCCGATATATTCCTCTAAAACTCTTGGGCGCAGGCTCACTTCCATCGGAGCTTCCGTTTCCTTGGAAAACCCGGATACAATGCGTCCTTCTGTATTTTCTTGTTCCAGCATATGCTTCTCCCTTTTCTCCCTTGCTTACCCGATGCGCTTAATCGCCAGCAAAATGAGCTCTTCCGCCGTATCCGCCAAAGCCGATACCTCCGAAACCGCCTGCGCCGCCTCTGCTTTGCCATATCCCAGGCTGACCAGCGCGGCTACTGCATCGCTGACAGCCGTATTTACCGGTGTTTCCTCGCCGCTCACAGCACCAACCGCATCCTGCGCTTTGATCTTATCTTTCAGCTCTAAAACGATTCTTCCGGCGGTTTTCGGGCCAATGCCGCTCACTTTGGAAAACGCCTTGGAATCCGCCGAAAAAATGGCCGATGCGATCTCCGCCACAGTCATCTCGGATAAAATCGCCTTTCCAGCCTTAGGCCCGACGCCAGAGACGCCAATCAGCTTTTCGAACATCTCTTTTTCCGCCTCGCTGGGAAACCCATAGAGCGAAAGCTCTTCTTCGCGCACAATCAACTGCGTGTACAGCGTCGTCTCCTCATTTAACTTAGCGTTTTGCAGGAATCTCTCTGTAACGAATATTTTATAGCCCACTCCGCCGCACTCCAGCGCGACGTAATCCTTGCCTTTGAGGGCCAGTGCCCCGCGTATATAAGCATACATTCTCTTTTCCCCCGTTAATCACGAAAATATCGGTTGGATTTGCGGTAGTTTACCGTCTGCGCATGGCAAATGGCGACGGCCACAGCATCGGCCGCGTCATCCGGCTTTGGAATTTCAGCAAGGGAGAGAATCGTTTTGACCATCGTCTGAACCTGGTGCTTGTCTGCCCTGCCGTATCCCACTACCGCCTGCTTGACCTGCAAAGGCGTATATTCATATAGTGCCTTATTCTTTTTATACGCCGCCATCAGGGAGACACCCCGCGCCTGGGCGACGTCGATGGCCGTCTTGACGTTCTTGGCAAAGAACAGCTCCTCAAACGCCACGGCATCCGGCTCGAACCGCTCCATCAGCTGCGTCATGCTGTCGAAAATAATATCCAGACGCTCGGGCAGCTTCATGCCGGCAGGCGTCAGAATCGCGCCATAGTCGATCAGCTTCATCCGAAAGCCATCGTATTCAATGACACCGTAGCCAACAATGGCAATCCCCGGATCTATCCCTAAAATAACCAATCTTGTTCCGCCTTTTCTCTCGCTTTTGCTTTGTCTCATTCGGCCAGGCAAAGCTTTCTTCCATTATACTATATTTTGCCCGGAAGGAACAGCCGAAAATTGCCTGCCAGTTCTGCTTCTCTCCTATTATAGCATAAAATAAACCCGGCCAGCTGCCAGCCTCCCAAATATGAACTTTTTCCGCCCGCCTTGAATTTTCCACTGCGCCTTGTTAGAATAAGGTGAATAAATCAAAAAGGAGCCTATTATGCAAGCACTCATGAATGCCATCGCCAGTTTTACCAGCGGCCATACCATTGCCGTTTATCTCTTTATCTTCTTTGGTAAAATTTTAGAAGTTTCCATCTCAACTTTGCGCACGG
>CAJUPM010000011.1 GCA_910588425.1 uncultured Christensenellaceae bacterium | reverse complement strand
ATCACAACCCCGAAAAAGAGAGATTCCGTAAAAAAGGCGCTCATTTTCTCTTCCTCTCTTCCAGCCGCAATGCAAGCTCCGCTGTCTTTCCCGAAGCCGCCATGACGGCCAGCGTCGTCAGCAGCGTGATGGCCAGAAAAGCCAGCCAAATCTGGCCAAGTTCTTTCCAGACTTGCATTAGCCCCACAGCCGCCGGAATGAACATCAGCGGCATGATCTCCACGAGAAAATCTCCCATCTGCCTGACGGCCTCCAAAGGAAGGGCGCCGGTTGCCAGCAGAGCAAACATCAGAACCAGCCCGTAGATGCTGGCTGGAATGGGTAGCGGAAGCAGGCTGTGCAATGCCTCTGCCGCAAAGCTGACGAGCAAAATAATACAGGTTTGGCGAATGAATTTCATCTTTTCCCCCAAGAATATTCTTTTTTGATCTTATATGAGCATAGCCAAAAGATCAAGATAAAATCCGCGTCTGCCTGCGGCTCGGATTTTCCGCATCAAAAAAGCAGGCAAATTTCTCCGCCTGCTCTCTTCTCTCTTTTCTGCTATTCCAAAATTCTGCGCTCCAGGCATTCATATCCCGTGCAATATGCGGCCAGTAGCTTTTCCCCGGCATCCAGCAGGGCCGGCAACTCTTCCGCGCCGTCAAAGGAATAGCAGACCAGCAAAACTTCTCTCTGCCCGGGTAGCAGCATGCTTCTCTGGCTGTCGCTGGAAGGGTTGCCAAAAGCTCCCTCGGCGTCGTGCAGAGCCGGCAGGTATTCTACGTTATAGGAATCTTTCCCAATCCCCAAATAGTGCTCGCCCTCCGCCGCGCGTTTGAGCACAACCTCTCCCTGCAGTTTCTGCGCATCATAAGAGCCCAGAGAGTAGCCCGAAGCAACCGAGAGCAGGTTGTTGATATCCACCGCATTGTTGATATAATAGAGCCCTTTGCCCTTTAGAATCCGGCGCAGCATGGCCTCGGCCGCGTTGCGGTAGGAATGCGGGTCTTTGCCCAGCGCCTGATATGCCTTCCGCGTAGATGCGACATGCGGCATTTTTGCGATGTCCGCCGTCTCGTACCGCGCGCAAAGCGCCTCCATGCTCTGCTCGAAACGCCGGATAAACGCCGCTCCGCTTTTCTCCACTTTGCCGCAATACCGCAGTATCCCAAGCGCCGCCTGCGGGCACGCCTCCCTAAGCGATGCGTCGATCGAAATGTTCATATGCGCTCCTTTCGCCGTCTGTTTCCTTCTCGTATTTTCAAACATATTGTAGCCCAGTTTGCCAATCCGCGCAAGGAGCGTTTTGCTCAGCACTCAGTGCTCTGCCTACCCCGGCCGGGCAGTGCGGCGAGAACTGCCATGGCCAGAATCAGCCCGATGGCCAGCCAGTCTATCCAGGCAATCTGCGCGCCCAGCCAAAGCGACGCGATCACCGCCGCGCTGACCGGCTCTGTGCACGCAAACAAGCTGATCCGCACGTCCCCCAAGCCTCTGCACGCCCTGCAAATACAGCGCAAAGGCCGCCGCTGTCCCCAGCACCGCAATCTCTATTCGGAATTGTGCGCCGCTTAAAATGCCCTCTCCTTGCCAATCTTGCCCTCCGGCTCAGAACTTCCAGCGAGTGTTGCCGCTATCATTCAGGCAACGCTGGAGACCCAAGCTATCCCAAATGCTTCAAAAGCGCCTCAGGCAGACGCCCCTGCAATTTCGCAAACAACCTGATTTTCTCACGTAAAAAGGCGCCGAGGGCGAACCCTTAGCGCCTTGAAACAGCAGCTCTTTACATTTCTTTTTTCTTTCTCACCAGCTCAATCGCTTCTTTTCCGCTTAGGTGATCGATCTCAATAGCGACGACGCACAGCGCCCGATACTCCCTCTCAATCTCCTGCTTGCGCCCTTCCGGATCGTCCGGCGTATATTTTGCCGCCAGTGCCTCTATCGCCACGCGTTTCTCCTCTTCCTCCAAGACTCTCGCCCGGCCAAAGGCAATGACACTGCGGAAATAGGTCGTGTATCTTTCCGGCTGAATGTCATCCAAATCGACGACGCAGAAAGAGACCTTATCGTTTTTGGCAATAGCATCCAGTTTATGCCCCTGTTTGGCGCAATGGAAAACGATCTTTCCATCCGTATATACATAGCTCAGCGGCACGGCATAAGGGTATCCACCCTCTCCCAGCACCGCCAAAACGCCGGAGGTCCCGCGTTCCAGCACCAGTTCACATTCTTCCTTTGAGAGCACCTGCTTTTTGCGCCGCATTTCCCGAAACATCCCAAATCCTCCTCATCTCTGTGCCAGCACCGAGCACCGCCCAAAAGGGCAAACTCACGGCGAAATCTCTTCTTTTAGCATACCAGATCTCCGGAAATTTTCAATCTTTTTCTGCCTATCGTCTCGCGAAGGCCACTTTCCTTCATCTTAAATAAGAAATCCCGGGAGAACTGATTTCTCCCGGGATTTTTGCACATTCCATTTTATTGATGGTATTTTTCCCATCATTTTACGACTATCTCACACACCCTATTTAGCGTTTACAAAACTACCCATGGAACGCCAAGTGATTTTGAAGTTGCGATAAACCCTTCTCGATTGAACTTGCTAAAGCGCGCAGTCTATTAACGCAATACTGCTCCCCGCAAAGTGCATATGTAGTATTTTCTGTTGCAGATGCTTTTGTGATTGGTCTAAGAATCGCTATTTCATCTTTAGATAGCATTTCAAATGCAGCAACCAATTCTTCAAGAGAGGGAGAGATTTCTGTTCTGTACAAAAAGAAATAGAGATCTCGAGCAGAAAGACTTTCCATTACGTCTTGTCCTTGTTTAAAGGTGGAGACAACCAAAGAAATAACGTCTTGCTCTCTTTGTTTATTTGTTATTAGTTCAGTCAATTGTGCGAGTCCATTTGGTACTTTAAACAACAAAGAGAGTTCTGCCATAGAAAGCCCTAACATCTGTGAACTTTTTGCAATATCAATTAGTTCAATATCGGTTATCAATGCAATCCCTTTTTTACGAGCGTGATTTTTAAGAGTATCTCCGGCGAAACCCGGACCAATTATGGCGGCAAATTCAGCCCCGTTTTTCTCTTTATGCGTTTCTATCGCTATATCACTTACATCTCCATGTGAAACAGTTCCGCTTGATTTTGATTTGCCATCAACAACGGCGGTTATTATTTCGCCGTCAGTATCTTTCCAGCGAACAATCGCATCTGTATTTCCAGCACCGCCAATTCGTTTTGCTTCAAACCCCATATGTTCAAAGATCGCTGCTATCGACTCTTCAAAAGCAACTCCAGAAGCCTTACCTCTAGCCATGGGATCCCGTGCAGCTACCTTTAAATCTTCATAGATTTTATTGTCAACAGTTGCATCAGGTAAAAATTCTTTTTCTACATTTTCTTTACTAGAATTTTCGTAAATAGTAAGTGATTCTGGAATTACCTTCATTAAAGGCAATTCTAAAACAAACTTTGACCCTAGAGGAGTAGCTTTTATATGTAAATACTGTGTCTCTTCCAAAAGTCCAGCTTCAAGTAAAAAACCTATTATCCATCTAGCTTTTTCTATATTGATGCCAAATTTTTTAGCTTGTGCATATACGTCGTTTCTAGTGACAACTTGGTCGGCATACATAATCATTTCACCGACGAAACGTTTATGTGCGTGAATGATTCTAATAAAATCCAAATCGTTGCCGCTTTCACACCAAGCCTTTGCGGCGACTGTAGCCACGTATATATTACGACCAACTTCCTCTATTAAACCATCTGCCTTCAAGAAAGGCATCATTGATTCGACACTACTTGTTTTAAGGTGAAACTCCTCTTCAATAAAGTTAAAGAGTTCAGAACGTGTAACCCTCTCAAATGCAAACTGTACAATTGTACGTAAATTTTCAATCCTATTGGGACTTGGTACCCAAACATTATACGTGTTTCGCTTGTTGTGTAACGAGGGGTCCGCGCTTAATTTCAAAAGCAATTCTAATATTTCTGCAGGCGGAGGGGTGATATCTATTTCGCTTGGATCGCTTGTTGCCATATCAACAACATCAGATGTTACGATATTCCATTCTTCCAGAGCCCTTTTTCCCTCTTCCGTTACGGACCATTTTCTACTGCCCACACCTTCTATTAATCCCAAAACCTCTAGCCAATCCATTCTACGGCGAGTGTTACTTAAATTAGACCAATTCAAAGAATACTCTCGGCAAAGTTCCTTGTCTATATCTTCAATCGTTTTAGGGGCAGAAATAAGTATTTCTAACACCTCTCCTACAAGGCGATATTTATCATGTAAGAGACATGCCAATTGCCACTTCGAGGGGTTTTTTGAAAAATCTTTTCCAATATCGCTTAAACTTAGAATTCCCGAATGATTACTAATCAGGCCAACACCTTTTAAGAAAGGTGTATATGCCCGCCATGGATAAGAAGTGTTAGTCGACTCTAATTCTGGTGACAAACCTATGTCAGTAATGGAGATCTTTGCTATTTTTTTAATTAATTCAGTGACAATATTAAACCATTCTTGTTTTCCGCCACGCAACTCCGGAATTGACCAACCTTTTCTTTTCCACTCAGATTTTTGTTTTTGAAGATCTGTGTCTTTCATAGCAAATTAACCTCCTATATAAATTGAATGCAATCTATATAGCCACTTGTAACTAATCCCTTTGATAATTTAAGGTTGCTCATTGCAATGCAATTTATATCAAGATAAAAAGTGCTCGGAAGCCCCTTTGTCTCCAAAGGTTTTCGAGCACTTGTAAGCCTGTTTCCTCTACTCCCACTCAATCGTGCCCACCGGCTTGGGCGTCAAATCATAAAGCACGCGGCATACGCCGGGGACTTCATTCAAAATCCGCTGGGTAATTTTCTTCAATACCTCCCAGGGAATTTCGGGGACCGTCGCCGTCATGGCATCCACCGTGTTGACCGCACGGATGATCACCGGCCAATCGAAAGCGCGTTTGCCATCCCGCACACCCGTGGAACGGAAATCCGGGACAACCGTAAAGAACTGCCAAATATGCTGCGCCAGATCCGCAGCGACAAACTCCTCGCGCAGGATCGCGTCGGATTCCCGAAGAGCCGCCAGGCGATCTCTGGTGATCGCGCCCAGGCAGCGCACGCCCAGGCCCGGACCCGGGAAGGGCTGCCGCTCTACCATGGATTCCGGCAATCCCAGTGCCTTGCCCACCACGCGCACTTCATCCTTAAACAGCAGGCGCACAGGCTCCACCAGTTCAAACTTCAAATCCTCCGGCAGACCGCCCACGTTGTGGTGCGCCTTCACGCCATCGCTCTCCAAAATATCCGGGTAAATGGTACCCTGCGCCAGGAAGGTGATATCCTCCTGCTTGCGCGCCTCTTCCTCAAAGACTTTGATAAATTCGCCGCCGATGATTTTGCGCTTGCGCTCCGGCTCGTCCACATCAACCAGCAAATCCAAAAACCGATCCGTCGCATCCACATAGACCAGGTTGGCATCCATCTGATTCTGGAATACTTCCACAACCTCTTCGCTCTCACCTTTGCGCATGAGCCCATGGTTCACATGAACGCATACCAGCTGCTTGCCGATCGCCTTGATGAGCAGCGCCGCGACCACCGAAGAATCCACGCCGCCCGAAAGCGCCAGTAACACTTTCTTATCCCCGACCTGGGCGCGCACTTCCTCAATCTGCTCTGCAATAAAGGCCTCTGCCAGTTCCTGCGTGTTGATCCGCCGCATATCTGCGGGGCGCACATTATTTCCCATCACATTATCCTCCACGTTAAAATTGATTTCCACCCGGCAAATCCTATTTTTCTATGCTTCTGCAGGCAAAAATTTCGCCCGCTATTACTGCCGCTCAATCTCTTGGTATCAAAAAAATAGTATCACAAAAGACAAGGAAATACAACTATATTCCCTGCCTTTCCCAAAGCGCTCATCCACGGAAAATTCCCTGACAGGCTGGAAATCATTCGCCTCTCTGTCTTATTTTCCATTTTTAACCCACGTTCCAACTTCGGATGATTTTGTCATGCCGATGCGTTTGTAGAATTCTTGATCCGAAAGCACAATCGCTCTTTTCGCACCGCGCTGTCTTGCGCGGTTGACAGCCTCATAGACGACCGCCCGGCCGAGACCCTTGCCCCGATGCTCGGGAACTGTCGCAACAGGCTCTATGTAAGCCGTATTCCCGCCGTTGTACCAAGCGCCGCAATGAGCGGCATATTCTCCATCCTTCATTGCAAAAACTTTGATGTATTCTGAGATTTCAAGATGTTTCTGGGCTTTTGCCACCTCCCGGCTCGGCTCCGGCGGAGTCCCCTCATGGCCAAAACCGCGATGGATTACCAGCCGCCATTGTTCATGATCAATCTTTGAATCCGGGGCATTCAGGCAAAATCCCTGCGGCAATCGGAAAGAAAGATGATGCGGCAAAGCGATTTCCAAAACGCTCTGCGCATATTGTTTTTCAAAATCTGCACCTTCAAGCAGTTTGCACAACATTGTGTCGCTGAGGTTTGCCTTGATGGTTGCTGTATTGGCATCTGTTTTGGTCACATATTCCATCATCTGCCCCAAAAGGGTTTCATCAGAGATTGAATGAAGAAGATACCACCTATCACGAAAACTCGTATCAGACATGACTGCGCCAACCAGCTCTCCCTCTTCATTTTGAAACAGAGCATTTCTCGGTAACATTTCGACGTCGAGATTTGGGTGCGCCATCATCCAGTCAAAACGTCCCCAATGAAAATGCTCGTTATAGCCGGCGTCAGCGATTTTCCCGAGAAAGCTATGAATTTCCTCATATTGGCTGTTAAACCGTTCGCTGTCTCTATAGTTTTCAATCGAGTACATTTGCGTCGTTCCTTTCGCTTTTGCAAGACTTCCCATTTGCCGCACGACAACAGCAAAAGCACCTGCTGCCCTCTGCGTCCCTCCGAAAAAACCGCCCTGCTGAACGGTAAATTCAACAGGGCGGTTTTTGTTATCTACTCCCACTCAATCGTCGCCGGCGGTTTGCTCGTAATATCGTAGACGATGCGGTTAATATGTTTGACCTCATTGATGATGCGGCTGGAAGCCCTCTCCAAAACATCGTAGGGGATCTTGGACCAATCCGCCGTCATGGCATCCACGCTGCTCACTGCCCGCAGCGCCAAAGTGTAGTCGTATGTTCTCTCATCGCCCATCACGCCCACGCTTCTCATGCTGGTCAGCACGGCAAAATACTGCCAAATCTCGCGATCCAGCCCCGCTTTTGCGATTTCATCCCGGAAGATAAAATCCGCCTCCCGCAGCAAGTCCAATTTTTCCTTGGTGATTTCCCCGATGACGCGGATGGCCAGGCCCGGCCCCGGGAAGGGCTGCCGCCATACCATATAGCTCGGAATTCCAAGCTCCTCGCCCAGCGCGCGCACCTCATCCTTAAACAGATCGCGCAGCGGCTCGATGATCTCTTCAAAATCCACATAATCCGGAAGCCCGCCGACGTTGTGATGGCTCTTGATCAGCGCCGCATCTCCAGAGCCGCTCTCCACGACATCCGGGTAGATGGTGCCCTGCGCCAAAAACTGAACCTTGCCGACTTTCTTTGCTTCCTCCTCAAAAACGCGGATGAACTCCTCGCCGATGATCTTGCGCTTTTGCTCCGGCTCGCTCACCCCTGCCAGCTTGGAAAGGAAGCGCTCCTCCGCATCCACGCGCTTGAGGTTGATATCAAACTCTTTTCCAAAAATCCGGACGACCTCGTCGCCCTCGTTTTTGCGCAATAGGCCATGATCCACGAAAATACAGGTGAGGTTTTTCCCGATCGCCCGGTGCAGCAAAACTGCCACGACCGAGGAATCCACGCCGCCCGAAAGCGCCAGCAAAACCTTCCCGTCGCCGACTTTCTCGCGGATCTCCTGGATCGCCCTCTCCGCAAAGGAGTGCATCGTCCAGTCGCCGCTGGCATGGCAGACACCATAGAGGAAGTTCCTCAAAATCTGCTGGCCAAACTGCGTGTGGTTCACTTCGGGATGGAACTGCACGCCGTAAATTCTCTTCTCCTCATTTCCAAACGCCGCCACCGGGCAGCTGTCCGTGGAGGCGTAGATCTCGTATCCTTCCGGCGCCTTGGAGACGTAGTTCATGTGGCTCATCCAGCAAATGGCAGATTGCGGAAGCCCGGTCAAAATAGAGTTGCCCGCCTGATAGGCAATCTCGGTCTTGCCATATTCGCCCTGGGGCGCCCGGGAAACTTCGCCGCCGTATAGATATGCAAAGAGCTGTGCGCCGTAGCAGATGCCCAAAACCGGGATACCCGCTTCAAAAACGCGCGGATCGCATTTGGGCGCATCCTCCGCAAACACATTTTTGGGCCCGCCCGTCAGGATGATGCCGATGGGATTGTAGCTCATGATGCGCTCAAAGCTCGCGTGATAAGGGAGCAGCTCGCAATAGACGTTCAGCTCGCGGACACGCCTGGCAATCAGCTGGTTATACTGGCCGCCAAAGTCCAAAACAATTACAGTTTCTCTCATGTTGCCTCCGGTAGAAGTTTTTCAATATATTAGAGTGCTTGCACTCTTTTATACCCCTGCTCATCGATCTCCACATCGTGGAACCCGATCGCCTTCAACTCCTCCAGTACTTCTTCTTTGTTCTCCAGAAGCATGGGAACCTGCTCGCGCGCCACTTCGATGCGGGCATTTTTCTCCTGCACCCGCACGCGCACCATCTCATAGCCAAGCGATCGTAAGTAGTTTTCTGCCGCGCGGATCCACCGAAGCTTTTTGATCGTAATCGGCTCCCCAATGGCAATGCGCGTCGCAAGGCAGGCGTTTTCCGGCTGGATAAAATCGTTCATGCCGCGGAACTTGAGCAAATCGCGCACCTGGCTTCTGGTAACGCCGCAGAGCCGCAGCGGGCAGACGATGCCCAGCTCGGCCAGCGCCTTGCCGCCCGGGCTGCTGCACAGTTTTTCATACTGCACGCCCTCTTCCTTCATCAGGCTGCCATCCAGCAGAACTTTCAAATTCGCCTGCTCTGCCGCGTTTTTGACGACAGACAGCACATTCTTCTTGCAGTAGTAGCAGCGCTCCTCTGTATTCTCCAAAACTTTCTGATCCATGAGCAGCCCTGTCTTGGGGGCCAGATGGCGAATGCCCAGACGCTTGCAGAGCTCGCTGGAAATCTCCATCTCCTCGCCTGTGAAAAATTCTGTATCCGCAGTAATGGCGATGACGTTGCTGGCGCCCAGCGCATCCACAGCCGCAATTGCCACAAGCGAGCTATCTGCGCCGCCCGAGAGGCAAACGCCAACCCTATCGTATTGCCGAATGATATTTAAAATCTCTTCGTATTTTTCCTGCATCATGACCTCCCGTATCACTCAAGAGTGTGCTGTCTTTATTGTACCAGCTTGCGTCCCGTTAAGCAATTACATTTTGCCTGGAATTGACCTTCTGTTTACAATGTCCTGTTCCTCTTTTTTATTATATTGCCCCTCAGGCCGTCCTATATCCTGCTTTTCCCGCAATCAAAAAGGCGCAGAGCCTGGCTCTGCGCCTTCGCACCTTTTACTTCAAAGCTTCTTCCGGCCCGCTTTCCTGCTCCGGCCTGTTTTGCGCTTTGAAAACAAACTCATCGCCTGAAAGCTCCATGCGGACCTCGTCGCCCAGGCGGACGTTGCCCTCCAAAATCTCCTCCGAGAGCTTATCTTCCACCGTCTGCTGCATGAGCCTGCGCAGCGGCCGGGCGCCGTATTCCGCGTCAAAGCCCATCTTGGCCAGTTTTGCCACCACTTCATCCGTATAAGAGAGATGGATATTGCGCTCGGTCAGCCGCTGGGCAATGGATTTCAGCATGAGCGCCGCGATCTTCAGCGTATCCTCCTCATCCAGGTTGTGGAACACGATGATATCGTCGATGCGGTTCAAAAACTCCGGCCGGAAGGAGCGCTTGAGCTCTTCCATCATGTGCTCCTTCATATGCTCGTAGCCCGAGGGATCCTCCTCCGCCTGGCCAAAGCCGATCTTGCTCTTAGCCCCGATCCTGCTGGCGCCAATGTTGCTCGTCATGATGATGACGGTGTTCTTGAAGTCCACCGTCCTGCCTCTGGAATCCGTCAGCCGTCCGTCCTCCAAAATTTGGAGCAGAATGTTGAAAACATCCGGATGTGCTTTTTCGATCTCGTCGAACAGCACAACGCTGTACGGCTTTCTGCGGACTTTCTCGGTCAGCTGTCCGCCGTCGTCGAAGCCGACATATCCCGGAGGCGAGCCGATGAGCTTGGAGACAGTGTGCCGCTCCATGTATTCAGACATATCCATGCGGATAATCGCGTTCTCATCGCCAAACATGGCCGCTGCCAGCGCCTTAGAAAGCTCTGTCTTGCCCACGCCCGTCGGCCCCAGGAAGATGAAGGAGCCCACCGGCCGGTGCGGGTCTTTCAGCCCGGCGCGCGCCCGGCGAATCGCCCTGGAAACTGCCCGGACGGCCTCGTCCTGGCCAATGACCCGCTCGTGCAGAATCTCCTCTAGATGCAGCAGCTTCTGCGACTCATCCTCGGTCAGCTTGGTTACGGGCACATGCGTCCAGTCTGCGACGATGCCGGCAATATCCTCTTCGGTTACTTCCGCTTTGGAGACGCCGCGCTCCTTCTCCCAGGAATGTTTGGTATCCTCAATCTCTGCGGCCAGCGCCTTTTCCCGATCCCGCAGTTCTGCCGCCTTCTCAAATTCCTGATGATCGATGGCCTGCTCTTTTTCGCCTTTCAGCTCTTCCAGCTGTTTTTCTTTCTCTCTCAAGTCCGGCGGCGCGACGAACATCGCAATGCGGACTTTGGATGCCGCCTCATCCATCAGGTCGATTGCCTTATCCGGCAGGAACCGATCCATGATATAGCGGCTGGAGAGATCCACTGCCGCCTGAAGTGCGCCGTCCGTGATCTTGACCTTGTGGTGCGCCTCGTATTTATCCCGCAGCCCCTTTAAGATCTCCAGCGTCTCTTCCCGGGAAGGCTCGCCCACGTTGACGGGCTGGAAGCGGCGTTCCAATGCCGCGTCTTTTTCGATGTATTTGCGGTATTCCTCCAGCGTCGTCGCGCCGATCAGCTGAAGCTCGCCCCGGGCCAGCATGGGCTTTAACATGTTGGCCGCATCAATGGAACCCTCCGCCGCGCCCGCGCCCACGATGGTATGCAGCTCGTCGATGAACAGGATGACGTTCCCGTCACTCATCAGCTCTTTGAGCGCGTTTTTGAACCGCTCCTCAAACTCGCCGCGGTATTTCGCCCCGGCCACCATGCCCGCCAGATCCAGCGAAACCACGCGCTTCTCCCGCAGAAGCTCGGGGATATTGCCCTCTGCAATGCGCTGTGCCAGCCCCTCTGCAATGGCAGATTTGCCCACGCCCGGCTCGCCGATGAGTACCGGGTTATTCTTGGTGCGCCGAATGAGAATCTGAATGATCCGCTCGATCTCCTGCTTTCTGCCGATGACGGGGTCCAGCTCTCCGTTTTTGGCCGCGGCCGTCAGATCCCGCCCGAATTTATCCAGGCTCGGCGTGTCGCCCGCCGCCTCGCCGCTGGGTGCACCGCCTGCCGCGGCAGCTCCGCTGCCGCCCTGCTCTGCCAGGCCGATGATGCCCTGCTGAATTTTCTGATAATCCACGCCCAGCTCGGAGAGCAGGCGGTTTGCAATGCACTCCCGTTCCCGCAGCAGTGCATAGAGCATATGCTCTGTTCCGATATAGCTTAGGCCAAGCTGCCGAGCCACCGTCTTGGAAACCTCCAGAATCTTCTTGACTCGCGGCGTATAGCCGAAGTTATCATTTAGAATATAATCTCCCTTGCCCACAGCCTGCACCACCAGCTCTTTGAGCGCCTGCACCGCAATGCCCTGCTCTTTCAAAAGTGCGGCAGAGGGGCCGTTCTCCTCTAAAATCCCCAAAATCAAATGCTCAGTTCCAACATAGTTATGGCCCAGCTCCTTGGCAAATTCCGCCGCATAGGCCAGCGCCGTTTTGGCACCCTGTGTAAATCTTGCAAAGTAATCCATACTATCACCTCATTATGAAATGGTATTTTGTATCATCTGGGCCCGGCGCACATCCCGCTCTTCCGCCGTCGTGCCCTGCTCGCCTCCCAGCATTCCCGGCATGATATCCATCATCAAATTGCCCAGCACAGCCGGCGAACAGCAGGAGATCATCCCCATGCTCACGCCCAGCAGCAGGAAGGAAAGGCAGCTCATGGCTTCCTGCGTGTTCATCTTGGCCGCATATTTGAGCAGCCCATAGGAGCGCATCACGCTGTCCCTTAGCCACAGCCCGTTCTCCCGGGCCAACCGCTCCCTTGCCTCCCGCTCTTTTTTCAAAACCTCCCGGACGACCGCCACCAGGTTTTTCGCAATATCCTCTTCCGCGATGCCCAGCGTCGTCTGGTTGGAAATCTGATACATATCCGCCCTAGCTTCCGTCCCCTCTCCGTAGATGCCTCTGGCCGTCGCGCCAAACTGCCCCAGCGAGGAGAGGATGCCGGCAAGCGCGCCCGTAACCGCAAGCCCTTTTAAGTGCATCATCACGCCAATGCGCAGGCCAGTTCCGAGGTTGGTCGGGCAAGCAGTGAGATAGCCCAGCTCTTCATCAAACGCATACTGTGCTTTCTCCCCCAGCATGCGCTCCAGCTCCTGGCAGCCCTTCAGCGCCGCATCCACCTGAAACCCGCTCTTGATGCACTGCAAGCGGTAGTGATCCTCCTCCATCATCATGATGCCCACCGTCTGATCCGGCGAGAGGAGCACGGCCCCATCCGGGCTTTTGGCCAGATCCCGGCTGATCAGATGCTGTTCCACCATGCGCGTCCGCTCCAGCGGGGAAAGCGCGCGCATCTCGGTCAGGGAAAAATCCATCCCCGGCCGCAAAAACATCGCCCGGACCGGCGCCTGAATCTCCGCCGCCCGCTCTGTTCCCGCAATTCTGTGCGGGAAGGGAATTCCTGCCAGGTTTCGCGCCAGCCGCACTCTCGTGGAGGCGACAATATCGTTTTCCGGCCCTTCGTCTTTCAGCCACATCGCCATGCCGTTATTTCCCCTCCTCTTCCATCTTCATCGCTTTCATCTCATCCCGGAGCTCCGCGGCCTTTTCAAAATTCTCCTCCGCAATGGCTTTGGAAAGCTGCTCTTTTAATTCGTAGTAATGCCGCCGCTTTTCTGCCTCTTCCTTGCTGGCCGCCGGCTTTTCTCCAATATGTTGAACACTGCCATGCGCCCCTTTTAGAACGGGGATGACGGCATCCCGGAAGGTATCATAGCAATCCGGGCATCCGAACAGCCCGCTCTGCTGAAAATCCCGGAAACTGGTGCCGCAGCTTTGGCAGACGGCCCCCTGCCCGGAGTGCACGGGCAGCTGCATAAAGTCGTCAAAAAAACTCTTGAAGAAATCTCCCGTCGAGAATAGGTTCATGTTCAACTCCGGATGGTGCTTCGCGCATTCCGCGCAAAGATGCACCTCGCTCTTTGCTCCGTTGATATATTGCACCGAGTGCACGGTCGCCTGGTTTTTTCCACATTCATTGCAAAGCATACGTTTAATCCTCCCCCAAAATGCTGAGCAGCATTTCCTTCAAAATGCTCGCCCGCAGATTATCCCTGATATTGCTCGGTATATGGATGGCTTTGTCTGAAATCGCCGCCGCCATCAGCTTTTCCTGTTTTTCCTCGATCAGCCCCATCTCTCCAAGGCCCGCAATCAGCTCTCCGGCATCTTTTTTGGAGATGCTCCCGCTCTTGAGCTTTTCGGAAATCAGAGAGAGAATGTGTTCGCTTTTGTCCGGGTTAATCTTGACCAGCTTGATATACCCGCCGCCGCCCCGCCGGCTCTCAATGAGATAGCCTTTTTCGGGGGAAAAGCGCGTCGCCAAAACATAGTTGATCTGGGAAGGCGCGCAGGAAAAATAATCCGCCAATTCATTTCTCTGTATCTCGATCATCTCGTCGTATTCATCCATCAGCGATTTGATGAACTGTTCGATGCTGTCGCTTAGAACCGCCATTCCTTTCGCCTCCTTTTTGTCTTTGACTTTCTTTGACTTTTATAGTTCTATCATAATCTCTTCCTCTTGTCCTGTCAATTATTTTTGCCCATTTTTTTATGAATTATTTATGAACAGGCGCGCGCCTCCAAACTGCTCTGCTCTCTCCCACCCGGCCTTGCCGTTCCGCCCCGCAAAATGCTATAATAACGGCATCCCGCTCCAATGATCGGAGGTTTTATGAAGCAGATTAGAAGGGCAGCCCCGAAGGATGCTTCCCGTTTGGCAGAAATCCTGATTTTTGCCAAACGAGTGGCCTACCGCCCTATTTTTCAGAACGACGCCGTCTCCTTTGGCCAGATGCAGGTGCTTCCCCTGGCGAATGAATATCTCGGCAGTCCGGAAAAGCTGGAAAACATCTGGGTCTACGACGACGAATTTGTCAAAGGCATGGTGCATATCCAGGGCGCTCAAATCAAAGAGCTGTATGTGGAGTATTTTTTCCAGCATCAGGGCATCGGCGCACAGCTTCTCAGCTTCGCGGTGCACGAGTGCGGCGCAAGGTTCCTCTGGGTGCTGGAAAAGAACACCGCCGCCATCCAGTTTTATGGGGCGCATGGTTTCGCCTTTTCCGGCCAGCGCATGATCGAAGCCGGAACGAGCGAATTTCTCCAAAGGATGGAATTGCAATAAAAAAACAGCGCAGCTCATGCTGCGCTGTTTTTCTCTTCTTTTCTCATATTCTCTGCGCCAGTTCCTTGAGGTATGCGCCAAACTGCTCCCTCAAATCGTCTCTGCCCAGAGCGAATTCGCAGGTCGCCTGCAAAAACCCAAACCGATCGCCAACGTCGTAGAGCTTTCCTTCCAGCTCCAGCGCATACATCTTTTCTCTGCCCAAAAGCGTGAAAAGCGCGTCTGTCAGCTGAATTTCTCCGCCTTTTCCCTGGCCGGTATGCTCCAAAATCTCAAAAATCTCCGGCGTCAGAACGTAGCGCCCCAAAATCGCCAGGTTGGAAGGCGCCTCCTGCTGGCTGGGCTTTTCCACCATGCCCAGCAGCTCGTGCAATCCATCCGCGCCTGCGCCCGGCTGAATGATGCCGTATTTGGAAATATCCTCCCGTGCCACCGGCTGTACGCCGATGACGCTGGCATTCTCCCGCTCATATGCGTCCATCAGCTGCCGCAGTGCCGGCGTCTTGGAATCCATGATGACGTCTCCCAGCATGATGCCGAAAGGCTCGTTGCCCACAAACTCCTTAGCGCACAAAATGGCATGTCCCAGGCCTCTTGGGTGCTTCTGGCGGATATAGTGCACATTGACCATATCGGAAATATGGCGCACCTGCTCCAAAAGCTGCTCTTTCCCGCTGCGCTCCAGCTCGAGCTCCAGCTCGATGGAGCTGTCAAAGTGATCCTCGATGGCGCGTTTGCTGCGGCCCGTGATGATGATGACGCTCTCGATGCCCGAGGCAACTGCCTCTTCCATGATATATTGAATGGTCGGCTTATCCACGATGGGCAGCATTTCCTTGGGCTGTGCTTTTGTCGCAGGAAGGAACCGCGTCCCGAGCCCGGCCGCCGGGATGACAACTTTTCTGATCTTCATTTGTAGCCTCCTGAATCGTCGTTACGCCCTCTATTATATCGAAAAGGCCTGCAAAAGGAAAGCAAAACCCCTGCCTTTCCCGCATTATTATAAAAATCTTAACAACTTTTCCCTTTTTTAGAAAGCCCGCCGCGCTATTCTCCGATGATCTTGATCATGATGCGCTTGGTGCGCCTGCCGTCGAACTCGCCGTAGAAGATCTGCTCCCATGTCCCGAAATCCAGCCGCCCATTCGTCACCGCAACGACTACTTCCCGACCCATGACGCTGCGCTTTAAGTGCGCATCCGCGTTGTCCTCATAGCCGTTGTGGTGATACATGCTGTAGGGCTTTTCCGGCGCCAGCTTTTCCAGCCAGGTCTCGAAATCCTGGTGCAGGCCGCTTTCATCGTCGTTGATGAAAACGCTGGCCGTGATGTTCATGGCGTTGACCAGCACGAGCCCCTCCGAAATCCCGCTCTCTTCGAGCGCCTGCTCCACCTGCGGCGTGATGTTGCGGTATCCTCTTCTGGTGGGCAAATTCATCTCCAAAACTTTCCGATAGCTTTTCATAAAACTCCTCCTATTTTTTGTTTGCCTGCTCCCATTCTCTCTTCAAAATGGCATATTGGCATGTGTTTTCGTAAATCGGCGCGCCGTCTTCCCCTTTGACAAAGGAGATAAACTCGAGAAAAAGCCCTTCCTGCCGCATACCCAGTTTCTCGCAAAGCCTGCGGGAGGCAAGGTTATCCTCCTCTGCATAGGCGTAAATTCTTCTGGCATCTGCGCAAAACAGCGCATCCATCATCGCCCGGGCGGCTTCTGCTGCATACCCTTTTTTGCCAAACTTCAGGTTGAAGTTCCAGCCGATGCTGTAGGTATCTTCCCCTTCTTTATCTGCAAACAGCTCGCCGATCAGATCATCCGTTTCCGCCAGGCAGACGGCAAAGCGTTCGCCTTGGCGTCCTTTTTCTAAAATGACTCTCTCTGCCTCTTCCAAAGAGTTCAGTTTTTCATCCATAAAGCAGTGCACCGGCGGGTTTTTGAGAATCTCATACAGCCCTGCCGCATCTTTTTTGTCATACTCCCGAATGAGCAATCTGTCTGTCTGAATCATCAACGATATCATCTCCTCTCCTTGTTCCAGCATCCGGTAAGCCCTATCATATCAGATTCCCGCCAGCATCTCCATCTTTTTTCTAAAAAATCCTGTAAACTCCCCGCAAACAGCTTTTCCCGCGCGGCAAAGAGCCCCTCGCATTTCTGCGAAGGGCCTTTGCCATTATCTCTTGTCCCCGCGGATCTCAAACCGCTTGATCTTCCCGCTGATGGTCTTTGGAAGCTCGGTGACGAACTCGACGATCCTCGGATACTTATACGGCGCTGTCGTCCGCTTGACGTGATCCTGCAATTCCTTTTTGAGCGCCTCGCTGGGCTCATACCCCGCCGCCAGGACGACCGTCGCCTTGATCACCTGCCCGCGCTCGGGGTGCGGCACGCCGGTGATGGCCGTCTCCAAAACCGCCGGATGCTCCATCAGCGCACTCTCCACCTCGAAGGGCCCGATGCGGTAGCCCGAGCTCTTGATGACGTCGTCTGCCCGGCCGACATACCAGTAGTACCCTTCCTCATCTCTCCAGGCCAAATCGCCCGTGCGGTAGATGCCGTCGTGCCACGCCTGCCGCGTCAGCTCCGGGTCTTTGTAATATCCCATAAACATGCCGTAGGGCACGCCTTTATCCGTGCGGATGACGATCTCGCCCACTTCTCCTGCGCGCACCGAGTTGCCCTCATCGTCCACGATATCCGCATCGTAGAGCGGGCAGGGCCGCCCGAGCGAGCCCTTCCTGCCGTTCATGCAGGTGAAGTTTCCAAGCAGCATGGTCGTCTCGGTCTGGCCGAACGCCTCTTTGATATCGATGCCCGTCGCCGCCTTGAACTGGTCGAATACCTCCGGGTTCAGCGCTTCCCCAGCCGTCGTCGCGTAAACCAGATTGGAGAGATCGTATTTGCTGAGATCCTCCTTGATGAAATAGCGGTAGATGGTCGGCGGCGCGCAGAATGTGGTGATCTTGTATTTGCTGATGACTTCCAGCATCTCCGGCGGAACAAACTTGTCGTAATCGTAGACGAAAACCGTCGTCTCCGCAAACCACTGCCCGTAGAACTTGCCCCAGAGGCATTTGCCCCAGCCCGTATCCGAGACGGTCAGGTGAATGCCGTCCGGCTGAACATTATGCCAGAATACGGCCGTCGGGATATGCGCCAGCGCATAGGAATAGTTGTGCATGACCATCTTTGGCATGCCAGTCGTGCCCGAGGTGAAGAAAAGCAGCATGGGGTCCGAAAGCCTGGTATCCGCTTCGCCCGATGGCCGCGTCCACTTTGGCGAAGCCTTCTGCATCTGCTCACCAAAGCTGATCCAGCCGGGCAGCCGCAGATCACCCACCATGATCTTGTGCTCCAGCGTCGGGCTCTCAGCCTGGGCTTCGTCGATAAAGTGCTCGGCGTTTGCCGTATCCGCGCAGATGATAGCCTTGATCCCCGCCTTATTGTTGCGGTATACGATATCTTTCTTGGTCAGCAGATGCGTTGCCGGGATAGCCACCGCGCCGATTTTGTGCAGCGCCAGCATGCTCACCCAGAATTCATATCTGCGCTGCAAAATCAGCATGACCATATCGCCCTTTTGAATGCCAAGGCCGGCCAGGAAATTCGCGCACTTGTTGGAAAGCACGCGCAAATCCTCAAACGTGAAAGTCTGCTCTGCCCCGGCGACGTTGGTCCAGAGCATGGCGCGCTTATCCGGCTGCTCGTCTGCCAAAACATCCATCACATCGTAGGCGAAGTTGAAATTCTCCGGCGCATCGATGCGGAAGTTTTCCTTGAAATCCTGATAATTGTCGTAATGCCCTCTTGTGTATTTTTCAAAAATTCTAGCCATTTTCCTCGCCTTCCTTATTTTGCAATGATTGCCAAAAACCGGCAGGGTTTCCCGCCCTCCGCCTGCATCGCGTGGGGATACTTGGAGTTGAAATAGATCGCGTCGCCCGGAAAAAGCGTCTCGCTCTCTTCACCGATATACAGCGTCATGCTGCCCTCCAGAATATAGTTGAATTCCTGGCCGATATGGCTCTTCTTATGTGTCGCCGCGTTGACGTCGCTCGGGTCCACCGTTACCAGAAACGGCTCCATCACTTTATTTTTGAACAGATAAGCGAGGTGCTGGTATTTGTATTCCGTGCGGCGCTTCATCTCCAGGCCCTCTCCCGCGCGCACGCAGGAATACATAGAAAGCTTCGCTCCTTCGCCCATCAGCAAATCCGAAATATCCACGCCGCACTTGTCTGCCACGGTATAGAGGAAGCTGAACGAGAAGTCCTTTTCCCCAGTCTCATAGGAGAGGTATTCTTCCTCGCTCATGCCCACGGCCTCCGCCATCTCCGCCGCGGAAATTTCCAAAATGTCCCGCAAGTCCCGAATTCGCTGTGCAATCAGTGCAATATTTTCTTTCATGCCCGTTTCTCCTTCCATGTTCTGCGCCTCGCGCGCTGCTGTGAAATAAAAAACGTCCCTTGCAAATGCAAGGGACGAAAACTTTCGCGGTACCACCCAATTTGACGCCGCACGGCGCCCACTCTTTTTGGCTCTATCAAGCCTATGCCAGTAACGAGGCAATCCGGAGACCCTTACTGCTCTTTCAGGGCTCAGCTCCAAAGGGATTGGTCTGCTCTCATTGCAACCGCTTTCCACCAACCAGCGGCTCTCTATCTGCTCTCAAAGCGACCTTCTTTTTCAGCGCTTTTCTTTTTTTGCTATCATAGCACAGGGAAGTTTGATTGTCAACCCAAATTTATTTTCTCGCTCTGAACGAGGAAGATATTGCTCTTGTCATTCCAGATGACGTGCTCTCCGTCGATATTCTGGAAGTAGTTCCCGTAAAGATCCGTCACTTCGCTGGGCTGAGAGCCAACCTGCGGCGAACACTGCACTGTCGCATAGAGAACGCCTTCCCACTCGGGATCAACGGCAAACTCCGCATAGATGTTCTCCCCGCTGACGGAATACTCCTTGGAGGCCAGCTCTTTTCCCTCGTAGCTGTCCACGGAGAATTTGACAACCGCGCCCTCCTGCAGGTTGCTGGAAAAATCGATGCGCAGCGTATCTCCCGTAATTTCCGCCGTGCAGCTGCCCTCTAGCTTCACTTTCTCCACGCCCTCTTTTGGCTCAAGCCTTTTCAGCCCAGCGCTGCCGCCGCAGGATACCAGCAGCATCGCTGCTAGGGCAAGCATCAGGCAAAGCGCCGTAATTCTCGTTTTCTTTTTCATTCTTTTCCCCTTATTCTTGGTTTAATCCGCTTCCTTGGGATTATAGAAGTGCTCCAAAACAAAATCATAGAGCTCATCTTCATGGATCAGTTCATAATAGTGGCCATCATCACTGGTGGTGGAAGGAACGCGCCACTGGGTGATCTTATCCGTCGTGAAGCCGGTATCGGCAAACTGCGCGAATGCCAGAATCTCCTCCAGCGTCATATCCGTCTTGATAAACTGGATGAGCTTATCGTAGAGCTTGGTCGCGGATTTGACGGCGCCCATGCTCTGCACTTTTTTGATAAAGGAGATGATGAACGTCTGCTGGCGTGCGCCGCGGCCCTGGTCGTTGCCACCGCTCTTGCGGTTCTTCAGATATTCTTCGACATTGGCGCTGGTAATGGTAACTTCTTCGCCCTTCTTGCCGATGGTGCTGAGGTCTCTGTCCAGCACAACCGGAACACCCCCGATGCTGTCTGCCAGCGGGCCCATGCCGTCCATATCCATGCACATGTAGTAATCAATGGGAATATCGAACGCGCCGTCGCAGGAAATGAGCTCTTTGACGCAGTCCACGGTATTCTTGTATCCGAATGCGTTGGGGCCGCCGCCCTGGGCAAACGACTCGTTGATTTTCTTGACTGTCGTCCCTTTGACTTCGCCGGTTTTGGGATCCAGCTTGTTCATCTTGACTTTGCTGTCTCTTGGGATAGACATCATCGTCATCGTCCCAGTCTCATAGTTGACCGAGCAGAGGATGAGCACGTCCGGCCGCCAGCCCATATTTTTCTTTTCCCGCTCTTTATCCGAATCCAGGCCCATGATGAGCAGGTTGACGATCTTCTCCTCCATGACGTGTTCCTGATTGTTTTTATCCACAACGGTTACGCCCGTAACCGAAGGCTTTTTCAGCGTGCTGAAAGGATCGGCCTTGATGCTCTTGTATTTGTTATAAGCCCAGATCAGCGTTCCGCCGCAGACGCACACCATCACGCCCAGCAGAATGGCAAGCCCGCGAATCCAGCCGTGATATTTGCTCTTCCTTTTTTTCGCCGTATTTCTCCGTATATTATTATGGTTTGGTTGTCTTTGAGCCATCTTGACCTCCGCATTCACCTCAAAATCTAACTCTGCAATTATATCATCCTAGGCCAGTCTTTTCAATACAACTTTCCGCTCAAGACGCAACAAAATTGTTAATTTCTGCGCCGCCTGGCTAGTCAGGCGTCTGCTTTTTCGCTATAATTACCATAAATTAGAAAGGAGAACTGGCATGTCTCAACCTATTTTAGGGCTCAGCCATATCGGCCTGCACGTCCGCGATTTGGAGCGCTCAAAAAAATTCTATGTGGAAATTTTAGGCTTTGCTATCACCTGCACAGCGCCCCTGGAAAACGGAACTGTGCTCTGTTTTCTTCGAAACGGCGATTGCGAAATCGAGCTGATCGCAAAACCAGACTATGCGCCGCGGCAGGATGGCCATTTTGAGCATCTCTGCCTGAAAACCGCAGATCTGGATGCGGCCATCGCGCATCTTTGCGCGCACGGCGTCCAGATGGAGGGAGCTGCCCGCAGCATTTCAAACGTCTATCACGGCGTTCGGCTGGCCTTCTTCCGCGGCCCGGACGGCGAGCTTTTGGAGCTGAACGAATTTGCGCAATAAAAAAAGAGCGGCAGATGCCGCTCCTTTTTTATTGCGCATAAGCGTCTATGTCATCGTTTGTTTCTTGGCGAACCCTTCTCAATTAGCAGCCGCAACCGCAGTTATTCTCCTGGCAACCGCAGCTATTGTTGTTTCTATTGCCGCAGCAGCACAGAAGCAGAATGATAATCCAGCAGCAATCCATGCCGCCGCCGAAGCCGTTCTCGCCGCAGCCACCGCAGCACAGAAGCAGAAGGATGATAATCCAGCAGCTATTGCCACCAAAACCGCCACAACCATTGTTACAACCACAACCCATAGTAAAGTTCCTCCTAATCGGAATAATTTTGAGCTTTCAAAGCTTACTGTATAGTACGTTGGAAGCAGAAAATTGTGCCGAATTTTCTCAAAATTTCTTTCTTTTTTCCCGCCCCGCAAATATTGACTTTTCCCCTGCCTTTCTATATGATAGAAGGAAAAGAGCATATCGCAGGTTGGGCGTAACGGCAGAGAAGGCCAGAACAAAGAGACGCGGTGGATGGTGCAAACCGCGCTGGCGCGCTGCTATCGGCAGCCCATAGAGACCTTTTTTGAAAGTGGGCTTTTGGCCAAATAGGGTGGAACCACGGAAGAGATTCTTTCGTCCCTATAAGGCTGAAGGTTTTTTTATTTTATACGCACATCAATACGAATTTTAGGAGGTTTGGTATGCAGAGAAGCGAAAAAACAATGGATAAAGTCGTCGCGCTGGCGAAAAATAGAGGCTTTGTTTTCCCCGGCTCGGAAATCTACGGCGGCCTCGCCAATACATGGGATTACGGCCCGTTGGGCGTCGAGTTCAAGAACAACGTCAAAAAAGCCTGGTGGCGCAAATTCGTCACCGAGTGCCGCTATAACGTCGGCCTGGACTGCGCCATTCTCATGAACCCGGAAACCTGGGTCGCATCCGGGCATGTGGGCGGCTTCAACGACCCGCTGATGGACTGCAAAGAGTGCCACGAGCGTTTCCGCGCGGATAAGCTCATCGAGGACTACGTATTCGAGCATAAACTTGATCTGGATGTCGCCGCGATGGATAACAAGCAGATGGAGGAGTTCATCGCCGAGCATATCCCCTGCCCCACCTGCGGCAAGAACAACTTCACGCCCATCCGCAAATTCAACCTGATGTTTAAAACCTTCCAGGGCGTCAACGAGGATACCGCCTCGGAAATTTTCCTGCGCCCCGAGACGGCCCAGGGCATTTTCGTCAACTTCAAAAATGTGCTGCGCAGCACCCGCCGCAAGATGCCCATGGGCATCGCGCAGGTTGGCAAATCCTTCCGCAACGAGATCACCCCCGGGAACTTCACCTTCCGCACCCGGGAATTCGAGCAGATGGAGCTGGAGTTCTTCTGCAACCCCAAGGAGGAGATGGAGTGGTTCTATTTCTGGAAGGATTACTGCAAGAACTTCCTGCTCAGCCTGGGTATGCCCGAGGAGAGCATCAAGCTGCGGGATCACTCCCCCGAGGAGCTTTCGCACTATTCCAACGCCACGACGGATATCGAATACCTCTTCCCGTTCGGCTGGGGCGAGCTCTGGGGCATCGCAGACCGCACGGATTTCGACCTCAAGGCGCATATGGAGCATTCGGGCGAGAACTTCACCTATCAGGATCCCATTACCAATGAGAAGTATGTCCCCTACTGCATCGAGCCCTCGCTGGGCGCCGACCGCGTCACGCTGGCATTCCTCTGCGAAGCCTACGACGAAGAGCAGCTGGAGAACGGCGAGACGCGCACGGTCCTGCATCTGCATCCCGCCCTGGCGCCCTATAAAGCCGCAGTTCTGCCCTTGCAGAAAAAGCTCTCTGAGAAGGCGGATGAAGTCTACGAGATGCTCTTAAAGCACCATAACGTCGATTACGACCTCTCTGGCAGCATCGGCAAACGCTACCGCCGCCAGGACGAGATCGGCACGCCCTACTGCATCACCATCGATTTTGAGACGCTGGATGACGGCTGCGTTACCGTCCGGGATCGGGATACCATGGAGCAGGTTCGCATGCCCATTGAGAATCTTCCGGCCTTCCTGGATGAGAAAGAGAGCTTCTAAGCCCGAAGCAAAATCAAAAGGATCTGCCTTGCGGCAGATCCTTTTTTCATATGCTGTGTTTTCGTCTTTCTGCCTTCGCGCTCTTCCTATCGGCAAGCAGAGAAAAAGGCTGGTTTCCCAGCCTTTTTCTCTCTTTACTTTTCCTTACTGCTCAGAAGGGCCTTCTCCCTGCTCTGCCCCATTTTGCTGCGGCTGAGCTGGCGTCTGGGGATTGCCCTGATATTGCGTGCCGCCTGGATACGGCACTCCCGGATTTTGCTGCATGGGCGGCTGATAGCCCTGCGGCGCAAACCCGCCTGCCGGGTTCTGATATCCCTGATACGGCTGATACTGGCTCTGCCCATAATAGGGCGGCTGGGCGCCGTAAGGAGCATATCCCATCGGCCCCTGCTGGCCATAAGGCATGCCGTCGTCCCGCTTTCTCAGGCCAAAGATGACAAAGGGGATGATGACCGGGAAGAAGATGGACAAAACCAGCATGGTCGTCGCGCTGTTCGGGTTGGCAGATTTGTAGATCCGATATAGAGCGATATAGGAGAACACCAGCAACGTAATGCTGATGATCATCCCAGTCAGAACCGCAATGCCGCTCCCTGCACCGTAAGCACTGCCATATCTGCCGTAAGTATAAAGGCTGACGCTGCCAATGCCGATATTGTTCAGCACGATGCTACCGATGGTCAGGCCCAGCAGAATCCAGCGCAGCCCCATGGATTTTCCCTTGGTGCGCTCATCATAGTCGTCTGCAATGGCGCCGACCACAAAGCTTGGAATCAGCCAGGCAAGCCAGGGCGTCTGCACTCCTCTGCGTTTTCCCATGGTATACAGGCCAATTCCCGCAAAAACATAAAAGAGAACCACCAGTGCCAAAACGATCAGAATCAGCACGATTGCGATGCCAGCCGCCGCGGTCCAGACACCGTCGTAATAATAATCTCCATACATAAAGAAACAATACCTCCTCGCCATATTATCCTATGTTAGATATATTTGGCTTTGGTTTAAGAGTAGCACCCCGCCCTGCAAAAATCAATATATTGTGCAAAATTACTGGCCCAGAATGCGTTTTACCCAGATCTCCGGCAGTTTTGCCCAGACGCTTATCCCCTGCTCCTCGTATTCTACCCGGATCTCCTCCGCGCATTTTTGCAGCTGCGCCAGCTTTGCCCCCTCCTGGTAGCCAAGCTTCAGGCTCACCTCGGCCATCTTAGGCTGAAGCCTGGCTTCGATCGCTGCCAAAAGCTCGGGGATACCCTGCCCCGTCTTGGCGGAAATGCAGAAGGCACTCCGGGTGTTTTCCGGGACATCCTGCACCAAATCGGCCTTGTTATAGACGCGGAACGCCGGCTTATCGCCTGCCCCAAGCTCCTCCAAGACCTCCCGCACAACCTGCGACTGTTTTTCAGCCTCTGGGCTTGAAAGATCGGTTACAAGCAGCAGCAGATCCGCCCGGTTTGCCTCTTCCAGCGTCGAGCGGAATGCGCTGACCAGATCGTGCGGCAGCTTATGGATAAACCCGACGGTATCCGTAAACAGCATTTCCTTGCCGGACGGCATCTGCACCTTGCGCGTTACGGGATCCAGCGTGGCAAACAGCTGATCCTCCGCATAGACGCCCGCATCCGAGACGGCGTTGAGCAGGCTGCTTTTGCCCGCGTTGGTGTAGCCCACCAGCGCGATTTCGGGGACATTGTTCTTCTCCCGCTGTTCCCGGCGCAGGCCGCGCTGAAGCGCCAGCTTTTCGATCTCCCCTTCCAGCTCGTAGATGCGCCGGCGGATTCTGCGGCGATCCATCTCCAGCTTGCTCTCGCCCGGGCCTCTAGTCCCAATGCCCGCTCCCAGCCGGGAGAGCGCCAGGCCCTCTCCCATGAGCCGGGGCAGGTTGTATTTGAGCTGAGCCAGTTCAACTTGCAGCCGTCCCTCCCGGGTTTTGGCCCGGCGGGCAAAGATATCCAAAATCAGCGTCGTCCGATCCACTATTTTGACACCCAGCTGTTCTTCCAGGTTGCGCGCCTCGATGGCAGAAAGCTCGTCGTTGAAAATAGCCAGGTCTGCCTCCAGCGCAGAAACCGCCAGGGAGATTTCCTTCACTTTTCCCCGCCCAATATAGAGCCCTCTCTCCCGCGGCCGATCCTGCACAAACTGCGCGACGCTCTCTGCGCCGGCCGTCTGCGCCAAAAGCGCCAGCTCGTCCATCTCTGCCTGCGTGCAGCTTAACCCCACGAGAATCGCCCGCTCGGTCTCCTCCTCCGTGGCCTGGGTGCGCACGAGATCCGCCACCCGGCGGGTCGCCCGCTCAATCTCTTCCATCAAGAAACGGTTGGGCAGCCTGCGGATGAAAAACGGGCCTGCAAAAACCGCCTCGCCCAAGCTCTCCCCGATAAATCCTGCGCACAGGCTCTTGGGCACGCCGTCTGCAACAGCCAGCGCCGCCATGCAGTCCATCCGCGCGGAAAGCAGCGTACCGACGTCCACATCCGAAAGGTGCGAGCTGCCACCCGGGTGCGTATGAATACAGCGCACGCCCGAAAGGCCCAGGGTGCCCCGCCGCTTTCTCATCACAGGCAGAGAGACGTTATCCTCGCTTCCGATGGAAATATCCAGCACGTTCCCGCTTCTGGAAAGAAAAATGGAGATCTCCCGGTTTAGCATGCAGGAGTATTTTGCCAGCGCATCGGCCAGCTCCTGCGTCAGAAATTCGCCGCGCGGGCACTGCGCCTCATAGAGCAGTTCCAGCTCATCCAGTATATTTTGTTTGATTCCTTCTGTTTTTCCGTTGATCAAGTAGTTTTCTCCTTTTGCCGGCAGCTGAGCATATGTGCTGAAGATTTGACTTTCCTGCGCTGTTTTCATTTTCGGCCGGACAATTTACTCCAAAAAGATAAGATTTGAAAGGTCTTTTCGGCCGGAAAGCCCTCGCTTTGAGCGCAGATTTTTGTTTTTGCCTTTAATAATATTACCATATATTTTGAAAATTTGCATCGCGCACCGTCTTGCCAACGCGGGGAAAGTGTGCTAAGATATCCATGTTGTACCCGTAGCTCAGCTGGATAGAGCGTTGGACTCCGACTCCAAAGGTCAGAGGTTCGAATCCTCCCGGGTACGCCACGTCGCAGCAAACTACGCTGCACACAAAGCCCTCGGCAATATGCCGAGGGCTTTGACGTTCGCCCCGTTGCCGCTCCTCTTCCGCAAAAAAGCTCGGCCTCGCTCTCGAATAAAAAACGTTCGCTCGTCCCTTGCTCGGTTTTTTATTCCCCGCTTGCCTACCACTTTTTTGCGGTTATGCGCCTGCGGCGCTTTTACAAAAAACAAAAAATCTATTTTGCAAGTATTAAACAAGGCTTCAAAATGCAAACCCCTTATTTATCTTTTTAAAAGGTGCGTTTGGCCTTCTACTCAAAAGACCCGCTATTTAAGCGGGTCTTTTTCTATTTGGCATAGGGCAGAGCAAGGCGCCCTGCTCGCTTCATTTTTTCGCACCATGCCCTATCGCCCCAATTTAGCGCGCGCTTTCTCTTCTGCGGCTTATCACGGTGAATCATTTTTCCGGCCAATTCAGCTATACGCTCTCCGCCAGCTGCTGAACACAGCCGATGGTGAACTCGTAGTCCTTTTCCACTGCCTCAAAGGCAGGCTGGATATCCTCGCCATATTCCTGCCGATCCCGCAGCACGTCGCAAAGCTGCGCAGAGGACGCATAGAGCTTTGTCAGCGAGAGATTCTGGGTGATGCCTTTTATCGTATGCGCCACCCAAAAAGCCTCGGAGATATCCTTTTGCTCCAGCGAACTGCATAGCAGCGCATAGCTGGAATCGCTCGACACCTTGAGCAGGAATTTTTTCACCCGCTCATCCGTCCTGAGCCTGCTCATCACATCCTCATAATCTGAGCCCATTGCCTGATAACATTGCTGCACCGTCATCCTCGTATCCTCCATTTCTTTTCTCCTGATCGCGCAAATCAGTTTATTTCTCTGCAATATCTTCATAGAAGCACTGGTAAACACGCTCTATCTCGTCGCAATCCGGCGCTTTGAAGCCGAGCTGATTTCCGGAATCTCCATTCCCATCCCGGCAGCGGCTTACTAGCGGGTGCGGCGGGATTTGCAGAAAATATTGCAGGTTCACTAAACTATTAACAGCAAGCGGGCATAATAAAAATATCATCTTATATAGGAGGGGCGGAATGTATAAAAACATCAAAAAAGAGCAAGTGCTGTCGCTCAAAGATCAAATCGCGTATCAGCAGAGGCAGGTCGTGAGCAAAACGCTGGTGCAAAACGAGCTCGTCAGCGTTACAATCTTTTCCTTTGATCAGGGAGAGGAAATCTCCACCCATGCCTCCGGGGGCGATGCAATGGTAACCGTGCTGGATGGCAAAGGGCGCTTCACCATCGGCGGCCAGGTCTACTATCTGGAGCAGGGGCAGACGATCGTCATGCCCAAGGATATTCCCCACGCTGTATACGGCGAAGAACAGTTCAAAATGCTGCTGATCGTCTCTTTTTAGGCGGCCGCATCAAACAGCGCTCCGAAAAGCTGGTTTTCGGGGCGCTGCTTTTATATCTGCCTTCTGATACATCTTTAAAAAGCAGTCGCGCCGCTCCGCCGCTTCCTTGCGCACTTAGCGTGGCCGAAGGCGTCTTCAACATGAAGCAGCCCTTTTTGTCGTCATGATAAGCCCTCCCATTTTAAAATTTACGCCGGCAGTATCATGGCTTGCGGAAAAGTAAATATACATATAAGTATCATGCAAAAAAGCCGGCTCGCGCAAACATGGCAGGCTCGCTTTTTCAAAAAATATTATTTTTGAACGGCGCGCCTATAGGCTTTGTTTCGACATCTTCTGTTACAAATTCATCTTTTTTGCCACAAAATTATATATATTTTGTAAATAGTTCGCAAGTGTTTTTTAAAATTTCTTTAAGCCGCTTGAATCGTATCCCCCGGGATGCTATTCTTCGAATGGGAAAATTATGGAGGAAACAAAATGGAATTTATCAAAACCTTCAATATGATTATTTTTATTCTCATCACGGCGATGTACGCATATCAGATGTTTTATATCGTCGTTGCCTTGGTTGGCAAGCATCGGGATAAAAAGAGATTGAAGTCTGGAAACGCCCCTCAGACAGAGGCAAAGCAGCACCGCTACGGCGTTCTCATTTCGGCGCGCAATGAAAGCTCTGTCATCGGCCAGCTGATCGATACAATCAAGGGGCAGAAATACCCCAAAGAGCTTGTGGAGGTTTTTGTCGTTGCAGATAACTGCACAGACAACACGGCGCAGGTCGCCAGCGAGCATGGCGCCATCGTCTACCGCCGGTTCAATAAAATACGCGTGGGCAAGGGCTATGCCCTGGATTACGCATTCCATAAAATCGCAGCCGAATACGGTGATTCCTATTTCGACGGCTACTTCGTGTTCGACGCGGATAACCTGCTGGATGAGCACTACATCGAGGAGATGAACAAGGTCTTCAGCCAGGGCTACCGCGTCATCACCAGCTACCGCAACTCCAAAAACTTCGGGACCAACTGGCTCTCTGCCGGCTATGGCCTGTGGTTCCTTCGGGAAGCCAAATACCTCAACAACCCCAGAATGCGGCTGGGCACCAGCTGCGCCATCTCGGGCACGGGCTTCCTCCTCTCCAGCGCGATCATCCGCGAGCAGGGCGGCTGGATTCACCACCTGCTGACCGAGGATATCGAGTTCACCGTGGACAATGTTTTAAAGGGCGAGACCATCGGCTACTGCGAAACGGCTGTGCTCTACGACGAACAGCCCGAGGATTTTGTGCAGTCCTGGCATCAGCGGATGCGGTGGTGCAAAGGGTTCTACCAGATCATCTGCAAATACGGCAAGCGCCTCATCTGCGGCATTTTCCGCAAAGATGCCAACAACTTCGCCTGCTATGATATGACGATGACCGTCATGCCAGCGACGTTTGTCTCACTGCTCTCCATGGTCGTCAATGTGGTTTTCCTGTGCGCCGCGGCGTTCGGCTCTCGCATCAACCCGATTTTGATCCAGCTGACCAGCCAATCGCTGATCATGTCCCTGTTTAACTACTACATGACGCTGTTTGTCGTCGGCGTGCTCACGACCATCACCGAGTGGAAGGCTATCAAATGCCCTGCGCATAAGAAAATTCTGTATACGTTTACCTTCCCTCTCTTCCTTTTCACCTATATTCCCATCTCTCTGGCCGCTCTGTTCCAGAAGGTGGAGTGGAAGCCCATCGAGCACCGCGTCGCCAAAACGCTGGATGAGGTTCGATAGCAATCAAAAAAGAGCCGCCTTCGGGCGCTCTTTTTTGATCTTCCGCTTGCATTTCAAGTATCTTATTATAAAATAGATCGTAAAAATGACAAGGAGACACAGCTCATGCAAATTCGCCCGCTCTTGCCAGATGAAATTGAGCCATGCCGCTCTCTTGTGCACAGTGTATTCGATCGCTTTGAAGCGCCGGATTACAGCCGGGAGGGCATCGCTTCTTTCTATGCCTTTCTGGATTCTGTTCCCGAGCAGTTCAACTCCGGGGCGCTCAAAATCTGGGCGGCTCTCAGGGAAGATCGCCTAATTGGCGTGCTTGCCATGCGGGATGGGCGCCATATCTACCTCTTGTTCGTGGATCCCGGTTTTCACAGGCAGGGGATTGCCCGGGCGCTGGTCCAAACGGCGGCGGATTTCGCCCGGGAAAACGGGCAAAAACAGCTTACTGTAAACTCCCTGCCCTATGCCGTGCCCGTCTATCACCGCCTGGGCTTTTCGGATCTGAGCGCCGAGCAGACGGCGGACGGCATTCGTTTTACGCCCATGCGCTGTCTGCTTTAGCAGAGCATTTCTGCGTTTTTTATGCCATCCCCCGGGTTCCGCTCTCCCCCTTTTCAGCATTGACACAGCCTTTTTTTGGATCTATAATACTCCTATTGATTAGATAATCTAACTAATTAAAAAGGAGGGAAACCGTGCAAAAAGGTATGTTTTCGGAGATCAACCATTTGCTGGTGGATATTTTTCGCAGCATTCTCTCGGTAGAGGAACAGACGCTGCGCACCACCCGGCTGGATTTGAACATTGGCGAGCTTCATATTTTAGAGACCATCGGCCAGCACTGCCGAAAAGATAATGCCGGCTGCTCCATGAGCCAGATCGCGCAGGATCAGGAGATCACGCTTCCCTCTGCGACAGTCGCGATTCAAAAACTGGAAAAAAAGGGATTTGTGCAAAAAGTGCGCTCAAAAAAGGATGCCAGGGTCGTCCGCGTTACGCTGACCCGCATGGGCCGCCGCGCTGATGCGGCGCACCGCTATTTTCACGAACAGATGGTGCGTTCGCTGCTGCGCGAGGCGAGCGATGAGCAGGCGCCTGTTTTGCTCAGCGCGCTGAAAAATCTCAATGAATTTGTGCATAGGCAGGCGGCGGAGGCCACGGCGCTCAACCAAAGCATCCACCCCGCCAGAAAGAAGGCATTATCTTGAAAATTATCGGAACTGGCAGCGCGGCTCCCGAGCTGCGCATCACAAACGACGATCTTTCTGCTTTCCTGGATACTTCCGATGAATGGATCCGCACGCGCACGGGCATTGCTGAGCGGCGCATTCTGACGGATGAGGCCCTGGAGGATTTGGCCGCAGAGGCGGCGGAAAAGGCGCTGGAACAGGCCGGGCTTGGCGCCGGGCAAGTGGACTATATCTTCTGCTCCAATGTCATAAATCCGTATCTGACTCCGGCGCTTTCCTGCGTCATTCAGGGCAAAATCGGCGCGGCGTGCCCCTGCATCGATCTCAACGGCGCCTGCGCAGGCTTTCTCTATGCCCTGGAGATGGCGGAAGCTTATCTGAAAAGCGGGAAATGCCAAAACATTCTCATCGTGGCCGCAGAATGCCCCAGCCGCATGGTAGACTGGACGGATCGCGCAACCTGCGTGCTCTTTGGCGACGGCGCGGCGGCAGCGGTGGTCTCTGCCGGCGGCGAGGACGCCAGCTTTTTGATGCACACTTCCTGCGATGCCAGCGTTCTGCACGCGTATCACGCATCGGGCAACTGCCCCTATACCCCGCAAACCGCCTCTTCCCCGCTCTTTATGAACGGCCAGGAGGTCTATAAATTCGCCGTTTCCAGATCGACGGAAGATCTGCGCACGCTTTGCGCGGATCGCGGCATGGAGCTTTCGCAGGTCGGCCATTTTCTGCTGCATCAGGCCAACCTGCGCATTCTGGAAGCAGTGCGCACCCGGCTCAAACAGCCAAAAGAGAAGTTCCCGCACAATGTCGAGCTGCACGGCAACACATCTTCCGCCGGCATCGCCATTCTGCTGGATGAGCTGAACCGCGGCGGCGCCTTGCAAAAGGGCGAGTACCTTGCCATGAGCGCTTTTGGAGCCGGGCTGACCAGCGGCGCCTGCATCCTGAAATGGGAACTGTAATACGATTGTAACGGCAAAAGCCGCTGCAAATAGATGAATTTATTCTTTATTTTGGAGGAAATGAACATGACATTTGAGAAAGTTGCACAGATTCTGGCGGATTACAAGGATATGGATGCCAGCGAAATCAAGATGGAAAGCACGTTTGCAGACCTCGGCCTGGATTCCCTGGATACCGTTGAGATCATCATGAACCTGGAGGACGAGTTTGGCATCAGCATCGAGATGAGCGAGGATCTCAAAACCGTCGCGGATGTCGTCGCGCTGATCGACGAGGCAAAATAGCCATGGTAAAAACTCCCATCTGTGATCTTTTTGGAATCGAATATCCCATTTTTCAGGGCGGCATGGCATGGATTTCGGATGCCAGCCTGGCTTCGGCCGTCTCGAACGGCGGCGGACTGGGCATCATCTCTGCCATGAACGCAGACGGCGAATACCTGCGCGGCGAAATCCGCAAATGCCGGGCTCTGACAGAGAAGCCGTTCGGCGTCAACATCATGCTCATGAGCCCCTTTGCCGATGAAGTCGCAAAGGTTGTGGCGGAAGAGAAGGTGCCCGTCGTGACGACAGGCGCGGGAATGCCCGGCAAATACATGAAAGACTGGCTTGCCGCGGGCATCAAAATCGTTCCGGTCGTCCCCTCGACGGCGATTGCCCGGATGGTCGAGCGCCAGGGCGCCTGCGCCGTCATTGCAGAGGGCGGCGAATCTGGCGGGCATATCGGCGAGATCAACACCATGGCGCTGGTCCCCCAAATTTGCGATGCGGTGGGCATCCCGGTTTTGGCGGCGGGCGGCATTGCAGACGGCCGGGGTGTTGCGGCGGCCTTCATGCTGGGGGCTGTGGGCGTGCAGTGCGGAACGCGGTTCCTGACGGCCTATGAATGCACGATTCACGAGAACTATAAGAAGCGCGTGCTCAAAGCCAAGGATATCGACACCATCACCACGGGCAAACGCCTGGGGCACCCGGTGCGTTCGCTGAAAAACCAGTTCTCGCGCAAATTCTTCGAGCTGGAATATTCCGACGTCTCCAACGAGGAGATCGAAAAATTCGGCGCAGGCGCGCTGCGCAAGGCTGCCCGGGAGGGCGATGAGGTGAATGGCTGCTTTATGGCAGGCCAGTGCGCTGCGCTGGTCAAAGACGAGCTGCCCGCCGCCGAGATCATCTCCCGCATGTTTGCCGAGGCGGAGCAAAGCCTGGGGGGAGCACAGCAATGGCTCAAATAGCTTTTTTGTTTGCCGGCCAGGGCGCGCAGTACCCGGGCATGGGCAAGGAGCTCTATGCCGCCTCCCCCGCCGCGCGCCGGGTGTTCGACGCCTGCGAGGCCATGCGGGCAGGAACGCTGGCGCAGTGCTTTGAAGGGAGCGCAGAAGAGCTCTCTTCCACCATCAACACCCAGCCCTGCCTTTTCGCCATGGACTACGCCTGCGCGGCCGCTTTGGAAGAAGCGGGCATCTGCGCGGATTATGCCGCTGGATTCTCCCTGGGCGAGGTTGCCGCTGCCGCGTTTTGCGGCCTGCTCTCCCTGGAAGATGCGTTTGGGCTGGTCTGCCGCAGAGCAGAGCTGATGGCCGCCGCCGGGGAAAAACATCCGGGCGCAATGTCTGCCATCCTGAAACTCTCGGCCGATCAGGTACAGGAGCTTTGCGGCAAATACAGCGATGTGTTCCCCGTCAACTACAACTGCCCCGGACAGACGGTGGTTTCCGGCCAGGAAGAGCAGCTGGCGGCGCTGGAACAGGAGGTTTCCGCGGCCGGCGGCCGGGCCATGCGCCTGAAAGTCAGCGGTTCCTTCCACTCTCCCTATATGCAGGAGGCTTCGGAAGGCCTCGCGGAATATATGGCTGGCCTATCCTTCTCCGCTCCGCGCATTCCCCTATACGCCAACGCCACTGCCGAGCCCTATACGGCAGAGAGCGCGGCCAATCTTTTGGCCCAGCAGGTCAAAAGCCCGGTGTTCTGGCAAAAGAGCATGGAGGCGCTGAGAAAAGAGGGCTGCGGGGCCTTTGCGGAGGTGGGCGCAGGCAAGACGCTGACTGGCCTGATGCGCAAAATCGACGCAGACGCGGCCGCTTGCAACATCGAATCTCCCGAAACGCTGCAAAAAGCAGTTTCCATGCTGAAAGGAGAAGAAAATGGCAAATAAAGTCGCCCTGGTTACCGGGGCATCCCGAGGGATTGGCAAGGCCATCGCCCTGAAACTGGCAGAGGCCGGCATGGATATTGCCATCGTCTATGCGGGCAATACCGCCGCCGCAGAGCAGTGCCAAAAGGAAGTTGAGGCGCTGGGCGTCCGGGCGAAAACCTATCAGTGCGACGTCTCTGATTTTTCCGCCGCAGGGGAGTTGGTCTCCTCGGTCATTGCAGACCTGGGGCCCATCTGGGCGCTGGTCAACAACGCCGGCATCACCAAAGATACGCTCTGCATGCGCATGAAGGAAGAGGAGTTTGACCGCGTCATCGCTGTCAACCTCAAAGGCGCATTCAACCTCATCCGGCAGGCCTGCGGCGGCATGATGCGCAGCCGGGCCGGCCGCATCATCAATCTGACCTCCGTCGTCGGCCTGATGGGCAACGCCGGGCAGGCAAACTACGCGGCCGCAAAAGCCGGCCTCATCGGCCTGACCAAGAGCGTCGCCAAAGAGCTGGCCAGCCGCGGCGTGACTTGCAACGCCATCGCCCCCGGCTTTATCGAGACGGATATGACGGCCGCCATGCCCGCCGCCGCGCAGGAGGCCGTTCTCTCGGCCATCCCCATGAAGCGCTGCGGCCAGGCGGAGGACGTCGCAAATCTGGCGGCCTTCCTGGCCTGCGAGCAGGCAGGCTATCTGACCGGGGCAGTCATCCCGGTGGACGGCGGCATGAGCATGTGAGCTCCTGCCCCACGCAATTATTTTTCTTATTTTATTTTTTATCTTGCTTTAGGAGGATTTGTTATGAGACGCGTTGTCATTACTGGTCTTGGGATCATCTCTCCCGTTGGCAACAATATCCCCGATTATTTTGAAAATCTCTGCCAGGGCGTCTGCGGGATTGGCCCGATTACGCATTTTGATACCGAGGGCTATAAAGTGCATCTGGCGGCAGAAGTGAAGGATTTTAACCCGGCCGATTACGGCCTGGAAAACACCCGCCGCATGGATCTCTATACGCAGTATGCCATGGCCGCGGCGAAGCAGGCCGCAGAGGACAGCGGCATTGTCGGCGCAGTTGAGCCGGATCGGTTGGGCGTATACGTCGGCTCGGGCATTGGCGGCATTCATACTTTCGCCGCTGAAACCGAGAAGCTTTTAAACCGCGGCCCAGGGCGGGTTTCCCCGCTGTTCATCCCCATGATGATCGCCAACATTGCGGCAGGCAACATCGCCATGGCAATGGATGCCCAGGGGCCCTGCCTGCCCGTAGTTACCGCCTGCGCCACCTCGACGCACACCATCGGCGAGGCGTTCCATGCCATTGCGCACGGCTATGCCGATGCTATTTTTGCCGGCGGCAGTGAGGCGGCGGTTGAGCCTTTGGCCATTGCCGGCTTCACCAGCTGCCAGGCGCTTTCGCTCAGCGAGGACGCCGACGCCGCTTCTCTTCCCTTCGATGCTCGCCGCAAGGGCTTCGTCATCGGAGAAGGCGCGGGCATTCTGGTGCTGGAAGAATATGAACACGCCAAAGCCCGCGGCGCCAAGATTTACGCGGAGATCTGCGGCTATGGCAACACCTGCGATGCGCACCACATCACCGCGCCCCGGCCGGACGGCCAGTGCGCCAGCCGTGCGATTCAGCTTGCCGCGCAAGAGGCCGGGCTGAGCAATGCAGACAGCATCTATATCAACGCGCACGGCACGGGAACGCCCCTAAACGATTCCTCTGAGACGACTGCCATCAAGCTGGCCTTGGGTGAGCAAACGGCTAGAAAGGCCGCCATCAGCTCCACCAAATCCATGACCGGCCATATGCTGGGCGCGGCGGGCGCGGCGGAAGCCATCGTCTGCGCGTTGGCGCTCAAAGAAGGCATTTTGCCGCCCACCATTCACTATGAGCAGCCGGATCCCGCCTGCGATCTCGACTATGTCCCCAACGAGGCGCGCAAAGCCCAGGCAAGCCTGGCGCTTTCCACTTCCCTTGGCTTTGGCGGGCATAACGCCTGCCTGGCATTCCGCCCCTGCCCGGAGGTGAGCAAATGAACATCAAGACCATCCGCGAACTGGCAGGGATTTTGCAGGATGCCAACCTGACAGCTCTGGAGCTGGAAGAGGGCGAAACGCGCATCCGCCTGGAAAAAAGCGCGCCTGCGCAGATCGTTCAGAGCTCTGTTCCTGCGCCGCTTCCCATGGCTTCCATGCCGGAGCAGGCGCCGGCATCCGGCGAGCCGCTGGATGATCCCGGCCTGGATTTTAACGCCATCAGCCTGGTAACTTCCCCGATGGTGGGCGTGTTCTATGCCACGCCCGCCCCGGATCAGGAGCCCTTTGTCAAAGTGGGCAGCAAGGTCAAAAAGGGCGATGTGCTCTGCATCATCGAGGCCATGAAGCTGATGAACGAGATCACTGCCGAGCAGGACGGCGAAGTGGTAGATATCTGCGTAAAAAGCGGCGATGTCGTGGAATTTGGCCAGCCGCTCTTTAAAATCTTCTAGGAGGGCAGGATGAACAGAGAAGAAATCAAAACCTTCCTCCCGCATCGGGAGCCCATGCTGCTGGTAGACGAAGTAGAAGTGGATGAAAATAAGGTTGCCCACGGAATTTACCGCGTTCGGGGAGACGAATGGTTCTTGCAGGGGCATTTTCCCGGCAACCCCGTGGTTCCCGGCGTGGTGCTCTGCGAAATTATGGCGCAAACCTGCTGCATTCTTTTAAAGGATGAGCTTGTGGGCAAGACGCCCTACTATACCGGCATCGACAAAGCCCGCTTTAAAAACAAGGTTTTCCCCGGGGATACGCTGGAGATCTCCGCCTATATCACAAGGCAGAAAGGGCCCTTTTTCTTTACCAGGTGCGAAGCATCTGTCGGCG
This sequence comes from uncultured Christensenellaceae bacterium, assembly GCA_910588425.1. Lineage (GTDB taxonomy): Bacteria > Bacillota > Clostridia > Christensenellales > Christensenellaceae > QANA01. The sequence goes on along the minus strand of CAJUPM010000011.1, from coordinate 32,091 downwards.
GAAAACTCTGCTCCTCGGGCGAGCTTTCCTTCGCCCTAATCGAAGGGCGGTAGGCCGATGTTTTCAAAAATACTCATTGCAAACCGCGGGGAGATCGCCGTGCGCATCATCCGCGCCTGCAAGGAAATGGGCATCACGACGGTGGCCGTCTTTTCCGAGGCAGACCGGGATGCGCTGCACGTCAGTCTGGCGGATGAGAGCATCTGCATCGGGCCGGCGCCCGTCGCCCAAAGCTATCTGAATATGACGGCGCTGCTTTCCACGGCTGTTGCCTGCGGCGCACAGGCCATCCACCCAGGATACGGCCTGCTCTCGGAAAACGCGCACTTCGCCCAGCTCTGCGAGGAGTGCCATATCAGCTTTATCGGCCCGCCCAGCGAGGTCATCACCCGCATGGGTGATAAGGATGAGGCCAAGCGCACCATGCGGGCGGCGGGCGTTCCCGTCATCCCGGGCGGCGGCATCATCCCCTCCGTGGCGGAGGCGTTTGCGGAGGGCGACGCCATTGGCTATCCCCTGCTCGTCAAGGCACGCTCAGGCGGCGGCGGGCGCGGCATCCGCAAAGTGGAGAAAAAAGAGGATCTGGAGCGCGCTTTTCTGGCGGCGACCGCCGAAGCGGAGAGCGCTTTTGGCGACGGCGCCGTCTACATGGAAAAATTCCTTGCGCCCTCCAAGCATATCGAGATGCAGCTGCTCTGCGATAACTACGGCGGGGTCGTCTGCCTGGGAGAGCGGGAATGCTCGATGCAGCGCAAAAACCAAAAGCTCATCGAGGAGAGCCCCTCCCCCGCTATTTCGGAGGAAACGCGTGCCCAGATGATCGAGGCCTCCATCAAAGCCGCCAAAGCAGTCGACTACCGCGGCCTTGGGACCATCGAATTCCTGCTTGGGCCGGATGGGCATTTCTATTTCATGGAGATGAACACCCGCCTGCAGGTCGAGCACCCGGTAACCGAGATGGTGACGGGGCTAGACCTCGTCAAATGGCAGATCCGCGTCGCCGCGGGCATGGAGCTGGACTTTTGTCAGCAGGATGTGCATCTATCCGGCCATGCCATCGAATGCCGCATCAACGCCGAAGATCCGCTGCATAATTTCCGCCCCAGCTGCGGGACCATCAACCTATTGCATATCCCGGGCGGCCCAAACGTGCGCTTTGATACCGCGCTCTACCAGGGCTATGCCATCCCCCCCTTCTATGACTCCATGGTCGGCAAGCTCATCGTCCATGCGGGCACGCGCCAGGAGGCCATCCGCAAAATGAAAGCGGCGCTCTGCGAGACCATCGTGGAGGGGATCGAAAACAACCGGGAGCTTCAGGTCGATCTCATCTCCGAGCCGGAATTTTTGGACGGCTCTTATACGACAGATTTTCTCGCAAGGCGGGAGCAGAAATAACCTATCACCAAACAACCTCAAACCAGGAGGAGTTCTATGCTCAAAAAAAGCATGTTTCTCAACCCCAATGTAGATCTCGAGGGGCAGGAGAAGGGCCGGCAGGAGGCGCCGCAGGTACCCGACGAGCTTTGCCGCTCCTGCCCTTCCTGCAAAAAGCTCTGCTTTCTCTCGGATTTGCAGGCGGGCTGCTTTGTCTGCCCGGATTGCGGGCATCATTTCCGCCTCTCTGCCCGGGAGCGCATCGCGCTCATTGCAGACACGGATAGTTTTACCGAAATCAACCAGGATCTCACTTCCACTGCCAGCAGCACATTCCCCGGCTATGCCAAAAAGCTGGAGGGCGCGATGAAAAACAGCGGCGAGAACGAGGGCGTCGTTACCGGGTTCTGCCAGGTCGGCGGGCACGACTGCGCGCTGTTCGTCATGGATTCGCTGTTCTTCATGGGCAGCATGGGCACGGCTGTGGGCGAAAAAATCACGCTGCTTTTCGAGGCCGCTCTGGCCAAAAAGCTTCCGGTTCTGGGCTACACGGTCTCGGGCGGTGCGCGCATTCAGGAGGGCATTTTATCCCTGATGCAGATGGCCAAAACCAGCGCCGCAGTTCAGCGCCACAGCCAGGCCGGCCTGCTCTATCTCACCGTGCTGACCGACCCGACTACCGGCGGCGTCACGGCCAGCTTTGCCATGGAGGGCGATATCATTCTGGCCGAGCCGGGCGCGCTCATCGGGTTTGCCGGGCCCAGAGTCATCGAGCAGACCATTCGCCAGAAATTGCCCGAGGGCTTCCAGCGCTCGGAATTTCTCATCCAAAAGGGCTTTGTAGACAGCATCGTGGATCGCCGCCAGCAGAAGCAGACCATCAGCCTGCTGCTCGGCCTGCATGAAGGAGGCGCGGCATGAGGGCTTATGAACGCTTATGCGCGGCCCGCGCTAAGGGCCGCCCCACCGCCGCCAGCTACATCTCTGCCCTGTTTACGGATTTCTTCGAGCTGCACGGCGATCGCCTTTACAGCGACGACCATGCCATTTTGGCCGGCATTGCCCGGCTGGACGGCCAACCCGTTACCGTCATCGCGATAGAAAAGGGCGCGGATACCAAGGAGAAGGTGGATCGCAATTTCGGCTCCGTGCACCCGGAAGGCTACCGCAAGGCGCTTCGGCTCATGCGGCAGGCGGAGAAGTTCGGCCGCCCGGTCATCTGCCTGGTGGATACCTCCGGCGCATACTGCGGCATTGGTGCGGAAGAACGCGGCCAGGGCAGCGCTATCGCCCAGAACCTCATGGAGCTCTCCGCCCTGAAAACGCCCTGTATCAGCATTTTAATCGGCGAGGGAGGCAGTGGAGGCGCGCTGGCGCTGGCCGTCTGCGACGAAGTCTGGATGTTGGAAAACGCAGTCTACTCCGTCATCTCGCCCGAAGGGGCCGCCAGCATCATCTGGAAGGATGCTTCCAAAGTGCAGGAGGCCTGCGAGGCGCTCAAAATTACCGCAGAAGATCTGCTGGAGATGGGCGTCATCGAGCGCGTCTTTTCCGAACCTAAGCCGGGGGCAGATTTCGCCCCGGTTTATGCCGAGCTAAAGCAGGCGCTGAAAGAGCGCCTGGCGCACTACGGCTCGCTGGATGCGCAGCAACTGCTGGATCACAGATACGAAAAATTCCGCAAAATTGGGAGGCCAAAACAATGATCGCAATCGTAACCGACAGCACCGCCGGGCTCACCCGGCAAGAGGCCAAAGACCTCGGCGTCGTTTGCATTCCTATGACGTATACCGTCGCCGGGACGGTATACGCAGAAAATTTCCTCAATGAAAACGGCGATTTCGAGCGTTTTATCGCTGCCGGAGGGAACGAACTGCATACTTCCCAGGCCTCCATCGGCTCTTATATGAAGGCGTTCGCCAGCCTGCGCAGCGCGGATGTTCAGGTGCTCTGCCTGACCATCTCTTCCCGGCTCTCGGGAACTTTCTCCAATGCTTCCGTCTGCGCGCGGGAGTTGGGCGGGGGCGGCATCCGGGTCGTGGATTCGCATACGACGGCCGGCGGCCTGCTCATCCTCATCCGCCAGGCACGCCGGATGCTGGATCAGGGCTATTCTCTGGATCAGACCGCGCAGGCCATCCTGGCGATGCGCAGCCAAATCGAGACCTGGTTCTCGGTGGCGGATATGGCGCCATTGCGGCGCAGCGGCAGGCTGGGGCCCGTCCGCCAGTCTGTGGGCACGATTTTGAACCTGCGCCCGCTTCTCTCCTGCCGGGAAGGGGCGGTCATCTCCTGCGGCATGGCGCACGGCAAGGCCGAGCAGCTGCGAGCTCTGGCAAAAAACGTCCCGCCCCATGCCCAGGACGTTTTAGTGGAATATATCAGCGAGAAGGATTCCGCCCTGCGCCTGGCCAAGATGCTGGAGGAAAAATGCGGGTGCGCAGTTCCCATCCGCCGGGTCGGGCCCGTGCTGGGCATTCACCTGGGGCTGGACGTCATCAGCGCTATCTGGCGGGATCCGGAAAAATAATTTTTTACACCATAAAAGCGAGCGGGCAGCCCTGCCCGCTTTTTTGATTCTTTTCTTTGCGTTCCGCCCTAAAATAGGGTACAATCCCCTTAGGAGAGAAGTATGGATTTTATCGCAATCGATTTTGAGACGGCCAATAACCACCCGACCAGCGCTTGCAGCATTGGCCTTGCTTTCGTGCGGGATGGAGCGCTTGCGGGCCATACCAGCTATCTCATCCGCCCAGAGCCTTTCTATTTTGATCCGTTTACCACGGCAATCCACGGCCTGACCGAGCGGGACGTCTTCCAGGCGCCGACTTTCGCACAGCTTTGGCCGCAAATATCCGCGCATTTCGAGAACGCTGTCGTCGCCGCGCACAACGCGCCCTTTGATATTGGCGTGCTCAGAAGCACACTGGCCTTTTACGGCCTTCCGCTTCCCGATATGCGCCTGCTCTGCACCGTCCTGCTCTCCCGCCGAGCCTTTCCCGCCCTGCCATCGCATCGCCTGAACGTCGTCTCAGATGCCCTGGGCATCTCGCTGGCGCACCACCAGGCCGAATCTGATGCCATTGCCTGCGCCGGGATTCTCTGCCATCTCATGCGGCAAAATCATCTTCAAACGCTTGGGGATGTGAAAAGGCATTTCCGCGTGTTTCCAGGCTCCTGCTCTGCCTCCGGCGGTTATCGCCCCTGCCGCCTCCAGCCCTCCTACCCGCTGCCCGGCTCACTGCTGGAAGCCTGGGAGAGCGGCGAAGCTTTTTGCGATTCGCTCTATGAAAAGAGCTTTGTCTTTTCCGGAAAACTGCAAATGCCCCGGGCAAAAGCGATGGAGGCCGTCATTCGGGGCGGCGGGATGGTGCAGAGCTGCGTCTCCAGCTATACGGATTACCTGGTGCTGGGCGTTCCCGGCAGGCAAAGCAGCCAGAAGAGCAAGGCTCTGACCCTGCGGCAAAGAGGAAGCGCCATCCAAATCATCGATGAGCAGGCCTTTCTCTCGCTCATGGACGCGAAGCTATTCCAGCTTTGCTTCCCCCAAAAATAAAAAGAAAATGGAGTTTTATATGAATACCACACATTATCCAATTCAGTCTCTATTAGAATCGGATCTCACTCCGGACTGCCTGGATGCGTTTGCGCGCCGGCAGGTTGTGCAGAACGTCTGGCGCAAAAAGAACGGGCAGTGGGCAATCGTCCCCGAACCCTTTATTGACGATTGGGATGCGCAGGAGCGCCGGAAAATAGCCGAACAGCTGCGCCAGTATCTCGCAGAGGGCGGCGCTGTTTTTGCCGCACTGGGCGATCGGGGCGAGATCGTGGCTTTTTCGGCCGTTTCGGGCGGCCGCATTGGCCCGCAGCAGGAATATGCCGATCTTCTGGAACTGCACACGGATAACCGCTATCGGCGCAAGGGGCTCGGCCGCGCACTCTTTTTGCAGTGCGCCGTCTGGGCGCGGGAGCATGGCGCGCAAAAGCTCTATATTTCCGCCCATTCGGCCGAGGAATCCCAGGCCTTCTATCGCTCCATTGGGTGCGTCGATGCCCTTTGGATCAGCCGGGAATATGCCGAAAAGGAGCCTTACGATTGCCAAATGGAGTATGTGCTTTTGCAGGATTAGCCCTTCTTCCTGCAAAATGCTTTCCTGCTCTTTGCGGCATTTTATGGGAAAACGCTTGGTTTTATCCGTTTTTCAGATAGGCTACCTTCTCTTTCTATCGCCCTCTTACTTCTCAAACAAAAGCTATTTTGCAATTTCTATTTATATAAATTGCAAAATAGCTTGTTTTTTATAGAAAATAGGAGTAAAATGAGTTGCATAAAGAAAGATAGTTTTTAAATTTATTCATAAAGGAGTTTGCAATGCTATCCGAAAAATATCTCAGAATGACGCAGTTAAGCTCCAGCATCGGCCTTGCCTATCGGGCTGCCCTTCAGCGCGCGGCGGAGATTGGCGGCGAAAATGTGTTCGATTACAGCATGGGTAACCCGAGCGTGCCCGCCCCGGAGCAGTTTGCCGATGCCGTCGTGGAGATTGTGCGCCGCACGCCGCACATAGAGCTTCACAGCTACTGCCACAGCGGCGGTGCGCCTGCTCTGCGCGAGGCTATCGTAGCCGACCTCAACGCCCGCTTCGCCACGCAGTACTGCCCGGAGGATATTTTCATTGCCAGCGGCGCGGCCGGAGCAATGGCGCACGCTCTGCGCGCTGTGGTGAGCCCCGGCGAGGAAGTCATCACCTTTGCCCCGTTTTTCCCCGAATACGCACCGTATGTGGATGGCGCTGGCGGCATCTTGAAGGTTGTCCCGGCCAATATTGATACGTTCCAGATCAATTTTGAGGCTTTTGAGCAGCTGATCTGCGAAAAGACGGCGGCCGTCATCATCGATTCGCCCAATAACCCCACGGGCGTCGTCTATACCGAGCAGACTCTGCGCCGCCTGGCCGAGATTTTGGAGGCAAAGCAAAAGCAGTTTGGCCACCCGATTTACCTGCTTTCGGATGAGCCGTACCGGGAGATCGTTTTCTCCGGTTTTGTGGTTCCGTGCGTTCCGAAGTATTACACAAATACGCTGGTTTGCTATTCCTTCAGCAAATCTCTCTCGATTCCGGGCCAGCGCCTTGGTTATATCGCCGTGGCAGAAGACTGCGCCGGCCGCGAGCATCTGCTGCCCATGTTTTCGCAGATCTCCCGCTTTATCGGCCACGACAGCACTTCCGTGCTCATTCAGCTAGCCGCCGCCAAGACGATTGGGCAGATGGCAGATCTCTCGGTCTACGAGCGCAACAAAAATCTGCTCTACCCGGCCCTGCTCGAGATGGGCTATGAGTGCGTCGAGCCGGGCGGAACTTTCTATCTCTTCCCGCGCAGCCTGGAGCCCGATGCCAACGCATTCTGCGCAAAAGCGCAGGAGGAAAACCTCTTCCTCGTCCCCGGCGACACCTTTGGCTGCAAAGGCCACTTCCGCCTCTCCTACTGCGTCCCGACGGAAAAGGTGGAACGCTCGCTGGATGCTTTCTACCGGCTCATCCAGCATTACCAACGCCGAAGATAGCGCTCATTCGCTATTTTCATCTTTCCTATTTTCTCCGGCCGCTGTGGTTTCTACAGCGGCTAATTTCATATAGTATTTAATATATAATTATTCCTATTTCAGCTTCAACTATTTCTAAAACAGGGCGGCACCACGCGCGCAGATTCTGGAGTTTTTCCGCCTGGCCGCTTGACTTAAAGTGCACTTCATGGTTTAAACTATAATTGAAATATTTTTGCAGCATCAGGAGGAAGCAATGGAAAAATCAAAAGTCTATTTCACAGACATGCACACACATAACAGCATCAGCCTGCCGGATAAGCTGAAAAAGCTCATCAAAAAAGCCGGCATCGGCACCATCGATATGGAGGATAAATTCGTCGCCATTAAGATTCACTTTGGCGAGCCGGGCAACCTGGCATTTCTGCGCCCCAATTTCGCCAAGGCTGTGGCCGACGTCGTCAAAGAGCAGAAAGGCCTGCCCTTCCTGACAGACTGCAATACGCTCTATGTCGGCCGCCGCAAGCACGCCCTGGAGCATATCGACGCTGCCTATGAGAACGGCTTCTCCCCTTTCTCCACCGGCTGCAATGTCATCATCGCAGACGGGCTCAAGGGCACGGATGAGGTGGACGTCCCGGTCGCAGGCGGCGAGCTGGTCAAAGAAGCAAAAATTGGCCGCGCCATTATGGATGCGGATGTTTTCCTTTCGCTTTCGCATTTCAAGGGACACGAATGCACGGGCTTTGGCGGCGCCATCAAGAATATCGGCATGGGCTGCGGCTCCAGAGCCGGCAAGATGGAACAGCACAACAGCGGCAAGCCGGAAATCGATCCGGATCTTTGCCGGGGCTGCGGCGCCTGCACCAAGCAGTGCGCGCACAGCGCCATCTCCTTCGACGACAAGCGCAAAGCCAGCATCGACCATAACAAGTGCGTCGGCTGCGGGCGCTGCATCGGGCACTGCAACTTCAACGCCATTTCCAACAGCACAGACAGTTCCTGCAAAGAGCTGAACATGAAGATGGCGGAATACACCAAAGCCGTCGTGGATGGCCGCCCCTGCTTCCATATCAACATCGTCATGGACGTCTCGCCCTACTGCGACTGCCACGCCGAGAACGACATGCCCATCATCCCCAACGTCGGCATGTTTGCCTCCTTCGACCCGGTCGCGCTGGATAAGGCCTGCGCAGACGCCTGCAACGCGCAGATTCCCATCCCCGGCAGCAAGCTGGACGAGGGCCTGCGGGAGCACCACTGCGAGGGCAAAGACCATTTCTACCATGTCAGCCCCAACGTCGAGTGGAAATCCTGCCTGGAGCACGCGGAAAAGCTGGGCATCGGCACGCAGGAATATGAGCTCATCACAGTAAAATAGGAAAACAGCCAAAACAGAGCGGAGAACTCCGCTCTGTTTTTTATTTGCAGCATTTTCTTATTTCTCTTTCCCGGCGCCCTTTTGCCGGAACTTTTTGAGCAGCCTCTGCTTATACCATTTCCGCACCCGCAGAGCCGCGCGGTAGCAGGCGTAGGCCATCGGACTGACGGGGATCTCGAACTCGCCAAGCAGTTCCTGTATATACCCCACCCCCCCCGGTCTCCAAAACCCTTCTTGAAGCGGTATAGGCCGTAGAGCGGGTTGTCCTCGCGAAGATCGCCGGAAATTCCTCTCATATCATAAATCTCGCACCCTTTTTCCCTGGCCCACAGCATCATCTGATACTGCATCAGATAATTGGGCATGGCCTCCCGACGCGCTTTGCTGGAGGCGCCGTATAGATACCAGGCGTGCTTGCCAAACCAGACGGCAATCGCTCCGGCAATGGGCTTGCCCTCATATTCGGCCAAAAAAAGCTGGGCATATTCGCCCATCTGATCGAGCAGGTTGCGATAATACTGCATCTGCCGCACCACGAATCCATCCCGCTGCCCGGTCTCGACCAGCAGCGGGTAAAATTCTGAGACGCGCTCGCTCCCTCCGCGCCAAATCTGAACGCCTCTGCGCCCTGCCACCCGGACGTTATAGCGCGTTTTAGGGGCAAAGCTCTGCAAAATCTGCCCGGCATCCCGATGGGCAATCCTAATCTGGTAGACAAATTTAGGCTGTGTGTTTCCCATTGCGCCGGCCGGGATCTGCGTGAATCCCAAAGCCTGCAAACGGGCGGCATACTCTGCCTGCTCTGCCGGGACATGCGGATCTATTTTCAGGCAGCAGGCGCGGCGCTGTTTGGCATAGCGCAGTACGTCCTCCATCAGCTTTTCGAGATGCTCCAAATCGCAGACCGGTCCTCTTGGTGCATAGATCAGGCAAAACGGCCCAACCTTCCTGCGGAGCAGGAGCACCCCGGCGCAGATCTCCCCGGCTTCGCGCCGCACGAGAATCTTGCTCTCCCATCCGCTCTTTACTCTGCTCCAGTTTGGAATCTGCATGAAATGCGCGCCCATCTTTTCGCAAAACGTGAGATATTCGGGATATTGTCCGCTCTGCAAAATCTCCATCATGCTTCTCTCCAAAGGCGCGGCATTTGCTCCGGGCAAAAGACGGGGTTGCAGGCGGCATAGGCGAATTCTCCGGCGCGGCAGGAGATGCCCGAGAGATCGACGGCAAGATGGTTGAGCCCCACCATCCCAAGCACAGGCGCCTTTTGCCCGCGAATGCTGACATAGTGGCGCTTTTTCCCGAAAAACGCCCGGGCCGCCCGGGCCAGATAGCGCACCGCGCCCACACCCGCCTCCTGACGGCCGGCAAAAAAGCCTGCCTGCGCGCCCGCCTGCACAATGCCAACCTTGCACGGCTTTTTCAGCCGGGCGTGTTTTCCATATCCCACATTCCAGCCCGCGGGCAGTTCTTTGACTTCCGCAATCTGCGCGCCGATTTTGCCCACTCTGCAAAGCCCGAGTTTTTTCGCATCCGGTGTTCTGCCCAGCAGGCCAGAGCCGATGCGCACCAGATCCATCTGCATCTGGGGAAAGCGGAGCGCGCCCGCCGTGGCACAGCAATGCAGCATGGGCGGCTGTACGCCCAGTGATCGCAGCTGCTCCACCTGCTCCAAAAAGCGTGCGTACTGTTTTTTGGTAAAAGCCGCATCGCGGTAGGGCTCTGCAAAGTGCGTGTAGACCCCCTTCAGGCGAAAATACAGCGCGGCATCCGCCGCCTGCTCAGTCTGCCCAGGCAAAAAGCCGTATCTGCCAAGCCCGGTATCCAGCGCGATTTGGACGGCAGGCGTCTGCCCTGCCAAATACCCCGCACGCTTGGCGCATCCCGCCGCCATGGCGCTGTCAATGCTCAGGATGACGTCTGCCCGAATCAGCCGCACCAGCTGCGGAATATCCAAAACGGGCGCCAGCAGATAAACTTCTTCTGAAATGCCCGCCGCCCGCAGTTCCATCGCCTCCGTGGCATCTTTGACGCCGAACTTATCGATGCCCTGCTGCTGCAAAAATGCCGCATATTCCCTTAACCCCAGCCCATAGCCGTTGTTTTTGACCACCGCCATGATCGGCGCATGAATCTGTTCCTTCAATATTGTTAGGTTATCCGCAATCTGCTGCGCTTCTACTAGGACGACCCCTTCCTGCGCGGCGGCCACGGTCTGCTTTCTCTTTTCTGCCTGCATGTTCTCCTCCTGCTCTGCTTGCTGATTCTTACCTTATCAGGAGGTTGCGACAGAATGTTCATGAATTTGCCGCAGAGTTTTCATCAAGTTGCGGCAAACATGTAAAATGCTGTTTCGGGGCAAAAAAAGAGCAGGCCGCTGCCCGCCTGCTCTTTCGCTCGTTATTCCAAAATATCCATCAGCTTCTGATAGAGCGCTTCCGCCAGTTTCGCATGGTTTTCCGCATCCAGATGCACGCCGTCTGCCAGCCCTGGCTGCGCATACGCCGCCGCATCCAGAAAATGGCATCCCAGCTCCCGGGCGCGTTCTGCAAAGTGGCCGGAGAAATCCACAGATCGCTCTGCCGATGCCTGGCTGAAATTCTGATCGTCGTTTTCCGCTAAAATCCCGCCGTTGATCTCGATGGGCGAGACGATGAGCAGTTCTGGCGCTTTATAAGGCGCGTAATCCCTGCGCAGTACAATCTCCCCCAGCCGCTTGACGCTTTGGGAAATCTGGTAGGCATTGCAGCCAAATCGGTCTTTTGCATCGTTGGTCCCCAGCATGATCACCACCGCCTGCAAGGGATTTGCCGTCTCCAGGCAGGGCTCCAGATAGGCCATGCCGCTTTTGCTCCCCTCGACGGGATCGGCAAAGACCGTCGTCCGGCCGTTCTGCCCCTCTTCGAGCACCGCATATTCCGGCCCCAGCAGGCTTTGCAGCAACGACGTCCACCGCGTATCCTCATCAAAGCGCAGGCCCGTCTGGCCGTCGTACCCCCAGGTGTTGGAATCTCCGAAGCATAAAATTCTCTTTTTCATTTTGCCTCCTCCTACATAAATAAACAGAGCACAATGGGGATGAAGATGGCGGGCACAAAGTTCATCACTTTGAACTTGCTGATGCCCAGCATATTCAGCCCAAGACCAATGATGATGACCGAGCCGGCGCACGTCATCTCGGCGATTGCCGCATCTGATAACAGCGGCGCGACCCACGCCGCCAGCAGGGCGATGCTCCCCTGATAGGCCAGCACAAAGGCCGCGGCAAACAGCACGCCCACGCCCAGCGAGGAGGCAAAGATGATGGCCGCGACAAAATCCAGCAGAGATTTGGTATAGAGCATCTGGTGATCGCCGCTCAGCCCGCTTTGCAGTGCGCCGACAATCGTCATCGCGCCCACACAGAACAGCAGGCTTGCCGTAACAAACCCTTCTGCGATGGAATGCCCGCCTTCTTTTTTCTGGAACTTGCTCTCCAGCCATTCGCCCAGGCGGTTGATGCGTTTATCCAAATCCAGCGCCTCGCCCAACAGCGTGCCCAGCACCATGGAAAGGATGAGAATCAGCGTATTCCCGCCCTTGAGCGAGCCGGAAATCCCGATATACAGCGTGCAAAGCCCCAGCGCCTTAAAGACGGCATCCGAAAGGCGCTCCGGCAGCCCTTTTTTCGCCACCAGGCCAATCAGCCCGCCCAGGATCACCGCGACTGTGTTGACAATCGTCCCCAGCATTTTCCCACCTCCTGCGATACCGCTATTTTACCACACCTTTTCCTTTGCGCATAGCAAAAAATCGTGCCGTGTAAATTGACACTCCCCTTCAAACGCGATATGATAAACCTATCTAGAGCACATCAGAATATGGAAAAGGAGTATCTCACGATGGGGAAGTTAGAGGGGAAAGTTGCAATTATCACAGGCGCTGGCCGCGGGCTGGGCAAGCAGGTTGCCATTCGCTTTGCTGAGGAGGGCGCGAAAATCTCCATTTGCGCGCGCAGTCTGGATCGCCTAGCAGATACGGAAGAGAAATGCCGGCAGGCGGGCGCAGAGGTTTTCTGCTATGTCTGCGATGTCACCAAAATTTCGGATATGGAGGCGTATGTCGCCGCCACGGCCGCTCATTTTGGCGGCATCGATATTCTCTACAACAACGCCATGGCCACAACCTGCGGCCGCAAGCCCTTTGAATCGCATACCCAGGAGGATTTCGACGCTTTCTACCAGAGCGGGCTGATGGGCAGCTTCCATATGATGCGGCTCTGCTTCCCCTGGCTGAAAAAGAGCGGGCACGGCAAGGTGATCTGCATCGGTTCGGGTGCCGGCGTGGAGGGGCAGGATGGCCTCGCGGCATACGGCGCGATCAAGGAGGCGACCCGCGCCATGGCCAGAACCGCCGCCAGAGAATGGGGCAAATACAACATCAATGTCAATACCATCAACCCCGGTGCCATCACAGATTTCTACTACGAAGAGCTGGCGCGGATGCCCGAAGAGGAGCGCGATCCCGTAAAGCTCGGCTTTAACCCCACGACCATTGGGCGCTTTGGCGACGCCTATGAGGACATCGCCCCGGTTGCCGTCTTCCTCGCCAGCGAAGATTCCCGGCATATCACCGGGCAGACCATCATGGCCGAGGGCGGCGTTACCATGATTCCCTAAAGCTTTGCATCAGGGCGCTTTCTCTGGTAAAATAGAAAGCGCCTTTTTGCTGCCACCGCATCCGCGCTTGGCACAGCAAAAGCCGCTCCATCCATTCATTAGGAGGATTTCCATGATATCTTACTGCCGCTTTTCTGCTCCCCTTGGCCGCATTACCATCGTGCAAGAAGGCGACGCCATCACGCATCTGCATATCGGCGAAGCGCCCGTTTTGCCCGCAGGCGCAGAGCAGAGGGACACCCCGCTTTTGCAGGAGGCCTGCCGCCAGCTATCCGAATATTTCGCTAAAACGCGGCAAACGTTCAGCCTTCCGTTGAATCCCGCTGGAACCGAGTTTCAGAAAAAGGCCTGGGGCGCGCTTTGCACCATTCCATACGGCCAGACACGCACCTATAAGGATATGGCCGAGGCCATCGGCTGCCCCAAAGGGTTCCGGGCAGTCGGCCTGGCCAACAACAAAAACCCCATCGCCATCCTGATCCCCTGCCACCGCGTCATCGGCGCCAACGGCAAGCTGGTCGGCTATGCGGGCGGCCTGCATTTGAAGAAATTTTTGCTGGAGCTGGAGGGCGTCCCCGTAGCCGATAAAGCCTAGCGCATCTTCTCAAAATAAACGCCAATAAAAGAAGCACCTTGCCCATGCAAGATGCTTCTTTTGATGCCGTTATGCCAGCGGGTTTCCCTCCGCATCAAACAGCGGCAAACGCTCCAGATAGAAAATATCTTCCCGATCCGCCGCATCGCCTTCGGCCAACACGGCCATTCTGCCGGCGACGCTCCCGCCTGCCATCTCCACCAGCTTTTCCATCGCCAGAAGCGATTCGCCTGTGCTGATGACGTCATCCACAATCAGCACGCGCTTGCCGCGCATGGCATGGGCGTCGTCCTCGCCCAGATAGAGCGTCTGCTTGCGCTCCGTGGTGATCGAGCGCACCTCCACAGCCAGAGGATTCGCCATATAGACCTTGGTGCCCTTGCGGGCGACGATATGCTTGGCCTCGCCCCGCTGCCTTGCGATCTCGTGGATCAGCGGAATGCTCTTGGCTTCTGCCGTCAGCAAAATATCGTGCTCCGGCATGTGCGCCGCCAATTCCCTGGCGCAGGCTTCGGTCAGCTCCGCATCCCCCAGCAGGATAAACGCCGCAATTTGAAGCGCATCGCTGATCGGATAGAGCTTGAGCTGGCGCGTCAGCCCGGCAACGCGCAGTGTATATTCCCTTTTCATCTCTTCCTCCTTCGCCGCACAAGGCAATGCCGCCCTGCGCCCTCTCCTATTTTAGCGCATCGCCGCGCTTTAGACAAGAACTCCGGCGGCCAAAATTCGATTCACCCCGCCTTTTTCTCTCATCCCTCACGCGGGCGGCCTGCCCCCCCTCCTTGGCCGCCCATGCATGGCAGAGCCGTTTTGGCATAACTTTTCCTTGAATAAAAATTGGCGGAACAGGAAATTTCCTGCTCCGCCAACTCACCAGGCCGGCTACTTCATGCTGTGGTTCGAGACAAACGCGTCGATCTTGCCCTCTTCTTTCAGCTCCGCGATGACTTTATTCGCCTTCTTGAGCAAATCCGAATCCTTGGCAATGCCCAGGGCATACTCCTCTTCCGTCAGCTTTTCGCCCGCGACTTCCAGCTTATCCGCGTTCTGCGCCGCGATGGCCCTTGCCGGCAGCTCATCGACGACGACAGCATCCAGCTTGCCGCTCATCAGAGCCGCGGACGCTTCGGTCAGTGTGGCATAGCGCTCGATGCTCTTGGCATTTCCCTGCTGCGTCGCGAAGTGATCGCCCGTGGTGCCCACCTGCACGCCGACGACTTTGCCCTCCAGGTCTGCTGCCGTCTTGATGCCAGAGCCAGCCGGAACCAGCAGATACTGCGCGGCCGGCAGATAGCTTTCCGTGAAATCCATGATCTGCCTGCGCTCCTCTGTAACCGTCATGCCCGCAGCGGCGATATGCCCTTTGCCAGCGGCAACGGCGGCCGGGATATCCGCAAAATCCATATCCACAACTTCCAGCTCTACACCCAGCTCATCCGCGATGGCCTGGCAAATCTCCATATCTACGCCAATAGTGCCGCCCTCTTCGCCCTGATATTCGAAGGGTGGGAAGTCGGAGCTCGTCAGTACAACCAGTTTGCCGGATTTTTTAATTTCCGCAACCTCGGAACCCTTTCCGCAGGCCGCAAACATGCCGCATATCAAAAGCGCCGCCATCAGCGCTGTCAAAAGCCTTGTCCACTTTTTCATTTCCCTGTTTCTCCTTCCAAACGCGAAAACCTAAGTGCAGTTTTGATTATACACCGCCTCCCACAAAAATGAAGCAGTTTGGCATATTTTTTACACGAAGGATACACCATCTCTTTGCGCAAAATGATGGAAGCTATTCATCCAAAGGCATCCGCTCCAGCATCCAGTAGTGCTGGTTATAGTAGGGGCTTGTGCGGGCGCGCTCTTTTTTGCTGCGCACCTGATAGGGCAAATGCAGTTTGCCAAACAGCGTGTTTGCCATGGAGACGCTGATGCTCTTGCGGCCCAGTTTTTCGCACAGATAGCGCCTGAAAAAGGCCAGTTCTTCCCCCGCAAGCTTTTTCCCGCTTTGGGCTTCTATCCGTGCGAGCAGTTCGCCCCGGCTTTTCTCATCCAGCGCATATCTCGGCAGCTGCATCTGCTGCGCCCGGGAAGCTGCGCCCAGCGCCTGCATCACCCATTGCCGATACCCCTGTTTTTCAATGGCGTTTAACACAGCAATGGCGATCTCGCAGACCGCTCTCTGCCTGCTATTCACCTGAAAACGGCAGTTCCCATATTCATCTGCCTGCTCGATAAAGAACATGGGGTTTTCTGCGAGAAAGCGCGGGCTCTGGCTGCGCCGCATAAATTCTGCCCCTTCGCCGCGCTCCATCTGTTCAAACCAAGATAAATTCTCCGCCTGAGCCTGGTAAATCCCGCGCAAATAGCGCAGCTGCGTGCCGTTATATTCGATGATGTAAAGGCAGATGCTCTCCCCCTGCTGGTCAAGCGCATTCAGGCAGTCCAGTATCTGATCGACGTCGAATAAATCGGCGATGATATGCCGCATGCCCTGAACGCATAGCCCACGCCCCATGTTTCTGCCATCTGCCACCAGAATATCCTGCCGGAAGAGGAGCCTTCCCTCCCGCACGCGGCAGGTGTTTTCAGGCAGATCCGCGCCATAGAAATAGCTGGCCTTTGAGCGAAAAGCCTTTGCCGCCAGCCGCATTTTTTCCTTGCTGCCGCAAAAATAGGCGATGCCTTCCCCGGGATACTGCGCCATCAGCTCCTGCGCAAGCCTGATACCCGTGGATTTTCCCCGCTCTTTTTGCACAAATACGATGTGCCCGGGAGCGCTCTGTCCGGCGAGCACAAAGAGGTTTTCCCGCTTTAGCTTTCCCGCGCTCAGCAGATACTCCTGAAGCCCTTTGGCGTTCGCGCCTATCAGGATGACAGCGCTGCGCTCTGCCTGCATGAGAAAATCGTAGACCAGGGCCGAATAGGCAGGCTCCCGCTGGGATTCCAGCAACAGGCGGCAATCCTCTGCAAAGATATAGTCATACTGGCCGTCGTAGGCGACGTGGTATTGCACCATCTGCTCGAATTCCGCATAATCCATGATGCGCAGCACTCGCTCGGCGTCCCCGCGATCCAGCCGCTCTTTTTCCTCCTGCATCCGGCCGGCGTTCGTCAGATACAAAATCTCCTTGCCCGTGGCCGCCGCCATTGGGCAAACCTGCTCCAGCACGAAGGATTCCAGGCCGCAATCCGGCCCGCAATCCAGAAACACTTTCTCGCCGTACCAATTTTCATACGCGCTGCCAACCAGCTCCGCAATCCCTTTGCCCATTCTAGTTCTCCATTCCGCCAATCTTACATGCGATCGCGCCTTTATCCGGCGCTATCCCTTGCCCCATAACCGCACGCTCTAAAAGAAATCCTTGAGCGGCGGCTTTTCCGCCGGCGGCTGATAGGCCAGCGGATCCCGCGCATAGTAGCTTGGCATCACAGTAATCGCTTTGCGCATATCCTCATTGTCATAATAGCGCCAGCGAATGCCATAGAGATTCAAATACCTGGGTTCGGT
The DNA here is from genome assembly GCA_910588425.1 of uncultured Christensenellaceae bacterium. GTDB lineage: Bacteria > Bacillota > Clostridia > Christensenellales > Christensenellaceae > QANA01. The sequence continues at coordinate 15,033 of CAJUPM010000011.1, read as the reverse complement.
GTTCCACTGCACTTTTGCGCAATAGGCCAGCATAAAGCCGATCATCTCCTCCTCCGACTGCAAATTCCGATAGCCATAATTCGCAAAAGAGAACGAGCCGCTTGCGCTGGTATATCCTTCGGAATCCGAAGTGCTCGGATAGGAGACGCCCCATGGCATGATTTCTCCATTATAAAGGAAGTTCTTTTGCTGATATTTCTTGATCTCCTCCATCATGGGATTGCCTGCAAACTTTTGGGCAATTTCCAGATAGCCGCCCAGCCACTGGTAAATCTCCTGCAACTTTTTCATCAGCGCGCATTTTTTCAGCGTCTCATAGCTAGGCGCATAGATGGAGACCGAGACGTACCTAGACCAATAATTAATATTATAAGTCAATCCATTTTGGACGCAATAAGCCCGCAGCTGATCCTCTTCCACCGTGTTTTTATTTCGGAGCAAAAAGCCGGAGTAATTGACATCGTAGGTGCGCCTAAAACGAATCCGCGGCAAGCTGCTCGCATCCAGAGAGGTGTCAAAACCCTCCCCATAATACTTCACTTTGTAATCCCTTTTGGGACTCCCATCCATCCACCACCAAGCCAATATATCTTCAAATTCACGGATCATTCCGCGAAATCCAGGATAGGTATTGCCATCCATTTTTTTGCCGCATGGGCGGAGCCCACGCTCTCCTTCCTTTGTCATATCCTACTCTTTATTCTACAATATTTTTGCCGGAAATCCTATCCCGGTTTTGCAAATAATATAAAAACGGCAGAGCCTATAGGCTCTGCCGCAAATCAGCACATATTCAGATGCCAAAGCATCTTTTTTGCTTTTCTTACTGAGCGTCGACCTTCGCCATGTGCTCGATGAGGTTGACAACTTTGTTGGAGTAGCCCCACTCATTGTCATACCAAGAAACCAGCTTGACGAAATTGTCGTTCAGGGCGATACCAGCGTCTGCATCGAAGATGGAGGTTCTGGCGTCGGAGATGAAGTCGGAAGAAACGACCTTATCCTCGGTGTAGCCCATGATGCCCTTGAGCTCGTTCTCGGAAGCAGCCTTAACTGCAGCCTTGATCTCCTCATAGGTCGCGGGTTTTGCCAGGCGGCAGGTCAGGTCGACAACAGAAACGTCTGCCGTCGGAACGCGGAATGCCATGCCCGTCAGTTTGCCGTTCAGCTCAGGAATGACCTTGCCGACAGCTTTTGCAGCGCCCGTGGAGGAAGGAATGATGTTGAAAGCAGCGCCTCTGCCGCCTCTCCAGTCCTTCTTGGAGGGGCCGTCAACCGTCTTCTGGGTTGCCGTGGTTGCGTGAACCGTGGTCATCAGGCCCTCAACGATGCCGAACTTGTCGTTGATGACTTTTGCCAGAGGAGCCAGGCAGTTCGTCGTGCAGGAAGCATTGGAGACAACCTTCATATCGGAAGTGTATTTGTCGTTGTTGACGCCCATAACGAACATCGGAGCATCGGAGGAAGGAGCAGAAATGACAACCTTCTTTGCGCCGCCGGCGAAGTGCGCGGAAGCTTTCTCCGTCGTGGTGAATGCGCCCGTGGACTCGACGATATACTCAGCGCCGCAGTCAGCCCATTTGATATCCGCAGGATTCATCTCTGCGAAAACTTTGATCTCCTTGCCGTTGACAACGATAGCGCCGTCTTTCGCAGAAGCCTCGCCCTTGAAACGGCCATGAACCGTATCATAAGTGAGCATATAAACCATATACTCGGGATCGATGAAGGGGTCGTTGATAGCGACAACTTCAACATTGGGGTTCTCAACCGTCGCACGGAACACAAGGCGGCCGATACGACCAAAACCGTTGATACCAACTTTAATTGCCATGTTACATATCCTCCTAATTTTTCATACATTTTAATATGATAAAATGTAATTCAGCAAATTTCGGCTGGCCACCGGCCAGTCCACTTTTATTATAGTATAACGCAGATTCATTTTCAAGCGCTAAACAGACGATATTTTGGCTTTTTTGCCTGAAAACAGCCGCCAGGCTATGCCAGGTTCTCGGGGTTGAGCCCCAAAAGCTCGGGCAGCACAAACCGGCCGTCTTTGCGCACTAAAACGTCGTCAAAATAGATCTCCCCGCCGCCGTATTCGGGCGTCTGAATGAGCACCAGATCCCAGTGCACCGCACTGACGTTGCCATTGAACGCATCTTCATAGGCCGCGCCGGGCGTAAAATGGATGGAGCCGGCGATTTTCTCGTCGAACAGCGTCTCGCACATGGCTTTTTTGATATGCGGGTTCACGCCGATGGCAAATTCGCCGATATAGCGCGCGCCCTCATCCAGATTGAGGATCTTGTCCATGCGCTCCGGGTTGTTGGAAGTGCTCCCGATAATCTTCCCGTCTTTGAGCGTCAGGGAAACCGAATCGAACGTGAATCCCGAATAGCGGCTGGGCGTGTTGAACGAGATCGTCCCGTTGACGCTGTCCCGCACCGGCGCTGTATAGACTTCCCCATCCGGGATGTTCTTATTTCCCGCGCACTTGATGGCTCCAATGCCTTTGATGGAGAAGCAAAGGTCCGTCCCCGGGCCAACCAGCCGGACGCGGTCCGTCCGGTCCATGAGCTCTTTGAGCGGCTCCATCGCCTGGTCCATTTTGCCGTAATCCAGATTGCAGACGTCGAAATAGAAATCTTCAAAAGCCTCTGTGCTCATGCCCGAAAGCTGCGCCATAGATGGGCTTGGGTAGCGCAGGACGCACCACTTGGTTTTGGCCACGCGGATCTCGTGGTGCACCTTTTTAAAATAGATGGACTGATAGAGATCGTCTGTTTCGGGCGGAATATCCGCATTCTCCATGAAGTTGTCGTTGCCGCGCAGGGAGATATAGGCATCCATCTCGCTCATGCGCGCCGCATCCCATGCCGCCAGCTGCTCAATCTGCTGCCGATCCGCCCCAAGCAGCCATTGCCGCATGATCTTCGTGCGGTGTGCCTGGAAAAACGGGCGCGCCCCTGCCTCATATGCCGCGCGCACCAGCGCCTCGGCCACGAAATCCGGGCAGTCGAATGTCTCGATCAAGACCTTCTCCCCCGGCCTGAGCTGGCAGGAATACCGCACCAGGTTTTCCGCCAGTTTTGTCATTCTCGGATCTTTCAAAATCGTCCTCCTTATGCGCCTTAGAAGTTGACCTTTTCTCTTATCATATAAAGCGGCCGGTTCTTCGCTTCATCATACATCCTGCCCAGATACATGCCCATAACGCCAATGAATATGCTGAGCAGGGAAATAAGCGCGAAACTTACCGCAAACAGCGCATGCCAGACCGGCCAGACAGAGAGCGCCGCCAGCACAATACTTAGAACGAGATAGAGCAGAGAGAGACTCATCAGCGCGATGCCGAAATACAGCGGCAGCTTGAGGGGCTTGTCCGAAAAGGCGGCAATGCCGTCGCCCGCCAGGCGGAACATCTTTTTGAGCGTGTATTTTGTCTCCCCCGCCGCCCGCTCATCGCGCACATATTCCACCGGACAGGAACGGAAGCCCGCCCAGGCCGTCAGCCCGCGCAAAAACCGGTTGTGCTCGGAAAGCGAATTCAGGTAGTCGCAGACCTTTCTATCGATGAGCCGGAAATCCCCGGTGTCTTTGGGAATATAGCTGCCGCCCAGCATGTTCAGAACGCGGTAATAGCCCCAGGCTGTCAGCTTTTTAAAGATAGTCTCGCCTTTGCGCTTTGCCCTCTTGCCATAGACGATATCGTTGCCGGCCTGCCATCTTTCGATCATCTCCGGAATCAGCTCTGGCGGATCCTGCAAATCCGCATCAATGACGACAGCCGCATCGCCTGTGCAATGCGCAATGCCTGCGGAAACAGCCGGCTGATGGCCAAAATTTTTGGCAAACAGCAGTACGCGCACCTGGCTGTCCTGCGCCGCCAAGTTTTTCAGGATTTCAGGCGTGCGATCCCGGCTGCCGTCGTCGATAAAAATAATTTCCTTTTCAAACTCCGGCAAAGCCAAACCGCGCAGCCGCGCATACGTCTGTTCAATCACTTCCTGCTCATTGAAACAGGGAATGATAATGGATATTTTTTTCATTGCAGCTCCTTTTGGGATATTCTGGCTTTATGATACCATGACAAATGTAAACGCCAGCTTGCTTCTTCTTTCAGCGCCGCGGCAAAGCGGAGCGGCGCCATGGTTCAATAGCCTCTCAGGCATCCGAAGCTTTACTTCGGAGTACGCCGTGAGGTTATTATACCCCGGCGCCCCAAAAAAGACAAACCTTGCACAGATTTTTAGGGAAAACTCTTGATATTTTTCTAAGATATGGCACAATAAGGGTATAGAGTTTTTCAAAACAGGAGGAAAAGTCATGCCATTAGTTACAACGACAGAGATGTTTAAGAAGGCATACGAGGGCGGATACGCCATCGGCGCTTTCAACGTCAATAACATGGAGATCATCCAGGGAATCACCGAGGCGGCCAAGGAAGAAAATGCTCCGCTGATCCTTCAGGTTTCCAAGGGCGCCCGCAACTACGCGAAGCCCGTATACCTCACCAAGCTGGTGGAAGCTGCCATCGAAGATACCGGCCTTCCCATCTGCCTGCATCTCGACCACGGCGATTCGTTCGAGACCTGCAAGAGCTGCATCGACGGCGGTTTCACTTCCGTCATGATCGACGGCTCGCACCTGCCTTTCGAGGAGAACGTCGCGCTGACCCGGAAAGTCGTCGAGTATGCGCACGATCGAGGCGTAGTCGTCGAGGGTGAGCTGGGCCGCCTGGCCGGCGTCGAGGATGAAGTTAAAGTAAAGAAAGAGGATTCTTCCTATACGCAGCCGGAAGAAGTCAACGAGTTCGTCTCCAAGACGGGCGTCGACTCCCTGGCTATCGCCATCGGCACGAGCCACGGCGCTTACAAGTTCAAGCCCGGCACCAAGCCCCAGCTGCGCTTCGATATTCTCGAGAAAGTCAGCGAGCTGCTTCCCGGCTTCCCCATCGTTCTGCACGGCGCAAGCTCTGTCATCCCCGAGTTTGTTGACGAGATCAACAAATACGGCGGCAAGATGGACGGCGCTCTGGGCGTTCCGGAAGAGATGCTCCGCCAGGCTGCCAGCATGGCCGTCTGCAAAATCAACATCGACTCCGACCTGCGCCTTGCGATGACGGCTGCCGTCCGCAAGCACTTCGCCGAGAACCCCTCTGATTTCGACCCCCGCCAGTACCTCAAGCCGGCGAGAGCCGCCATCAAAGAGATGGTTCGCCACAAGCTGCTCAACGTTCTGGGCTGCAACGGCAAAGCGTAAGTTTCTGATAAAAAAGAGCGGGAAATTCCCGCTCTTTTTTGTTTGCATTTTTTTGGCTGTCTGCGCTTTTCTCTTCTAACTTTTCCTCTCGTCCTCCGCGCCTTTTTATGTTTAGTATTTCTAAACTTTTTCATGCACTTTCCTGCTTTTTCTCAAAAATATAAATTGCGAAAATTTTCCTTTGCTTCGGGAAAATTCCGCACTTTTTTTCTGCTCAAAAATTTTTATCGGTTTTTGTCAAAAATCTATTGACTTTTCTCTTCCATTCTGATTAAATTATATCTGTTTCGTTTAGCATTTGTAAACCAAATGTTTAATATATGGAAACTTTTATGGAGGCCGCATGGATATCACCAAAATCGGAGCGAAAATCAAGAGTCTCCGGCTCAGATATGGCCTGACCCAAGAAGAGCTGGCCGACCGCGCCGAGCTCTCCAAGGGCTTCATCTCCCAGTTGGAGCGGGACCAGACTTCCCCTTCCATCGTTACCCTGGTGGATATTCTCGAATGCCTGGGGACGACGCCGGGAGAATTTTTTACCGAGACGGCAGATGAGAAGATCGTCTTTTCCGAGGCGGATATGTTCGAAAAGGTGGATGAGAATTCCAGCATTTTATGGCTCATCCCAAACGCCCAGAAAAACCAGCTGGAGCCCATCCTGTTTACTCTGGCGCCCGGCGCCAGTTCAGAGCCGGATGAGCCGCATGAAGGCGAGGAATTCGGCTATGTGCTCTCTGGCTCGGCAGTTCTGCACATCGGGAGCGCGCGGCATAAACTGAAGAAAAACTGCTCGTTCTATTTCAAGCCCTCTGCTCCGCACTACATCGAAAACCGCGGCAGAAGCGAAGCAAAAATCATCTGGGTCTCTACACCGCCCAGTTTCTAAGGCCGAAAGGCGCTATTTTATCGGGGAGGAAAACCAAGTGTCTAACCAGCTCATCCTATTCAAAAACGTCTATAAGGAGTTCGACGGCGTAGAGGTTTTATCCAATATCAATCTCTATATCCGCAAAAACGAGTTTTTAACACTGCTCGGCCCTTCGGGCTGCGGCAAGACGACCATGCTCCGCCTGCTGGGCGGCTTTGAGACGCCGACCTCCGGCGATATCCTCTTTGAAGGCAAATCCATTGTGGCGACGCCTCCCTATAAGCGCAAGCTCAATACCGTTTTCCAGCGCTATGCCCTTTTCCCGCATATGGATGTGTTCGACAACATCGCCTTTGGCCTGAAGATCAAGAAAATGAGCAAGCAGAATATCGAGAAGAAAGTCAAGGATATGCTTAAACTGGTCGGCCTGGCGGGCTATGAGGACCGCAGCATCGACAAGCTTTCGGGCGGCCAGATGCAGCGCGTCGCCATTGCCCGGGCGCTGGTCAACGAGCCGGAAGTGCTACTGCTGGATGAGCCGCTGGGCGCGCTGGATCTGAAATTCCGCAAGGATATGCAGCTGGAATTAAAGCGCATGCAAAAGCAGCTGGGCATCACGTTCGTCTATGTAACCCACGATCAGGAGGAGGCGCTCTCTATGTCGGATACCATCGCCGTCATGGATGAGGGCATGATCCAGCAGATCGATACGCCTGTGGGCATCTATAACGAGCCGGTAAACTCCTTCGTGGCCGATTTCATCGGTGAAAGCAACATTTTATACGGCAAAATGCGCAGAGACTATCTCGTGGCATTCTCCGGCCGGGAATTCGAGTGTGTGGACCGGGGCTATAACGAGGATGAGAACATCGTCGTCGTCATCCGCCCGGAGGATATCAAGCTGGCCGAGCCCAGCGAAAGCACCATCAACGGCGTGGTTACCTCCCTTGTCTTTATGGGCGTGCACTATGAGATCCGCATTCAGGGCGAAGATGGCCACGAATGGCTGGTGCAGAGCACGGATCCTGCCGAGGTGGGCAGCCGGGTAGGCATCACGCTGGATCCGGATGATATTCACATCATGGATCGCTCCCAGTACGATGCCGCAGACGCATAAGGAGGCAAAGCATTGAAAAAGAAGTTTTTTGCGCTCCCCTATCTGGTCTGGATGGTTTTATTCACGGTCGTTCCGCTCATTCTGATCTTCGTCTACGCGGTTTTCACGACGACGGATACCGGAGAAATCATCTTCACCACGCAGTATTTAAAGCAGGCGCTTTCGCCGGAAAATCTCTCGGTGCTATGGCGCTCCCTGGAATATGCCGTCATCACGACAGTCATCTGCCTGATTCTGGCCTACCCGGCGGCGCTCATTCTCTCCCGGCTTAAAAGCAAGGTCGGCGCCATCGTCAACCTGCTGTTCGTCATTCCCATGTGGATGAACTTTTTGCTGCGCACCTATGCCTGGCGGGCCCTGCTGGATTCCAACGGCCCCATCAACCAGTTTCTCGGCTGGTTTGGCCTTCCGCCGCAGGAGCTACTCAATACGGAGGGGGCCGTCATCATGGGGCTGGTCTACAACTTCCTGCCCTTCATGCTGCTGCCCATCTCTTCGGTTTTTTCCAAGATAGACCAGAGCTATATCCAGGCCGCGGAAGATCTCGGCGCGAATAAATGGCAGGTACTCCGGAAGGTGATTTTCCCGCTGACGGTTCCCGGCGTGATTACCGGCATTACTATGGTGTTCATGCCCGTGGTAACGACCTTCGTCATCTCCCGGCTGCTGGGCGGCTCCTACTATATGATGTTCGGCGATCTGCTGGAAAACCAGTTCATGCTCTTAAAAGACTGGAACACAGGCTCTGCGCTGGCCATTATCATGATGGTTCTGATGGTGCTCTCCATGGCCATCATGCGCAAATACGATAAAGAGGGGGAAAGCAAAACGCTATGGTAAGATTCCGTAAATTCATTCAGCGCTTCTATCTGGCCATTTTGCTCTTCTTCATCTATCTGCCCATTCTGATGCTGATGGTCTTTTCGTTTAACGAGGGGAAAACCATGAGCAAGTGGTCTGGCTTTACGCTGAATTGGTATTCCCAGCTGTTTCAGGATCCCGTCATCATGGAAAGCCTCTGGGTTACCATTTCCATCGCCGTGCTCTCCTCGTTGTTCGCCTGCCTCATCGGCACAATGGCCGCCATCGGCATCAACAGCTTTAAGAAGTGGACGCGCAACCTGACGCTCAACCTCACATATATCCCCATGATGAACGCAGATATCGTTACGGGCATCTCCCTGCTGCTTTTCTTCATCTTCGCAAAGATCCCGCGCGGGTATTTGACGCTGCTCATCTCGCATATCGTGTTCAACGTGCCCTATGTCATCTTCTCCGTGCTCCCAAGGCTCAAGGGCATGGATGAGCATCTGTATGAAGCGGCCCTGGATATGGGCGCCACGCCGGGCTATGCCGTGCGCAAGGTGATCGTCCCCGAGCTCATGCCCGGCATCGTTACGGGGTTCATCATGGCCTTTACCATGTCGTTCGACGATTTCGTCATCAGCTTCTTCTCGACCCAGGGCATCGTAAACAACCTCTCTGTGTATGTTTACTCCATGGCCAGAGTGGGCATCAATCCCAAGATCAACGCCCTCTCTACGATTATGTTTGTCTTTGTGATGACGCTGCTGCTCATCATCAATATACGCGCTGATCGTCAGTTTAAGCGCCAGCGCCAAAACACCAAGTTTTTACAGAAAGGACTCTCCCAATGAAAAGAATTTTTTCTCTGCTCCTCGCGTTGCTTCTGGTTGCAGCCCTGCTATGCAGCTGCTCGGGCGGCGCAAAGACCACTCTCTACCTGCTCAACTGGGGCGAATACCTCGATCCGGATCTCATCACAGAATTTGAAGATCAGAATCCGGATATCAAAGTCAAAATGACGACTACCACCACCAACGAAGAGATGTACACCGTCTGCGCAACGGAGGGAACCAAGATCGACATCGTCATCCCTTCGGATTATCTGGTTGAGCGTTTTATCGCCGAGGATTTGCTGGCAGAGCTGGATTTTTCCAACATCCCGAACTTCAAATACGTCGAAAAGGCCGCTCAGAACCGCACTTTTGACCCGGAAAACAAGTACTCCGTCCCCTACTTCATCGGCACGGTTGGCATCGTCTATAATACCAAGCTGGTAGACGATCCGGTGGATAGCTGGGAGATTCTCTGGAATGAGAAGTATTCCAAAAAAATCATGATGTACGATTCCATCCGCGATTCCATCATGGTAACGCTGGCCTATCTGGGCTATGATATCAACTCCGTCAACCCCGATGAACTGGCCGAGGCAGGCGAGCTGCTCTTAAAGCAGAAGCCGTTTGTCCGCGGATACGGCGCTGATAATATCAAGGAAGATATGGTCGGCGGCAGCGTCGCTCTGGCTGTGGATTATTCTGGTTCTGCCGTGCAGGCCATCATGGAGAACGAAGATCTGGCGTATGTCGTCCCCAAAGAGGGCAGCAACGTCTGGATGGATAACTTCGTCGTGCTCAAGTCCTCTGCAAATAAAGAGGCCGCAGAGCGCTTCATCAACTTCATGTGCGATCCCCAGGTTGCCGCGCGCAACTCCGAGTTCGTCGGCTACACGACGCCCAACGAAGCGGCGCTGGAATATGTGGATGAAGAATTTACCAGTAACTCTGCCTATACCATTCCCGACGACGTGCTGGAGCGCTGCAAATACTTCAAAGATTTAGGCGACAATATGCAGCTTTATAACGATGTCTGGATGAAAATCAAAACTTCCGCATAAAGCCATAAAAAAGAGCCCCGCAGGGGGCTCTTTTTTGATGCCGCAAATTTATTCTTCCGCTCCGCGCTTTTTCCGGGCAAGATAGAGTGCAGTAAGCAAAGCGAGGATTCCCGCCTCTGCCGCGTTGATAAAAAAGCCGCTCACGATGTCTCCGCTTCCCATCACTTGCCCCAGGGCCGAAAAAAGCATCGGGCACAAAAACTCCCCCAGCATAGAGGCCGCATTGACCAGCGACAAATAGCGGGCAGAAGTCTGCTCACTTGCCTGCCTGGTGGCCAGCATGTTGATGCAAACGGAAAAGATTCCTCCAAAAACTCCCATGCCAAACATGCAGGCTCCCATGCCATACACATCCCCGGCCAAAGCCAGGCCCACAAAGAGAAGCGCAATCATCCCCCAAAGGGCTGGGATCGCGCCTCTCCCCAAGCGCTTCATAAACACCGGGGTAAAGGCGCTGAAAAGCGTTGCACCAAGGGCCGCCATCGAAATAGCAATGCCGCTTTGCCCAGACGGAATGCCCAATGCTGCTGCCCGCAGGGAGAGATTGGTGAAGCTGGAGGAGAAGATCATGCCAAACATCAAATTGAGCAAAGACAGAAGCCAAATTGACCCGGGTATTTTCTCATGAGGCACCCGCTCTTTTGCGGCCGGGGCTGATTTGGGCACCATGAAGAGCACTGCAAAAAAGCCGATTATGCCTATGCCATAGAGAGAAAACGCCAGTCTCCAGTGTATGGACGCCAAAAAGCCGGAAAGCACCGTCGCCAGCACGCTTCCCATTTGCGCCACCATCCCAGCCAGGCTCAGATAGCGCGAGCGCTGTTCGCCCGCCTCCGTCAAATCTGAAATCAGGCTATTCGAGAGCGGCGAGATTAGGCCAATGCCCACTCCCGTGATAAAGCGAAAGAGAATGAGCAGCGCCAAGTGATCTGCAAAGGCGCACAAAACTCCGCCCAAAACAAAGCAGGCAATGCCAACCAGAGTCGTCTCCTTCTTTCTGCGAATCAAAGTGCCGGTGATAAAGCTCATAAAAAAGCTGGCCAAGGATACTACCGTATAGATCAGCTTAATCTGCGTCTCCGGCGCTCCTTCAAAATAACTTCCAAGCTCCCCCAGTATGGGCGTCGCCACCTGCGTTCCCATAATCGTCAGAAATGAGACGGATAAAACCGCCCATAAGCATCGTTTCTGCTGCCCTGCCATATGTCAACCCCTCTTTCCTTCTGCCCTGACTTCTATTGCCGCCTGCCTTTTTCGCCCTCTCACAATAAAAAATACGCGCTGAAACAGCGCGTATTTTTGAAGAGTGCTCAGGTTATTTTACTTCAACCTCAGCGCCAACTTCCTTCAGCTGAGCAGCGATCTTCTCTGCATCGTCCTTGGAAGCGCCTTCCTTAACGGGCTTGGGAGCGCCGTCAACCAGATCCTTCGCCTCTTTCAGGCCAAGGCCGGTGATCTCGCGGACAACCTTGATAACTTTGATCTTCTCAGCGCCAGCAGCTTTGAGGATAACGTCGAACTCCGTCTTCTCCTCAGCAGCGGGAGCAGCAGCGCCAGCAGCGGGAGCAGCAGCAACTGCAACAGGAGCAGCAGCGCTCACACCGAATTTCTCCTCAAGATCTTTTACGAGCTCAGCCAGCTCGAGTACATTCATCTGCTCAATTGCTTCCAGAATCTGTGCCTTATCCATTTTTAAATCCTCCAAAATTATTTTCTTTTGATCTTTGCCTATCCATTAGGCTTCTTTTTTCTCTTTAATCGCATTAAGCGCATAGACGAGATTTCTCGGAATACCGGAAAGTGCCATGACAAGGCCAGTAATTGGCGCATTCAGGCTGCCCAGCATCTTTGCGATAAGCTCCTCTTTCGAGGGCAGCGATGCAAGATTCTTAATCTCTGCCTCGCTCATTGCTTTGCCTGCCAAAACGCCGCCCTTGAGGCTCGTTTTCTTGGTATCTTCGATGAAGTCTACCAGGATTTTAGCCGGGGCAACCGGATCGGCGTAGCCAAAAGCGACAGCCGTCGGCCCTTCGAGCACATCATCCAGGCCTTCGATGCCAGCTTTCTCAGCTGCGCGGCGAATCATGGTGTTTTTGATAACCTTGTATTCGACGCCCGCCTCTCTCATCTTATTTCTGAGTTCCGTCACCTCTGCGACGTTGAGGCCTCTGTAGTCCAGGAACATGACGCTCTGGGATTTCTCGATTTTCTCTTGAATCTCCGCGACTTCCGCTTCCTTTGCTCTTAGCGTTGCTTCTTTCATTTTTTCACCTCCCTGCCAAATAAATGGGGCAAAAAAGCCCGTTTAAGCGTCCTAAAACGATAAACGGGCAGTAACATACAAATGTTATTTGTTTACCTGAGCGGGGTTTACGGCAATGCCAACCAGCTGTCTTAGGACAAACTTATATTTACTATTTATCAAAGTATAACATGCCTGGCTCAGGCTGTCAAGCCTAGAGATATCTCTGGGCGCTCACTTTGATGCCAGGGCCCATGGTGGAAGAAAGCACGATGCTGCGCAAATAAGTTCCCTTTGCAGCAGCCGGTTTTGCCTTCACAATCGCTTCCATCAGCACATTGATATTCTCGACCAGCTTCTCTTTCTCAAAGCCCTTTTTGCCAACCGGGCAGTGCACGATAGACGTTTTGTCGACGCGGTATTCCACTTTACCAGCTTTGATATCCGAGATCGCCTTGGTAACATCCATGGTAACCGTGCCGGATTTGGGGTTCGGCATCAGGCCTTTTGGTCCGAGGATGCGGGCAATGCGGCCGACAACACCCATCATATCTGGGGTTGCGACGCAGACATCGAAATCGAACCAGCCTTCGGACTGGATTTTCTGCACCAGCTCTTCTGCGCCAACATAGTCAGCGCCGGCGGCTTCTGCCTCTTTTGCCTTATCGCCCTTTGCAAAGACGACAACGCGAACCTGTTTGCCAGTGCCGTGCGGCAGAACGACAGCGCCGCGAACCTGCTGATCCGCGTGGCGCGGGTCTACGCCCAGGCGCACAGAAAGCTCGATGGTCTCATCGAATTTTGCTTTTGCCGTCTGTAAGCACAGCTCCACTGCCTGCTCGACATCATATTGGGTAGCTTTATCGTACAGCTTGACGCTGTCTAAATAATTTTTCCCTCTCTTCATTAGATAAACCTCCTGGTGGTATTCGGCTTTTCGCCTCCCACTTCATTCCTTTAGTCTACAACCGTAACGCCCATGCTGCGGCATGTTCCTGCAATCATGCTGATTGCAGCATCGATGCTGGCGGCATTCAGGTCGTTCTTCTTGATCTCTGCGATTTCCTTCAGCTGATCTCTGGTAATCTGAGCGACTTTATCCCGATTGGGGACTTTAGAACCGGAATCGATTTTGCAGGCTCTCTTGATGAGGACTGCGGCAGGCGGGCTCTTCAGAATGAAAGAGAAAGATCTGTCTGCATAAACTGTGATGACAGCCGGGATCACCAGGCCAACTTGCTGAGCGGTTCTCTCGTTGAACTGCTTGACAAATTCCATGATGTTGACACCGTGCTGACCAAGCGCAGGACCTACCGGCGGAGCCGGGGTTGCTTTGCCTGCAGGAATCTGAAGTTTAATGTATCCTGCAATTTTTTTAGCCATAACGTACACCTCCTAATGTGTAATGTGGTATCAGCGGGGGGCCTACCCCTCCCACACGATCAAAGAAGCTTTGCTTCCTTAGACCCAAACTTAAATGCGCTTTACCTGGACAAAATCCAGCTCTACGCTGGTATCCCTGCCAAACATGGATACCGTTACCTTGACCTTCTGCTTTTCCGTGTTGACCTCATCGACGATGCCAATGAAGCTTTCCAGCGGGCCGGAAGTGATCATAACATTCTCGCCTACCGCGACATCCAGCTTGATATGGACATTCTCCACGCCCATCGCCCGCACTTCCGCATCCGAGAGCGGAATTGGCTTGCTTCCCGGGCCGACAAAGCCCGTTACACCCCGGGTGTTGCGCACGACATACCAAGTCTCGTCCGTCAAAAACATTTTAACCATGACATAGCCCGGATACAGCTTGCGCTGCACATGTTTCTTTTTGCCATTTTTGATTTCGATGGTCTCTTCCATCGGAACCTTGACATCCAGAATATTATCATGCAGGCCGTTGTTTTCCACGGTTTTCAGCAGGTTGGTCATCACCTTATTCTCATAGCCGGAATAGGTGTAGACGACATACCAATATGGTTTGTCCGTTTTCTCCTGCTTATTATAGGTGCGCTTGCTCTCTTCGGGCTGGGCGGCCTGCGTTGTCGTCTCTTCCAGGATCTCGCTTAAGGATTCCGTATTTATGTTCTCGTTATCCACGGCCATAAAACCCTCCTTTTAAGCGGTGATGAGACTGAACAGGGAATGCATTCCAAAATCAAACAAACCGATGACTGCCCCGACCAGCACAATAAACACAATGACTGCCAGCGTTGAGCTGAGCAAATCTTTCCCCGTCGGCCAGGTTACCTTCTTGAGCTCATTCCAGATATCCTTAAAGAACCGAGCCGGGCTGCGCCGTTTTTTCTTGTTCTTGGCTTTTGCAATCTTCTGCTGTTCTTTTACTTGTCTTTCTTTTTCTTTTCCCAGTAAGACGTTTTTCGCCATTCGAATTCACCTACAAAGTTTATTTGGTTTCTTTGTGCAGGGTATGCTTCTTGCAGAATCTGCAATATTTATTTGCTTCCAGTCTTTCGGGATCGTTCTGCTTGTTTTTCATGGTGTCGTAATTTCTCTGTTTGCACTCCTGGCAAGCCATAGTAACCTTTACGCGCATATTTCGCACCTCCATTGCCCCAAAACGGGCATTTTTGCATAATCTAAAAAGCGGCTTTCCAGCCACTACATTATAATACCATGCTCTTTTTGGCTTGTCAACGGCTTTTGCCGCAAAGCCCGGTTTTTTCGCATATTTTAGAAAAGGTCAAGGGCGATGGGCAGCTATGGAGCTTCGCCCCATACCCCAATACGGAGGCGGGATAGTGCAAAGGTTTTGGCTTTGCATTACAGCGAAGCAGAGTGATGTGCGCGATTCAGTGGTTGCGGGACCCACTCAAAAT
>CAJUPM010000010.1 GCA_910588425.1 uncultured Christensenellaceae bacterium | reverse complement strand
GTCCGCTCCGAAGAGCGCTTCTCTATATTACCAAACACATCCCCCTTTGTCAACTGGTTTTTTCATTCTTTTTTGAAAGTCGTGAGTTTCTTTTTAGAGGGCATAGATCGTTCGATATTATTGCCATCTTTCCCCTTCCTTACCCGGGATATTGTTCGTGTTTTCTTGGCATATTTTCCCTATTTTCTCATATATTATGGAAAAGAAGAAAAGCTTTGACGCAAAGTCAAAGCCATTTTCTATAAAAATATGATTGTTTTGTCAACGCTTGCTTATTCAAAGCTGCCCATTTCTTCCGGGAGATTTTCATAAGCAGTTAGAATCTCTGCCTGAATCTTTTCCCTGGCCTGCGAATTGAGCGGATGAGCGATATCCTTATATTCGCCATTGGGCATTTTTTTGCTGGGCATTGCGATGAACAGCCCGCTTTGGCCTTCGATGATTTTGATGTCATGCACGACAAACATGTCATCAAAGGTGATGGATGCAACGGCACGCATTTTCCCCGGCGTGCTGATTCTTTTCACACGAATATCCGTGATGTTCATAGTGTTCCTCCCCTGGTACTATGATGATATTTACCTGCATTATTCGCCAAAGCCGGGGAAAAATCCTTTTCAGGAACACAAAAACATTATTTTTTACGCCAGATTGACACTGATGCGCAGTTTTTGCTGCTCCTCTTCGATCTGTTCCAGAACCATGAGGCTCTTATAGTGCTTGATGCGCTTAACTTCCGGCTCCCGGGTGGCAATGGCCACGCCGCAGCCCACGACAATGATGCCAAACTCCTTCATCATTTCGCAGATGGCACGCACCGTGCCACCCCCGGCCAGAAAATCATCGATGACCAAGGCCTTTTGGCCCTCGCGCACCGCGCGTTTGGAAAGCGACATGGTCTGCATACGCTTGGAGGAGCCGGAAAGGTAGTTGATCGTAACCACAGAGCCCTCGGTCAGCTTGCTCTCTTTGCGCGCAACGACAACCGGCTTGCCGAAAAACCTGGCGACATTCATGGCCAGCGGGATGCCTTTGGTCTCCACCGTGATGATAAAATCCGGGCTGGTATTTTTAAAGAAATTCCAAAGAACCCGCGCCATTTTTTCCACATAGACCGGCGAAAGGAAAATATCCGCCGTATAGAGGAAGCCGCCGGGCAGAATGCGGGCTGGGCTTTCCAACTTCTGCGCGATCTCTTCCAGCGCGCGCCGCATCTCCTCTGCCGGCATGGCGGGCAAAAAGCGGACGCCGCCGCTCGCTCCCATCATCACCTCGATCTCGCCTATCCCTCTGCGGGAAAAAGCGGAGCGCATGATGGAAATATCTTCGGATAAAGTCGATTTCGCCGCCCCGAAAAGTTCAGAAAAATATGACAATGGGTAAAGCTGGTTTGGGTTGGCTGTCAAATACGCGCTGAGCACGCATAATCTCTCTTTTCTGGTGGCTGGCTCCATTTTTTCTCCCTCGTTCCGAATGTTCATAAATATTTTTACTTTATTATTCGTATTATACCATGCGTTTCGCGGGAGATCCAGCATCTCTATCGATTTTTCAAGATATTGTTGTTCTCCTGCCAGAGATTTAGTATAATAATGAAAGATTCACGCCTATGTTGGAAGCAAACGCGACAAGTATGTCAGGGAAAGGAACACAATATCATGATTAGCTTTGAGGATTATAAAGAAGGAAGAATTCACTTTATCGGCGTTGGCGGATGCTCGATGAGCGGCCTGGCGCAGATCCTGAATAATCTTGGGTATCAGGTGAGCGGCTCGGATCTCAACGATTCTCCTTTTATGCAGACGCTGCGGGAGCAGAACATCCCCGTGCAGATTGGGCACGACGCCGCGTATGTGCAGGGTGCGGCGCTGGTCATCTATTCTGCCGCGATTAAGCCCAGCAACGTGGAGTTCGCCTATGCCAAGGAGCACGGCATCCCCATGCTGGAGCGCTCGGTTCTGCTGGGGCAGGTCAGCCGCAGCTATCAAAAATCCATCTGCATTGCGGGCTGCCACGGCAAGACCACCATCACTTCCATGCTGGCCCTTATCAGCAACGACGCGCATATCGACCCGACGGTTCACGTCGGCGGCATGGTAGATTTCCTATCAGGCGGCGTGCGGCTGGGCAAAGAGGATTGCTTCATCACAGAGGCCTGCGAATATGTCCGCAGTTTCCTGACGCTGCACCCCTCGCATATCGTCATCAACAATATTGACGACGACCACCTGGACTGCTACCGGGATATCGATGAGATCATCGATACGTTCGTGCAGTTCGTCTCCCTGCTGCCCGAGAACGGCGTGCTGTTCGCCAATCCCGACGATGAAAACACGCAGAAAGCCCTTTCCCGCGTGAACTGCAATGTCATCACGTACAGCATCCAGGGCAACGGGCAGTATAATGCTGCGAACGTCGAATACGACGAGCTGGGCAACCCTGAATTCGATATTATAAAAGAAGGAAAGACGCTTGGGCATATCGTGCTGCATGTCCCCGGCCTGCATAACGTCCAGAACGCACTGGCGGCCTGCGTCGTCGCCTACGAGGCCATGGGCATTTCCTTTGAGGAAAGCGCCAAAGCCCTGCTGCACTATCATCTGGCCGGGCGGCGCTTCGAGCTGGTGGGCGAGCGGGACGGCGTCAAAATTTTCCACGACTACGCGCATCACCCAACCGAGATCAAGGCTTGCCTGGATGCCGCCAGCAACTACCCGCACAAAAAGCTCTATGTGCTCTTCCAGTGCAATTCCTTCACCCGCGCCCGGACACTGCGCAAAAAATACGGCCTGGCGTTTGAGAAGGCAGACGTTGTCATGGTGCCGAACCTGTATCCCGGCCGGGATATCGATACAGGCGATATTCACGCCACAGACCTGGTGGATGAGATCAACGCGCATTCTCACAACGCACTCTATCTGCCCACCTTCCAGGATATTAAGGAATATCTGCTGAAAAACTGGCAGAGCGGCGATATCGTCGTGACGCTGGGCTCGGGAGATGTCTACAAACAGCAGATGATTCTGCTGGAAAAATAGAAGAAAAAGGCCGGTGCAAAGCGCCGGCCTTTTTGATTGCCAAACCTGGCGTGCAAATAAAAAAGAGGAGAAATGCTTCTCCTCTTTTTTATGCAAGCAATGCCGTTTGCAGCCGTGTCAATGCCCCGCGCAGCGGCCGGTAAAGCGCCAGCGCAGCCACAAAATTGCCCCCGCAGTGCGCCAGATCGAAGGGAATTCCCGAAACCCAGTAGGAGAGCCCCGCCGTCCACCCGCCCGTCAGCAGATAGGGGATGGCGCAAAGCGCCCCAAAGCCAAGGCCATAGGCCGCGGCCAAAATTGCCCAGCCCAGGCTGCTCTGCATGTTTCGGAAAAGCCATGTGAGCCCCGCCAGCGCCGGCCAGAGGTAGAGATAGGAGACCCACCAGGTGCCAAAGCCATAAACAAGGCCTTCCAGCAGGATGAATACCCCCAGCGTCCAAATCACCTGGCCCTGAAAGACCAGGGTGTAGACGATGACGAGAATGGAAACCAGCTCGATGTTGGGCAGAAACGAGAGCGCAACCTGCGCCACAAACAGCAGGGCGCCAAAAGCGCCGGCCAGCGCGATATCCCGGGTTTTGCGCGGGAGATTAGTAGCCCACCTTGAAGATGATCTCATAGCGCTCGCCGTCCGCAATGGGCGTACTGTCGACACCGGTATTCAGCATCTCGCCGTCCTTCGTGAAGCTCCACCACTCCTGGTTTGCATCGTCGACCGTCTCGCCGTCTACTGTCTTGACGAACAGGCCGTAATCCGATTCTTCTCCTGCAACGAGGTTCTCCTGCTCCAATGCGCCGCGCAGGTATTCCTCATCCGTGGAGATCTCAAACTGCTTTTTGCTCTCATCCTTATGGACGACCTCGACAGCGATGGTCTTAGCGCCTTCCGCCGGCTTGGGCGAAAGCGCCTTCCATGCCCAGAAGGTGCCGGCAACAACCACTACCAGCGCCACAAGGCTAATCCATAGTCCCTTTTTCTGCCACCATTTCTTTTGTTCCATAAAAAAACACCTTTCCTTTCGCTCTGCCGAATATGCACAGCACAAAGAAAAGATGCCTCCTATCTCAAAAGAACGCTTCTCTCATTCACCAGCCAAGCACTCGTGGCGCTGTGATCAGCTTTGGGCAAGTCTTCTGGCTTGGGCATCACCGCCCGCGCCGCCTTCCCAGTTTCCCAGTGGCATGTGGCGCGCGCTCCTCCCTTACAGCGACGAGTTCGCACAGGATTTTCACCTGTTTCCTTTTTCAGCCGGCCGCGGTTTCCCGCGCCGATCACCCAAGGCGCTATTCGGTTTTCTGCCACTATCATACCACGCCCGCGGTTTTTCGTCAAATTTCCGAATGGGCAATTCCGCAAAAAAGCGGCGTCCGCGCGCCGCTATCTTTGCTTTTTTCGCAGTTTGCTCAAAATTTCTTCAAAATACGCAGGCAGGGGCGCCGTAAACTCCATACGCTCGCCTGTGCGCGGGTGCGTGAGCATGAGCCTCCCCGCGTGGAGCATCTGCCCCTGGGTCTCAAAAGGCGGCTTTTTGCGGCAATAGACGGGATCGCCCACAACCGGATGCCCGATATGCGCCATATGCACGCGGATCTGATGCGTCCGCCCGGTTTGCAGCGAGACTTCCAGCAGAGTATACTCCATAAAACGCTCCAAAACCCGCCAATCCGAAACAGCCTCCCGGCCGCCGGGGACAATTGCCATTTTCTTGCGGTCTGCCTTATGCCGGGCGATGGGCGCGTTTACCTGCCCGCTCTCCTCCCGGAAGTTTCCATAGCAAAGCGCGGTATAAACGCGGGCGGCCTCCTTTTTGGCGATTTGCTCAGCCAGGCTCTGGTGTGCTGCGTCATTTTTGGCGATGACCAGCAGGCCCGTCGTATCCTTATCGATGCGGTGCACAATGCCCGGGCGGATTTCGCCGTTGATGCCCGAAAGATCCCGGATATGATAGAGAATGGCGTTGACCAGCGTGCCGCGCTCGTTGCCCGGCGCGGGATGCACGACCATCCCCTTGGGCTTATCGATGACGGCGATATCCGCATCTTCATAGACGATGCAGAGCGGCAGATTCTCCGGCTCCAGCGAAATCTGCCGGGCATCCGGGATGCGCACAGTCACCTCGTCTCCCGCCCGCAGGGCATCCGAAGCGCCGGCGGGCCTGCCGTTTTTCAAAACCGCGCCTTTTTCCAGAAGATTCTGATAAAAAGAGCGGCTGTGCGAAGGCTCTGCCTCTGCCAAAAATTTATCCAGCCGCTTATATGCCTGCTCTGCGCAAAGCTTTAATTCCTCCATCACGAGAGCTCCGCCAGCTGCGCTTCCAGATCCGCGCGCCGAAGCTGGGCATCCGCCAGCTTGCGCCGGTTTTTCTCGATGCCCTGCTCCAGCTTTTCAATCTGCTCCCTATAAGAGATCTCCTTTTCCTTGAGCGTCACGATTTTGCGCTCCAGCTTCACTCTCTGTTTTTCCTGGCCCGTCAGCTTCTCCATCTCTCTCTTCCCCCTCTGCCAAAGCCTTTTTCCCTTCGCTTTGGAATTCCAAAAAAATCAGCGACATAAATAGGAAAATCGTCCCCATCGTAACGCAGATATCCGCCACGTTGAACACCGCAAATTCCACAAAATCGAACCGGATAAAATCCACCACATACCCCAGAAAAAACCGATCGATGACATTGCCCAGCGCCCCGGCGATCATCAGCGCCAGGGCGATTTTGGAAAGCAGATGGATTTTATCCCGGTAGCGAATCAGCGCCGCCGCCAGCAGGATGGCCAAAACCAGAGACGCGATGGCGAGAAGAACCGTCATCCCGCTGCCCATGCCAAAGGCCATGCCCGTGTTTTCCACATAAGTAAAGCTCAGCACCCCGGGAATCACCTCCGGGCTGCTGGCCATCAGATGCTCCGCCGCCCACATTTTAGAGAGCTGATCTGCCACAACTCCAAGAAAAATTATCACTGCATATATCATGTTTGCCTCAGCTCATCACAAGGTATGCGTTGATGAACAGATCGAGATCTCCATCCATCACCGCCCCGATATTTCCGGATTCCGCAGACGTTCTATGATCTTTCACAAGGGTATAGGGCTGGAACACATACGAGCGAATCTGGCTGCCCCATTCGATTTTCTTCATCTCGCCCTTGATGGACTGCATCTCCTCTTCCAGCTTGCGCTCCCGCTGTTCCACCAGCTTGGCCCGCAGCATATTCATGCAGGCCTCTTTGTTCTGCACCTGCGAGCGCTCGTTCTGGCACTGCACCACGATGCCCGTAGGCAAATGCGTGATGCGCACGGCCGAATCCGTCTTGTTGACGTGCTGGCCGCCCGCCCCGGAAGAGCGGTAGGTGTCGATTTTAATCTCATCGGGATTGATCTCCACATCTCCCTCATCCGCCTCGATCTGCGGAATGACGTCCAGCGAGGCAAAGGAGGTATGCCGGCGCGCCGAGGAATCGAAAGGCGAGATGCGCACCAGCCGGTGCACGCCTTTTTCCCCCTTGAGATACCCATAGGCATTGAGGCCGTCCACCAAAAACGTCACGCTCTTGATGCCCGCCTCCTCGCCGTCCAGATAGTCCAGCACTTTGATGGCATAGCCATGCCGCTCCGCCCAGCGGGTATACATGCGGTAGAGCATGCTTGTCCAGTCCTGCGCCTCCGTGCCGCCGGCGCCGGCATGCAGGGAGAGAATCGCGCTGTTGGCATCGTATTGGCCGGAGAGCAGCGTCGCCAGATGGAACTGCTCCACCTCCCGCTCGGCCTGCTCCACGCTCTGCACAATCTCCTCATCCAGGCTGCCGTCTGCCGCCTCTTCCGCCAGCAGAATCAGCGTCTCGCCATCCTCCAGAACGCCTTCCAGCTTCCGGTAGGTTTGCAGCTTATTCTCCAGCGGGCGAACCGCCCGGTTTACCTTATTGGCGTTTTCAATATTTTCCCAAAACCCCGGGGCTTCCATCTG
The DNA here is from genome assembly GCA_910588425.1 of uncultured Christensenellaceae bacterium. Taxonomy (GTDB): domain Bacteria; phylum Bacillota; class Clostridia; order Christensenellales; family Christensenellaceae; genus QANA01. The sequence continues at coordinate 64,222 of CAJUPM010000010.1, read as the reverse complement.
CGCCCGGTACTCTGCAAGCTGCTTCTCTAACCCAGCCAGGTCAAAGGGACTCACCTGCCTCTTTCAACATGTTTTTGGCCGCTTGCAGCCGGGTTTTATAATCTTCCAATAAAATCATGTGAAATCACCTCTTTCCTGCTTCTTCTGCGCGAAATCCATTCTCAGTTTTGGGGCTTCCCCTGCCCACTTATGATAGCATAACCTGCGCGGCTGTGCCAAGCGCCGCTCCTCTTTGCCGGCTCCTGCCGCAAACCGCCTTTCAGCGGTATTCAAACTCCATAACGCCCCCGCCCAGATAGTCCCGGACGGCAATTTTGCCGGATTCGCCGTCGTAGGAAAAATTCGCGACAGTAACTCCCTTTTCCGGATACTTTTTCGCATCCATATAGATGGACGCGTTGTAATCCTGCGTCTCATACATCAAAATGGACTGCAAATCCGAAATAGAGGCCGTTTTGCGATCGACCTGCGCAATCAGCTCATTGGCTTTGGCGCACCGAAAGGCCGAAGAGACAGGCGGCTGGGGCAAATCCTCCGTTTTGGCAATAAAATGATTGGCCCTGGCGTATCTTCCGCAAATGGGGGTCAGATAAATTTCTTCCGTATCTTTTTCGACATTGACCGCCCGGTTCTCGTTCAGATCCAGAATATTCAGGCTGAATGCCGAAGCAACTTTCGCTTCCCGCAGTTTCTGCACGGCCTCCTCCAGGCTTTTTGCGTTCATCACATCCCGCACCGCGACATACCTCGAAATGTTTTCCAGCTGGATTTTGGTGTCGTAGATATAATTGCTGGAAAAGACCATCCCGGCGCTGTTCCAGGCAAAGGAACTGCCCACCAGCTTTGTCGCCACGGTATAGCCCGTAATCCAGAAATCGCCATACTGATACTTCACCAGCGCGACGTTTTCCGTCGTGTAGTGCTCGTCGTCCTCATTATGGCAAAACAGGAACTTGCCGTTCTCCTTCTGAATCACCGCCGTCGTGCAGCCATCTGCCCGCTTGGAGATTTCCGGGAAAAAGAGAAGCAGCGCCAGGCTTCTGGGAATTTTCGCGCCGTCTGCCCTGCCGTAAATCTCTTCCAGGCACGCGGGCAGCTGCGCTTTCAGCTTGCCCTCCAGGCGCTCCGCTTTTTCCCGGATCGCCCCCTGCGCCAGCGTTTCCTCCATCCCCAGAGCGGCGCTTTGCAGATATGCCGCAAAGGCCTGCCCCAGCTGGAAACCCATCTCGTATTCCGTGCCCGAAACTTCCAAATACCGAATCATCTTCCTGCCCCCTGTTTCCCGCAACAGTTTTTATACTTCTTGCCGCTGCCGCAAGGGCAGGGATCGTTCCTGCCGACTTTTTTTGCCACATGCCGCTGGGCGGGCTTTTCACCGCTCTGTCCGCCATGCGTCGCCGTCTGCGGCTGCATGGTCTGCACGCGCTCCACCTTGCTTTTCACCGTAATGCGGAACAGCATCTGAACCGTCCCCTGCTGAATGGCGGCGATCATCTCGTCAAACATATCGAAGCCTTCCTTCTGATATGCCACAACCGGATCGATCTGGCCATATGCCCGCAGGCCAATGCCGTCCCGCAGCTGATCCATGTTGTCGATATGCTCCATCCACTTGCTGTCCACTTCCCGCAGCAGCACCACGCGCTCGATTTCCCGCATATCCAGCCCCTCGCCTTCCAGCTCGGCGCTCTTCTTCTCGTATGCGCTTCTCGCGCGCTCCAGCAGCAGCTCTTTTGCCGCTTTTGCGTTTTTCTTTTTCAGATCCTCGGCCGAGACCGGGGCAAAATAGGCCTGGGGGATGAGGTTTGCCAGCGCCAGGTTCAGCGCCTCCAAATCCCATTCGCCTGCCGAGAGCTCCTCCGGACAATAGCTGTCTGCCAGATTGCCGACTGCTGAATCCAGCATGCCCCCGATGGCCTGCCGGATGTCCTCGCCCATCAGCACACTGCGGCGCTGCCCGTAGATGACCTCTCTCTGCTGGTTCATAACATCGTCATATTTGAGCACCTGGCTTCTGGATTTGAAGTTGCGCTCCTCGATGCGCTTTTGCGCTTTTTCGATTTGCCGGGTCATCATGCCGTATTCCAGCGGAATATCCTCGCCGCCGGAGAGTTTTTCGATGATCATGCGGATGCGCTCGCCGCCAAACAGCCGCATGAGGTCGTCCTCCAGCGCGATATAGAACCGGGATGCGCCGGGGTCTCCCTGGCGGCCGCTCCGGCCGCGCAGCTGGTTATCGATGCGCCGGGATTCATGGCGCTCTGTGCCGATGATATACAGCCCGCCCGCCGCCACGACTTTCTCATGCTCGGCGTCCGTCTGCTTTTTGAAGCCCTCATACAGCTCGTTATAAAGCGCCCGGGCCTTGAGCACCTCCTCATCCTGCGTATCCAGGTGCATGGAGGCGGTATAGATCATATCCTCGTCATAGCCCTTGCGGCGCATCTCGCTCTTAGCCATATAATCCGGGTTACCGCCCAGCAGAATATCCGTGCCGCGGCCCGCCATGTTCGTCGCGATGGTAACCGCGCCAAACTTACCCGCCTGGGCCACAATGCCCGCCTCTTTTTCATGGTTCTTGGCGTTGAGCACTTCGTGCCGGATGCCCCGGCGCTTTAGCATGGCGCTCAAAATCTCGCTGTTTTCCACGGAAACCGTGCCCACCAGCATGGGCCGCCCGGTCTCATGCACCTGGCAGATCTCCTCGATGACCGCCTCAAACTTGGCTTTGATGGTGGGCAGGATGATATCGTTCTTATCCTCCCGGATCATGGGGCGGTGCGTGGGCACCTGCACAACCGCCAGGTTGTAGATGCCCTCGAACTCCGCCTCCTCGGTTTTGGCCGTGCCCGTCATGCCCGAAAGCTTTTGATACATGCGGAAGAAGTTCTGGAAGGTGATGGTGGCCAGCGTTCTGCTTTCCCGCTCGACTTTCACGCCCTCCTTTGCCTCGATGGCCTGGTGCAGGCCGTCGCTGTACCGCCGGCCGATCATCAGCCGCCCGGTAAACTCGTCGACGATGATCACCTGGCCGTTCTGGACGACGTAGTCAATATCCCGCCGCATGGTCTTATGCGCCCGCAGAGCCTGATAGACATGGTGGTTGATCTCCTGGTTTTCCATATCCGCGAAGTTTTCCACTTTGAAATACTTCTCGGCTTTTGCTGTGCCCTCCTCCGTCAGGTTGACCGTCTTGGCCTTTTCATCCACGACGTAGTCTTCCTCTTCCTTCAGTTTGCGGACAAAGCCGTCTGCGATGGCGTAAAGCTCGGTGCCCTTCTCGCCCGGGCCCGAGATAATCAGCGGCGTGCGCGCCTCGTCGATGAGGATGGAGTCCACCTCGTCGATGATGGCATAGTTCAGTTCCCGCTGTACCAGCGCCTCCCGGTTCACCTTCATATTATCCCGCAGGTAGTCGAAGCCCAGCTCGTTGTTGGTGGCATAGGTGATATCGCAGGCATAGGCCGCTTTTTTCTCTTCCGGCGTCATATCCCGCACGATGAGGCCGACGCTATATCCCAGGAAATGATAGAGCTTGCCCATCCACTCGCTGTCCCGCTTGGCCAGATAGTCGTTGACTGTGACGACATGCACGCCCTTGCCCGAAACCGCGTTGAGGCAGGCGGCCAGCGTCGCCACCAGCGTCTTGCCCTCGCCGGTTTTCATCTCGGCGATATCCCCGTTGTGCAAAATGATGCCGCCCAGCAGCTGGACGTAGTAGTGCTCCAGCCCCAGCACTCTGCGGCTGGCCTCCCGCACCTGCGCAAAGACCTCAGGCAGAAGCGCATCCAGGCTCTCTCCTTTTTGGAAGCGGGCGCGGTATTCCTGCGTTTTGGCCGCCAGCTCCGCATCCGAAAGTTTCTGAAAACTCTCCCGAAGCGCCTCCACTTTATCCGCCTGTTTTCTGGCGTTTCTTAAAAATTTATCTTCCCGGTGAAATAGTCCCATATGTTCCTCATTTTTCAAAATTTTGGGCAAAAGCCAATTCTATTTTATCATTTCGCCCGGGCACATTCAATGCGCCGCCGGGGCGTAATGTAAACAAATTTAGAATTTCACCCGGGCGCCAAATCCCGCTTGAAGAGGGCAGTGCGCAATGCTATACTAAAGCTATCCCAAAAACAAAGGAGAACACCCATGATTTACACCATCGAAAACGATTGCATCCGCGTAGAAATTTCGGATCTCGGCGCAGAACTGCAATCCATAAAAGCAAAAAGCGACGGCACGGAATACCTCTGGCAGGGCGACAAGACCTACTGGAGCGGCCGAGCCTACAATCTCTTCCCCATCTGCGGCCGGCTGACCGAGGGCAAATACACCTTCGAGGGCAAGACTTACGAGATGAACCTGCACGGCTTTGCCCGCAAGACGGTTTTTGAAGTCGCCGAGCAGGGGGCGGATCACATCGCGTTCCATCTGGCGGCAGACGAGATTTCCCGGGCGCAGTATCCCTTCGAGTTTGATCTGAAGCTCTGCTATCAGCTGGAGGGCAGCGGCGTCAGAACCACGTTCCTGGTTTCCAACAAAGGCAGCGAGACCATGATTTTCGCCGTCGGCGGCCACCCGGGCTTCAACGTCCCGCTCTGCGAGGGCGAGGCGTTTGAGGATTATTATCTGGAATTCGACTGCGAAAAGCCCGCGAGAGCCATCACCATGAGCCCCACCTGCTATACCACCCGCGCCTCCACGCCCTTCGCGCTGGAGGGCGGCAAGATTCTGGCATTGCGGCACGACCTGTTCGATAACGACGCCATCGTTCTGGAGAAGATGTGCAAGGCCATCACGCTGAAGAGCAAAAAGAGCGATAAGAGCGTCCGCCTGGAATACCCGGATATGAACTACCTGGGGCTTTGGCACGCACCCAAAACCCAGGCGCCCTATGTCTGCATCGAGCCTTGGTACAGCGTTCCGGCATACGACGGCGAGATCGACGAGCTGGAGACCAAGCGGGATATGATCCACCTGGGGGATGGGGAGAGCTACGAGAACAGCTATCTCATTTCCATTCAATAACAGGAGCAGCTATGTTGGAAAATACCCCGAAGCTTCTCACAGAGCGCCTGATTCTGCGCCGGTTTTCTGAGCAGGATATTCCCGCGCTTTTCGAGATTTACCGGGATGAGCAGGCCAATACGTTCCTGCCCTGGTTCCCCTTAAAAACGCTGGATGAGGCCGAGGAGCTGTTTTGGCGCCAGTATGCCGCGGCATACCAAAAGCCCCGGGGCTATCGCTATGCCATCTGCCAAAAGCAGGACGATGTCCCCATCGGGTATGTGCATGCGAGCATGGGAGAAGCGCACGATTTCGGCTATGGCCTGCACTCGGATTTTTGGCACCGGGGATTCGCCAGCGAAGCCGGCGCGGCGGTCACCCGGCGGCTCCGGCAGGATGGGCTGCCCTTTCTCACCGCGACGCACGATGTCGCTAACCCCCGCAGTGGGAAGGTCATGCAGCGGCTGGGCATGCGGTATGCCTATACCTACGAGGAGCAATGGCAGCCAAAAAACCTGCTGGTGCGTTTTCGGATGTATCAGTTAAATCTCGCCCGGCCGGATGCCCCGGTCTATTCCGGATACTGGGATCGGTATCCTGTGCACTTTGTGGAGCAGGATATATCGTAACAAAAAAGAGAGCCAATGGCTCTCTTTTTTTCTCTTTTTATTTAGTCGTATTCCGGCTCCAGCAGGCCATAGCCCCCGTCCTTTCTCTGATAGAGCACGCAAACCCGCCCCTGCTCGGATAAGAACACGAAGAAACTGTGGCCGAGCAGCTGCATCTGCAAAATCGCCTCCTGCTCGCTCATCATCTGAAGCGGAAAGCTCTTGCGGCGGAGGATTTTGCTTTCTTCCTCCTGCTCATCCGGCAATTCCTGCTCCAAGAACAGCGGCTCCTGCTGATATGCGCCCTCATGCAGGCGCTGTTCCAGCTTCTTCCTATGCCTGCGGATCTGCTGTTCCAGCTTTTTGAGCGCCGCGTCCACCGAAGCGTACATATCTCCGCTGCTCTCCTCTGCCCGCAGCATCACGCCGTCCTCCAGCTGAACCATCACTTCGGCGATATGCCTTGCCTTCTGAATGGAAAGCGTGATCAAAAGCTCTGTCTCTTCCCGGAAATAGCGGTCCATCTTGGCCGCCCGCTTTTCTGCGTTTTCTCTCAGGTACTGCGAAATATCGATGCCTTTTCCTTTTACAACTGTGCGCATAAACACCCTCCTGCTTTCCGGAAACCAGCGTTTCCCCTGATAAATAATAGTTCCCTATCCCCTCCTCATTATCCTGCCCCATTTTTCCTTCCTTTACACTTCCTTCATTTTTGCAAAACAAAAAGCGCACATCCCATGTGCGCCCTCTTTTTTTAAACCACCCAATCGCGCCAGCTGACCTGGTTTTTGACCCCACACTCGCCGCCTGGAGGGTTCGCTCATAAGGCGTCTGTGCCTCCCCACTACTGCCCCTCTCGGTTGCCCGGGCGGACTTACTTCTAAACCGCACCATGATCACCGGCATTTTGCCGGGTTACGTGGATCGCTTTGCCTGCGACTGGCATCGACTTTCAACCACAGACCTGGCGCGAATGGGCAATCTCTATTATACCCGCCCTGCGCACAAAAGAAAAGAGCCATTTTCGCCCGCCGCTATGCCCGGGCAAAGACGATGGCCGCAACGCTGGCACCGGCTTCCTGCATCGGCTTTGCGCATTGCAAAACCGTGGTACCCGTCGTCGCGATATCATCCACCAGCAAAATGCGCTGGCCGCGTAGCCTTTGCTCCTCATTTATCAGTCCAAACGCATCTTTCAGGTTTCCCGCCCGCTCCTCTGCCGCCAGGCGCGACTGCACTTTTGTCTTTCTCACGCGTCTGAGCAAGGGCGCGACGGGAATTCCAAGCTGACTGCCAATTTCCCGCGCCAAAAGCTCGGCCTGATTATAACCGCGCTGGAGCTGCCTTCCCGTTGCCAGCGGAACGAAGGTTACCGCGGAAAAGCCCAGCGCCCGGGAGCGCAGAAAGGATGCCATCTGGCTGCCGATGGGCCCTGCCAGCCAGGGGTGATGACCCAGTTTAAAGCGCAGCAAAATTGTCCGGACGCAGGCATCATAGCGATAGCAGCTGTAAAGCGGGATCCCCTCCAGCCGCTCGGCCCGCAGGATTCTCGCCTGGGCAAGCTGCCGCGCGCAGTCTCTGCAAACCGCGCCCTCCCGAATATCCCTGCCGCAGACGGCGCAGGTGCGGGCATCCCATGCCAGCAGTTCAGCGCCCGCTTTTCTTATCTTCCTCCAAAAGCCGGAACAATTCATCCCATTCATCTCCCTGCTTCTCCTTGCCCTCGGCCAGCTTTTCCACCATCTCCGCCTGGGCGCGAATCTCGTGATCCAGCGCCGTAAACCGCCGGGAAACCCTGGCATTGGAGATCATGTGCGCGACGGTGCGCTCGCTGCCAATGAGGATCATCTTGCGCTTTGCCCGGGTGATGGCCGTATAGAGCAGGTTGCGCGTCAAAAATTCGCTGTAGCCATAAAAAAGCGGCAGAATCACCGTGTCGAACTCGCTTCCCTGGCTCTTATGCACGGTAACGGCATAGGCATGTTCCAGTTCGGCAAGCTCGTTTTGGCTGTACTGCGCCAGCCGGTCGTCGTCGAATAGGATTTCCAGCGTGCGCTCCGTGGGATCGATGCTGTGAACGCGCCCAATATCGCCGTTAAATGCGCCGGAGCCTGCCGTTAGTGCGCGCATCGTCCCCTGCAAATACCACTCCTTGTTGTAGTTATTGACGGTCTGCATGATTTTGTCGCCCTCGCGGTAAACCGTGTCGCCAAACTCCAGCTCCTTTTTCTCCACCCGCCGGGGGTTGAGCCGCTCGCGGATCTCCTTATTGATGTTGTAGACGCCAATCGTCCCCTTTTTCACCGGGCAGATGATCTGGATCTCGTCCATCGCGATGCCCTCTTCCAGGCGCTCCTGATAGACGCGCATGGTGCGCTCCAGCGCTTCTTCGGGTGTTTTGGTGGGCAGAAAGAGAAAATCGCCGGCAGAGAAGAGATCGATGCTCTCCCCCAGATTGACCTTATGCGCGTTCAGCGCGATATTGCCCTGACTGCGGAACACCTCATTTAAAATCGCCACAGGCACCTGATCACTGCCGATGATATCTTTGAGCACATTGCCTGGGCCGACAGAGGGCAGCTGGTCGCTGTCTCCCGTCAGAATCAGCCGCGTGCCCGGCTCCAGCGCCGCCAGCAGGTTTTTGAGCAAATAAATATCCACCATAGACGTCTCGTCGATGATGACGGCATCCGCCTCGATGGGGTTATCCTCATCCCGGGCGAAGCGGCTGTATTCGGAAATATCCTCCCCGGGCTGGGCGCCGAATTCCAGCAGCCGATGGATGGTCTTGGCAGAACGCAGCGTCGCCTTTTCCATGCGCTTTGCCGCCCGGCCAGTGGGCGCCGCCAGCGCCGTCACAATGCCGCTTTTTTCGAAAATAGTCAGCACCTGGTTTAAGATGGTGGTCTTGCCCGTGCCCGGGCCGCCGGTTATCACGCAGACCGGGCAGGATGCCGCCAGCATCACCGCCCGCTCCTGCTCCTCCGAGAGCATCTCGTCGCTTTTCAAAATGCTCTCCACCAGCGCATTAGAAACCTCGATTTTAGGCACTGCCTTAGAGAGCTGGACGAGCCGATAGGCCGCATAGGATTCGGCCAGATATGCCGTGGAGAGCGCTACTGCCCGCACGCCGTTATATGTGTTTTCCGCGATCGCGCCCCGGCCCGCCAGGCGTTCGGCCGCCTGCAAAACCTCCTGCGGCTCGGCCTGCAAAAACTCCGCCGCCGCTTTGACGGCCGCATCCATGGGAAAGCAGGTGTGCCCCGCCTCCATCTTGAGCTTTAGGATATGCACAAGCCCGCTCTCCAGCCGCAGACTGGCATAGCCCTCCATGCCAATCTCGGCCGCGATGCGGTCTGCCTTCATAAAGCCGATGCCCGGCACATCCTCGATGAGCCGGTAGGGGTTTTTCTCGATGAGATAGGAGGCCCTTTGCCCATAAACCTCGTAGGCCGCCATGGCTTCCTTGATGGAGAGCCCCATGTTTTGCAGCGAGAGAATGACGCCCCGGATCGTCTGAAGCCCCATATACTGCTCGTGAATTTTATCCGCCATCTTGGGGCTGATGCCCTTGATCTGCGCCAGCCGCCTGGGGTTATTTTCGATCACCGAAAAAGAGTCAGCATGGAACTGCTCCACAATGCGCCGGGCGATGATCTCCCCGACGCCTTTGATGAGCCCGCCCGATAAAAAGAGCACGATGCTCTCGTCGCTTTCGGGCATTTTGGATTCCATGCTGACTACTTTAAACTGCTCGCCGTATGTCCTATGCGTGGTATAGCCGCCGTAGAAACGGACGTATTCCCCCGGCTGAATCAGCGGAATATTGCCCACACAAACCACAAGGTTGCCCTCGCAATCCAAATCCAGCACGGTGTATCCGTTTTCTTCGTTGCGGTAGACGATATCCGCAACCGTTCCCTCCACATAGGACAATGCTCTATTTCTCCTCTTTTAACTGCGCCACGCGGTCCAGACGCTCCCAGGGCAAATCCAGATCCGCCCGGCCAAAGTGGCCGTAGGCCGCCGTGGGGCAGAACTTTGTCTCTCTCAAATGCAGATCCTCGATGATGCTGCCCGGGCGCAGATCGAAATTGCGCCGGATGATCTCTGCCAGCTTCTCATCGCTGAATTTGCCCGTCCCGTAAGTATCGGCCAGAACCGAGACCGGCTGCGCCACGCCGATGGCATAGGCCAGCTCTATTTCGCACTGCTCGGCCAGCCCTGCCGCCACGATGTTTTTGGCGACATACCGCGCCGCATAGGCCGCGCTTCTATCCACCTTCGTCGGGTCTTTGCCGGAAAACGCACCGCCGCCATGCCGGGCATAGCCGCCGTAGGTGTCCACGATGATCTTGCGGCCAGTCAGCCCCGAATCGCCTCTGGGCCCGCCGATGACAAACCGGCCCGTGGGGTTGACCAGGATCCGCGTTTTGCTGTCTATGAGCTTTGGATCGATGGTGGGCAGGATGACTTCCTCAATGATCCCCTCCCGCACGCGCTCAATTGGAATATCCAGATGCTGGGAAGAGACGACGATGGTATCGATGCGCTTCGGCCTGCCGTTTTCATATTCCACGCTGACCTGGCTCTTGCCGTCCGGCATGAGAAAATCCAGAATTTTTTCTTTGCGCACCTGCGCCAGACGCTTTGTCAGCGCATGTGCCGCGGCGATGGGCAGCGGCATATATTCCGCCGTCTCCCGGCATGCATAGCCAAACATCATGCCCTGATCGCCCGCGCCCGTCTCCCGCGCGCCCGTTCCCCGGGTCTCCAGCGCTTCGTTGACACCCATGGCAATATCCGCCGACTGCTCGTCGATGCTGGTGAGCACGGCGCAGGCATCCGCATCAAAGCCGGATGCCCCGCCGGTATAGCCGATTTTGCGGATGGTATCCCGGGCGATTTTGGGGATATCCACATATGCGCTCGTAGTAATCTCCCCCATGACGAGCACCAGCCCGGTGTTCACCGCTGTATCGCAGGCGACTCTGGCCTGCTTGTCCTGCTCCAGGATGGCATCCAGCACCGCATCCGAGATCTGGTCGCAGATTTTATCCGGATGCCCTTCGGTTACGGATTCCGATGTGAAAAGTCTGTTCATAAGAACCTCCAAAATAGAAAGAAACCCCGCCGCACTTTCGCGGCGAGGCACAAGCTGCTCTCTGGCCTCATCTCTCAGCTTGCGCCGCAGGATTTGGCACCGAATCTCCTCCGGTTGCCGGGCTTCACAGGGCCTGTCCCTCCGCCACTCTTGATGAGTGATCTGATTATATCACAGAGTAGCCGGCTTGCAAAGAGCAAACAGACATATTATACTAAAATTCAGCAAAAACATGGCGTCAGGCATCTCTATTTGCCTGAAACTTCCGCGAATGAAAGGAATTTCCATATGAAGAAAGTGCTTGGGTGCCTGCGCCGGGCCTGCGAAGAATTTGATATGATAAAAAGCGGCGATAAAATCGCCGTGGGCGTCTCGGGCGGCAAGGATTCCATCCTCCTGCTCTACGCGCTGACGCTCTACCGCCGCTATATGAAAATCGACTACGAGCTCTTTGGCGTAACGGTCGATCTCGGCTTTGATGGCTTTGATACCGCGCCCATCCGGGATTTTTTGCAGAGCATCGGCGTTGCCTACCACGTGGAAAAGACGGATATTGCCCAGGTGGTTTTCGATATCCGCAAAGAGCCCAACCCCTGCTCGCTCTGCGCCAAGATGCGCAAAGGCGCTTTTTATGAGGCCGCCGCCCGCCTGGGCTGCAACAAAGCCGCTTTTGCCCATAATCAGGAGGATCTGCTGGAAACCCTGCTCATGAGCATGATCTACGAGGGCAAGCTCGGCGTATTTTCGCCGGTAACGTATATGAGCCGAGCGGATATCACCCTCATCCGCCCGTTCATCTATCTGCCTGAAAAGGAGATCGTCGGCCAGGTGCGCGCGCTCAAACTGCCGGTGGTCAAAAACCCCTGCCCGGTGGACGGCATTACTAAGCGCAAAGATGCCCGGAATCTACTGGAGCACCTGCTGACCTATAACCCCAAGGCAAAAGAGAGCATGCTGGCCGCCATCCGCAATACGGGCAACTACCATCTTTGGGATAAGCTGCCCTCCGGCCGCTGATTTCCCGCATCAAAAAAGCAGGGTGCAAAACATCGGTTGCTTTGCACCCTGCTTTTTTGCGCCGTCATTTGGCATAAAGCTGATAAACCAGCCAGTTCAGCAATCTTGCGGGCAAGAGCCGCGCCAGAAGCGCAATCGCCTGGTAATCCACCCGGATGGCATAGAGCGGCTTCACCTTCCGCCTGCGCGCGATCCTCGCAATGATGCGCCCCGCGGCCGCAGGTTCCATGCCATCTCTCTCATCCCGCTCCATCTTGGCGACAGAGCGGCCAATCCGCCCGCCATAGGCCTCATCCCCGGCACTCTGCTTTTTGCGCGCGGCAGTAAACCCGGTTTTAATATCCCCCGGCATCACCGCGCAGACCGAAACCCCATAGGGCCGCACTTCGTTTGCCAGCGCCAGGCTATAGGCATTGACTGCCGCCTTGGAAGCCGAGTAAAACGCCTGAAACGGGATCGGGACTGCCGCCGCCACCGAGCTCAAATTGAGGATTCTGCCCCGCCCGTTTTTTCGCATATGCAGCAAAACCGCCCGACACATGCGCGCCATGCCCAAAAAGTTGACATCCATCTGCCGCCTGGCATCCTCCATCTCCGTAAACTCTGCGGCGCCAGAAATGCCAAAACCGGCATTGTTGATGAGAATATCGATGCGCCCTTCCTTTTTTATCACATCGTCTACCGCTCTCTTCACATCCTGCTCCGAAGTTACATCTCCCTTAATATGAACGCGGTCTATAGGCGCGCTCTCCCCTCGGCTCATCTCGTAAACCCGGCAGCCGTCTGCCGCCAGGATGCGCGCCACGCTGTCGCCAATGCCCGAGCTGCCGCCCGTGATCAAAACTACCTGCTCCATCGCCAAATTTCCTCTCTAATAGCCCAGACTCTTGATGGCGCTTTTGACTGCCTCCTTATTTTGCTCGGGCACGCTGGCATAGATGAACGTCTGCCCCACCCGGCAAACATAGCTGTATTTTCCATTTGAAGTCTGCGCATAAACGCTGAAATTGGGGCCATTGTTTTCGTATCTGGAAGAAGCTGGCCCCCTTTCGGATTCAAACGTCACCTTATTCTGCTCAAAGGCTATTTTCGCCTGCTGCTCTGTTTCCACTTCGAAAAACTCGATCTGGTATGCCCCGCTCTGCTCTACCGCCAAAGTCGCGCTCACAACCTGCCCTTCGAACTGCTCTGTCGCGTCCAGTATGGAATACCCCTCCTGCTCCATGCGCCGGGAAAACTCCGCGGCCGTAACCGGCTCCTTTTTTGCCGCACAGCCCACAGCCGCCGCCAAACAAAAAACGCCGCAAATGCCTGCCAAAATCTTTCCAAGTTTTTTCATTGCTCATTCCTCGCTTTCTCTCCCCCAGTATATCAAAACTTACTCGGAAAATCATCAGCTTCTCCCGAAAAAGGCGGTTTCCCCCTTCCGCTTTTCCGGGAAAAATAGTATAATAGAGACATCCATTTCAAACTTCATAGGAGGTTTTTATGCCCAAGATTAAAAACGCCCGCATCTTTAACGGCGAGGATTTCATTCCCGTTACCGCCCTGCGCTATGAAAACGGCATCATCGCGGAGATGTACGATTCCTGCGACGACTCCGATGCGCTGGATGCCAAAGGCCAAATTCTCTGCCCCGGTTTTGTGGATCTGCATATCCATGGCAGCTTTGGCAGGGATGTTCTGGAGCCAGGCGGCACAGCGCATTTGCGCCGGCATCTGCCCTCCGTCGGGACGACTTCCTTCTGCCCCACCAACGCCACGGATACCTTCGAGCATATCCATTCTTTCCTTGCGGAAGTAAAGCAGGAGATGGGAGAGCAGAGCGGCACCCGCATCCTGGGCGCGCATATCGAGGGCCCCTTCTTCGCGCTGGATAACCGCGGCGCACATGCCATCCCGCTTTTGCAGGACCCGACCATGGAAAACTATCAAAAAATGGTGGGCGGGCACGAGGATGTCATCGTCAGAGTCTCGGTTGCCCCGGAAAAGCCAGGCGGCATGGAGCTGGTCTCCTATCTGGCGAAAAAGGGCATTGTTGTCTCGGCGGCGCATACCGATTCCATGGCAAAGGAAATGGAAGAGGCCATCAGCAAGGGCGTCAGCATCGCAACGCATACCTTCAACGGCTTCTATCCCGTGCACCACCGCCAGGAGAACAGCATCGGCGTCGTCTTGACGGACGACCGCATCATCTGTGAGTTCATTCCGGATTTGCAGCATATCAATGTCTATGCCGCCCGGCTGATCATGAAGGCCAAAGGCTTTGAGAAAACCTTCATCTGCTCGGATGCGCTGGAGCCCTCCCAGATGGGCGACGGCATCTTCAGCCTGGCCGGCAGCAAAGTCATCGTCAAGGATTCTGTGGCGCGGCTGGAGGACGGCCGGCTGGCCGGCTCCACTATCTGCGTGCTGCAAGGCGTGCGCAATCTGGTGAATATCATGAAAATTCCGCTCTGCAAAGCGCTTCGGCTGGGCACCTATAATCCCGCCAACGCCATCGGCAACGCGCATATCGGCAGAATCGCCGTGGGCGCGGCGGCAGATTTCCTGCTGCTTACAGACGATTTGCAGCTCAGCCAGACGCATATCCGCGGCAAACTGGAATACAGCCGGGCGTAAACCGGCCTTGCAGCAATGCCAAAAGAGCAGGAGAGCTCGCTCCTGCTCTTTTTATGCCTCTTCCAAAGCAACAAAAAAAAGGATGCGAATGCCCGCATCCTTTTTTGTTTATCCGGTTAGTTCTTGGCCTGCTCTGCGACTTTGCTCATCGCTTCCAGAACCTCTGCCGGCAGTTTATCATAGCCGCCCTTGGCCTCGTCTCTGGATTTGATGAACTCAACTCTGTCGTTCATGCGAGCCGCAACCTGCTCTGCATAGGAGGCATCCGAGAAATCCGGCTCCATGCCTTCCACAGGCAGATACGAGAAGCCCTCAATCTTGCCGAAGGGTTTGAAGGAAGCCGTTCCCTCCACAACCTGCTCCAGGCTGCCCAGCGTCATCTCTTTGGTTACCTTCTTATCCATGAAGGAGCCAGTATTGAAGATGTAGCAAGCGACGTTCTTCTCCTCAAACAGCTTCTTGAAGTTGAGGTAATCCATCTCCAGCGGATAGGTGCGGAACGGGTTCGCATACGGCTCGACGACCAGCGCGTTGGGGTCTACGCCCGGGGCCAGGCGCTCTGCCGTCGTTCTCTTGGTGGCCAGCGTCGCGCCCATCGCGGAAGCAACAACCGGATCCTCAATCTTGATAACCGGCGGGAGCGTCGGGTCTTTCATCAGCCAGATGATGGCGTTAACCGGCTCCTCAAAGAGGTCTACGCGGTTGGGGCTCCAGAGGCGGCTCTTGACAGCGCGGCCGTTGCCGTTTCTGATATCCTCCGGAACGATGACGATTTTGCCGTCTTTATCCATGGTGATGCCGTTATTCTGAACGGTCATCAGGAATTTATTGTCCTCGCAGCCCGCGGGGTAATCCTGCGTCTTGTCGAAGTAGGCCGGCTCCAGCGCGACGGAGACCGTCTTGTCGCCCGTATCGATGACGAACGCGTCGTCGTGCAGAACGGTAACATCGTATTTATTGTCGTGCTTGGCGTGAGTGATGGTGGATTTGCCCGAGCCCGAAAGGCCGAACACCGCCGAGACGAACTTCTTGCCGCCGGGCAGGTTGTAGCGCTTCTGGCCGCCATGGCAGGAGCACCAGCCGTGTCTGCCGGCAATGCCCCAAGCCAGCGTCAGCGTGCCCTTCTTGAGCTCGCCGAAGTAGCGCATGCCCAGCACGCAGGCGACGTTATGCTGCGGGTCGAAAAGCGAGAGGCCCAGCGGGAAATCCGGGTGAGACCACTCCGGGTCTGCAAACACATAGATATCCGGCTCGCCCTCGATGACCTTGGACTGCTCATACATTTTGTTGTAGGCTTCGTTGCAGTACTGGAAGTTGAGCATCCAGGAAAGCAGGGAGTTTGCAAAGGTATCCGGGATCATCAGGTGTGCCTTGACCATGAATTCGGGGGAAAGGCCAACGTATGCGGAGGTCTTAAGCATGTTTTTGTCTTTCGTATCGAAAATGGCATCCCGGATGATCTTCTGCAGGGAATCTGCATCTACGCCCGGCTCGCCGATGATGCGGCGCGCCGCTGCGCAGCGGCCCTGAACGCTGCCGTCGTTGAAAACCAGAACCGTCGCATCCTTGGGCAGGCCGACTTTATCTGCGCCGAAAATGGGCATATCCGTTACAACCGTGCCAGGTGCGTTTGCGGCCAGCTTATAAGCCTCCGCGGGAGTCTCTACTTCGTAGACATTGTTGCCGTAAAAAGGCGTCTCGATGATCGTCTTAAAGTTGTTAAAATAGGAGCCTGCCTTAATCTCGGAGAGATCATAGAATTGTTTTGTTGACATTTCAAACCTCCAAATTTGTAGTGAAACTAGTTCATTTGGCAAAATTATGCCAAACTTGGCTAATTATAAGGATTCGCCGTGCTTTCCTTTTTTCCTCTTTTTTTAAAAAAATTTTTTTATTTGTTTTTGCAGATTATTTTTGCCAATTTTGCAAAATCTTCCGGAGACAGATTTTCTGCTCTGGAGTTTGCCGGGATTTGCGCCTCTTCCAGCGCAAGTTGGATTTGCTCATTTTTCATTTGCAGGGAATTTTTCATATTATTTTGCAAAGTTTTCCTGCGCTGTGCAAATAATCCCCGGACGATTCTCGTGTAATCTTCCCGCGGCACATCAAACTGTGCCCTGGGCTCTATGCCAATCACCGCCGAATCCACATCCGGCGCAGGCAGAAAGCAGCTGCGCGAAACCTGGAACATCTGCCGGACGCGCCCATAGTATGCCACAGACGCCGTAATCGCGCCGTAGTTCGCGTCGCCGGGCCCTGCCATCAGCCGCTCTGCCACTTCCTTTTGCACCATAGCCGTAAACCGCAGAACCGGCGCCTGCGCCTCCAGCACGGCCAGCAGGCATTTGCTGGTAATATAATATGGAAGGTTTCCCACCACGGCAAACGGCTCGCTCCCGAAATGCTCCCGGGCGATCTCCTGCAAATCCGCCTTGAGGAAATCCTGCCAGAGCACCTGGGTATTCTCCAGCCCATCCAGCGTCTGGGAAAGCACCTGAACCATGCCCTTATCGATTTCCACCGCCACAACTTTTTTCGCCCGCCGCGCCAGCGCCTGGGTCAGCACGCCCAGCCCCGGCCCAATTTCCAAAGCGTTCTCCCCCGGCTGAACAGCCGCCTGCGCAATTTTGTTTACAATATTCTCATCCCGCAAAAAGTTCTGCCCCAGCTTTTTGAGCGGAGCCAGCTGATATTTCTTCAGCAATTCACTGATTACTTTCGGGGAATAAAGCTCTTCCATGCTTCCTCCTGCGGCTCTGCCGCTTTTTTCTGTTAGAAAGGCCCCGGAAAATCCGGGGCCGCATTTTGCTTAATAGTTGTCATAGTAATCGCCGCGCTTATAATCATAAACCGAATTGCCGGCATATACATCAAGATGCTCCAGCGCCTTGCCCGCACCGATAGCAACACAGGAAACCGCATCATCAGCCACATAGCAGGGAATCTTACAGCGTTCTGCCAGCAGACGATCCAGCCCATAGAGCATCGAGCCGCCGCCCGTCATGCAGATGCCGTTCTCCGCAATATCCGCCGCCAGTTCCGGGGGCGTCCGCTCGAGAATGCTGTGCACTTTTTCCATAATCAGATTGAGCGGCTCGCGGAAAGCCTCGATCGTCTCGTTGGAGCTGATGGTTACCGTCTTAGGCAGGCCGGAGATCAGGTTGCGGCCGGTAATTTCCATATAGGCTTCTTCTTTTCTCGGGAACGCCGAGCCGATGTTAATTTTCACATCCTCCGCCGTGCGCTCACCGATGATCATGTTGTATTTTTTCTTGACATAGCGGATCATCGCCTCGTCGAACTTATCGCCCGCGCACTTGATGGAGCCGCTGATGACCGCGCCGCCCAGGGAGATAACAGCGATATCCGTCGTGCCGCCGCCTACGTCCACAACCATCTGGCCCACAGGCTGGCCGATATCCAGCCCCGCGCCGATAGCCGCGGCAATCGGCTCTTCCATCAGGCAGACGTGCCGCGCGCCGGCATCCTCCGTCGCCTCGATGATGGAGCGCTTTTCCACTTCCGTAACGCCGCTTGGCACGCAGACAATGACCTTTGGCTTGAAGAACAGCCTGCGCCCCAGCACCTTGCGCAGAAAATAGCGCAGCATACGCTCGGTATCGTGGAAATTTGAGATGACGCCGTCTCTGAGCGGGCGGACTGCCACGATATTGCCTGGCGTTCTGCCCAGCATGACCCGCGCCTCTTCGCCGATGGCGACCATCTGGCCGTTGGTCCGGTCTACCGCGACAACCGAAGGCTCCCGCAGCACAATTCCTTTTCCTTTTACATATACGAGCACAGTTGCCGTGCCCAAATCGATACCGACATCGTTATATTCAAACAAGCCCATGTGTTACTCTCCTAAATCTCATCTGCGGGCAGCATAAAAGGCTGTGCCCTGCTTCTTTTTAATGATAATATATCACGCGATAATTTTCAAGCGTATTTCTGCCCGGAGCTGTGTCTAACTTGTAGATTTTTGCGCATGTTCTTCATTTCTTTACAAAGCCGTTACATATCTTGGAAGTCTCGCCCGCACGGCCAAGCCAAAAGTCGAATTTTTTGTAAAATTCTATCGCAATGCTTCTAGTTTCGTGTTATAATGGCCAATATATATGATAACGTGCGGGTGTATTGCCCGCCATTATGAAGGAGCAATATCAATGAAACATGCACTGATCACGGGAATCACCGGCCAGGATGGTTCGTATCTGGCAGAACTGCTGCTGGAAAAGGGCTATGAAGTCTATGGCCTGATGCGCAGAAAAAGTGTAGTAGATTACGGCAATGTCGCGCATTTGGTGGACAAGCTGCATTTTATCTATGCAGATATGACGGATCTCGTCTCGCTGGCAAACGCCATGCGCATCTCCCAGGCAGACGAAGTCTATAACCTCGCCGCCCAGTCTTTCGTGGCGACAAGCTGGGAGCAGCCGCTGGCCACGGCCGAGATCGATGCCACCGGCGTCACCAAAATGCTGGAAGCCATCCGTCTAGTCAACCCTGCCTGCAAGTTCTATCAGGCCTCCACGTCCGAAATGTTCGGCCTGGTGCAGGAAGTGCCCCAGAAGGAGACGACTCCCTTCTATCCCAGAAGCCCCTACGGCGTGGCCAAGCTCTATGGGCACTGGATCACCAAAAACTACCGCGAGAGCTACGGCCTTTTCGCCTGCTCGGGCATTTTGTTTAACCACGAATCCGAGCGCAGAGGCCTGGAATTCGTCACCAGAAAAATCACTCACGCCGCCGCCCGCATCAAGCTTGGGCTTCAGGACTGCCTGGAGCTGGGCAATATGGATGCCAAGCGCGACTGGGGCCATTCCCAGGATTATGTCTATGCCATGTATCTCATGCTCCAGCAGGAGAAGCCGGATGACTACGTCGTCGCCACGGGCGAGACGCGCACCGTCCGCGAATTTGTGGATACCGCTTTTGCCCGCTTGGGCATGGAGCTGGAGTGGAAAGGCAGCGGCGTAGACGAGATTGGCATCGAAAAGGCAACCGGGAAAACGCTGGTCAAAGTCAATCCGAAATTCTTCCGTCCGGCGGAAGTCGAGCTGTTGCTGGGCGATCCCAGCAAGGCCGAGAAAACGCTGGGATGGGAGCGCAAAATCTCCTTCGCCGAGCTGGTCGCCCGCATGGTGGATCATGATTACGCTCTGGTGCAGCAGGAGATTAAGGCAGCTGGCCTGAAGGATTAAGCGAGGAGAAGATGAAAGCTTTTATCATCGGCGCCGCCGGCTTCGTCGGCGGGCATCTCATGGATGAAATGCTGCGCCTGGGCTGGACGGTCGGCGCATCCAAAATGCCGCAGGAGACGATTGCCAAAGACGGCGTATCCGTCTACGACCTGGATATTCTAAATCCCGCGGCCATTTCGGCTGTGCTTTCCGCGTTCGCGCCGGATTATATCGTGCATCTGGCGGCGCAAAGCTCTGTCGCGCTGTCCTGGAAAAACCCGGGGCTGACCATTGATGTCAATATTAAAGGCGCTGTCAATGTTCTCGAGGCAGTGCGGGCGCTGGAGAAAAAGCCCAGGGTTCTGCTCATTGGCTCGGGCGAGCAATATGGGCATATTCATTTGGATGAATGCCCTGTAAGCGAGCAAACGCCTATGCGCCCCGGCAACATCTATGCGGCAACCAAAGCCTGCCAGGATATGCTGGGCAAAATCTATGCAGACGCCTATGATCTGGATGTGATGATGGTGCGCGCGTTCAACCACGTGGGGCCGGCGCAAAACCCCATGTTCGTCGTGGCCAGCTTCTGCAAGCAGATAGCGGAAATCGAGGCGGGCCTTTGCCAGCCTGTGCTCCAGGTAGGCAATCTCAGCGCCAAGCGCGATTTTACAGACGTGCGCGATGTGGTGCGCGCCTATACGATGCTGCTGGAGCGCGGAAGATCCGGAGAAGTATATAATGTAGGAAGCGGGAAAGCCATCGCCATTTCCGAGCTTCTGGAAAAAATCGTGGCGCTCTCCTCTGCGCAGATCGCGGTGCAGGTAGATCCGTCGCGCCTGCGGCCTGTGGATATTCCCATCATCGAGGCGGATATTTCCCGCCTTCAGCGGGATACCGGCTGGAAGCCAGCCGTTCCCCTGGAACAGACGCTGGGCGATACACTCTGCTACTGGCGCAAAGCTGTCCAGCAATAAAGCAGCCAAAACAAGGCGGCCAAATGGCTGCCTTGTTTTTTATTATTTTGCGTGTCCATGCACCCGGCGCTTGTCTGCCTTTTTGCCGGCGTACGTCAGCCGAGCCAGCTTCGTTTCCCGCCAGCCTAGGCCTGCTGGCAGTAGCGCTTTCTCGTGGCCTCGCCGCCGCGGATATGGCGCTCATCCATATTTTTTTGCAGCACCTGGCGCACCTGCCGCGCCAGCGCCGGGTTGAGCTCGCCCAGCCGCTCGGTGACGTCCTTATGCACGGTGGACTTGCTGATTTTAAACTTGCCGGCGGCGCTGCGCACCGTTGCGCCCGTCTCAAGAATATAGTTTGCAATGCCCAGCACTCTTTCCTCTATATAAGCCTTCATTGTTCCGTCCCCTTTTACGGTGTTTGTAGATCCTATGAGGCCCGCTCTTTTTTTATGAAATAACCGCTCAAAAAAAGGAAAACAGCCAGGCAGCGCGAATATATAAAAAGTCTGGGAAAAAATAAATACTGAGAGGAAAACATCATGGAACAGTACATCTTGGCGCATGACTTCGGCACAAGCGCCGATAAGGCGTCCCTTTTCAACACAGATGGCCAGTTTATCAGCACCATCACCACTCCCTACCACACCAACCACTCCAATTCCACCTGGGCAGAACAGGATCCCGAGGATTGGTGGAACGCATTCTGCACGGGCAACCGAGAGCTGCTCAAAGGCATCGATATCAAAAACGTACTCTGCGTCTCCTTCGACGGCACGTTCCCCAACTGCATTCCCGTGGATAAAGACGGCAAGCCGACTTACCCGGCCATCATCTGGCAGGATATGCGTGCGGAAAAAGAGGCCAACGAGCTGACAGCTCTCATCCCGGAGCAGTATCTGACGTATGGCGGCGAGGGCATCATGCGCACCGAGCAGAGCCTGCCCAAGCTTCTCTGGCTCAAGCGCAACCGCCCCGAAGCGTTTGCAAAAACCTATAAAATGCTGGCAACCCCCAGCGACTATATCATCCTTCGCCTGACAGGCAGCTTCGTCTGCGAATATTCCATGGCCAACAGCATGGGTACGCTGGATCTCGCCCAGAGCATCTGGAGCGAGGACTGCCTCAAGGCCGCCGGCATCACGGAAGAGATGATGCCAGAGCTTCATGCCTGCACGGATATCGTCGGCGAAGTTCCCAGCGGCGCGCTTTCCGAGCAGTGCGGCCTGTTCCCGGGCACCAAGCTGGTCATCGGCACGGGCGACGCGACCTGCTCCTCCATCGGCGCGGGCAACATCGGCATCGGCGATGCCTGCCTGACGGGCGGTTCCTCCGCCGGCATCAGCGCCGTCGTCCCAGCAAAAGAGGGCGCTGGCTATCATTCCAGCTATCTGCCTGAAGGCGCCGGCATGATGGGCGGCATGACCATGGCTTCGGGTTCGGCCTATGGCTGGGTGAAAAATGAGCTGTGCAAAATCGAGCAGAAGCTGGCAGAGGAAAACGGCAAGAGCGCATATGATTATATCAACGAGGAGGTTGCTTCGGCTCCTCTGGGTGCGAACGGTGTATTATTCCTCCCTCTCTTAAAAGGCGAGCGCAGCCCCTTCTACAATCCCAAGGCAAAGGGTTCTTTCCTTGGCATTACGCTGGCCAATACCCGCGCAGATCTGCTGCGCGCAGTGATCGAGGGCATCGGCTTCAATATTGCCCTGATTTTAGAAGATATCCGCAAACATTATGATTTCAAAAAGCTCACCATGGTCGGCGGCCTGGCCAAGAGCGATGTGGTCCGCCAGATTTTCTCGGATATCATGGGCGTCGAGCTGGTAACCCTCAAATACATGGATGAAGTCGCCACGGTCGGCGCGGCCATCATGGGCGGCATTGCCCTTGGCATTTACGAGGATTACAGCGCTGTCCGCAAGTTCCATGCCATCAGCGCGCACAATACGCCCAATATGGAGAACCACGAGAAATACAAGAAGATCCTGGAACTCTACCGCAAGGGCTATGAGGCGCAGGTCGAGCTGTTCGACGCAATGGCGCAGTAATTTGCCCCATAAAAACAAAAGGCTTCCCACGGGAGGCCTTTTGTTTTTATGGATGCGCCGGGCGGCAAAACAATCCCCTATTTGATAAGCGTGTTTTTATGACTCGCCCTCATTCTGCATTTTTTCATTTCCCAACATGCAAAATTGGCGATGTTATTGCTTTTATATCGGCGTTTCCCGCATTTTGTTCCGCGCAAAATTGCAGTTATTCACAAAAAATTTCTCAAAAGTTTGTTTTTTATGGACAAACTCTGCGAGTTGTGATACGATACGCTATATATCTAATAAATATTTTTCCTTTATTTGGTATATTGTTTTGATTCTTTGCGCAAATGCGCAAAAATATAATTTGGAGGAAAACCAGAATGATGAAGAAACTCACTTGTTTGCTTCTGGCGCTTGTCATGGTATTCTCGTTTGCAGCATGCCGTTCCAGCGCCCCCGAAACTCCGAGCAACGAGCCTTCTGAATCCGCAAACACTCCGGACGACAACCAAGGTGATGTCGAGCCCTATAAGATCGCCATCTACACCGGCACTGTCTCCCAGGGTGAAGAGGAATATCAGGCTGCTCAGAAAATGGCTGCGACCTATGACAATGTCATTACCGCAACCTACCCCGACAACTTTACAACCGAGACCGAGACCGTCATCGCCAACCTCGTTGCGCTGGCTTCGGATCCGGAAGTGAAGGTCATCGTGTTTGTTCAGGCTATCCCCGGCGCTTCCGCTGCCATCGATAAGGTGCGCGAGACCCGCCCCGACATCCTGGTCATCTGCGGTGTTCCCGGCGAGGATCCCGGTGTCATCTCCAGCAAGGCGGATATCATCCTTTCCATCGAGGAGATTCTGACGGGCGATGCCATTGTTCAGAAGGCTGCTGATATGGGCGCAAAGACGTTCATCCACTATTCCTTCGCACGCCACCTTTCCTACTCCACCATCGCCGCACGCCGCGAGAAGATGATCGCGAAGTGCCAGGAGCTTGGCCTGGAGTATGTCGATGTCAACGCTCCCGACCCGACCAGCGATGCTGGCGTCTCCGGCGCACAGCAGTTCATCCTGGAGGATGTTCCGCGCCAGGTTGAGAAATACGGCAAGGATACCGCTTTCTTCGCGACCAACTGCTCTATGATGGAGCCGCTTATCGTCTCCATTTCCCAGCAGGGCGCTATCTTCCCGCAGCAGTGCTGCCCGAGCCCGTATCACGGCTATCCCGCAGCGCTGAGCATCGATGTTACCGGCCACGAGGGCGACGTCGACTACATGCTCTCCCAGATCAAAGAGAAGTTGACAGCTGTCGGCCAGGAAAGCAGAATGTCCACTTGGCCGATCCCGGTCAACATGCTGATGGTTCAGGCTGGCGTTGAATATGGCATCGAGTTCTGCGAAGGCCGCACCAACGGCACGTTGGATGAGGAAGTTCTGCTCGGCATCATCAAGAAAATCGCCGGCGGCGAAGATAAGGCTTCCATCCGCAACCTCGACGACGAGGAGACGGGCGAAGTTTATAAGAACTACTTCTCCATCATGTGCGATTATGTCGATTTTTCCAAGTAAAAATCTTTGACAGCGAATAAGGTCTGTCGGCTTGTACGGCAAGCCGACAGATTTTATTTTATCTTTGCAAACCACAGCCACCAAAAAGGCTTTAAAACAGTTTTTACTATATGATATAAAGGAGGTATTCCGTTGGAAACCCAATATGTCCTGAAAATGGACAACATCTCCAAAGAGTATTTTGGCAACCGGGTGCTCAAAGATGTTTCCCTGGCCGTTAAGCCTGGGGAAATCCACGCGCTCATGGGAGAAAACGGCGCCGGCAAATCCACGCTGATGAACATCCTGTTTGGCATGCCCGTCATCCACTCCACAGGCGGCTTTGAGGGGACGGTTGAGATCGGCGGACAGCCTGCCGCCATTCGCGCCCCGCATGAGGCGATCGAATACGGCATCGGTATGGTGCACCAGGAGTTCATGCTCATCCCCGGCTTTACCATCACGGAAAACATCAAAATTGGCCGGGAGATCAGCCGCCCGAATCTGGCCAGCCGCATCTTTGGCAAACAGATGGAGACGCTGGATTCCGAGGCGATGGCAAAAGACGCCCGCAAGGCGCTGGATACCGTCGGGCTGGGCGTCAGCGAAGAGGAATATATCCGCGGGATGCCCGT
The DNA here is from genome assembly GCA_910588425.1 of uncultured Christensenellaceae bacterium. Taxonomy (GTDB): domain Bacteria; phylum Bacillota; class Clostridia; order Christensenellales; family Christensenellaceae; genus QANA01. The sequence goes on along the minus strand of CAJUPM010000010.1, from coordinate 39,516 downwards.
TGGGTATATGCAGTTTGTGGAGATCGCCCGGGAGATCGATAAAACCGGCATCAAGCTTTTGGTGTTCGACGAGCCGACGGCCGTGCTCACCGAAACAGAGGCAGAAAACCTTCTACAAACCATGAAGAAAATCGCCGAGAGCGGCATTGCCATCATCTTCATCACGCACCGGCTGGATGAGGTTATGGCCGTCGCCGATTCGGTTACTATTCTGCGGGATGGCGAATTCGTCGCGCATAAAGAGATCGCCGATACCAGCGTTACGGACATCGCAGAGCTGATGATCGGCCGCAAAGTGGAAAAGCTGGTGGATGCCGCGGAGGAGGACTCCCGCTCTATCGATGAAAACGATATTGCCGTGAAAATCCGGGATTTCTGCGTGGCCATGCCGGGTGAGATGGTCAAAGGCGTCGACCTGGATATCCGCAAGGGAGAGATTTTCGGCATCGGCGGCCTGGCCGGCCAGGGCAAAATCGGCATTCCCAATGGCATCATGGGCATCTACGAATCCTCCGGAACGGTGGAAGTCTTTGGCAAAAAACTCAATCTGAATAACCTTGGCGAGGCTCTGCGCAATGGCATCGCTTCGGTCTCGGAAGACCGCCGGGGCGTCGGCCTGCTGCTGGATGAGAGCATCGAGGAAAACATCGTCTTTTCCGCCATCCAGATCAAAAAACAGTTCCTGAAATTCGGCATGATGGATACCAAGAAAATCCGTGCCCACGCGAATGAGATGATCAAGCTTCTGGATATTCGCTGCACTGGCCCGCGCCAGCACGCCGGAGATCTCTCGGGCGGCAACCAGCAAAAGGTCTGCCTGGCTCGGGCGCTGACCATGGATCCGGATGTGCTCATCGTCTCCGAGCCGACCCGCGGCATCGATATCGGCGCGAAAAAACTCGTGCTGGAATATTTGGCCAAAATCAACCGCGAAATGGGCAAGACGATCATCGTCGTCTCGTCTGAGCTGGTGGAGCTGCGCTCTGTCTGCGACCGTATCGCCATCATCAGCGACGGCAAGCTGGCCAGCATCATGAACCCGGATGCGCCGGACGCCGAATTTGGCCTCGCAATGTCTGGCAGCAAAGTGGAAGGAGGCAACTAAACATGGGCGAAAAAATCAAAAAACTCTATCAGAAAATCGGCCTTCCCAGAATTATCATCATCAGCTTCTTCCTGCTGCTGCTCTTTTCTGCCGGGCCGCTGGGGCTTTCTATCCCTGGTTTGATCGGCGATGTCATTAACCGCGGCGCGATGTATGGCATTCTCGTTCTGGCCATGGTTCCGGCCGTGCAGAGCGGCATCGGGCTGAACTTCGGCATCTCGCTGGGCATCGTCGGCGGGCTGCTGGGCGCGCTCATCTCGATTCAGCTGGGCATCGCGACCAACCCGGCCCTCGGCTGGTTTGCCCCCTGGATGGCGTTGATCGTCGCTATTTTGCTGGGCGTGCTGTTCTCCTCTCTCATCGGCTGGGGCTACGGCATTCTGCTCAACCGCGTCAAGGGCGACGAGATGACCGTCTCGACTTATGTCGGCTTCTCCATCATCGCCTTTATGAACATCATGTGGCTGGTGCTCCCCTTTACGAGCGGCGAGCTCATCTGGCCGCTGGGCGGCGAGGGTCTGCGCAATACCATCGGCCTGGAAACTTCCTTTGGCTCTGTGCTCAATAACGCCGGCGGCTTCTACATCGGCGGAGAAAACGGCGTGTATTTCCCCACCGGCCTGGTGCTCTTCTTCCTGGGCGCCTGCCTGCTCATGTGGCTGTTCCTGCGCTCCAAAAAGGGCATGGCCATGAGCGCCGTGGGCAATAACCCCATGTTTGCCCGGGCTTCGGGCATCAACGTCAACCGTATGCGCATTTTGGGAACGGTCATCTCCACGGCGCTGGGCGCTGTCGGCATCATCGTCTATGCCCAGAGCTACGGCTTTTTGCAGCTGTATAATGCGCCGCTCATGATGGGCTTCCAGTGTGTCGCGGCTGTGCTGATCGGCGGCGCGACCACCAACCGCTCCCGGATTTCCCACGTCATCCTGGGCGCGTTCCTGTTCCAGGGCGTACTGGCCGTGGCGCTCCCGGTGGCCAACCTGATTCTGCCCGAAGGAAACCTCTCGGAAGTTGCCAGAATCGTCATCTCCAACGGCATCATCCTCTATGCGCTCACCAAGACAGGAGGTAGCTCTCGTGAATAGCTGGAAAAAGAAGTTAGGCAAAAGCCTTTCGGATAATAAAGTTGTCATTCTGTTCGCCATCCTGTGCATTTTGGCTATCGCAGTGGCAGATAAGCCGCTGACTTTCGTCGCTGGCGAGCTGTTCACCCGCATCGGCCGCAACAGTTTCATCGTGCTCGCGCTCATCATCCCGGTGCTCGCAGGCCTTGGGCTGAACTTCGGCATTACCATTGGCGCGATGGCGGCGCAGATCGCCATCTTCTGCGTGGTCTACTGGGGCTTTACGGGCATCGGCGGCTTTCTGCTGGCCCTGCTCATCGCGACGCCCCTGGCAGCGCTGTTCGGCATGCTTATCGGCATCGTCTTCAATAAGATGAAAGGCGCCGAGATGATCGGCGGCATGGTGCTGGGCTATTTTGCAGACGGCCTTTATCAGGTGCTTTTCCTGTTCATCATCGGCGGCGTCATCCCGGTAAACAACCCGGAACTGATCATCGCCGGCGGCGTGGGCGTCAAGAACACCATCGACCTGAAGGATAACCTCAAGTACGCGCTGGATAATATCTCCCTGCTCACCATGGTGGAGATTGCCTTCTACGCTGTCGTCGCGGTTATGGTTCTCTCGCTGCTCATCCGCCTGATCACCAAAAAACAGGTAAACTGGAAAAAATCTCTCGGGGTTCTGGGTGGCGCGCTGATCGCCTACGCGCTGACGTTTATCCCCTTTATCGAGGCATTTTTGAACCAGAACGGCATCCTGCTGCTCTCGGCCGTAGAACTGGCCGTGGCCGGCACGGTGCTCTATCAGCTGGGACGCATCGTCTGGATGAAATTCATCAAGAAGAGCGAGAAGTTCAACTGGAAGCGCTCTGTTGCGGCTATCATCGCCGCGGGCATCCTCTATGCGCTGACGTTTATCCCGGCGATTGAGGAGGTTCTGCTGTATGTAACGCTGCCCGCCATGACGTATCTTTGCATCATCGGTCTGTGCATCTTCAACAGCGTGCTCATGAAAACGCGCCTGGGCCAGAACATGCGCACAGTCGGCCAGAACCGCACGGTTGCCAACTCTGCCGGCATCAACGTCAACCGCACGCGCATCATCGCCATGGTGCTCTCCACTGTGCTGGCCAGCTGGGGGCAGCTCATCTCGCTGCAAAACCTGGGCACCTTCTCCACCTACGGCGCGCATTCGCAGGTTGGCCAGTTCGCCATCGCGGCGCTGTTAGTCGGCGGCGCATCCGTCCAGAAGGCGACGAACAAACAGGCTATCGTGGGCGTTATCCTATTCCACACGCTGTTTATCATCGCGCCGCAGGCTGGCCAGGCGCTCTTCTCCAGCGCGATGCTGGGCGAGTATTTCCGCGTGTTTGTGGCATACGGCGTCATCGCGGTTTCTCTGGCCATGCATGCATGGAAAACCATCGCGAAGCCCAAGCTCCAGGTTGCCGGAAAATCCCCTGCTCCTGGCGAAGCGGCCAAAGCCATGGAGGAATAAACCAAAAGAGGGCATTTCGCCCTCTTTTTTTGCGCAAAAATCATGAGGCATTTTTCCGTTGCTTGTCCCGCGGTTTCATGGTATGATAGTGCTATCTTTTCAAAGGAGAATACCATGAGAAGCATTCATGTAAAAAGCTATGCACAGCTGAGCTTTGAAGCGGCAAAGATCATCGCCGCGCAGATCGCGCTAAAGCAGGATACCGTCCTCGGCCTCGCCACCGGCTCAACCCCGGTCGGCGCATACCAGCAGCTTGCCGAGTGGAACCAGCAGGGCAAGCTGGATTTTTCCCAGGTCCGCACGTTCAACCTGGATGAATACCGCGGCCTTGCAGGAGACCATCCCCAGAGCTACCGCTATTTCATGCAGAAACATCTCTTCTCGCAGATCAACATCCTGCCGGGAAATACGCATGTCCCCCAGGGAGACTGCGCAGATGCCAGCGCAGAGTGCGCCAATTACGATTCCAGCATTCTCGCCGCCGGCGGCATCGATTTGCAGCTGCTGGGCATCGGCCACAACGGGCATATCGGCTTTAACGAGCCTTCGAACTGCTTTGTTCTGCCCACGCACGAAGTCGCCCTTACCCAGCGCACGCTGGAGGCCAATTCCCGCTTCTTTGACGCCGCGGAGCAGCAGCCCCGCTCGGCCCTGACCATGGGCATCGCGCCTATCATGCAGGCCAAGCGCATTTTGCTCATCTCCCAGGGTTCCGAGAAAATGCCAATTCTGGAAAAGGCGCTCTATGGGCCGGTTACGCCCGAAGTTCCCGCCTCCATCCTACAGCTGCATCCAAATCTCACCGTCATCTATAATGAGTCAGATTGCTAAAAAAGGCCGGCGCTTTGCCGGCTTTTTTGTTTGGCTCTTTTTGGCTTTTTCCATGGCGCAATTTGGCATTTTATGCTACAATACCTTTTATGAATATACTCTGCAAACAAGATAACCTGGCGCTTTGCCCTCTACTCGGCCAGCCGGAGGAATACGATCTGCTGACCAGCTGGCTTTCGCACCCGGAAATCTCCCGCTTTTACGGCGGAGATGCGGCCCGGGAGGTCGCCAGCATCCGCCGCCATGTGCAAAAGGGAGACGTCTGCTCCTGCCTGATTTTGCAGGAAGAGCGCCCCATCGGCTATTTGCAGTTTTACGAGATTTCGGATGCGCAGGAAAAGGCGAGCTTGCTTCTGCACCCCTATGCGCATCCCTATGGCATCGACCTGTTTTTAGGCCAGCCGGAGCTGCTCGGCCGCGGGATTGGCACGCGCTGCCTGGAGATGGTCTGTGGCTATCTCTTTGCGCAAAAGAAGGCCGATGCGCTGTGTATCGACCCGAGAGTGGATAATCAAAGAGCCACCCGCTGCTATGAAAAGGCCGGGTTTTCCTATGTGAAAACCAAACAGCAGGGCGAGAAAGTTTCGGGCGAGTGGATCGCCTGCCGCATCATGCACCGCCTGCCCAAATGAGGAATTTTGTGCTTCGCACAGAAAATAGATTGGATCATAAGAAAGGAACACTCCATGGATCTACTGCTCACCGTCTGCGAGCTCACTCTGCCCGTCCTCGTGCTGATTGGCCTTGGCATCCTCTGCCGCACAAAAAAAGTCTTTGACGCCAAAGGCATCGACGGCCTGAAAAAACTCATCAGCCGCTACCTCATGCCCGTTACGCTCTTCAACTCCCTGGCCAAAATCCAGCTTTCTGGGACGGTCGCCCTGCTGGGGCTGACCTGCCTGCTCATGTGCTGCGCCTCCCTGCTGCTGGGGCTGGCGACGCGCAAAGCCTGCCGGGGGTTTTCCTACCATCCCTATCTTTGCAGCGCCTATGAAATCGGTATGCTGGGCGTCGCGCTGTTTCCTCTGCTCTTTGGGGATACCGGCCTTGGCTTTCTGGCCAGCATGGATATCGGAGCCTGCTTCTTTTTCTTCTGCCTCTATATCCCCATGCTCAACGGAGGCAAAGGCGACGGCATTGGGCAGACGCTGAAAAACATCTTTTCCAGCCCGGCGCTCATCGCTTGCCTGCTGGGCGTTTTCTGCAACTTAACCGGCCTTTCCCGCCTGATTTTCGGCTCTCCTATCGGCCCGGTTCTGGATTCCATCATCGCCATGCTGACCAAATCCATCACGCCGCTCATCCTCATCGTCGTGGGCTATGGGTTCAGCCTGAATAAAAAGCTGCTGCCCGCCGTGCTCAAGACTTCCACCCTGCGGCTGATCATCTCCATCCCGGTCTGCCTGCTGGCGCTGCTGCTGCTCTCGCTGTTTGGCGTGCGGGAGGAGAGCGTCCGCTTCGCAGTCATCTTCGTCTCCTCGCTGCCCGCGCCCTTCTCCACCTCCGTCTATGCAAAAGACGACGCGCAGCAGGAATATATGAACACGCAGATGAGCCTGTATGTCGCCGTGACGATCATCGTTTTCGCAGTTTTATGCGCCCTGGCCTAGCGCCAGGCGTGATATTTGCCCGGCATATCGGTTATGCTAAACTATCAGCAACAGTAAGTAAGGAGCGACAACATGAAAAACAAGCTAAAATCCGGAAAATTATGGGAGCGCATCGTCTTTTGGTCGGTCTCCCTCTGCCTGATTGGCGCCGCCGTCTACACGACGGCCACCCTGCTCACCACGCCGGAGGGCAGCTGGGCCGCGGAAGATCCGCATAAGACAAAGGCCAACTTCACTTTGATGACCGTGCAGTGCCTGGGCGCGTTTGTGCTCTGCCTGCTCCCGGCTCTGCTGCGCAAAGTGTTCCGGCTGGAACTGCCTCCGGGCATTTTGATGTACTACTATCTCTTTATGTTCTGCGCCGCCTTTTTGGGCGAGGTGTTCCGCTTCTACTACGCCGTGCCCCATTGGGACGATATTTTGCATGTCAGCAGCGGTGCCGTGCTGGCCATCGTGGGCTATTCCATCGTCAACGCCTGCTGCGGAGAGGGCGGCATCGAGCGGCTTCCGGCCGGCTTCGCCGCGCTGTGCGCCTTCATGATGGCCCTGAGCTTTGGCGTCATCTGGGAGTTTTACGAATTTACCGCAGACGGCCTGCTGGGCATGAACATGCAGAAGTTCGCACTGGAGGACGGGACCAACCTCATCGGCCGGGCCGCCCTTATCGACACCATGAAGGATCTCATCGTGGACTTTTTCGGCGCGGCAGCCGGCGCGCTCTCGCTCTATGCGCCGCTCAAGCACAAAAAGCCCGTGTTCCAGGCGTTCCTCATCCGGCATTTGCCCGAACCGAAAAAACAGCCCGCGGCATAAAAAAATGCGCATGAAAAAAGCGGCAAGGAAGCAGATTCGCTCCCTTGCCGCTTTTGATTTTCTAGTTGATTTTCCTGCTCTCTTTTTCCTTGAAATGCAGGCCTGTCACTTCGCTGACCAGCGAATAGAAATCCTGGGTGAAGTTTTCTTCGGCGGTGAACGTCGCGTCGTGATGGATGAGCGCATCCAAAACATCCGGCGAGGCGGTGACAGCCCCAATGCCGTGCTTGCAGAGATTCAAAATCTGCTGGGAGTTCTTGAAGCTGGCCGCCAGCACATCCGCCTCCATGTTGTTTGCCCGGAACATCGTGTGAATATCCATCGCAACCTGCACGCCGTCTGCTCCCATGTTGTCCAGCCGGTTGACGTAGGGCGCCGTATAGCGCGCGCCGGCCTTAGCCGCCATAAAAGCCTGCATAGCCGTATAAATCGCTGTAGCTGTGATGTTGATGCCCTCCTGCTTTAACAGATGAATCGCCCGCATTCCCTGCGCCGTTACCGGCACTTTGATGAAAAGCTGTTCATCGATTTCCCGCAGCATGAAGTGCGCCTCCTCGATCATCTGCTCCGTGCTCTCCGAGACGACCTGCGCATGCAGCTGGCTGCTTTTTGGCAGGAAATCCCGGATGCTTTGCAGCACTTTGATGGGGTTCTTGCGCTCATTCATCAAAATGGATGGGTTGGTCGTAACGCCGTCGTAGGGATACATGGAATAAAGCCGCTCAATCTCATAGATATTCGCGTTGTCTATTAAGACTAACATGCCTGGCCCTCTCTTTTGTGAAGTATTCTCATGAATAATGTTAGCGAATGCGGAGGGAAAAGTCAATAAAGTTTCCCGGGGCATGGAAAAATCAGGAGAAATTGGGTATACTATGAAAAAGCCAATGTTTACGAGGTGAAACAATGTATCGCGAAGAAACTGCAAAAGCATATGCAAAGCTCATCATCCGCACGGGCGTCAACTTGCAAAAGGGTCAGCTGGTCATCCTGAACGCCCCCATCGAGAACGCGGAGTTTGCCCGCCTGGTTTTAGAGGAGGCCTACCGCGCCGGCGCACGGGATGTTCTGCTGCGCTATTTCGACGATAAGGCCAGCCGCATCCGCTATCAATACGCCAGCGAAGATGCGCTGACGACCGTCCCCGCATGGAAGTATACCCCCATCGAGGAATACGCCAAAGCCGGAGCCGCCTATATCTGCATCGAATCCGACGACCCGGATGCCTTTTTTGGCATCGATTCGGAAAAGCTGGGCAAGGGCATGAACGCCGAAGCCCGGGCAAAAAAGCCCTTTCAGCAGATTTTCGATAAAAATGAAATCCAGTGGACGGTCGTCGCGGCGGCAGGCCGGGAGTGGGCCAAAAAGGTCTTCCCGGAGGCAGAGGAAGAATGGGCCGTCCAAAAGCTTTGGGACGCCATCTACCACACCACCCGCATGGATACGCCGGATCCCGAAAAAGCCTGGGCAGAGCACTCGGGCCGCCTGCGCAAATACTGCGATTTTCTCAACGATTCGGGCATCACCCGCCTGCACCTGGAAAACTCCCTGGGCACGAGCCTGGATATCGGCCTGATTCCCGGGGCAATTTGGGCAGGCGGCAGCGAAAAGACGGTCAAAGGCGTGGAATTTGAGGCGAATATGCCCACGGAAGAGGTGTTCACCGCGCCGCACCGGGAAAAGGTGGATGGAAAAGTCTGCTCCACGCTCCCGCTCAACTACCAGGGCGTGCTCATCGATGGCTTCTGGTTTGAATTCCAGGATGGCCAGGTTGTGGATTACGGCGCAAAGCAGGGCAAGGAGGCGCTGGATCAAATCTTCCAGGATGAGAACTGCCGCAGGCTGGGAGAAGTCGCCCTGGTGCCGTATGATTCGCTCATCTCCCGCTCGGGCATCCTCTTTTACAGCACGCTGTTCGATGAAAACGCCTCCTGCCACCTGGCGCTGGGCAGCGGCTATACTTCCAGCATCCCGGGCGCGGAAAGGATGTCCCGGGAGGAGAAGGAGCAAATCGGCCTGAACGAAGCGTATTCGCACATCGATTTCATGTTTGGCAGCGCAGATCTCAAGGCCACGGGCTATACGGAAGAGGGCCGGGAAATCCCGCTCTTCGAGAACGGCAACTGGGCGTTTGGGGCTTGACAGCCGCCCGCTGGGATGATAAACTACTAAAAATATTATCAGACAGCGGGGATTTGCATATCATAGAATAGAACAGGCGGCACATTTCTTTGCGCAGCCGGGCCCACTGGGCAGCAGAAACTCTGCGGGACTTCTCCCGCAGAGTTTTTTACTATTTTGGAGGTTTTTTGCTATGACAATCGACAAAACCAGCCCCCAAGGGCTCACCACCCAGCAGGCCGAAGCGCTTGCCCAAAAATACGGCAAGAATGTGCTGGTGCAGCAGAAAAAGCAGAGCCTTGCCCGAAAGATCATGCACACGATCTGCGAGCCCATGTTCTTGCTGCTGCTGGCGGCTTCCATCGTCTATTTCGTTTTGGGCGAGCCCCGGGACGGCGCCATCATGCTGGTATTCGTCGCCGCCATGATCGGCATTGATGCGTTTCAGGAGCATAAGACGGATAAAACGCTGGCGGCGCTCCGGGATCTCTCTGCGCCGCATATCCGCGTCATCCGGGACGGCCGGGAGCAGGATATTCCCAGCGAGGATCTCGTGCCCGGGGATCTCATGCTCATCTGGGAGGGGCTGAAAATCCCTGCCGACGGCGTTTTGCTCCGGGCAAACGACCTTTGCCTGGATGAATCCTCCCTAACGGGCGAAGCCGAAGCCATCTGGAAATCTCCGGATGCGCCTGCCAGCCAGGATCACTGGCGCCGGGATTATTGCTATGCCGGCACGCTGGTGCTCTCGGGCAGCGGATTGGTGCGCGTGGAAAAGACCGGGCAGCAGAGCGAATACGGCAAAATTGGAAAGAGCCTGGAAGCGGCCCCGGAAAAGCGCGCACTGCTTCAGACGCAGACGGATCGGCTGGTCAAAACCTGCGCCGCCATTGCCGTCTGCCTGCTGCTGCTCGTGAGCATCATCACCTATTGCAGCCTGCCGGATCTTTCCGTCAAAGATCGCCTCATCCAGAGCATCTTATCCGGCATCACGCTGGCCATGGCGACGATTCCCGAAGAATTTCCCGTTGTGCTGACGGTGTTCCTCTCCATGGGGGCATGGCGGCTGGCCAAAAAGCATTCGCTGGTCCGCAATCTCTCCTCTATCGAGACGCTGGGCGCCATCACCACCCTTTGCGTGGATAAGACGGGCACGCTCACCCAGAACCAGATGAGCGTCGAGCGCAGCTGGGTCACCCCGGGCAAGGAGGAAGCCGAGATGCTGGAGCTCATGGGCCTGGCCTGCGAACCGGATACCTACGATCCCATGGAAAAGGCCATGCTGGCCTGCTGCCAGCAGCATGGCATCACAGCCGAGCATCTCTTTGGCGGCGATCTCATCAGCGAATACTCCTTTACCAACGAGCTGAAAATGATGGGGCATATCTGGCTGCACGACGGCCAGCGCTTTATCGCGGCCAAGGGCTCTGCCGAGAGCATTCTGCCTCTCTGCGGCCTATCCCAAATGGAGAAGGAGCAGGTTACCCGGGCGGCCGCGGCCATGGGGCATCAGGGACTGCGGGTCATCGCCATCGCAAAGATGGAGCTCGCGCCGGATCAGCAGCCGCCGGCCTCCATCACCGAGTGCCAGTTTGCGCTCTATGGGCTCATCGGCCTGCTGGATCCCCCAAGAGAGGGCATCAAGGCGGATTTGGCGCACTGCCGGCAGGCGGGCATCCGCGTCGTCATGATCACGGGAGACGCCGCCAGCACGGCCCAGGGCATCGCCCGGCGCATCGGCCTTACTAACAACAATATCCTGACTGGCGCAGAACTTTCCGCCATGAGCCAGGAGCAGCTGCAGGAGCGCGTCCGCCGCACGGATATTTTCTGCCGCGTGCTGCCCGAGCACAAGATGCGCATCGTACAGGCGCTTCAGGCAAACGGCGAAGTTGTTGCCATGACGGGCGACGGCGTCAACGATGCGCCTGCGCTCAAATATGCCGATATCGGCATCGCCATGGGCGGCCGGGGCGCGGAGGTCTGCCGGGAAGCGGCGGATCTGATTTTGATGGACGATAACTTCTCCACCATTGTGGAGACTGTCCGGGATGGCCGCCGCATTTACAGCAATATCAAAAAGGCCATCGGATATATCTTCGCCATCCATATCCCCATCGCCCTGGCTTCGCTCTTCGCTCCCCTGCTGGGCATTGCCCCGGCGGATCTGCTTCTGCTCCCCCTGCATGTCGTCTTGCTGGAGCTGATTATCGACCCAACCTGCTCCATCGTCCTGGAGCGGCAGCCGGCCGAAGCAGATCTCATGAGCCAGCCGCCCCGCTCTTCGGCAGAGCCGCTGACGCGCGGCGTGCTCTCGTTGGGTCTCCTGCACGGCCTGACCATCTTCCTGGCCAGCTTTGGCGCCTATTTTTACCTGCTGCAAACGGCGGGTGATGCCGCCCTGGCCCGGAGCATGGGGCTTGGCATCCTGGTCTTTTCCAACCTGCTTCTGGTGCAGAGCCTGAGCCAGAATACGCCTGCCATCCGCTATCTGCCCCTGCTTCTTCGGGATAAAGTGATGTGGATTTCACTTCTGGCCATTCTGGCCGGGCTGGGGCTCATCCTATATACGCCGCTTTGCGGGGTGCTGGGGCTTGCCGGCCTCTCGGCCACGCAGCTGCTCATGGCATTCCTGCTCTCCTGCCTGGCCGTGCTCTGGAGCGAGCCCATCAAGCTCTGGCGCTGCCGCAAGCGCAAATAATAAAAAGCAAGGCCGCTTCCAATCGCTGCCTTGCTTTTTTATTGCCCTGCCCATGCCAGCCTATTCCCTCGTCTGCGCCCAGTGATTCAGCTTTGGCAGCTGCGCCTCAAAATAAGCCCGGGCTTGCTCGGGCGGCCACTGCTCACTCGACATATGCCCCACGAGAAAATCCACCAGCTCTTCCAGGTTTGTATAGGCAAATTTCCCATCCGCATAGCACCACTTGCAGTATTCCTCGTTGAACGCGCCATCCTTTTCCCGGCTGATGGAGGAATCCTCCAGCGGCATGCCGCAGCATTGACAAATCAGCTTGCGGGGAGAGCCCAGCAGTGTGTTGATAGAGACGTCGAACAGTTTGGAGAGCAGTTTGAGCGTCTCGGTATTTGGCACAGTCTCGCCGTTTTCCCAGCGGGATACCGCCTGCCGCGTGACATAGGCCTTCTCTGCCAGCGCATCCTGGGACATCCCGTTTTTTGTTCTAAGCTCTAAAATGACATCTTTTGTATCCATTCTCATCACCTCATAGAGAATTGTACCACTGTCGCCCGCCAAGGCCAAGCAACCCGCTGTTGCGCTCCGCTTTCCATGCAGTCAAAAAAGCAGGGCTTGCTGCCCTGCTTTTTGCCTTAGCTGCGGTCCAGAACCGTCATCTTGCCGGATGCCATATCCACTTCCTGCTTGGTCTGCGCAAACACGCCCCAAAGCCCAGCCAAAGCGAATACCAGACCCAGCACCAGGTTGAGCAGGAAGGGCGTGAGCACCTCCGGCTCGGTCAGAATCAGCTGCGTCGTGATGCTGGTGAGCTCCCCAAAGCTGAAGAAATAGCCGTCCAGCTCGATGGCGACCTGAATCCAAACATCCACATACTGCGCCAGAACCACGCCCAAAACCGAGCAGACGATGAGCGCCACCAGCTTGGGACGGCCCAGCTTGCCCCGGAACAGCTCATAACCCTTTTTGGCGCAAAGGCCGATCAAAAAGCCCGCAATGCTGGCGAAATATCCTGCCCGGGCGAGCAGCACCCAGGGAATCAGGCCGACCAGCGTGCCCAGAACCGCACCCAGCAGACCCATCCAGTAGTTATTGCCGCTGTGGCTCTGCTGCTGAACGGCTTCCCGCTGTTCATCTGCCAGAGCCGTGATGCAGGCCTCGTGCATCAGCTGCGCCTTGCCGTCCCGCAGGACGATTTTCTCGGTTCCGTCTGTGGCTCCCCCGCATCTGCTGCAGCAGGCCGTTCCGACAAACCCATCCTGCGCCAGCGCGCTTAAAAGCTGGGGCAGCAGCGCCCGCAGGCTCGCCATGCCCTTGCCCGTGCCGCGGAAGCTCATCTGAACGCCATCGCTAAAAACATTGTAGCCGAGCACATTGCCCTGCGCCTTTACCGACGCCAAAAACGCATCCAGCCGGCCCCTTCTCTCGTTTTCCTCCGGAACATCTGCGCCTGCCCTATAGTTGAGATACAGGCTGCGGAGATTATCCTGGTTGGAAAGCGTGACGAGAAACCCGCCCAGCTCTCCGTAAGCACAGCCTTTTGCCATCTTCATCCCATTTTCGGCTGCAAACCGTTTGAGTGCTGCATCCATAAAAATTCCTCCGTGATTCGTGCAAATTTTCTCCCCCTTAGTATAACGCGAACGCATGTAACTTCCAAGCAAAATTTGCAGTCTTTGACATTTACTTTGCCTCGCCGCCTGCAAAATTGTATCCGCGCCCGCTTTCTCTTCCCTGATGGCTATGTTATAATAACCTCACGGCGTATGCCGAAGCAGAGCTTCGGACGCCTGAGAGAACATTGAAGCATACGCGCCCCGCTTCGCCGTGGCGCTTTCAAATGATGCAAGCCAAGCTTGCTTTGATATGCTATAATGAAGAAAGAAATTCCAGGAGGGATAACAGATGCACGTATTAGATCGTTTTTTGAAATATGTCTCTTTCGATACAGGCTCCGATGCCGCTTCTCCCACCATTCCCAGCACGGAAAAACAGAAGGCTTTGGGGCAGTTTCTCGTTTCGGAGATGCTGCAAATGGGCATCTCGGATGCGCATATGGATGAGCAGGGCTATGTCTATGGGAGCATCCCGGCCAACACGCAGAAGCCCGCGCCCAAAATTGGCCTCATCGCCCATATGGATACGGTTTCGGATGTCCCCTGCGGCAATATCAAGGCACGGGTTGTGGAGCAGTACGACGGCGGCGATATCCTGCTGAACGCCGAGAAAAACATCCTGCTCAGCCCAAAGCAATACCCGGATCTGCTCAAATATAGGGGAGATAGCCTGGTGGTGACCAACGGCACGACGCTGCTCGGCGCAGACGACAAAGCCGGCATCGCGGAAATTCTCTCCGCCGCCGAGGCGCTGCTCGAGGGCGATGCGCCGCACGGCGAGGTGAAACTGGCCTTCACGCCGGATGAGGAGATCGGCCGCGGGCCGGATGCCTTCCGCGTGCCCCATTTCGGTGCAGATTACGCCTACACCGTGGACGGCGGCGAGCTGGGCGAGCTGGAGTATGAGAATTTCAACGGCGCAGATGCCAAGGTGCTGGTGCATGGGCGCAATATTCACCCGGGCGTGGCCAAGGGGCAGATGAAAAACGCCATGCTGATGGCCATGGAGTTCAATGCCATGCTGCCCTCCTTTGAAATTCCCGCCAACACCGAGGGCTATGAGGGCTTCTATCACCTGACGGATATGCGCGGCGATGTCGAGCAGGCCGAGCTCTGCTATATCATCCGGGATCACGATGCACAGAAATATCAGCAGAAGAAACAGCTCTTCTGCTCCATCGGGGCGTTTTTAAATGAAAAGTACGGCCAGGGCACGTTTGAAGTGGCCGTGACAGACCGCTATGCCAATATGAAGGAGAAAATTCTCCCGCATATGGAGATCATAGAGCGCGCCAAGGCCGCCATGCAAAAGGCCGGCGTCCAGCCCAAGGTACAGCCCATCCGCGGCGGCACAGACGGCGCGACGCTCTCCTTCATGGGCCTTCCCTGCCCCAACCTCTGCACAGGCGGGCACAACTTCCATGGGCGCTTCGAGTATATCTCCGTGCAGAGCATGGAGAAAATCACGCAGATTCTGCTCAACCTCGTCTATGGCGCGCTGGAGGAGTAACGCATATGGAGCAAATAGATAAACTCATCGAAGCTCGCTGCCTTGCCCAAAAGGGCACACAGCAGGATTATAAAGAGGAGTGGCATGCCTGGCGCTATCTTGTAGGCGGAAAAATGTATGCCATGCGCGGCGGCGATAAAGAGGGCCTCCCGATTCTGACGCTCAAGCTGCCCCCAGAGCAGGGATATGCTCTGCGGGAGCAATATACCGGCATCATCGTGCCCGGCTACTATATGAACAAAGAGCATTGGAATTCCGTCTATCTTTTTGGCGGCGTGCCTAAAGATACACTTCGCAAACTGATTGAAACTGCATATCAAACCGTCCTGCGCTCGCTTTCAAAAAAAGCACAGGCGGAAATTTTAGAAAAAGAGGAGAAATAAAAAATGGATAAAGTGCAACTGGCAGTAGAAAATTTCGCGAAGAAAAAGTATAACTGCACGCAGGCTGTCGTCTGCGCATTCTGCGAGGATTTCGGCCTTTCCGAAGTGGATGGATTTCGGGTTGCCGAGGCTTTTGGCGGCGGCATGGGCAAGATGGGCGGCGTCTGCGGCGCGGTAACGGGCGCCTATATCATCATGGGCCTGGCCAACTGCGCGGCGGATCTGCAAAACCCCACCAAATCCAAAATGGAGACGTATGCCGATGTCCGCGAGCTGACCAGAAAATTCGAGGAGATGAACACCTCCGTGCTATGCCGGGAGCTTAAGTGTGAAAAGCCTCTGCGCAGCTGCCCGGGATGCGTGGAAGATGCGGCAAAACTGCTGACCGAGTATCTGGAAATGCGCAAACAGCGCCAATAGCATGCAGCTCCGCGTTTATCCCATCGGCGAGGTTGCCCGGTGCGGAGGCAAAGTTGCCGCGCGGCTTTATCCAGCTTATGCGCCAGGCATTGCCGGCCTTTGCGCGTATAGCCATTTGCAGCTAATCTGGTGGTTTTCCGGCGCGGATGACGCCAAGAGCCGCGGCCAGGTGCATGCGCGCTGCCCCTATCTCGGGGCACCTGAAAAACTGGGCGTTTTTGCGACGCGCTCGCCGCACCGCCCCAACCCTATCGCGCTGACCTGCTGCCGCATTCTGGCGCTGGATGCGGATGCCGGCCTCATCTGGCTGGAAAACTGCGACGCGGAAGACGGCTCGCCCATCCTGGATATCAAGCCCTATGCCCCAAGCGTAGACCGCGTGGAGCATCCGGCCGGTCCGGCCTGGTCTGCCCACTGGCCAAAAAGCCTGGAGGAATCCGCGGCATACGATTGGGAGCGCGAGGCAGACCCCTCTTTTGAGGAGCAGAGAGGAACATGAAACACATCGGAGGGAACCATATGTGGGCTGTCTATGCACTGCTCTCGGCGCTGTTTGCCGCGCTGACTTCCATTCTCGCAAAGCTGGGCATCCAGCAGCTCAATTCCAATCTCGCCACGGCCATCCGCACTGCTGTCGTGCTGGTTATGGCCTGGGCAATTGTGCTGTTTACGGGCAAGCAGGCAGAGATCCCGCATATCACAGCAAAAAGCTGGGTCTTTCTCGTCTTATCCGGCATCGCCACCGGGCTTTCCTGGCTCTGCTACTATAAAGCCCTGCAAATCGGCGAGGCCAGCAAGGTCATCCCGGTAGATAAGTTCAGCGTCGTCATCAGCATGGCCCTCTCCTTTTTGATTTTAAAGGAGAAGCTGGATTGGAAGGCTCTGCTGGGCGGCGGCTTTATCACCGCCGGAACCTTTCTCTTGATTTTATAGCCGCAGGATGGAGCCCGCCCGTCAAGAGGCTCGCTCCGCCTGGCCTTTGGGAAGAGAATATTGCTCACTCTTCTCTATCCCCTGCTGTGCGCGGCGGACAGCGCCCTAACAAAAGCAAAACCGGAGGAAAGATGGAACTTGTAAACCAGATAAGAGAGCGGCTTTTTGCACTCAGCGAGCCGGAGTTTCAAAAATTTTCCGCGGCACTCATCCCGGGCGAAGAGCGTATGCTGGGCGTGCGCCTGCCCGCTCTGCGGGTGCTGGCAAAGGAGATTGCCCGCTCGGATGGCTGGGTGGATTATCTGGCTGCCGCGCCCAGGGATTATTTCGAGGAGATCATGCTGCGCGGCATGATCATCGGCGCAGTTCGGATCAGCCCGGAAGAGCGCATCCGCCGCATTCAGGCTTTCATCCCCGAAATCGACAGCTGGTCTATCTGCGACAGTTTTTGCGCCGGGCTCAAATTTGCCGCCAAAAACAGGGAGATGGTCTTTTCCTTTGTGCGGCCCTATTGCGGCAGTAAAAAGGAATTCGAGGCGCGGTTTGGCTATGTCATGCTGCTGGATTTCTTTTTGACGGAGGAGTATATCGATGCCGTGCTTTCGCTCGTCTCCTCCTTTTCGCACCCCGCCTATTATGCGAAAATGGCTGTCGCCTGGCTGCTGGCCACGGCGCTGGCCAAATTCCCATCCCAGGCCATGCGCTGCCTGAAAACCGCCCCGCTGGACGATTTCACCTATCGCAAAACCATCCAAAAGGCGTTGGAATCCTTCCGAGTTCCGCTGGCTCTCAAGCAGGAGCTGCGCGAGCTCCGGGCACAAAACGCAAAATAGCAGGCGTACTGCGCAAAAAAAGAACCAGGCAAATGCCCGGCTCTTTTTTGTTAGGAAAAAGGAGCTGCCGGCTGTGGCAGCCCCTACCCTAAGAGGAAAGAAAGGAAAAATGATGATGAAGAATTTTTGTGCTTGCTTCTTCTTTACAGTCTCTATTCTACCAAGGAAATAAGTCCATTTTTCAGCCAATTTAAATATAAACTGTGAACAATCCCTCTGTTTTCCTCATTTTTTAAAGTTTTTTGCCGGCTGGCAGGCGCAGAGTTTGCCCGCAAAAAAGCCGGGAAACTTCCCGGCTTCATTCTTTCTCTTATTTGACGATTTCGCCCTGGCAGCCGTTTCTGGCAATGAGGGAGGCGTTGGCTTCGTCTGTATCCACGTGCATGGCCAGCGCGAATTTCGGGCTGACGCGCACAACGCAGTCTCCGAAGATCACCGGGCGGTCGGTATCCACCTTAACCTGGACGATCTCCTTATCCTGCACGCCCAGACGCTCTGCATCTTCCGGCGTCATATGGATATGCCGCTTTGCCACGATGAGGCCCTCGGAAAGCTCAACTTCGCCTGCCGGCCCTTTGAGCTTAATGGGCGCGCTGCCTGCCAAATCGCCGCTCTCGCGCACCGGCCCGATGGCGCCCAGCGTGAAGCAGTCCGTCAGAGAGACTTCTACCTGGCTGGCCGGACGGGTTGGCCCCAAAATGACAACATTGGCGATCGAGCGCTTAGGCCCAACGATCTCCACGCGCTCTTCGCAGACAAACTGCCCCGGCTGGGAAAGATCGCGGACATATGTGAGCGTCTTGCCTTCGCCAAAGAGCTTCTCAACATCTTCCTGGGTCAGGTGTACATGACGCGCCGACACTTCAACTAAAAAAGATTTCTCGGACATAGTTTCCTCCTTGGATGACATTCCTTTTGATAATTTTATTGTCTTACACCCACCCGGATTTGTCAACTATATTCTCTTTGCAGCTGCCGCGCCGCCGGTGAGAGCTGACCACCCTGCCGGGCGTTAGCGCTTCTGCCCTCCGGAAACGCCCTGCTGCTCGTTCTGTCTATCCTAATTAAAAGAAAAATATTTTCTATTCAGCGCATTCAGTTTACTTATCTTTCTTCTCATTGTATAATTACTTCATTGCCGCCGCAAGCCCAGGCGCAAAAGCCGCTTGCAAGCCCAAAATGATAGGAGAACAACATGAATCCATATAAAAAGAGCTTGATTTATTTGCACCTGGGGACGTTCCTCTGCGCGCTTTCCGGCATTTTCGGAAAGCTTCTGGCGCTGCCTTCCCTGATCATCACCCTGGGGCGCGTTTTCTTTTCCTCGCTGGCTCTGCTGCTCATCCTGCTGGCCGGGCGCAAGCGCATTCGCCTGGACGGCAAGAAGGATTTCTTCAGCCTGGCGGCGCTGGGCGTGCTGCTGGCCGTGCACTGGGCATCCTTCTATGAGGCGATTCAGCTCTCGACAGTCGCGCTGGGCCTGCTCGCTTTCTCGACGTTCCCCGTGTTCGTCACCTTCCTGGAGCCGCTCTTCTTCCGGCAGAAACTGCGGCTGGAAAACGTCGTCATCGCGCTGGCCGTGTTTGCGGGAATTGCAGTGGTTGTCCCGGAATTCAGGCTGGAAAACCAGGCCACCAAGGGAATCCTGCTGGGCATTTTTTCCGGCTTCACCTATGCCATTTTGGCTCTCTGCAACAAGCGCTTTACCGGGAAATACTCGGGCACGCAGATCAGCTTCTACGAGCACCTGTTTTCCTGCATCGCGCTGCTGCCCTTCCTCTTTGCCTACCGCCCGGCGCTGACGCCCCGGGATATCGGCCTGCTGGCGCTGCTGGGCATCGTTTGCACCGGCATCGCCCAAAGCCTGTACGTCTCCTCCCTGCGCCATGTCTCTGCGCGGATGGCCGGCATCGTCAGCTGCCTGGAACCCATTTACAGCACGCTCTTTGCCTTCCTTTTTCTGCATGAAGCGCCCGCTCTGCGCGACTATATCGGCGCCGTCATCATCCTGGGGGCCGTGGTCTACTCGACACTGCGGGCAAACAAGGCGCAGGAGCCTGCTCCAGAGGCCGATGCCTGAGATACGCCTTTCCCTTGGCGGGAAAGCATGCTAGAATAAGAAAAGGCGGGGCGCCTGCGCCGCTCGATTTTACCCGGGAGGAAGAAGCGCCGTGAGAACTTCTTGCAATGCGTATAAGTGGATCATCTTGGCGCTTTGCGCCGCCCTGGTGGCTCTTCTGGCCATCTCGCGCATCGGCTGCCCATTCTACCGCATCTGCGGCATCCCCTGCCCGGGCTGTGGGATGACCCGCGCATTTCTCGCCTGCCTGCGCCTGGATTTTGCCGCCGCATGGCGGTATCACCCAATGGTCTTTTCCCTGCCCTATCTGCTGGCTCTCTTTTGGAAGGATGGGGCGGTTTTCCCAGAGAAGCGCTGGAATGCGGGTATTCTGGCGCTGGTCTGTCTGGGCTTTTTGGCGCAGTATCTCTGCCGGCTGTTTGGCTAATCTATTGTTTCCTATCCGAGCCGTCTTCTTCTGAAGGCAGCTCTTTTTTTATGCGCATGAGTCATCTCCTTGCATTCGCTTCTTCCATTTTTTAGCATATTTTACATTTTTTATTTACAATGGGCATTTTTGTAACTATAATGAGATTAAATTTAAAGTAAGTATTTTACAAGGAGGATCAGCGTGATGTTTTGCAGAAACTGTGGCCAGCCCATGGACGACATGGCGGCTTTTTGCACGCACTGCGGCGCAGGCAAGGGAACGGGAAGCGCCTATTGCCCAAACTGCGGGAGCACAGTCGATCCCAATGCCGTCGTCTGCGTCAAATGCGGCGTAGCTCTTGGCAGCATGGGCTATCAGAATCACCAGAATCAGGGAAACTACAACCCCTATCAGCAGAACTATAATCCCAATTTCAATCAGTCCGGACAGCCCTTAAAATCCAAGCTGGCCGCCGGCCTTCTGGGCATTTTCCTTGGGGGCTTTGGCGTGCACAGCTTTTATCTTGGCTATGCGGGCAAGGGCGTTGCGCAGATTATCGTTTCGCTGGTTACCTGCGGCGTCGGTTCGCTTTGGGGATTCATCGAGGGCATTCTCATCCTGACGGGCAGTATTTCCCAGGATGCCAACGGCAATCCGCTTGCAGATTAAGCTGATAAGGTAAAATAAAAAGAAGCGCGATGCGCTCCTTTTTATTTTTGTTTTCTTTGCCGGCACGGCCGTCAGTGCCTTTGCATGTTCTCCCGCTATTTTTTTCTGCGATATTCACAGAAGCAAAACCCCAGTCCGCCGCTCTCCTGCCGCGGGCTTTGCTCTGCCAGGAAAAACTCCCCAGAGGCATCCAGATTGGGAAAGAATGTATCCGCGTCAAATGCCGCCTCCCATTTGGTGACGAAAATCCGGCTGGTATAGGGCAGCAGCAGCCGGTAAATCTCCCCGCCGCCGATGACAAACGCATCCTCCTGCCGATCGCCCAGCAGGGCGAACAGCGCCGGAACATCTGCGGCAACCTCAGCCCCCGGCGCACAGAACCCGCCGCGGGAAAGCACGATGTTGCGCCGCCCGGGCAGCGCGCCCGGCAGGGATTCAAACGTCTTTCGCCCCATCACAACCGCATGACCCCGGGTGGTTTCCCGGAAAAATTTCATATCTTCGCTGACCCGAACCAGCAGGCCGCCGTCTTTTCCGATGCCCCAGTTTTGATCTGCCGATAAAATTGCCTGCATACTACACCGCCACCGGGATTTTTCCCACGCCGCCGCAGTTCTGATAATCCTCCAGCCAGACGTTTTCCGTATTGAACGCGTAAAAATCGGTGATATCTTCCCCCATGCAAAGCTTTGGCGCGGCGTATCCCTCCCGCTCCATCAGCTTTTCTACGATGGGCACATGCCGGTCGTAAATATGCGCATCTGCGATGACATGCACAAGCTCCCCGGCCTTCAGGCCGCTGACCTTCGCGATCATTTCCAGCAGCGCCGCATATTGGCAGACATTCCAGCTGTTTGCCGTGAGCATATCCTGCGAGCGCTGGTTTAAAACGGCGTTGAGCGTATCGCCGCTGACGTTGAACGTCATGCTGTAAGCGCAGGGATAGAGGTTCATCTCGTGCAAATCGGCAAACGTGTAGATATTCGTCATGATCCTTCTGCTGTGCGGGTTGTGCTTCAAATCATACAGCACGCGGTCTACCTGATCGAACTGCCCTTCGGCATACTGATGCTTGACGCCCAGCTGATAGCCATATGCCTTGCCGATGCTGCCCTGTTCATCTGCCCAGGAATCCCAGATATGGCTGGAAAGATCGCGGATATTATTGGATTTTTTCTGCCAGATCCAGAAAATCTCATCCAGCGCCGCCTTGAAATTGATCTTGCGGATGGTTTGGATGGGGAACTCTTCCTGGAGGTTATAGCGGTTGACGATGCCAAACAGTTTGATGGTATGCGCAGGCGCGCCATCCTCCCACTTTGGGCGCACCGGGCCATCCGTATCCCATACTCCGTTTTGCAAGATATCCTTGCAGTTCTGCAAAAAAATCTGATCTGCTCTGCTCATCGCCTCCGCCTCCTTCGCGCGTTTCCACCAGTATATCAGATCGCCGCCTTGTAATCAAACCTTTCCTTTTTTCCTGATTTTTCCTTTTCTTTGCACAGAAAAAGGCGGCCTGCGCCGCCTTTGCCTTCTGCTATTTCGCCAGCAGTTTCTGCTTCCTCTCCGCGTATTGCAGAATCACTTCCACCGCGCCGTCTGCCCCGATTTTCGAGCTGTCCAGCGCCAGATCGTAGTTGCGCATATCGTTCCAATCCTGATCCGTATAGAAATTATAATAGCTGGCTCTCTGCTTATCCGTGCGCGCCAGGACGCCCTTGACATGCTTTTCGGGCACATCATACAGCCGAACCGCCCGATCCATGCGGTATTCCATACTGGCATGAATAAACACATTGACGACATTTTTCATATGCCGCAGTGAATAGTCTGCGCACCGGCCGACGATGACGCACGGCCCGTTTTGCGCGATCTTTTTGATGGTCTCGAACTGCGCCATAAAGATGGTATGGTTGAGCGGCGGGCGGTTTGCATAGCTACTGCCCATGGCCAGGGCATAGAGCAGGCTGTTGGTCGGTTTTTCATCGCTCTGCTCAAAAAGCTCCTTGCTGATGCCGCTCTGCTTTGCTGCCTCTGTCAGCAGCTCCTTATCGTAAAAAGGCACGCCCATGCGCTCGGCCAGTTTTTTGCCAATCTCCCTGCCCCCGCTGCCAAACTGTCTGCCGATTGTGATAATCATATTGGTATTCATTGCCATCCTCCTGTCATAAACTCTCTATGGAAATTCCGCTTTTTTTAATATATTCCCCGGCTCCTTCCCAAAATCCTTTTTCTTTTTGGGGGCAAAACGGGCGCCGTATTTGTATCAGCTTTACAAACAATTCACAACTCTATTTACTCTTACCAGGCAAAGGTATATCATATCTCTTAGAAACCCACATGAATTTACATTTTTCGAGGTGCACTATGAGCTACAGATCCAGGCTGCGCCGCAGAGAGCGCAGGCGCAGGCATATCATAATTGCCGCATGCAGTGTTTTGGCAGCCGCGGTTGTCGTCGTCGCGGGCATTTTCATCATCAAGGCCGTGAAAAAGACTCCGGATAAGGAAGGGGACGCGAAGCCCGTTGCCTCAGTTCTGACCTCTGCGGATGAGCTCATGCAAAGCGGAGATTTCGACGGTGCCCTGGCTCTGCTGGCCGCCACACCGGAAGACAACGAAAACCACGCCGCCGCTATGGAAAAGATTGCCGACCTCTGTATTCAAAAGGCCGATGCCATCTACGCCGAGGATGAGACGGCCTACGACGCTTCCATCGCCGTCCTAAATCAGGGCCTCTCCTATACGCAGAGCGAGCGGCTCAGCACGGCGCTGGAAAAATACCAGGGGATCAAGCAGTCCAAAGAAGTCAAGCTGGTGGCATATACCGGCGTTGTGGAGCACTGGTTCACGCACGCGCTCATCGCGTTCCCGGAGATCACAGTAGAGACGAACACAGAGTATTATTGGAAGGACTGCATCACGCCCTATGAGTTCAAGCATTTCCTCCAGGCGCTCTACGACTACGGTTTTATTCTGGTCGACCCCTCCATCTGCATCGAGAACCCCAGCGGAGACGGCAAGACGTTTGCCTGGGCCGACAAGCTGATGCTGCCCGAGGGCAAAAAGCCGCTCATCATGTCTTTTGACGATGTGGTCTACGATTCGCGCAAAATGCACTGCGGCATGGTGGATAAGATCATCGTGGACGAAAACGGCGAGCTGGCCTCCTACACCAAGCACTTAAACGGCGAGGAAGTCATCAGCTACGACAACGAGTTCATCCCCATCATCGAGCAGTTCTGCAAGGAGCACCCGGATTTCAGCCACAACGGTGCCAAGGGCGTCATCGCGCTGACGGGCTTTGCCGGCGTGCTGGGCTACCGGACCAACCGGCAGAGCGAAAACAGAGAATCCGAAATTGAAGAGGCCAAGAAGGTTGTGGCCGTCTTAAAAGAGCACGGCTGGACCTTCGCAAGCCACAGCTACAGCCACACCAACTTCGCCAACGCCTCGCTGGAAAAAGTGCAGGATGACACGCAGAAGTGGCAGAACGAAGTGCAGAACATCGTCGGGGAGACGCCGGTTTTCGTCTATCCCTTCGGCGCGCGCATTCCCAACGAGGATCCGCGCATTGAGGTGCTCAAAAACGGCTCTTTCTTTTCCTGCCGCTCCGCCCTTTTCTGCCCGCCCTCTCCGGGTTTGCGGGCCGCTTCCCCAGGCTGCCGGCCCCCGCAGAAAATCCCCCTTTTTTCCTATTTTACAGGCTTTTTCCGCCCCTCTATCCCTTGACGAAAAACCGCCGGATAAGCTATAATAAAGATGCTGATCAAAACGCAGCTTCTTTTTTGATGCAATGCGTTTTTTAGCTGTTATGTACAGGCTGCCGGGGCATCCGGCAATTTCCAAATATTCCAAATTGGAGGGCAATAATCAATGGCACAAAAATTAACGATTGATGGTAACACAGCGGCCGCGCATGTTGCTTATGCGTTTTCCGATGTCGGCGCCATCTACCCCATCACGCCTTCTTCGCCTATGGCGGAGGCATGCGATGAATGGGCTGCTCAGGGAAGAAAAAACATCTTCGGCCAGAGAATGAAGATGTCTGAGCTGCAGAGCGAGGCGGGCGCTTCGGGCGCTGTGCACGGTTCGCTGGCTGCCGGCGCATTCACTTCCACTTTCACGGCTTCTCAGGGTCTGCTGCTCATGATCCCCAACATGTACAAAATCTCCGGCGAGCTTTTGCCCTGCGTGTTCCATGTTTCCGCAAGAGCGCTGGCTGCTCACGCGCTGAGCATTTTTGGCGATCATGCAGACGTTATGGCCGCGCGCCAGACCGGCTTTGCCATGATCTGCGGCAACTCCGTGCAGGAAGTTATGGATATGGCCGCGATTGCGCACCTTTCCACGCTCAAGGCGAAAGTTCCGTTCGTCAACTTCTTCGATGGCTTCAGAACCTCCCATGAGGTTTCCAAGATTGAGATGCTGGACTATGACGATCTCGCTTCCATGATCGATTGGGATACCGTCAAGGAATTCCGCGCCCGGGCGCTCAACCCCGAGCATCCGCATCAGCAGGGCACGGCGCAGAATCCGGATATCTACTTCCAGAACCGCGAAGCTGCGAATAAATACTACCTGGCGACGCCCGAGATCGTCCAGAACACGATGGATGAGTTCGCCAAGAAATTCGGCCGCGCTTATCACCTGTTCGACTATGTCGGCGCACCGGATGCCGAGAGAGTCATCGTGCTGATGGGCTCTGGCGCAGAGGCTGCGGAAGAGGCTGTCAACTACATGAACGCACGCGGCGAGAAGGTCGGCATGGTGAAGGTTCACCTCTATCGCCCCTTCAGCGCAAAGGCATTCGTGGACGCGATCCCGGCCAGCGTCAAATCCGTTACCGTTCTCGACAGAACCAAAGAGCCTGGCTCCCTGGGCGAGCCGCTGTATGAGGATGTCATCGCAGCGCTGTTCGAGCAGGGCCGCATGCTCAAAGTTCTGGGCGGCCGGTATGGCCTGGGCTCCAAAGAGTTCACGCCCACCATGGTCAAGGCTGTTTACGACAATATGTCTGCCGCAGAGCCCAAGAACCACTTCACGGTCGGCATCGTAGACGACGTTACGGGCACTTCCCTGGAAATTCACGAGCAGATCGACGCCGCTCCCGAAGGCTGCTTCCGCGCGAAGTTCTTCGGCCTTGGCTCGGACGGCACGGTCGGCGCGAACAAGAACTCCATCAAGATCATCGGCGACCACACGGATATGTATGCCCAGGGCTACTTCAGCTACGACTCCAAGAAGTCCGGCGGCATCACGGTTTCGCACCTGCGCTTTGGCAAGAAGCCGATTCAGTCGACCTATCTCATCGACGTGGCCGATTTCATCGCCTGCCACAACCCCAGCTACGTTACCCGTTACGACGTGCTGGAGGGCATCAAAGAGGGCGGCACCTTCCTTCTGAACAGCCCCTGGACGCTGGAAGATATGGAGAGCCAGCTCCCGGCTTCCATGAAGAGAGAAATCGCCTCCAAGAAGCTGAAATTCTACAACATCGACGGCGTGAAGATCGCAAGAGAAGTCGGCCTGGGCGGCAGAATCAACATGTGCCTGCAGGCGGCATTCTTCAAGATCGCCGGCATCATTCCCGAGGCGGACGCTGTGGAATACATGAAGGCGGCCGTCAAGAAGACCTACGGCAAGAAGGGCGACGACATCGTCAACATGAACTACAAGGCCATCGACGTGGCTATCTCCCAGGTTCAGGAGATTAACTACCCCGCTTCCTGGGCAGAGGCGACCACCGGCGCTGAGCCCGCAAAAGTTGCCGAGAACGAATACTTCAAGGAAGTCATCCACCCCATCGCAACGCAGAAGGGCGATGCGCTGCCCGTCTCTACCTTCGACCCGAGAGGCTTCGTCCCCACGGGCACGACCAAATACGAGAAGAGAGGCATTGCCGTCAACGTTCCGAAGTGGATTCCGGAAAACTGCATCATGTGCAACCAGTGCTCGCTGGTCTGCCCGCATGCCTGCATCCGTCCGTTCCTGGCTAAGGAAGAAAACCTGGCCGATGCTCCCGCTGCATACATCACCAAAGATGCCCGCGGCAAGGACGTCGCCGGATACAAGTTCCGCATGCAGCTCTCCCCGCTGGACTGCACGGGCTGCGGCAACTGCGTAGAAGTTTGCCCGGCTAAGCAGAAAGCGCTGGAGATGGAGCCTCTGGCAGAAAGCTGCAAGACGGAAGAGGCCAACTGGGAGTTCGCAGTCGAGCTGCCCCGCCCGGAGATTTCTGTCAACAAATCCACCGTCATCGGCAGCCAGTATCTGCAGCCGCTGTTCGAGTTCTCGGGCGCGTGCGCAGGCTGCGGCGAGACGCCCTACGTCAAGCTGGTTTCCCAGCTGTTCGGCGACCGCATGATCATCGCAAACGCAACCGGCTGCTCCTCCATCTATGGCGGTTCCGCGCCGACCTGCCCGTATACCGTCAACGAAGAAGGCCATGGCCCGGCTTGGGCAAACTCCCTCTTCGAGGATAACGCGGAGTTCGGCTACGGCATGGCGCTGGCATATCTGCAGAGACGCGCCGCGCTCAAAGATAAAGTTGCAAAAGCCCTGGAAGACGGCATCGTATCCGGCGCCCTCAAGGAAGCGCTGGAGAAATGGGCTGCCGCTCCCAAGGATGCAGACAACACTAAGGCCTGCGCGAAGGTCATCAAGGCAGAGCTTCCCGCTGCGATTGCCGCAGCTTCCGGCGATGCGAAAGCGGCCCTCCAGGCACTGGATGCAGATGCAGACCTGTTCATCAAGAAATCCATCTGGATCATCGGCGGCGACGGCTGGGCATACGACATCGGCTACGGCGGTGTTGACCACGTTCTGGCCATGGATGAGGATGTCAACATCCTGGTTCTGGATACCGAGGTTTATTCCAACACGGGCGGCCAGGCATCCAAGTCCTCCCCGACTGGCGCAGTTGCCAAATTCGCTGCTGCCGGCAAGAGAACCAAGAAGAAAGACCTTGGCTCTATCGCGATGACTTACGGCTATATCTACGTTGCCTCCTGCGCAATGGGTGCAAACCAGGCGCAGCTCGTCAAGGCGATGAACGAAGCAGAATCTTACGACGGCCCGTCCCTGGTCATCTGCTACTCCCCCTGCATCAACCACGGCATCAACATGGGCAAGGCGCAGCTGGAGGAGAAGAAGGCTGTGGAAGCTGGCTACTGGCAGCTCTACCGCTTCAACCCGGCGCTCAAGGCAGAAGGCAAGAATCCCTTCACGCTGGATTCTAAAGAGCCTACCGGCAGCTATCGCGACTTCATCACCGGAGAGACGCGCTACCGCACGCTCCAGAAGATGTTCCCGCAGGATGCTGAAGTGCTGTTCGCTCGGGCAGAGGAAGAGGCAAAAGAGCGCTACGAGAATTACAAGAACAAAGCAGAGCAGAACTAACCGCTCTGTCAACCAAAAAAGAATGCCGAAGAAATTCGGCATTCTTTTTTATTTGCCCGCACTGCACCACCTTTGCAATAGCACAGCGGACAACATAAATCCGACTGCTGCTCTGAGCATCGCAAAAGGAAATTAATGTATCATTTGAGTAATTACATATGCACCAAGATGTGGGTTACATTGCTATCGCCTTTGTCAGCCATTGCTTTCCTCTGCCGCTTCTGCAGAGAAGCCGAGACAAAAACTTCCGCACCCGCCGCGACAATGGTCGTTTTGGGCGGATAAAAAAGAGGCACGGCGCTATGCCATGCCTCAAAAACGCTTTTTCCTGCTGCTCCCTTAGCTCTTGCTTCCCGAAAACAGCGCCCGCTCGGCCTGGGGCTTTGTGCGCATGAGCAGGCAGATGACTAGCCCAGCAGCCGCCAGAATCGTCGCGACTGCATAAAGCCCGGCAAACCCCTTCGCTTTCACTAAAAAGCCGCTGAAAGCCTGGAACAGAATGGTTCCGATGGATTTTACCATCTCCACAATGCCCAGCGCCGTGGAGGAATATGCCTCGTCTACTGCACCCGCGGTAATCTTGATGGTTACCATCACGAACAGCATATTGCTGCCGATGGCCCGCAGAAGCACCACGCAGGCGGCGATAATCCAATTTACTGAGAGCAGCCAGCATCCGGCGAACTGGATGCCCAGGCTGCCAAATACCAGAAACAGCAGCTGCTTGCCCGAAAGCCCATCCATATACCGATGCGAGAACAAAAGCAGCGGAATTTCCATTAAAACGGCCAGAGAGAGCACTAGACCCGACTGCGGCACAGTAAACCCGCTGTCCGTCAAAAACAGCGAGAGGTACGTCTCGTTCATCACAGAGAGCCCGGCAAAAATCACCGCCAGGAGCAACAGCAACAGATAGGTTTTGCTGCCCAGCAGGGCTTTGGCTGGGTGCCAGTCCTTTGGCTGCTGCTTCTTTTCCCTAGGCTGCTGCGCCATGGACGCCGTGCTGAAACGGCTCAGGAAGAAAATCGTCAAAAGCAGTGCCGCCGCTGCCGCAAAAAAGACCGAACGGTTCCAGACATGCGCATATAAGATACTGCCCAGCTGAGAGGCCGCGGCAAAGCCAATGCTTCCCCAGATGCGCACCGAGCCGTAGCGATAGGGACCGGAGGTTGCGATCTTTTCAAAGATGGGCAGAAGGCTGCTCATCCCCGAGAGCACCAGGCCATCCAGCAAAAACAGCAGCCAGGTTTGCCGGGTGATGGTAAAGCAGAGTGCCGCCACCGCCGCCAGGCCCAGGATTGCGCCGCCCAGTGCCTTGCGGTTCTTGATGCGGTCGTCCAGAAAGCCCACGACGGGCTGAAGCGCGATGGCGAAAATGCCGGATGCCGAAAGCACAAACGCGATCTCCACAGGCGTCTTTCCAAGATCACTCAGATAAATCGTCAGCATTGAGCCAAAAATGCCGAAAGTAAAGTAAAAACAAAATAATAGGGCGCCGCAGTAAAAGCCCAGGCTCGCTTTCCGCTTTTCCATCTTCATTCCTCTTTCTTTTTTATACTCGGGTATCTCCAGTATAACCCAAGGCCGGCATTCCCCACAAGCTTTTTTCGGTTTTTGGGGAAAATTCCGCACACAGCCTGAGAATCGGGACACAAAAAGCCCCAAAGAATTGCTCTTTGGGGCTCTGCGATTTCTTCTTATTGCCGCTCAGTCGATCATCAGCCGTGTACAGCGGACTTTACCATCCATAATATCCGAAAGCCGATGCGCCGCGCTGGCGATGACGACATCCGTCCCATTTTCCAGGGCGCGCTTGGCAAACATCAGCTTGGCCTTGGCGCCGTTTGCCCCCACCCTGGAGGCCCCGCTGCAATAGGCCAGCATCTCATCAATTTTTGCGTCAATCTCCTCTGCCGAAGAGCCGCGCACTTCCTCAATTAAAGTAGAAGCGTCTTTGGGGTCTTTATAGATGCCTTCTGTGGAGGTCAGGATAACCAGGCGCTCCGCCCCGACCAGCTGACTGACGACAACCGCCGTTTCGTCGTTATCCACGCATTCCACCACTTCCCCGTCCCCTTTATTTTGGCGCAGGGACGCGATCTCAAAACGCCGCGTCTCCTCATTGCTCACAGGGTCGTTGTAGTTGACGATGGGGATGGCGTTCTGATTCGCCGCCCGGAAAAAGAGCTTGCGCAGATGCTCTGCCTTTTCCGGCTCGTTGAAATGGCTGTGCTCCACCAGCATCTGCCGCACGGAGTATTTCGGGTCGATAAAATCCCGGTAGAGCCCCATCAAAATGGCCTGCCCTTGGGAAGAATAATCCGTCTTGATTTCTTCCAAATCGCCTTTGAGCTCGCTGCCATTGCGCTTCATATAGTCGATTCTCCCGATTTCCGCCGCGCCCGAGCTGACCAGAATATAGCCCGGCCGCAGATCGTGCGCCAATCTGGAAATGATATTATAATCCAGGTCGTTATCCTCTTTTCGAATGAGCGCCATAGACCCAATTTTCACTACGGCATCGAATGTAAAATGCGCCATCTTTTCCCCTCTTTTATCGCCCTGCCGGGCATATTGCTCGTATTTTCCCCTCCTGCCAATGCCGCGGCGGGCGGGCAGAAATATTATATCATGATCAGATGCTTCCCTCTCTTGCGCTGCGGCGAAGCGGAGCAGCGCTCATGATTCAATATTTATGGAACCCGTTTGAAATCTTCGATTTCAGTAACGGGTAGAAATATTATACTATAAAGCGATAATTCGCGCAACGCGGCTTTTGGAGCATATAGTACATTTTTCATAAATTTATTACATTTTTGTAGTAAATTATCTTTACTTTTGTAATAAAATGTATTATGATGAAATTACAGAGAAAAAGCTGCCGATTATGCGCGATACAACGCGCCTATTATCTTTCAGCTTGATCAGCCCGGCCTGCCGAGGCCCGGCACAATTCATTTAGAGAACAAGTATTTTTTATTTTTTCCTCAACACAAAAAGGGCGCCCACGGGGCGCCCGCTTTTTGTTTTTTAGAAATTGTTTCGGTCTTCAAAATCCGAAGGATCCACTTTGGGAGCAACCTTCCGCCGGATTGCCGGCCGCTGTTCTTCCCGCGGCATCTCTTCCGCTTCCTGCTCTGTCTCCAGCTCTTCCTCATCCGCTTCCAGCTCGAAATCCCGGAAATTGCCCTTGGGCTCCGGCCGCTCATAGCGCTCGGAAACCGGCGAAGCGGCTGTTGCCGGCGCCACACGCTCGACTCTCGGGCGGCGCGTCTCCGGCCTTGCGGGAGAATTCTTGGAGGGCAGCTTCTTCTGGTTCTTCTTTTCCTTATTGACCAAAATGATGAGCGCAATGCCCGCCGCGACCATCAGAACGAACACGATCACCACAATCCAAATAGCCGTGCCCAGCCCGGAGGAGGGTTTCTTCTCTTCCTTCACTTCCACCGGAACATCGTTGCTGGAAACCGCCACCGCCTTGCCATCCGGATCCGTGGCGCTCACTTTGAAGCGGAACACCGCATTCTCGGAAAGCTCGGCCTCTGTATCGATGTCTTTTTCGCCCGGCATCAGGACGTCGTACGTCCCCAAATTGCCCAGCGTCTCTTCCGAAACCGTAACATCCGTGAAGATCCCCTCGCCCTGGTTTTTGAGCACCAGCTTAAAGGTTACTTTGCCCGTCTGCTCATAGCTACTCTGATCTACCGTTACACTTAAAGAGAGATCTTTCTGATAGTCTACTTCCTCTTTCTGCTCGACGGTGATCTCCATCTCGTTGGACTGGAAGGTATACGTCTCGCCCGAATCGTCCTCGCAGGTCGCCGTGAAAGAATAGGTCTTGCTGGCCGTCAGCGTATCCGAAACATCCGCCGTCAGCGTCGCGCCCTCTTTAATGGTGGACGTGCCCAGAGGGACGGTATTGCCCGAGGCATCCTTGACGACCAGGTTCTTGAGATCCACATTGCCGTCGTTTTTGATCACCAGGTTGAACTTGGCGTTTTCCCCGGCTTCTATTGTAGTAGATTCCGCAGTTGCCGCCATGGAAAGGGAGGCCGAGGACATGGTAACCTTGAGGCTCTCCATATTGCGGCTGTAATTCTTGCCTGCGGCCGTGTATTTGAGCGTCGGCTCGACATTGATGGTCTTCATGATCGTGCCGGTATAGGTGATATACTTGACATCCCCCGGCGCGACGGAAAACGCCTTGCTGACGGCATTGCCGCCGTTGAGCACCGGCGCGGAGATCGTGCAGTTCTCGATAGTCGTATCGCCCTGGTTTTCCACGACAAAGGTAAACTCGACTTTGGTCTCCTTGGGAACGACGTTTTTATCGACTTTCACCGCCGTGCTGACTTTGACGTTCGCCTCTTTTTTGGCGACTTTAAAGCTCTTGGAGATTTTCTTGCTCTCGCCGTTATACTCATAGTTGAGCACGACCGGGATATTCGAGCCGATCTCCGAATCCTTGACGGTGTAGGAGTATTCTGCGGCATCCGAGTTGCCCGCGATAAAGCTGCTCCAGCTGGCAACCTGCTTATCGCCCACAGTTACCGTAACATTGGAGACATCGTCGCCCCGGTTGCTGACCACCGCGCGCACCTTCACCTCTCCGCTGGAAGAGAGCGAAGTCGGCGAGAATTCCACCGTCATCTCCATATTGTCGCCCGCAGCTTTTGCAGACGAAGGCATCCATAAAACTCCAAAGGCCAGCACTGCCACCAGCAGCACCGCCATCATTTTTCTAAGCGAAAAACTATGCTCCATTCTTACCCTCCATTCAGGCAACCCACATGGGGTATTTGACGAATAAAAAATACCGTATTACCAGAAAACCTAATAATACGGTATTATTCTAAACCATCCGCGCCGGATAGTCAATTCAGGGCCGCATTTTTAACAAAACGTTAACCATGCAGCGCTATTTGATCTCCTTGACCCAGCCGAATTTATCCTCAATTCTGCCATACTGGATGCCCGTCAGCGTATCATAGAGCAGTTTGGTCGTCTCGCCCATCTGGCCGTCGCCGGGGATGATCTCCTTATCCTCCCAGAGCAGCTTGCCCACCGGGCTGACCACAGCCGCTGTGCCCGAGCCGAAGATCTCTTCCAGCGAACCATCTTTGGATGCCTCATAAAGCTCCTCTGCGGAGATTCTGCGCTCGCTGACCGGGATGCCCATATCTTTTGCCAGCGTGATGATGGAATCTCTCGTGATGCCGGGCAGAATGCTGCCGCCCAGCGGAGGCGTAACCAGCTCGCCCTTGATCTTGAAGAAGATGTTCATCGCGCCGACTTCCTCGACATACTTATTCTCCTTGCCATCCAGCCAGAGCACCTGGCCGAAGCCCTTCTTATGGGCGATCTCGCCGGCCAGCAGGCTGGCCGCATAGTTGCCGCCCGTCTTGTGGTGGCCCGTGCCGCCCTTGACTGCCCGGACATACTTGCTCTCGACATAGATATCCACCGGAGCCAGGCCGGAAGCATAGTATGCGCCGGAGGGAGAGAGGATGACATACAGCAGGTATTCCTCTGCCGGGCGCACGCCCACAAACGGATCCACGCCGATATACGTCGGCCGGATATACAGCGAAGTGCCGGGGGAAGTGGGGATCCAGTCCTTCTCGGTTTTGATGAGCTCATACAGGGAGTTGAGCAGAAACTCGCCGTCGAAGGGCGCCATGCAGATGCGCTCTGCCGAAGTCGCCAAACGCTTCACGTTATCCCAGGGCCGGAACATGAGCACTCTGCCATCCTCTGCGCGGTACGCCTTGAGGCCCTCGAAGACCTCCTGGGAATAGTGCAGAACCGTGGCCGCAGGGGAAAGCGAAAGGTTGGCATACGGCTCAATCGCCGCATGATACCAGCCGCGCTGCCCATCGCGCTTCATCATGAGCATATAGTCGGTAAAAATCCGGCCAAAGCCCAGTTTCGTCTCGTCCTTTGGCTTTTCCTTCAAAACTTCTCTTTGGGTAAACTCCAGTTTCATTGCCATCTCTCCTTTATTTTTTGGTTTATTCCTTTTTCAAATTTATTTCCCGGGCGATGAGCGCTCTTCTATCACCTGATAGCGCCGCGCAATCTCCACCGGCGCGGCCTTGCCCGCCGAAATTTCACTGATGATCTTGGCCAGCCTGCCTTCCGCGCCGAAATCCGAGAAAACTGTGCCCGAGACGACGTCTGTATACTGCACTTCGCCTATCTCGTAGCCTGCGGCCAGAAGCTGGGATTCCGCCTTGCCCCAGAGCCGGAAGGGAAGTTTTAGCGAAAAGGCAATCCGGGGCTTATAGCAGATTTTTTTGGCCTCGGCCAGCGCCAGCGAGACGCTGGAGCCATAGGCCCGCACCAGGCCGCCCGTCCCCAGCAGAGTTCCCCCGAAATACCGAGTAACCACGGCCAGGATATTCGTCAGGCCGCTGCCCCGCAGGGTTTCCAGCATGGGCATCCCCGCCGTGCCCTGGGGCTCGCCGTCGTCACTGCACCGAGAGAATTCCCGCATCTGCCCGAAAATCATGGCGCTGCAATTGTGGCTCGCATCCCAGAACTGCTTTTTCAGGCCGTCCAGAATTTCCTGCGCCTGCTCCATGCTCTCTGCCGGATAGAGCCGCCCATAGAATTTGGACTTTTTGATCACTTGGCAGGTAGTGCAGGGCTGTGCAATGGTCCGGTATTCTCTTAACTCTTCCACCGCTCTGCCCCCCTCGCTTTGCCCGCGCTATTTCACCACGATCTTATGGAACACTTTCTTGCCTTTGCGGATCATGATCGCGCCGTCCTGGATATCCGCATCCGAGAGCTCTGCCAGCTCCTCGGCCACCTTTTCGCCGTTGACGGAGACGCCGCCGCCCGCGATGAGCCGTCTTGCTTCGCCTCGGGATTTGGTCAGCCCGGCCAGCATCATCAAATCGACGACCTTGCAGTTCTGCGCAAACTGCTCTTTGGTAATCTCGGTCGTGGGCGCCTGGCCGCCCTCTGCGCCGGCAAACAGCGTCTTTGCCGCCGCCTGCGCCTTTTTGGCCTCCTCTTCTCCGTGCACCTGCCGCGTTACCTCGTAGGCCAGTACTTCCTTGGCCTCGTTGATCTTCTCATCCTTCAGCGCTCCCAGCCGCTCCACTTCCTCCATGGGCAGGAAGGTCAGCAGTGCCAGGCAGTTGCGGACGTCTGCATCCGCGATATTGCGCCAGTATTGGTAGAACTCGTAGGGCGATGTTTTCTCGGCATCCAGCCAGAGCGCGCCGCCCTCGGTTTTGCCCATCTTGTTGCCGTCGCTCTTTAAGAGCAGTGTGCAGGTCAGCCCATAGGCCTCTTTTTTCTCTTTTCTGCGGATCAGATCTGCTCCGCCCAGGATGTTGCTCCACTGGTCATCGCCGCCCATCTCCAGCTTGCAGCCATAGCGGCGGTTGAGCTCCAAGAAGTCGTAGGACTGCATGATCATATAGTTGAATTCCAGGAAAGTCAGCCCCTTCTCCAGCCGCCGCTTATAGCATTCCGCCGTGAGCATACGGTTGACCGAGAAGTGCGCGCCCACTTCCCGCAGGAACTCGATATAGTTGAGATCCCGCAGCCACTCGGCGTTATCCACCATGATGGCCTTGCCCTCGCCAAAATCCAAAAAGCGGCCAATCTGTTTGCGGAACTGGGCGACGTTGTGATCGATGGTCTCGGTGGTCATCATCTTGCGCATATCGCTTTTGCCCGAAGGATCGCCGATCATGCCCGTGCCGCCGCCCAGCAGCACGATGGGCCGGTGCCCTGCTCTCTGCATATGCGCCATTGCCATCAGCGCCACAAAATGCCCCACATGCAGGCTGTCGGCCGTCGGGTCGAACCCGATGTAGAAGGTAACCTTCTCTTTGGCCAGAAGCTCTTCCAGCCCCTCATGCGTTACCTGCTTGACAAAACCTCTCTCAGAAAGCACCTTAAATGCGTTTTCCATTTTTATTTGTTTCCTCCATCTGTAAACAGCTCCCCTAGAAGCTGCATTCCTTTTTCAATTTGAGCCTCATCGGCCATTGTAAAATTCAGTCTCAGCGTATTGTCATGCCCGCCATGCGCATAAAAATGCGTCCCGGGCACATAGGCGACTTTGCGGCGCACCGCTTCCTCAAAGAGCGCCGTCGCGTCGATGCCCTCCGGCAGCTCGGCCCAGAGGAACATGCCGCCTTCCGGCTTCACCAGCTTGGTTCCCTTTGGGAAATACTTCTGCGCCGCCGCATACATGGCATCCAGCTTGCCCGCATAATAGGCGCAATTTGCCGCGATGCCGCCAAAATAGGCGCCTTCCTTGATATACTCGCAGACCAGCTCCTGCGTCAGGTTAGAGGTATGCACATCCTGCCCCTGCTTGCCCAGATTGAATTTGGCGATGATCTCCGCCGGCGCATACGCCGCACCCACCCGCAGGCCAGGCGAGATGGTCTTGGAAAAGCTCATGAGCTTGACCACCCGGTTTGCCCGGTCGAAGGATTTGATGGAGGGCTGAGCCTCCCCTGCATAGCGCAGGGCAGCATAGGGATCGTCCTCCAGGATGATGACGCCATACTTCTCTGCCAGCTGTGCAATCTGCCTGCGGCGCTCGGCCGGCAGCGTGCGCCCGGTGGGGTTCTGGAAGGTCGGGATAGTATAGATGAACTTGGGCTGATATTTTGCGATTTTCTCTTCCAAATCCGCGATCACAAGCCCCTGCTCATCCATCTCTGCCTCGATGAGATCTGCCTGATACATCTTGAACGTCTGGATAGCACCCAAAAACGTCGGCGATTCGACGATGATGCGATCCCCGGGGTTGATGAGCGTCTTGGCCAGCAGATCGATGCCCTGGGAAGAGCCGGAAAGGATGATGAGCTCTTCTTTTCTTGGGGAAAGCCCCTCGGCTTCAAACAATTTCTGCACCTGGCCCAGCAACTCCGCTGTGCCCAGCGTGCCGCCATACTGCAAAACGCTGTCGCCCTGCTCCCGGATCAGCCGCGCCGCATACCCTGCGAGCTTATCCGCAGGGAAGGTTTTGGGGGACGGGTTTCCGCCGGCAAAAGAGATGATCTCCGGATCGCCCAGTAGGGAAAAAATCGCCCGGATCGCGCTTCCTTCCACTCCATCAAACCGCTCTGCAAACAAATACTCCACGTTTATCGCCTCGCCTTCTGATAAAAATAAAAACTTTCTCTATAAATATTTATTATATCCAATCTCCCCGGCCATAGCAAGAAAATTTTCCCGCGTCCAGGGGCCTTGCGGCGCGTTTTTTCTCCCCCATGCAAAATTGGCAGCCGCCTTGGCATTTTTTCCAAAAATCCCTTTTATTCAGGGCGGTTTATTGTTATAATAGGAGCGTATCTGTTAGTTGCGCACGAAGTCTAAGACGCACCTAGATAATTTGAAGGAGGACGTTTTCATGCAATATTCCAAAGAAGTGGAAGAAATGGTATGCGTGCAAAGAGGCCCGCATCACGGCCCCGCTCCCATCCCGGAAGAGGGCAAATGGGTTCTGGCCAAAGAGATTAAGGATATTTCCGGCTTGACGCACGGCATTGGCTGGTGCGCGCCCCAGCAGGGCGCCTGCAAGCTGACGCTCAACGTCAAAGACGGCGTCATCGAAGAGGCGCTGGTTGAGACCATCGGCTGCTCGGGCATGACGCACTCTGCCGCCATGGCCGCGGAAGTGCTCACGGGCAAGACCATCCTGGAAGCGCTGAATACCGACCTGGTATGCGACGCCATCAACACCGCCATGAGAGAGCTTTTCCTGCAGATCGTCTACGGCAGAAGCCAGACGGCTTTCTCCGAGAACGGCCTGCCCGTCGGCGCTGGCCTGGAAGACCTGGGCAAGGGCCTGCGCAGCCAGGTCGGCACCATGTACGGCACCAAGGCTAAGGGCGTCCGCTATCTGGAAATGGCCGAGGGCTACTGCCTGGAGATGGGCCTGGACGAGAACGGCGAAGTTATCGGCTATAAGTTCGTGCACCTCGGCAAGATGATGGAAGCCATCCGCAAGGGCATGGATCCCAAAGAGGCATATGAGAAAAACATCAATACTTACGGCCGCTATGATGAGGCCGTCAAGTATGTCGATCCGAGAAAGGAATAAGGAGGCGCGTCATGGTACAATTCGAAGGTTACGATAGAAGAATAAAAAAGATTGAGAAGTGCATGGCAGAATACGGCTTCTCCTCCCTGGAGGACGTTCAGGCTTACACGCTGGAGAAGGGCGTAGACGTCAGCTCGATTGTCCGCTCGATTCAGCCCATCGCATTCGAGAACGCCGTCTGGGCCTATACCCTGGGCGCCGCCATTGCGATGAAAAAAGGCTGCAAGAAGGCTGCGGATGCGGCGGAAGCCATCGGCATCGGCCTGCAGGCATTCTGCATTCCCGGCTCTGTCGCAGATCAGCGCGCCGTCGGCCTGGGCCACGGCAACCTGGCAGCCATGCTGCTGCGCGAGGAGACCAACTGCTTCTGTTTCCTGGCCGGCCATGAATCTTTCGCGGCTGCGGAAGGCGCAATCGGTATCGCCAGAACGGCAAACAAAGTCCGCAAAAACCCGCTGCGCGTTATCTTAAACGGCCTGGGCAAAGACGCGGCGCAGATCATCTCCCGCATCAACGGCTTCACGCACGTCGAGACGGAATATGATTTCTACACTGGCGAGCTCAAGACCGTCTTTGAGAAGGCATACTCCAAGGGCGAGCGCGCGGCTGTCAAGTGCTACGGCGCAAACGACGTTCTGGAGGGCGTTGCCATCATGAAGGCAGAGGGCGTAGACGTCTCCATCACGGGCAACTCCACCAACCCTACCCGTTTCCAGCACCCGGTTGCCGGAACGTATAAGAAGTGGGCTGTGGAGAACGGCAAGAAATACTTCTCCGTCGCTTCGGGCGGCGGCACGGGCAGAACCCTGCACCCGGACAACATGGCCGCTGGCCCCGCTTCCTATGGCCTGACGGACACCATGGGCAGAATGCACAGCGACGCGCAGTTCGCTGGCAGCTCCTCTGTCCCGGCCCACGTCGAGATGATGGGCCTCATCGGCATGGGCAACAACCCGATGGTCGGCGCATCCGTCGCGGTTGCGGTCGCCGTGGAAGAGGCGAGCAAGTAAGCAACGCACGTTCAAAAGAGGCGTACACCCTGTGTACTGCCTCTTTTTTCGCCTTGACAGCGTTTACAAATGCTCGTACCATAGAGAGGAAGAAAGGAGCGTTTGATGCAAACCTGTAAATACTGTTCATTTGAATTTGACGATACCCTCAGCCGCTGCCCGGAATGCGGGACGAAAGTGCGCCGCAAGGCCGAGCCGCAGCCTGCTCCAGAGCTTTGCCTGGTGGCTTCGGCGGGCTCCATGCCCGAAGCGGAAATTCTCTGCTCTCTCCTGCAAAGCGATGGGATTGCTTACCTCACAGAATGCCCGGATGGTCTATCCTCTGTTTTCGGCGGAATCGGCGGGCAGACGGACATTTACGTCGCCCGGGAGGATGAACAAAAAGCTCTGGGCCTATTGGAAGAATTCGCTTCAGCAGAATTTTCGGAAGAGGA